>JAPKAY010000004.1 GCA_028825045.1 Halioglobus sp.
GTGACCGACTTTGCCAGATTGCGCGGCTTATCCACGTCCGTGCCTTTTTGAACTGCCACGTGATACGACAGCAGCTGCAGCGCCACCGTATAGACAATCGGCTTGATCACCTCAGGACAATGGGGCATGGGTAGTACCTGAACCCTCGCTTCATTGGCGAAGCCTGCCTCCCTGTCCGCAAAAACAAACAGTTCCCCGCCGCGAGAGCGAACTTCCTCCAGATTCGATTTCAGTTTCTCCAGTAACTCATCATTGGGCGCCACCGCGACCACTGGCATGTCATTGTCCACCAGGGCCAACGGCCCGTGTTTCAACTCGCCTGCAGGATAGGCCTCAGCATGTATATAGGAAATTTCCTTGAGTTTTAGCGCACCCTCCATTGCGATAGGATATTGTATACCACGTCCCAGAAAAAGCGCATGTCGCTTCGGAATAAAGGCCTCTGACAGAGTCTGTATCGACGCATCAAGCTCCAGTGTTTCGCGTACATAATCAGGGAGCTTCTTCAGGGCAGATACAATTCCTTCCTGTCGTTCTTTAGGCATCTCCCGTCGCCGCCCCAGTGCCAGTGTCAACATCAACAGAGCAACAAGTTGCGTAGTAAATGCTTTGGTCGAGGCTACACCGATCTCTGCACCCGCCCGCGTGAGAAATACAAGATCGCACTCCCGCACTAAAGAACTATTGTCCACGTTGGCAATCACAAGGCTGCCAATGAATTCACCGTCAGTTGCGTTGCGAAGAGCGGCTAGTGTATCGGCCGTTTCACCCGACTGGGAGATCGCAACCAGTAAAGTTCCTTCGTGCTGCACGCGTTTTCGATAACGAAATTCCGAAGCAACCTCAACTTCACAGGCAATACCCGCAAGTTCTTCCAACCAATACCGTGCCACCATTCCCGCATGAAAGCTGGTACCACACGCTACAATTTGTATGTTTTTCACGCGATCAAATATTTCTGTCGCGCCGCTGCCAAAGCGTTTTTCGATCTTCCCGCAATCCTGTGTATCGGCAAATGTCGCCTTTAGCGCTTCTGGCTGCTCGAAGATTTCCTTGATCATGTAATGATCAAAGTCGCCCATGTCTGGAATTTCCACCGCGTCGGCTATTCGAGTCGTCGCACGCTGCACTTCTTCGCCGGCGTTATCGAACACTTGCACCGTTGAAGGCGTGACCCTCACCAGGTCTCCCTCTTCCAAATAAATAAAACGGTCTGTTACCTGGCGCAGGGCCATCTGATCAGAAGCCAGAAAGTTTTCTCCGATTCCCACGCCGACCACCAAAGGGCTGCCCTTTCGAGCGCCCACTACTTCCTCTGGACTATTGACGTCTATAGCCGCCAATGCATACGCCCCGTCCAGTCTCAACACTATTTGTTGCATGGCTTGCAGTAGTGACGCGCCGGACTCGAGCTCCCGATGCAAAAGATGAACCACAACTTCAGTATCTGTGGCAGAGTCCATTACATAGCCAGATGCGATCAATTCTTTACGTAGAGCCGCGTGGTTCTCAATTATACCGTTGTGAACTAACGCAACACGCTGTCCCGAGCTATGGGGGTGGGCATTTTCACGCGAGGGCTCACCATGCGTTGCCCAGCGGGTATGGGATATACCCGTTGAGCCAGAATAGGGTTCTTTTTGTTGAGCGAGTTCCAGTTCCTTAACCTTGCCTTTGCGCTTGTGCAGCAGCAAGTTTTGCTTTCCATCGACGAGCGCCATACCAGCAGAATCGTATCCGCGGTACTCAAGACGGCGCAGCCCTTCCAGCAGGATTTCAGAAACTTCTCGCCGCGCAGCGGCAGCCACAATGCCACACATAGTCAGTCCTTGGTGTCGGGCTTACGGGGACGATTCCAGCCCTGGATATTACGTTGCCGGGTCCGACTCACTGCCAGATCTCCCTTGGCCACTTTGGTTGTCACGGTGGAGCCCGCCGCCACAAAGCCCTGGTCTTCAATTAGCAGCGGTGCAACCAGTGTACTGTTGGAGCCAACAAACACCCCCTGACCTATTTCAGTCTTGTGTTTGTTGACGCCATCGTAGTTGCAGGTAATCGTTCCCGCCCCAATATTAACCTCTGCGCCCATTTCACAATCGCCGATATAGCTTAAGTGGTTCACTTTGCTGCCCGCGCCAATGTTTGCCTTCTTGGTCTCTACAAAGTTTCCGACTCGAGCACCTTCTGCCAGTACCGTTCCGGGACGCAGGCGGGCATAGGGCCCTACACTACACTTGTTGCCGACCACTGTTCCCTGCAAGTGACTCATGGGATGAACTACTGAGCCCTCACCCACGCTGACATCGCTCAGTACACAATTCGCGCCAATCGAAACACCAGGACCCAACTGAACCGCCCCTTCAAAAACAACGTTGACGTCGATAGAAACGTCTTCGGCGCAGGTGAGGGTGCCACGAATATCAAGACGCCCCGCATCTGCGATACTCACGCCGTCGCGCATCAACTGCTCCGCTCGCCGACGCTGAACCTCTCGCTCCACCTGATTAAGTTGCACCCGGTCATTGACCCCAAGAATCTCCAGCGCCGACTCCGCAACACAGGACTTCACTACTTTGCCTGCCGCTACAGCCAGGCTGAGTATGTCCGGGAGGTAGAACTCGCCCTGTTGGTTATTATTCTCAACCAGCGGGAGGTATTCCTGAAAGTCCCGGCAAGGTGCTGCCAATAAGCCCGTATTGATCTCCTGAATCCGCCGTTGGCTTGGGGTAGCATCCTTATCCTCCACCACGCCTAGCAAGTTGCCGTTCTCGTCCCGAAGAATCCTGCCATAACCGTGGGGGTTTTGCAGTTCTGCCGTTAACAGCGCGGGGCCATCCTGCGCCTGATGCACCAATTGTTGCAGTGTGGATAGCTGGGTCAGTGGAACATCACCGTAAAGGACCAAAACAGTACTATCGGACGATACCGCTGGTAAAGCCTGGCGTACCGCGTGGCCGGTACCCAGTTGCTGCTCCTGCACCACCCAGTTGATATCGTAACGCGCCAGCGCCTCGCGAACCTGGTCTCCGCCGTGCCCGATAACCACATGAATGGCCGCAGGTTCTAACACCTGTGCGGTCTTTACCACATGCTCCAGTAGCGGCATCCCCGCCACCAAGTGCAACACCTTCGGCAGAGAGGATTTCATCCGCGTTCCCTGGCCCGCGCCGAGAATCACGACTTCAAGTTTCATGGCAACGTTTTCCATCCTTTTCATTCTTGGTACTTACTGGGCTGGAGGTACCCATAATCGTTCTTACTATTATGCGCTGCGGGACAACCATCGCCAACCATCGCAGTGTGACGTGTTTTGCAGGTGGCAAAAAAAACCCCAGTGAAACCGGGGCTTTTGGGCATTTCTTAGCGTTGAGACTCTCTCGACCTAGCCTCTCCCGGCCCGGTTCTTCATTTTGCGCAGCGTAGCAAGCTGCGCCGCAGCTTCCGCCAACTGGGCGGATGCCCGCCCATAATCAAAATCGCCCGTTTGGTTAGCCAGAGCATGTTCTGCCTCTCTGCGAGCCTCTTCTGCCGCGGCTTCGTCAACATCGTCCGCACGAATCGCCGTATCTGCGAGAATTGACACTACCCCCGGCTGCACCTCGAGAAACCCGCCAGAGACATAGAAAACATGCTCTTCTCCGCCTTGTGCCACAATGCGGACTGGCCCGGGCACCAGGGAAGTGAGCAACGGCGCGTGGCCATAGCTAACGCCCAGTTCACCCACTGCACCGGTTGCAACGAGCATTTCCACCAAGCCCGAAAAAATTTCTTCCTCTGCACTAACGATGTCGCAGTGAATAGTCATTGCCATACCCTACTAGCCTCGCTGACCTATTACTCTACAGTGTCTTGGCTTTCTCGATGGCTTCATCGATGCCACCCACCATATAGAACGCCTGCTCAGGCAGATGATCGTAATCGCCAGCCAGAATGCCCTGAAAACCTGCAATGGTGTCCTTGAGCGACACATACTTGCCGGGTGACCCGGTAAAAATTTGCGCCACATAGAACGGCTGCGACAGGAAGCGTTCGATCTTCCGGGCACGAGCCACTGTTTGCTTGTCTTCCTCAGACAATTCGTCCATGCCAAGGATAGCGATAATATCTTTTAGCTCCTTGTAGCGCTGCAAAACAGCCTGCACTCCCCGGGCTGTTTCATAGTGTTCACTGCCAATTAGCAGCGGATCGAGCTGTCTCGACGTAGAGTCAAGCGGATCGACCGCTGGATAAATACCCTTAGCAGCGATATCACGTGACAATACAACCGTTGAATCCAGGTGGGCGAACGTAGTCGCTGGAGAAGGGTCGGTCAGGTCATCAGCTGGCACATAAACCGCCTGAATGGAGGTAATCGAGCCTACTTTGGTCGACGTAATGCGCTCCTGCAGCACACCCATTTCTTCCGCCAGGGTTGGCTGGTAGCCCACCGCGGAAGGCATGCGTCCCAACAGAGCCGACACCTCGGTACCTGCGAGCGTGTAGCGGTAGATGTTATCGATGAACAGCAATACATCCCGGCCTTCGTCGCGGAACTTTTCGGCCATGGTCAGGCCAGTCAGCGCTACACGCAAACGGTTTCCTGGGGGCTCATTCATCTGACCGTATACCATGGCCACTTTTGAATTGCTAAACGTCTCTACGTCAACCACTTTGGATTCCTGCATCTCAAAGTAGAAATCGTTTCCTTCCCGAGTGCGCTCACCCACGCCGGCAAATACCGACAGGCCGGAGTGTTCTGTTGCAATGTTATTGATGAGCTCCATCATGTTGACGGTTTTACCCACACCCGCGCCACCAAATAGGCCGACCTTTCCGCCCTTGGCAAAGGGACACACTAGATCGATAACCTTGATGCCCGTTTCCAGGAGCTCGTCGGAGGCAGACAATTCCTCGTAGGCCGGTGCTTTGCGGTGAATGGAAGCGCGCTCTTTCTCACCGATAGGTCCACAGTCATCAATGGGATTACCAAGCACGTCCATGATCCGACCGAGGGTTTCGATGCCCACTGGTACTGAAATAGGTGCCTTGGTATTTTCTACTGCCAAACCACGACTAACGCCCTCAGAAGACCCCATGGCGATAGCGCGAACCACACCATCACCCAACTGCTGCTGGACTTCCAGGGTCAATTCTTTTTCCGGGACTTTTAGTGCGTCATACACCTTTGGCACTTCGTCGCGGGGAAATTGCACATCGATCACCGCGCCGATAATTTGTACGATACGTCCGCTGCTCATGTTCGGATCCTCTGTTTCAAAGTTCATTTCTGCTTGGCTCGGAGCACTGTCCGTCGCCGAATTCTTTTTCACTGTCACTAACTAATAGCGGCAGCACCGCTGACAATTTCAGAAAGTTCCTGGGTAATTGCCGACTGCCGAGCCTTGTTATAAATCAACTGTAAATCGTCGATCAGGTCGCCGGCGTTGTCGGTAGCATTTTTCATCGCCAACATCCGCGCGGCCTGCTCACAGGCACCGTTTTCGACCACCGCCTGATAGACCTGGGACTCGATGTAACGCGTCAGCAAGCCCTCCAATAATTCTTTCGCATCCGGTTCGTAGAGATAGTCCCAATGGTGCTTCATCTCTTCCGATTGCTCTGCCTCAAGTGGCAACAGCTGTTCCACGGTGGGTATTTGCGTCATGGTGTTGATGAACTCATTGCTTACCAAAAACAAACGATCAATCTTGCCCTGTTCGTAGGCGTCCAACATAGCTTTCACGCCGCCGATGAGGTCACCGATGCTGGGCGCTTCCCCAAGGTCGCGCACTGCTGCGGTGACATTGCCGCCATAGCTGCCAAAAAACGATGCCGCCTTGGCTCCGATCAGGCAAAGATCAATTTCAATATTTTGATCCGCCCACTCCTTCATGCTTTTAATGGTGGCTTTGAACAAGTTAGTGTTCAGACCACCACAAAGACCGCGATCTGTAGAGACAACAACAAACCCGACCCGCTTGACGTCACGCTGCTCCATATAATGATGGCGATACTCTGGCGCTGAGTTGGCAAGGTGTCCGACAACAGAGCGCATGCGACGCGCATACGGTTTGCCCAGGTGCATCCGCTCCTGTGCCTTGCGCATTTTACTCGCCGCTACCATTTCCATCGCACTGGTAATTTTCTGCGTGCTCTGGATGCTAGAGATCTTGGTCCGTATTTCTTTTCCGGCTGCCATCTACTGATCCTCTGGCTCTACCAGGTTTGAGTCGACTTGAAGGATTCAACTGCAGACTTGAACGCAGCCGCGATTTCGTCGTTGTAGTCGCCACTGTCAACAATGCTCTTCATTAAATCGCCGTGTTCAGCGTGCATATAGGACAACAATGCGCCCTCGAAATCACCTAGCTTGTTGACTTCGATATCGCTCAAATATCCTTCGTTCGCGGCAAACAACACCACTCCCATTTCGGCAATCGACTGGGGAGAGTACTGCTTCTGTTTCATCAATTCGGTAACGCGCGCACCGTGATCAAGCTGAGCCTTGGTCGCGTCATCGAGATCAGATGCAAACTGTGAGAACGCCGCCAGCTCACGGTACTGCGCCAAAGCAGTTCGAATACCACCGGACAGCTTTTTGATGATCTTGGTCTGCGCTGCACCCCCCACACGGGAAACAGAAATACCGGCGTTCATCGCCGGGCGAATGCCCGCATTGAACATATCGGCTTCCAGAAAGATCTGGCCATCAGTAATAGAAATTACATTGGTTGGAACGAAAGCAGAAACATCGCCAGCCTGTGTCTCGATAACAGGCAGGGCGGTGAGAGATCCGGTCTTACCTTTGACGGCTCCGTCCGTAAATTTTTCCACATAGTCGGCGTTGACCCGCGCCGCGCGCTCCAGCAAACGAGAGTGGAGATAGAAAACGTCGCCCGGGTAAGCTTCACGACCCGGGGGCCGACGTAGCAGCAATGAAATTTGGCGATAGGCCCAAGCCTGCTTGGTCAGGTCATCGTAAATGATCAGAGCGTCTTCACCACGATCACGGTAGTACTCACCCATGGTACAGCCAGCAAAGGGCGCCAAGAACTGCATGGCAGCGGGGTCGGAAGCGGTGGCGGCAACAATAATAGTGTGGTCCATCGCGCCGTGTTCTTCCAGTTTGCGCACCACGGCCGCAACAGAGGACGCTTTCTGGCCGATAGCCACGTAGACACATTTAATACCCGTGCCTTTCTGGTTGATGATGGCATCAACAGCGATAGCGGTCTTGCCGATCTGCCGGTCGCCGATAATTAATTCGCGCTGGCCGCGACCAATCGGCACCATGGCATCAATCGCCTTGAGACCAATCTGCACGGGCTGATCGACCGACTGGCGAGCAATAACGCCCGGGGCAACCTTTTCCAATGCATCAGTCATAGCCGCATTGACCGGACCCTTGCCATCAATAGGGCTGCCAAGTGCATCCACGACGCGACCTTGCAGTTCGGGTCCTACCGGCACTTCCAGAATACGGCCGGTGCAGCGACAGCTTTGACCTTCCGCCAAGCTTTTGTAATCCCCAAGAATTACCGCGCCCACGGAGTCGCGCTCGAGGTTGAGCGCCATCCCGTAGATGCCGCCCTCAAATTCAATCATCTCACCGTACATCACTTCGGCGAGGCCATGAATTCGGATAATGCCGTCGGTCACCGAGACCACGGTACCCTCATTACGCGCCTCTACGCTAACATCGAGGTTGTCGATGCGCTGCTTGATAATCTCGCTGATCTCAGATGGATTCAGTTGTTGCATGCTCTGTTCCTCAGTCCTGCGTCTATTGTCTAGGAATTCATGGCTTCGGCCAGCTTATTCAACCTGCCGCGCACGGAGCCATCGATCACCAGATCACCGGCCCTGATTAAAACGCCACCCAAAATGCTCCGGTCGGTGGCGGTGCTGACTTTTACATCACGCTCGAGCTTCTTGCCCAACACCTCTCCCAGTTTCGCTACGGTGGCCTCATCCATGTCAAATGCAGATATGACTTCCACATCCACTGACTTTTCCTGGTTGGCCTTGAATAATTCAAACTGAGTTTGGATATAGGGCAGTAATGCTATGCGCTTGTTGGAGGACAGTATGCTGACGAAATTCTTTACTTCCTGGCCCGTCGCATCGCCACAAACATCATTCAGTGTCTGCGCCTGCTGCTCATTGGTCAGCGCTGGGTTGTCCAGGATGACCCTGACACACTCATCAGCGGCAACCGCGGCACAGGTGGCCAATTGCGCCGACCACTCGCCTAGAGCCTTGTGATCCCGTGCGAACTCAAAAGCCGCTTTAGCATAGGGACGAGCCAATGTGCTTAATTCAGCCATAGTCTTGCGTCCCTATAGCTCTGCTGCCAGCTTATCGACCAACTCATTGTGAGCCTCCCGGTCAATCGCTGCGCCCAATACTTTTTCAGCACCCGCAAGCGTCAAAGCTGCCACCTGAGAGCGCAGATGTTCACGCGCTCGGTTAGCTTCCTGCTCAATCTCTGCCTGTGCAGATACTTTCACTCGCTCAGCCTCTGCCAGTGCAGCATTCTTGGCCTCTTCCACCAGCTGAGTGCCGCGCTTGTTCGCTGCGTCGACTATGCCCGCAGCCTCTGACTTAGCGTCTTTTAAACGCTCAACAGCCTTTTCTTTTGCCAACTCCAGATCGAGACTGGCACGATCCGCGGCGGCTAGGCCGTCTGTTATCTTCTTCTCGCGCTCCGCCATGGCCGCCATAATCGGTGGCCACACATACTTCATGCAAAACAGCACGAAGCCGACAAAGGCGATCATCTGACCGATAAGCGTAAGGTTAATATTCACGCTTGCTCCTCACATATTATTGAGGGCCGCGCTCAGGGCAGCCCTATTCCCGTCGTAGGTCGTATTATGCTGGTGCGACAACGAAGATGAGATACATCGCGATACCAACTCCAATAATAGGGATCGCGTCGACCAGGCCAGCGCCCAGAAAGAAAGTTACCTGCAACTTGGGTGCCAATTCGGGCTGACGTGCAGAGCCCTCGATGAGCTTACCACCCAACAGGCCAACACCGATTGCGGCGCCCAAACCACCCAGACCCATCATGATGGCGGCAGCAACGTAAACTAATTCCATGATTTTCTCCTAGCGTTAAATAACCAAAGGTTACGAGTTAATGTGAATCAATGATCCTCATGAGCCATGCTGAGATACACGATCGTCAGCACCATAAAGATAAAGGCTTGCAGAGGGATAATAAGTAAGTGAAATATCGCCCAGCCAATTTGCAAAAGAGCCGCAGGGGCCATCCAGCCCACACCAGCGCTAAATAGAGCAGCAATCAAGATAAAAATCATCTCACCGGCGTAGAGATTACCGAATAGTCGCAGGCCGAGAGAAAATGGCTTGGCCAGCAAGCCAACAATCTCCATAAACAGGTTTACAGGGATAAACGCCCAATGGTTAAAGGGCGTCATACTCAATTCCTTGACGAAACCGAAGCCCTTTATCTTGATAGAGTAGTAAAGCATGAGAACAAAGACACCCACTGCCATACCCAGAGTAATGTTCGGGTCAGTGGAAGGCACTATTTTCTGGAAATGAACGCCTGCGAGCTTGAAAAGTTCGGGAACCAGATCGATCGGAACCAGGTCCATAAGGTTCATCAACAACACCCAGACGAACACGGTCAATCCCAAAGGGGCAATCAGCTTGTTGTGGCCATGGAAGGTGTCACGCACAGTGTTGTCGACGAACTCGACCGCCATCTCAACGACATTTACCATGCCACTGGGTACGCCCGTCTCGGCTTTTTTAGCAACACTGCGGAATATCCAGCAGAAAACTATGCCAAGCCCTATGGACCACATCATGGAGTCAACGTGGATAGCGCTAAAGCCCATAGCGGACGCTTCATGCCCGCCGGTAGCCATCACCCAGGAGCCACCGCCGCCGATGATAGAGCCATCATCACGCACAAAACCCTCAGGCAGCTTGCCATAGGTAAGGTTGGTCAGGTGGTGTGTGATGTATTCAGAAACAGTCTGGGTTGAGCCTGCCATCTATCAAAACTCTCGCTTCTCTGTATCCATTTCCGTGAGCTAACTCTGCTGGTCGCGGGTAAGCAGCAACCAACTTCCTACAAACTGTACGGGCAGCATCACCAGATAACCAATGAAAACTGCCAGGCCGTCTACTGGCCGCA
Organism: Halioglobus sp.; assembly: GCA_028825045.1. Classification (GTDB taxonomy): domain Bacteria; phylum Pseudomonadota; class Gammaproteobacteria; order Pseudomonadales; family Halieaceae; genus Marimicrobium. The sequence continues at coordinate 10,154 of JAPKAY010000004.1, forward strand.
CCACTGCAAAGACAACGGCAAATCCGGCGACACTCAGTATAAACTTGCCAACCTCGCCCAAGTAGCTGGACCGGGCTATTGCTGGGGCAGATCGCGCACCGCGCCATCTGAACGCAAGTAGCGCGAAATATCCCTGAGGCACGATGGCTATCAGGCCACCACTAAGCACCGAATACGCAAAAACTTTGTCATACGCCACCAAACCCAGACATAGCGAAACGAGCAATGCCAGTTGAACCACGGTGATACGGTGGACCGGAGGACGCGTTATTTCAGCACCGCTCATGAGCGCCTCGCGATAATTCCCCTGGCGCAAATACACGGGAATCTTCCTCGGTTCGGGCGCGCATTATAAGGACATTACGGGGCAGGTTCAACCTGCAGATGGGCGCAGTCTGGATAATAATTAGCGCAGTTAGCGGCATGTTCGCAGCGACATATCGCAGTTCTGGGGCTCACCTAAACCGAGACACCGTATCTTGTACCCTGCACCAATTTCGAAGTACCAGATAGTGTGTTTGCCGTATGGGTTAGCGCTTGTCCGGTGCCGGCTGTTCATCAATACACCAGGTGGTCGGTAAGGGTCCAGCCGAATGAGAACCCCGGCCAGCGGAATCCGTACACCGCTGCTATTTGATGTGCCCCAAGATTCCGTCCAGCTCATCAAGACTGTTGTAAGTGATCACCAACTTACCCTTGCCCTTTGCGCTGTGTTGAATCTGCACCGAGGCGCCAAGCCGCTGGGCCAAATCATCTTGCAAATTCCGAACATTGGGATCGAGTTTTTTCCCGGTTGAGGTCGCTGTCGGTTTTGCCAGCAGGCCGCGCACCAACGCTTCGGTTTGTCGCACCGTGAGCCCCTTGGCCACTACCGAACGTGCCGCCTGAGACTGGCTCGCGCCCTCCAGTCCCAACAGCGCCTTAGCATGGCCCATTTCCAGATCACCATGCTCAACCAGACGACGCACGTCTTCCTGAAGACTCATTAACCGCAAGAGATTCGCTACGGCAGAGCGGGATTTTCCGACTGCCGTCGCCACTTCCTGCTGCGTCAGGTCGAATTCCCGCTGCAGCCGCTGCAAGGAACCCGCTTCCTCAATGGGGTTGAGATCTTCCCGCTGAATATTCTCGATTAACGCCATCGCAATGGCTGCCTCGTCTGAGACATCACGTATCACCGCTGGAATGACATCAAGGCCAGCCATCTGCGTGGCGCGCCATCGACGCTCTCCAGCGATAATTTCAAATTTTTGGTCGGATATCGGACGCACCACTATAGGTTGCATTACCCCCTGCGCAACGATGCTGTCCGCCAACTCCTGCAACGACTCAGGCTCCATATCTCGACGCGGTTGATACTTGCCTCGCTGGATGAGATCAACCGGCAGCTCCCTCATAGCCTGATCATTGGCGCGGGTTGCCCCACCCTCGGAATTGTCCAGGGCAGCATCTGTAACAGCTGATTGTGCGCTGCTACCTCCACTGAGAAGCGCTTCGAGCCCTCGCCCCAGGCCCCGTTTTTTACCAGACATCTGCGCTCTCCATCATTTCAAGTCACACCGCGCTGCCGGACTGCCCGGCGGTCTCTGTCTCGTCTCTGCGTATTATCTCCCCGGCAAGCGCCATGTAGGCCTTAGAACCACGGGAGTATTTGTCGTAATACATTGCAGGAACGCCATGACTCGGGGCCTCAGCAAGCCTCACATTGCGCGGTATTACGGTACGATATACCTTGTCACCGAAGTGCTCGTGTAGCTGAGCAGAAACATCGTTAGTCAGTCTGTTTCGCGGATCATACATAGTGCGCAGAATGCCCTCTATGTGTAACGTGCTATTGGATGCCTGTGTCACGCCTTCGATGGTTTGCACCAGGGCCGCAAGACCCTCCAGTGCAAAATACTCACACTGCATCGCTATTATCACGCCATCGGCGGCTACCAGCGCATTGATGGTGAGCATATTGAGCGACGGAGGGCAGTCAATCAGCACGTAATCATATTGTCCGGCAATCTCAGACAAAGAGGTGCGCAAACGCAATTCCCTTTGCTCAACGTCCATGAGCTCCACTTCAGCAGCGGTGAGGTCACCATTGGCCGGCAACACAAAAAAGCCGCTCTCGCCGGTCGGTTGCGCTACCAAATGAATGGGTACACGGTGGACTAAAACATCATATATCGTGCGCTCGACACTGTGTTTGTCGATACCACTGCCCATGGTGGCATTGCCCTGTGGATCCAGATCCACTAACAACACGCGCTGCTTCATCGCCGCAAGGGACGCCGCAAGATTGACGCAAGTCGTGGTTTTGCCAACCCCGCCCTTTTGATTCGCAATCGCAATAATTCTGGTCAATGAACTGGTCCCTGGCATTATTATCCCGGTCTGTCCGGGCCCTGTTGCAGCACGAGCTCAACCAAGTGTCGCTGCTCACGTAGCCCCGGCACAGTAAGCGGATAAACCGACACCTGATCGCACTCCGCGCGCACCGGTTCAAGCTCCTCGCCAGGGTGCACACCTTTCATCGCGAGGAGCCGACCACCGGGGGCCAACAGGTGGCGGCAACCATGCATCATATCCTGTAAAGAAGCAAAGGCTCGGGACAACACCGCATCAAATGACTCCGCCGCGCGAAACGATTCCACACGTGCCTGATGCACAACTATATTATCCAGGCAAAGGGCCGTTTTCACCTGAAAAAGGAATCGCGTTTTTTTGCCATTACTGTCGAGTAGGTGGAACTCCCGCTCCGGAAACATTATTGCCATCGGAATGCCTGGAAGTCCGGCCCCTGTGCCAACGTCGATAACCCGCTTGCCTGATAAATAGGGCGTAATCGCCAGGCTATCCAGCAAGTGCCGCGATACCATTTGGCCCATCTCGCGCACAGCCGTCAGGTTGTACGTTTTATTCCAATTCGACATCAGAGCGAGATAGTCGAGCAAGCGCTCCTGTTGGCCGACCTCAAGCGTCAGGTCAAGAGCAGCACAACCGCGTTGCAACTGCGCCAGCAGGTCCGGCTCCAACTCAGGCGCGCAGGCGCTGGCCGTCTGGCGCAGGGCCCTGCTCGTCAAGGTCATCTAAAGCGCCCCGCTTCTTAAGATAGATCAATAGCAGTGCAACGGCTGCGGCCGTCACGCCAGGAATACGTCCCGCGCGCGCCAACGTATCGGGACGTGCCTCAACTAACTTCTGCTTTACTTCATTGGACAGTCCAGCAACGGCGTTATAGTCGATGTTGGCTGGCAAGGGCGTATTTTCATTGCGACGCAGGCGTGCAATATCCTCTCGTTGGCGGTCAATATAGCCCGCGTACTTGGCCTGTATTTCCACTTGCTCAGCAGCCTGCTGGTCCGGACAAGGGTCACCCGTCAGTGACGCAAGATCCCCGTATTCGAGCTCTGGGCGCTTCAGCAGCTCAGCGAGCGAATACTCACGAGCAATAGGGTTTTTCAGTTTTTCAGACAACGCTTGAGCTTGTGGCGTGTTCGGGTGAACCCAGCTTGTCGCCAGGCGCTCGGTCTCGCTTGCAATACTCTCGCATTTGCTTTGAAATCGCTCCCAACGAACGTCATTCACTAGGCCCATGGCCCGACCATGCTCGGTCAATCGCAGGTCCGCGTTGTCTTCGCGCAGCAGCAGACGGTATTCCGCACGGGATGTGAACATTCGATAGGGTTCCAGCGTGCCCATGGTTACCAAATCGTCGACCAGTACGCCAATGTAGGCCTCATCGCGTCGCGGACACCACGGCGCTTCTTCGCGCACCGCCAGTGCCGCGTTCAGCCCCGCCAATAGGCCCTGTGCCGCTGCCTCTTCGTACCCTGTTGTGCCATTGATCTGCCCGGCAAAGTATAAGCCGGGCAGAGCTTTTGTCTCCAGCGAGGCCTGTAGATCCCGGGGGTCGAAAAAGTCGTATTCAATGGCATAGCCGGGCCGCGTGATATGGGCATTTTCAAACCCCTTGATGGAGCGCACGAGATCAATTTGCACATCAAAAGGCAGGCTGGTAGAAATTCCATTAGGGTAGAGTTCGCTGGTCGTAAGCCCTTCCGGTTCGATAAATATCTGGTGCGAATTTTTGTCAGCGAAGCGGTGGATCTTGTCTTCAATACTAGGGCAGTAGCGCGGCCCCACACCCTCGATAACGCCAGAAAACATGGGCGAACGATCGAGCCCACCCCGAATAACATCGTGGGTTTTCTCATTAGTATGTGTGATCCAACAGCAGCGCTGTTGTGGGTGCTCATCCACAGCTCCCAAGTAGGACATAACGGGTTCGGGGCTGTCACCCCATTGTTCTTCGAGATCAGTAAAATCAACACTGCGAGCGTCGATCCGAGGCGGAGTGCCGGTTTTCAAGCGTTCTACACGAAAAGGTAATTCACGAAGACGATCCGCAAGCGCAATCGACGGCGGGTCTCCGGCACGGCCGCCCGCGCTGTTTTCCAGCCCAATGTGGATTTTACCGCCCAAAAACGTGCCCGTGGTCAACACGACCCGCTGTGCACGAAAAACCAACCCCATCTGCGTGACAGCGCCGGCAACACGGCCGTGCTCAATAACAAGGTCGTCTACCGGTTGTTGGAAAATGGAAAGATTGGGTTGTGATTCCAGCATTTGGCGGATGGCATTTTTGTAAAGCACTCGATCAGCCTGGGCTCGCGTGGCTCGGACTGCCGGCCCCTTGCGACGGTTCAATACCCGAAATTGTATTCCGGCCCGATCGGTCGCCCGCGCCATCGCGCCACCGAGCGCATCGACTTCCTTTACCAGGTGGCTCTTACCGATACCACCGATAGCCGGGTTGCAAGACATTTGCCCCAGCGTATCAACGCTATGCGTCAGCAACAGAGTCCGACAACCCATACGCGCCGAGGCCAGGCAGGCTTCGGTACCGGCATGACCGCCACCGATTACAATGACATCAAACTGTTGCTGATATTCCACTTTCCGAGGCCTCGTATGCAAAGACTGCGCTCTTTGCGGGGGCGGGATTATACGTTGGCCAGCTCAGTTGTTCAAAATTTGTTCACCCGGCCAACTACCTTAATCCCTAGTTGCTCAAGCAGGCGGCAGCCGTTGTTCACACCAAACTAACACGTCCCGCAACACCTCGAGTCGTTCCGGTTCGTTAAAAATCTCATGGTACAGGCCTGGATAGAGCTTCAGCGCCTTGTCCCTGGAGCTGATGTGCTCATGCATAAAACAAGAGCCTTTGGGTGGCGTCATTTCATCTGCTTCCCCGTGCATTATTAGCATGGGAAGTGTTATTTCGCCGGCACCTGTTTGCACGATGCGCATCCCGGCCAGCAGCTCACGCATCATGCGTGCAGACATTTTTCCATGGTGTACCAGCGGATCCTCAACATATTTCCTCACTTCTTCCGGGTCGCGACTGATAGCGCCTGCATCCAGCTGCAGCATTCCCAGCTTCGGTGTGAGTCGCGCCAGCAGACGCACCAGTAGCAACTGCACCCCGCCCGGTTCCGGGTCGGTCATAATGGCCGCGCCAGAGAGTATCCCTCCCACAAAGGCTTCCTGGTGTTGCAGTAAGTAAGCGCTCCCGATTAATCCGCCCATACTGTGGCCAAGGAGAAACATTGCCACACCGGGAAATCGAGCTGCGATTTGCCGATGGAATATCCCCAGGTCGCAAAGGTAATCCTCGAACGCATCCACGTGCCCGGGTACGCCAGCCGAACGCCCATTGCCATTGTGATCCAGCGCCGCCACGACGAAGTTGTCGTCCGTGAAAAACTGCGCCAGCGGCTGATACCGCGCGCTGTGCTCACCCGCACCGTGTGCCACCAATAAAACGGCCCGCGGTGCTGCCTCCGGTTCCCAGCACTGGTAGTAGATTGCGCGCTCACTGCTGCCGGTAAATTTACCGTCACTGTGTTTCATTTCTCCCCCTACGACTTGCCCCTGGAGGCATCGGTTTGGGTAATAAAAGCGCCGATCTCACTCCAGGCTTCCCGCGCCTCAGTGAGCTGCGGATAAAACATATGCCACACATGTGCCATGTGTCCCCATGTTTGTAAGATCGCCGGAGAGCCGGCGGCCACAGCTCGGTTGACATAGCGCAAAGCATCATCGTGCAGTATCTCCGATTCACTGGCATGCACCAGTGTCGGCGGCAGGCCACTGAGGTCGCCAAAAACAGGTGATACCGCTGGATCGGTTGGGCTTACCCGGTTCTGAATCCAGGCGGTCCACCAGATTAGAGGCGCTGGCAGCCGCACAATGCGCTTGAACATGGGGCCAAGCATGACGTCGGTATCAAGGTTCCGCTTGACGCTGGGTGAGCCAAAGGTCGTATCCGTCACCGGAGACAGAGCGATTACCGCATCAGGAGGCCGCAATTTCTTGTCTCGGACCCACTGCAGCAGGGACAACGCAAGATTACCGCCGGCAGAGTCGCCACCAAGATAAATTCGCTCAGCTGTCGCGAGACCCTGCGGGCCGTTTTGCAATATCCATCGGTACGCCGCCCGACAATCCTCCACGCCCGCGAGACGCCGGTTCTCCGGCATCAATCGATAGTCAATAACCAACACCGCCGCGTTAGCCTCTCGGGAGAAGCTGCTGGTGATGTTGCGATGACTGGTAGGGCTGCCCATAACAAAAGCGCCCCCATGAATATACAAAGCCCGTCTGGAGTGGCTAACCCCTGGAGCAATGACCCACTCTGCTTTCATTCCAGCGATATCGGTCGGGATAACCTGAGCCTGAATGTCCTGGTTAGCAGAGATTCCATCCATGTACTGTCGCATCAAACCCAGTCGCTCACTCCGGGGCGCCTGTTGAATTGGACCCATACCCGAGGCCAGGGACGCCACCACCTCCTTGTGCTCCTCGTCGGTGCCGTTCCCTCCCGCAAAACTCTGCCCTGCGGGAGCGTCATATTGCTCTAGTTTCGCCGGTCGAAGATAGAACAGCGTGATTACGGCTATTGCCGCCAAAATCCAAAACAACCACATTACTTGATCTACTCCTATCCGGTGAACATTGGCAGAGTGACATTAAGCCGAACTGCGGCACTGCATACAAGGCCGAGTGAAAAGAGGATATAGGCCCGCACCTCGGCAGGCCACCGGTTTAGCTTGTCACTGTCACCACAATTTAGGTAGCATGCTAACCGCGTATTGATAATAAAATCACGGAGTCGGTCTATGTCTGAGTATTTTTCTCTTCCACCGCTGTTGGGCCTGGGAGGCCTGATCATCGCCTTTCTCATTTACCTCGTTATGACTCGCTACGAGGCTGGTGACGGTGTGGTGAAAAAGATTGGCGATCAAATTCACCTCGGCGCTATGGTATTTATGCACCGTGAATACAAAATGCTGGGCATTTTCGCGTTAGTCCTGCTAATCGGCATTTACGTTTCCCCATTAGGGCTGAACACTGCAATTGCCTTTGTTGCGGGCGCAGTGTCCTCTGCAACTGCCGGCTACCTTGGGATGTTCGCTGCCACTAAAGCGAACGTACGTACCGCAGTGGCCGCACACGATCACGGCCAGGACAGGGCCCTGGCTGTTGCATTTTACGGTGGCTCGGTAATGGGCCTGTGTGTTGCTTCGCTGGGTTTGGTCGGACTGGGAGGCGTCTATTGGTATTTCGGTGGTAATCCAGAAACCGTGGATGCCATTCATGGGTTTGGCATGGGTGCGTCAGTTGTCGCATTGTTCTCAAGGGTAGGCGGCGGTATTTTCACCAAGAGCGCGGACGTTGGCGCCGACCTGGTGGGTAAGATTGAGGCTGGTATACCTGAAGATGACCCCCGCAACCCGGGCGTAATTGCAGATAACGTCGGTGATAACGTCGGTGATATTGCCGGTATGGGTTCGGATATTTTCGAGTCCTATTGTGGCTCCATGATTGCCTGTATTGCTATTGCATCCACCATGGCGGTAGGAATACGAAATGAAATGATGTTCCTGCCACTGGCTCTGGCCAGTATCGGCTTGCTGGCTTCCATCTGCGGTATTGGTATTGTTCGCGCCAGATCCGGTGCAGCGCCGGAAGTAGCGCTGCGTACCGGCACTATGCTGGCGCCGGTAATCTTCGTTGCAATCGCCTGGTTCCTGATGGCTGAAATGGGTATCGAGTCGAATGTATGGTGGTCCGTGGTCAGTGGTGCGGTTGGCGGGGTCTTTATTGGCCTGATCACCGAGTACTACACCGGCGGCGCCCCGGTGAAAAAGATTGCCAAATCCGGTGAAACCGGAGCAGCCACCGTCATGATCACCGGTCTGGCGGTCGGCATGCAGTCTGTTGTACTGCCTGTTCTATTTCTCGCTTCTATTATTTGGATCTCCACGGAGCTATCAGGTTTGTATGGCGTTGGCATTGCCGCTGTCGGCATGCTGGCTACCGTAGGGATAACAATGGCGATTGACGCTTACGGTCCTGTCGCAGATAACGCTGGCGGTATTGCAGAGATGGCCGGGATGGGCGAAGAAACTCGCGCCATTACGGATGGTCTTGATGAAGTTGGCAATACCACGGCGGCCATTGGCAAGGGCTTCGCCATCGGTGCCGCTGCGCTTGCCGCTTTGGCCATCATCGCCGCGTTTGTGGAAGTGGTCGAGGCGCGCAATGCAGGCTTCTCACTTGAGATAACTAATCCTATCGTCTTGGTTGGGATGTTCATCGGGGGCACTATTCCCTTTCTGATCTCTGCCATCACGATGACAGCTGTTGGCGAAGCGGCCTTCGACATGATCAACGAAATCCGCCGCCAGTTTCGAGAAATCCCGGGGCTGTTGGAGGGAACTGCAGAACCCGATACCGCCAGGTGTGTTGATATCGCCACCACCGCTGCACTGCGCCGCATGATCCTTCCCGGCGCAATTGCTGTAGCCGCTCCCGTCCTTGTTGGCTTTGGACTAGGCGCTATCGCACTTGGCGGCATGTTGGCCGGTGCGCTCCTGGCCTGTGTGCTCATGGCACTCATGATGGCAAACGCTGGCGGTGCCTGGGATAACGCGAAGAAGTACGTCGAAAAAGGCAATCTGGGCGGCAAGGGTTCTGATACACACGCGGCCGTCGTTGTGGGTGATACTGTCGGCGATCCCTTCAAAGACACTTCAGGTCCCGCCATGAACATTCTGATCAATGTTATGGCAATTGTCAGCCTGGTTATCGCTCCCTTACTAGTAGCCTAGTAGAGAACCAAATCAGGCCAGGCACCGGGTTTATCTCCATATCGAAGTGCCATCACCTTCCGGGGTGATGGCACTTTCCTCACGATTCGTTCATATTATGCTCTCTGACTCCTGCAGAGGTATGCGTGCCAATTCTCACCGACGCCGAAAAAACCAAACTCGTGCGTATCATGAACGATCACATCCCACACACAGCGTCACTGGGAATCGAATTGCACAGCGTCGTGGGTGAAGAGCTCACGTTTAAAATGCCCTATCGAAAAGAACTGGTGGGCGATGCCGAAGCTGGCACCTTCCACGGTGGCGCATTAACTGTTCTATTGGATCACACTTTGGGTATGTCAACCGTGTGTGGTGACAGCATGCTGCCCTCAGTGACACCCACACTCGACCTGCGCATCGATCATTTGGGGATTGCACCACCACGTGTGGATATCTATGCCACCGCAAAAGTCTACAAAGCCACACGCAAGCTGATATTTGTCGAAGGTGTTGCGTATTACGATTCCAAGGACAATCCCATTGCCAGGGCAACGGGTAGCTGGGTGCGTGTAGCAGACGTCGATCTCACCTGGATGTTAGGCGCCGTACAGCAATGACGCTGGCAGATGTCATCCACCAGGCACCCAGCGCTGATACGCTGAAGCTATGGTTAACAAAAGTTCCCTACGCATGCTACTTGGGTATCAGGGCGGAGCTGCACAATAACGAAATTCTGTTTATCTTGCCGAAGGACAAAAAATTAATTGGCAATCCATCCTTGCCAGCACTACACGGCGGCGTAGTTGGCGCATTTATGGAACAGGCAGCGGCGTTTCACCTGATCGCAAAAATGGAACAGCCGTCTCTTCCAAAAATCATTAATTTTTCTCTCGACTACCTGCGTCCGGCGCGACTGCGCGATACGTATGCTAGCTGTAAATTAACCCGACAGGGCCGATTCATTGCAAATGTCAGTGTTACTTCCTGGCAAGAACATATCGATAAACCGAATGCGATCGCAAGAGCGCATTTTCTTATTCCAGAAATTAAACAGCAGGAGAAATAATATGGCTCGCTGGAAACGCAAAGAGCTGGAAGAGGCTTTTGATAAGTATCAGGTCGCTGCTTTGAAGGGCGCACAAACCAAAGACTGGACCGATTGGGCAAACTGCTTTACCAAGGATGCTTCCTATTTTGAACATCACTACGGCCGCTTCTGGGGACGCGAGAACATCATGAACTGGATTACCAAGACAATGAATGAATGGCCTGCCAGTGATATGACTGCGTTTCCGATTACCTGGTATTCCATTGACGTGAATAAGGGATGGATAGTTTGCGAGGTAATGAATCGTATGACTGATTTGGGAGACGGTAATATCTACGAGGAGCCCAATATCACTATCCTGCACTATGCTGGCAATGGGTTGTTTAAGTACGAGGAAGATGCGTACAACCCAAACAATATGGGCGTTACCATCGGTGCCTGGATAGCTGCTAAAAAAGTACTCGAGGCGGAACAGAAGTAACCCCGTCTGCCGGTGAGTAGCTCTCTCTCAATGCGAAACATCGTACTGCGCTTTGACATGCGCAAAGCACCCCAGTGCACCGAAACGGTTTCTGATCGCTACAGGACTGCCATTGAAATGGCCTGTTGGGCAGATCGTAACACCGTAGATGTCATAGGCCTCTCAGAGCACCACAACACCTCAGACGGTTTTTTATCGGCACCGCTGCAGTTGGCCGGAATGATGGTCGCACGCACTCAGAGGGTTCGTATAAGCGTCAGCGCGCTGCTAGTGCCACTGCACGACCCGGTGAGACTTGCAGAAGATATCACCCTGTTAGATCTGATCGCAGCTGGACGGTTTACTGCCACCTGTGGGCTTGGTTACCGAAGAGTAGAATATGATAGCTTTGGAATCGATTGGAACACACGAGGCGAGGTGTTCGATGAGAAGCTCGCAGTGTTAGTACAAGCACTTAAAGGCGAAGAGTTTTACGTTAACGGCAGTCACATGAAGTTAAATCCTGCGCCGGTTTCACCCGTGCAAGCCCTTGTCACTGTGGGTGGCAACAGTAAAGCTGCTGCCAGGAGAGCTGCTCGCTTTGAACTCCTTTTTTGCCCGGCCATCGACGACCCGGACCTTGAACATGCTTATTTGAAAGCCTGCAAAGAACGGGGATTTAAACACGGCTTTATAATTTCTCCACGGGAACCAGCGACTACGTTTATCAGCGAAGATCCGGCGAGCTGCTGGAAGGACATTGGCGAGTATCTGGTGTATGACGCCAAAGCTTACGGAGCCTGGCGACATCCTAATCGACGAGCCTATGCTGAGTCTTTTGCGAATAATATCGACGAGCTGAAAACAGAGGGAAAATACCGTGTGCTAACGCCAGAACAAGCTCTTTTAAAAATACAGGAAACTGGATCATTGCATCTTGCTCCTCTTACCGGCGGTGTATCGATCGACTGTGGGTGGAAGAGTTTACGATTGTTTGAAGATCGAGTGCAACCTTATATTTGAAGAGTCGGAGGGATTTTTCCTGTAGTCCTTTTCCCCCTTCAAGGTCTATTAACTATTTATATATATCTTTATATATTGTTATATATAAGGATTATTGTTGTTATTGTTATTAGGGAGCCTTTCATCTGTGGAGAAGCTTTCTTTTACATTTCTAATCAATTACTTACTTCAATGAAAAGCGATAGGAAAAAGAAGGTATTAACTGGTAGGAAGTGGTGGCCAAGCAGTGTATGAAAAGGCTTTTTCTGTGTACTCTTTTCGCGTGTAAAATTTACTGTGGAAAACTAACGAATCGATCCAAAGTTTATACCTGTTTTACCAAGGTACTTTGCACAGGGTATTTTTTGGATTGAAATTAATTAATAGGTGTGTTTTTTATAGATGAATAAGGTGTTAGTAAGTTTTTTACGGTGGAGAAACAGCTAAACAAGCAGTGCATTAGTTGTGGAAAATAGAGGTACTACTTGCCAATACAAAAACTGGAAAAGATAGCACCAAGCAGTTCATCACTGCTGACGGCACCGGTTATTTCTCCAAGAGAATTCTGACACTGCCGTAAATCTTCAGCTAGTAGCTCACCTGCACCCGAATAAATTTGTTGTTGCCCATCCAGGAGAAACCGTTCTGCTCTGTCAAGCGCCTCAAGGTGCCTGCGTCTCGCACTGAAGCTACCGGTTGACCCTTCCGTATAACCCATACATTCCTTCAAGTGCTTTTTTAGAAACTCCATTCCAGCACCGGTTTTTGCCGACAGGTCGATTATTGTTAGGTTGCCCGACTGCGACGTTCCCGGCTGGCATTCACGCAGATCGCACTTGTTGCGAATCAGGGTGGTTGGGATATCACGGGCCAGCATCTGACCTTTTTCTGGCCATAATGAGTCCATGTCCAGGGGTTCTATCGGCAAAGTATTACCGTCTACCACCAGAAGAATACGATCAGCTACCTCCATTTCGGCCCATGCACGTCGAATACCTTCTCGCTCTATCTCATCGGTACTTTTTCTAAGTCCGGCGGTATCTACAATATGGAGGGGCATGCCGTCTATTTGAATATGCTCATGCAATACATCGCGGGTAGTGCCTTCGATTGAGGTAACGATGGCCGTATCGTTTCCGGAAAGAGCGTTTAGAAGGCTGGACTTACCGGCGTTTGGTTTGCCGGCAATGACCAGTGTCATTCCCTCTTGAACAAGGCTCCCCTGCCTGGCTTGTGTGGCTATAGACTGGAACTGTTTAATGATGGCATCTAGCTTTTCCTTGACCTGACCTACTTCGATAAAATCGATTTCTTCCTCGGGAAAATCAATAGCCGCTTCGATGTAAATACGCAGTTGTGTCACTTGCGCCATGAGCAAATTGATCTTTTGGGAAAATACACCTTGTAAGGATCGGCTGGCATTGACGACAGCCTGTTCGGTGGTGCTGTTGATTAGATCGGCAATGGCTTCAGCCTGCGTCAGGTCAATTTTGTCGTTGAGATACGCTCGCTGTGAAAATTCCCCAGGTAGGGCTTGTCGGGCGCCTAGTCTGCAACTTTCGCGGACCAGTAGATCGAGAATGACCGGGCCACCGTGGGCTTGCAGTTCCACGACGTCTTCTCCGGTGAAGGAGTGAGGCCCGGGGAAAAAAAGAGCCAGGCCGACATCTAGCGCATGGTTATCGCTGCTATGAAAGGAACAATAATGAGCGTAGCGGGGTTTTAGTTGTGTGCGGGTAATCGATGACCCTATGGTGAGCGCTTTTTCACCAGACAGCCTGACGATACCTACGCCGCCAGAACCTGAAGCGGTGGCAATTGCGACGATTGTCTCCTGGTCCATTGCGCAATTTCCTTACTCACTTATGGTGAGCGATATCAGGTCTTGGCAGCCGCGTTCTCAATCTGGCGTGTGATTACATATTGCTGTGCCATGGATAATAAGTTGTTGACCACCCAGTACAGAACCAAACCAGCTGGAAACCAGAGAAAGAAGAATGTAAACATCACCGGCATCCACTGCATAATCTTCGCCTGCATTGGATCCGGTGGCGGGGGATTGAGTTTCTGCATATAAAACATACTCGCGCCCATCATCAGTGGCAGGACGAAATAGGGGTCCATGACGGATAGATCTTTAATCCACAGAATGAACGGAGCGTGTCGAAGCTCGACACTTTCCATTAACATCCAGTACAAGCCGATAAATACGGGCATTTGTACGAGAATGGGAAGGCAACCACCCATGGGGTTGATCTTCTCCTTCTTGTAGAGCTCCATCATCGCCTGTGATTGCTTTTGTTTGTCGTCAGCGAACTGTTCTCTTAATGCGACGAGCTTGGGCTGAACCCTGCGCATATTTGCCATAGACCGGTACGAGGCGGCAGACAGTTTGAAGAAGGCACCCTTGATCAACACCGTCAGCAGAATAATGGCCACGCCCCAGTTTCCGACGAGAGCATGTATGTTAGTCAGCAACCAGAACAATGGCTGCGCGATCCACCATAACCACCCGTAGTCGACACTGAGATCAAGATAGGGAGAAATTTCTTTGAGTCGATATTGATCTTTGGGCCCGGCATAAAATCCGGCACCGATGTTACCTGATTTTCCAGGGTCTAAAACCAGCGGAGGAGAGGTGAACCCGGCTATATTGAAACCGCTTTTTGTCACACGCGCGCTGTAAGTATTGGTTTGATCCGGATTGGGAATCCACGCGCTTAGAAAGTAATGCTGCACCATAGCAACCCACCCGCCCGGCAAGGGGGCTTTGAACGTTTCTTCGGTGAGGTCTTCAAAGGTAAACTTAGTAAATCTGTCATCCGGCTGTGTGAGTGCAACGCCCAGGAACGGTTGCATACCCATCGCATTGTCGGTTGCGAGTGGCGGCGGTCCACTCTGTCGTTTTATTTGGCCAAACATGTTTGCTTGCCAACGTTCGCTACTGTTGTTTTCTACTAGATATTCAACGTCTATCAGATAGTCTCCCCGACGCAGGTTCAATCGTTTGGTTATCTTTATATCGCCGTTGCCTTCCCATATAAGGTCGACTGTCAGTGCATCGAGTCCCTCTGTCAGGGAATAACGGTTTGCAGTGCTCGTGTATTTTGCACGCTCGCTGCTGTCGATTCCGTTCTCCCCGATCAGTCCGCTTTGTGCCACGTAAATGAGTGATTCGTTGTCTTCCAGAAGAACAAAAGGCTTGTTGGGGTTGTCCAGTTCTGCGAGATATTTCGGCAGTGATAACTCAATAATGTCGCCACCGTCCAAATCGATTGCCATTTGCAGGACGTCGGTGTGTATCTGGATGATTCTGCTGCTGCTGCTGATTGTAGTAGGAGCGGGTGGTTTGGTTTCTGTCGGGGCGTCTGTCTGGGTTTGTTCCGGAGCCGCAGGAATATCATCTTCCAGGGAGGCGCGAGAATCCAGGTTCGGCTCAGGTAGCGCAGATGGCATGTCGTCCGTATCGGAAATGATGCGCGAGGTTTCCTGCACGGTAGTCGCGATTCTTGCATCTTTAAATGCCACCCACTCTGTTAGCAACATGAACGAGAGAGCAGCTATAGCGCCTATGAGCAATGTGCGTTGCAAATCCATAATTAGATGTCTGTGTTTTTAGTGTGAGTGCGAACAGGGAGGTACGGGATCTTCACCACCTTCGTGCCACGGGTGACATCGCGCTATGCGACGTATGGCTAGATAGCTGCCCTTTGTTACCCCATGTGAGGCGATGGCTTCTTGAGCGTAGTTGGAACAACTGGGATAAAACCTGCAATTATCGCCTATGAACGGACTGAGGCACGCCTTGTAGCAGGAGATAAAGAAAATGAACGTGCGCCGCATTAGGAGTCCTGACTGGTGCCTGGTTCGGTCTTGGTGGTGTGGCGAACCAGTTTCTGCCACTGGAGCTGCAATATAGAGGATAGTTCGGCATTGTCCAACTTCCCGACACCTCCTCTGGCTAGCAGAACAACGTCCATCGGTGACTCAGTGCTCGGTTGGGTGCGAAAAAACTCTCGAGCCAGTCGTTTTATTCGATTGCGATCAACAGCTAATCGAACATGTTTCTTGGCAATGACTAACCCTAGCCGGTGCCCGGTTCTATCATTGTGCTTGGCCAGTAGGAGCAGGTTTCTATGTGAAGCCCGTGCATCGGGGTCATCAAATACACGGCTGTAGTCTTTGGCATTGAGTAATCGCTTTGCGCTGCCAAAATTGTGGTCTGCTATGGAGCTGGCCACACAAACAGTTGTCCTATGCGGACAGACGCTTGCGGCCTTTAGCGCGGCGACGGTTCAGGACTTGGCGGCCACCCTTTGTAGCCATGCGAGAGCGAAAGCCGTGAGTGCGCTTACGTTTAATGACACTGGGCTGAAATGTTCTTTTCATAACGGATTTCCAGATGTTTCGGTTGGGCGGGACATTGGCGCTGAAGCAGGAATTTGCTGCGGCGATAAGTCCGACCAAAAAAAGGTGGGCTATTCTATGTAAACGGGCCGCCTAATACAATCTAAAGCGCGTTAAAGTTCTATCGGGCCAGTGGGGTCGTGTGCCGGGAATCCGTCGCTGATGCCCCGGAAAACGCTTTGCGAGCCTCTTTTTAAAAATGCAGTTAGGGCAGCAATCACGGGCACTTACACACATGTTTTCAAAAAGATATGCACAAGTTGTCAACAGGGTTGTTTGTTCTAGAAATAAATTAGCGAATTAGCCCTAAATGGACAGTAAAGCCATGTAAGGCGCTGTAATATAACGGTAATTAACATTTATATTTTTCCTGTTTATTTGTGGATAACTCTCCAGATCACGGGTATTATGTGTGCACTGGGTGGCCAAAAGCGGCCTCCTGACTAGAAGTTTGTTATCACTCGTTATTTTATTTGCAGGCTTGGGTTTTCGACCCAGCTTGGAGGGGAGTTTCTTTGCCTGAAGGAGTTTGGCAGCGGTGTGTTAGTCAATTGCGGGATGAGCTGCCCGCACAACAGTTTAATACCTGGATTCGGCCCTTAGGTGTTCGCGTCGACGAAAATGCGCTGACCCTGTTCGCGCCCAACCGATTTATCAAAGATTTTGTCGCGGAAAAGTACTCCGCGCGAATTTTTGAGTTGGTGAGGGAGCTACAGCCCGACCAGACGATAGATGTAACGCTTGCGATTGGCGCCAACAGCTCGGTCAACAGCTCGGCCAACGGATCAGTAGGCCTATCAACGCCCATTATTCAGCGCGCTGTTATGCAGTCCCATTCGGTGGGTAATAGCTCCCAGCCGGCGTTATCTGGTCATGCGATATCGCCAGCGTTTCAGGGTGCGGCCGTGACACGTATTCGACAAGCGCCCGCACAACGAGAACAGTTGCGCAAAGCGGAAATTGAGGGGTCACTTCAACATCAGCACCATTTGGACCCCAATTACACCTTTGACAGCTTTGTAGAGGGTAAATCCAATCAACTCGCCCTCGCTGCGGCCCAGCAGGTTGCCGAGAATCCGGGCGACTCGTATAACCCGCTTTTTCTTTACGGTGGAGTCGGGTTGGGTAAAACACATTTGATGCATGCTGTAGGTAATGCGCTGGCTGTACAAAACCCGCAAGCGAAGGTTGTCTATCTGCATTCCGAGCGTTTTGTCGCCGACATGGTAAAAGCGCTGCAGCTCAATGCGATAACGGATTTTAAGCGCTACTACCGCTCTGTGGACGCCTTGCTAATCGATGATATTCAATTCTTTGCCAAGAAGGACCGGTCCCAGGAAGAATTTTTTCACACGTTTAACGCCCTGTTAGAGGGCGGCCAGCAAATGATATTGACTTGTGATCGCTACCCCAAGGAAATAGACGGACTGGAAGAGCGACTTAAATCTCGTTTTGGTTGGGGATTGACTGTTGCGGTCGAGCCGCCCGAACTGGAGACAAGGGTCGCCATTTTGTTGAAAAAGGCAGCTGAAGTACGCATCGACCTACCTCCAGACGCGGCCTTTTTTATTGCGCAGCGCATACGCTCCAATGTGAGAGAGCTTGAAGGCGCGCTAAAGAGGGTGATAGCGAGTGCTCGCTTCGGGGGCCGGCCCATCGATATCGACCTGATAAAAGAGAGCCTTAAAGACCTGTTGGCCCTTCAGGATAAGCAGGTCAGCATGGACAATATTCAGCGTACGGCAGCGGAGTATTACAAGATTAAGATCGCGGATATGATGTCGCGCCGGCGCAGTCGCTCGGTCGCCAGACCTCGGCAGATGGCGATGGCTTTGTCGAAAGAGCTAACCAACCATAGCTTGCCTGAAATCGGGGATAGTTTTGGGGGCAGAGATCACACGACAGTTCTTCACGCATGTCGTAAAATTAAAGAGCTTCGAGAGACAAACTCTGATATTCGGGAAGACTACAAAAACTTGCTCCGATCGCTCACAACCTGAGCAGATAAATAATACAACGTTATGTTTATGGCCCTCAATTCTGCGGTTATAAAAAATAAAACCACTTTTAGGGAAGGGATAACACACCTATGAAGTTCAGTATTTCGCGAGACAACCTGGTCAAGTCCTTGAACCTGGTGGCTGGTGTCGTGGAGCGCCGCCAGACATTGCCCATTCTTGCGAATGTGTTGATGGCATTGGATGGCGATCGTTTGTCGTTGACGGGAACGGATCTTGAAGTGGAGTTGGTTGGGCGCGTAAAACTTGATGCCGCCGGCGATTCCGGCGAGGTCACAGTTCCGGCGCGTAAGTTAGCTGACATCTGTAAGTCGTTGCCTGAAGGAAGTAAAATTAATTTCAGCGTGAAAGAGAACAAAGTAACTGTAAAGTCCGGTCGCAGCCGGTTCACCCTTGCCACGCTTCCTGCCAGAGAGTTTCCGAACTTAGAGGACAGTATTGGGACGCATCAGTTCACGCTGAAGCAGGGTCAGTTGCGGCGGCTGATAGATCGCACCGGCTTCGCCATGGCCCAACAAGATGTCCGTTATTATCTCAATGGAATGCTGTGGGAACTCGACAGCAAACAGCAACTGCGTGTGGTGGCAACTGATGGCCATCGATTGGCGATGTGCACCTTACCGGAAAAAGTTAAGGTTAATGGCGAGGGGGAAGCACAGGTGATTCTTCCTCGTAAAGGGGTTCTGGAATTGGCTCGTCTGCTGATGGACGATGAGGCAGATATTGCAATCGTGATTGGCAGCAACCATATCAGAGCGGTCACGGAAGAGTTTACGTTCACCTCCAAGCTTGTCGACGGAAAATTCCCGGACTATCAGCGGGTACTCCCGCGGTCACCCGATAAAATTCTGACGGGGTCCCGCCAGGAGCTGCGACAGGCGTTCACCCGGACAGCGATTCTTTCCAACGAAAAATACCGTGGGGTTCGTTTAAAGTTGACAGAGAACACTTTAGATATTCTTGCCAACAACCCCGAACAGGAAGAGGCGGAAGAAACAGTCCCGGTAGAGTACTCAGGTGAGGCATTGGAGGTTGGCTTTAATGTAAGCTACTTGCTGGACGTTCTGGGGGTGTTGAGCGGCGAACAAATCAAGCTATCGCTGGCAGACCCTAATAGTAGCGCGCTATTAGAGGAGACCGAAGCCGGGGACTCTCTGTATGTCGTTATGCCAATGCGTCTGTAAGGGCGCTGCTACCATCGTGCATGACAGTATAGTGGACTTGGTCAGGGCCTCGGGGACCCAGTAAAACCGCTGGCGTGGCACTTACTCAACTACACATTAGCCATGTAAGGAACCTGCAACAGGTCAAACTGCAGGACCTGCAGGCAGTAAACGTCTTTTACGGGTGTAATGGCAGCGGGAAAACGAGCCTTTTGGAGGCCATTCATTTGTTAGGAATGGCCCGCTCATTTCGGGGCAGCAGCATTAAGTCTCTTATCACCCACGATGAGGAAAGCTGCACTGTTTTTGGCACAACCGCGCCGCTTCCCTCTGCAGCCGCTCTTGACGCGGGGCCCGGCGTTGGTCTCACGATGCCGTTGGGCGTGCAGCGCAATCGAACCGGCCAGGCCCAGATCAAGATTGGCGGGAGGATAGTGCGCACGGTTGCGGAATTAGCGGAGCAATTCCCACTGCAGGTTATTACCGGGGATAGTTTTGGTTTATTGACGGGGCCACCGGGAGCGCGTCGTCGATACCTGGACTGGGGCGTGTTCCACGTGGAACAACGGTTCTTTGCAGAGTGGCAGCGCTTCCAGAGGTGCATAAAACAGCGCAATCAGCTCCTGCGGCGTGGTAAAGTGTCGGAGCAGGAAATCGCAATTTGGACGCGTGACCTGGCGGCTACGGGCACCTCGATAAACGAGTACCGACAACACTATTTTCAGCTACTGGCGCCTCGGTTTATCGAGATTATGGCAGGGTTGGCGCCGAGTCTGGGCGCCTTAGAACTGCGTTACCGCCAAGGCTGGGACAAGCGGCTAAGTTATTCTGAGGCCCTGCAAGAAGGTTTGGACACGGACCTGGAGCAAGGCTATACGCATACGGGCCCGCAGCGGGGTGATATTAAGGTGACGTCCGGCGGACATTTGGCGTCAGAGACCCTGTCCAGGGGTCAGCAGAAGCTGGTTGTTTGCGGCTTGAAACTGGCGCAAGGGCAGTTGATGTCGGAGATGGGACATGGCAAGTGCACCTATTTGATAGATGATTTGCCATCAGAATTAGATCACGCGCACAGCCAGCAGATCTGCGCGCTATTGGCCTCGATGGAGGCACAGGTGTTCATAACCTGCGTAGACCATGAGGAAATACGTTCCGTATGGCCAAAAGCAGGTGAGTTAGCCATGTTCCACGTGGAACATGGCACCGTAAATCGCTATTCCGAAAACCTGCGACCGGAAAGCATGGATGAATAGAAGCGCCATTGAGAGTGAAGCACATGAGTGAAACTGAACAGAATTACGATTCATCGAGCATAAAAGTATTAAAAGGCCTCGATGCAGTGCG
The DNA here is from genome assembly GCA_028825045.1 of Halioglobus sp. Classification (GTDB taxonomy): domain Bacteria; phylum Pseudomonadota; class Gammaproteobacteria; order Pseudomonadales; family Halieaceae; genus Marimicrobium. The sequence goes on from JAPKAY010000004.1 coordinate 30,745, forward strand.
CAAGCGGCCAGGTATGTACATCGGCGACACAGATGATGGGTCAGGCTTGCACCATATGGTGTTTGAGTTGGTGGATAATTCCATCGATGAAGCGCTGGCAGGACACTGCGAGCAGATCAACGTGACGATACATCCGGATGAATCTGTTTCCGTTAGCGATGACGGGCGGGGAATCCCGACTGAAATGCACGAAGAAGGCGTGTCCGCAGCAGAGGTTATCATGACGGTGCTGCATGCCGGGGGCAAATTTGATGATAACACCTACAAGGTCTCGGGCGGCCTGCACGGTGTTGGTGTTTCTGTCGTCAATGCCCTGTCTTCTGAATTGGTCTTGACGATCCGCCGTGAAGGTAAAATGTATGAGCAGGTTTACAACCATGGCGTGCCGGCCGCACCATTGGCGAAAATAGGCACCACGGAAACCACGGGCACGGCAGTGCGCTTCACGCCCTCCCCCAAAACCTTTACCAATATAGAGTTTCACTTTGAACAGCTGGCCAAGCGCCTAAGAGAGCTAGCCTTCTTGAATTCCGGTGTTTGCATTCTCCTGAAGGATGAGCGCAGCGCAAAGGAGGAGACGTTCCAATATGAGGGAGGGTTATTGGCCTTCGTAAATTACCTTAACCAGAATAAAACTGCCGTAAACAAGCCCTTCCATTGCCTGGTAAACACGGATGATGGTATCTGTGTTGAGGTGGCTCTGCAGTGGAATGATTCCTTCCAGGAAGGCATTTTCTGTTACACCAACAATATTCCCCAACGCGATGGCGGCACACATCTAGCGGGCTTTCGTGCAGCGCTGACTCGAAGTCTGAACGCCTACATTGAGAGGGAGGGAATGTCCAAAAAAGAAAAAGTAAACACAACCGGAGATGACGCCCGCGAGGGGTTGACCGCAATTGTGTCTGTGAAGGTCCCCGACCCCAAGTTTTCCTCACAAACCAAGGATAAGCTGGTCTCCTCAGAGGTAAAAACCGCTGTAGAACAGGCCATGAACGCACAGTTCAGTGACTATCTGATTGAGAACCCTGGTGAGGCCAGGGCTGTGGTAGGTAAAATGCTGGATGCGGCGCGCGCACGAGAAGCCGCACGCAAAGCCAGAGAGATGACGCGGCGCAAAGGTGCTCTGGATATAGCCGGCCTGCCTGGCAAGCTGGCCGATTGCCAGGAGAAAGATCCCGCACTGTCGGAAATTTATCTGGTGGAAGGGGATTCTGCCGGTGGCTCCGCCAAACAAGGCCGTAATCGAAAGTATCAGGCTATACTTCCACTGAAGGGGAAAATACTCAACGTCGAAAAAGCCAGATTCGATAAGATGCTGGGATCAGTCGAGGTAGGAACCATCGTGACGGCCCTCGGTTGCGGAATCGGCAAAGAAGAGTTCAACCCCGATAAGCTCCGCTATCACAGTATTATTATCATGACTGATGCGGATGTAGATGGGTCCCATATTAGAACTCTCCTGTTAACCTTCTTTTTCCGACAGATGCGGGAACTGGTTGATCGTGGTCATATCTTTATTGCACAGCCTCCTCTGTACAAAGTTGCGAAAGGTAAACAGCACCAATATTTGAAGGATGATGAGGCGCTGGAGGAGCATCTTACGCAGGCTGCCCTGGATAGTGCGTCAATCTTCGTTAACCCTGACGCTCCTGGTATTACAGGTAGTGGACTTGAAAGCCTGGTTAACCAGTATCGCGAGGTCAATGCAACGATTAGCCGTTTGAGCCGCCTCTACACAGAAGATGTGCTGTGGCAAATGGTATACGGTGCGTCTTTAAGTGTTGATGATATGCAGGATGAATCTGTGGTTCAGGCCTTTTGTGATCAGCTAAGTAAGCGATTACAAGCTGAGAGTGCCAAGAACGGTGCCTATTCTTCGGTTGTTCGTAAGGATCAGGAGCGGGAGATATATTTCCCAGTGGTGAAACTGCTGGCACACGGCGTGGAGTCCGAAACTGAGTACCATCATGAGTTCTTTTCCTCAGGGGAATACCGCAAGCTGATTGCACTGGGCGACACCATTAACAGCCTGATAGAGGAAGGCGGCTACTTTAAGCGCGGTGAAAAAGTGTTTCCTACGCGCAATTTTATCGCAGGATTTGACTGGCTCATGACGGAAGCGCGCAAAGGGTACAGCATCCAGCGCTACAAAGGTTTGGGTGAAATGAACCCGGAGCAGCTGTGGGAAACCACCATGGATCCTGAGGTGCGTCGCATGCTCAAAGTAACCGTTGAGGACGCCATCGCTGCGGACCAGATCTTCACTACACTGATGGGTGATCAGGTCGAGCCACGGCGAAACTTTATCGAGGAAAACGCCCTGTCGGTGGCCAATTTGGATATTTGACTCTCTAGTATGGTTACCTCTCACGCTGTTTGAGGGTTTCCCATGAACACTGGAAAACCACCCCGTTGCGGGAAGGAATCAGTGGGCGTACGGACTAGTGATGAGCGGTTCAATACACAGATAGCTGTGGCCGACAGTGTTTTATATACAGCGGCTAATTACTTCCCGGCTTTGGTTTCAGTTTTTATCGTTTGGATTTTTTCGGTCTCATTGGCTTCTAAAAGACGCAGTCTGGCTTCGTCTTCGTTGTCTTTTATTGCCGGCATCAAGCGGTCGTTTTCTATATCGTCGTGCACGGTTTCAAGCGCGGGCATCTCTTTGTTGGCTCGGGTAGAAAGTTGTTGAAAGCGCTCTATCTTGCCATGTAGTCCCTGTTTTCCAATCACTCCTGTCACGGCTTCGTTGTAGTGGCTGGTGGCGGTCCTTAAGGTATTCCCCAGTTTGTGCAAACGTTCCGCAACGAGGCAAACCTGGTTGTAGATGTCCCCTGCCCTGCTACTGATTTCCTTTGCTTCCTGGTTGCCCTGTTCGATCATCCACAGGTTAGCGACGGTGCGCAGTATTGGCATGAGGGTGGTGTGGGAGACCATCACCACGCCCTTTTTATAGCCGTAGTTGAATAAACCCTTATTGTGTTTCATGGCTTCAATGTAGGCCGGTTCGATGGGCATAAACATAAGTACAAAGTCGGGGCTGCCTATTCCCGGCAGATTGGAGTAGTCCTTGGAGGCCAGATCGTCAATGTGATTGCGCACTGCCTGGGCGTGGGCGTTCAGGGCTTCCGTTTGACCCTCGTCTGTGTCGGCGGCGATCGCGCGATCGTAATCGACCAGAGAGACCTTGCTATCAATAATCAGACTTTTGCTGTCGGGCAGTTTGATCACAAAATCTGGAAGCTTGCGTTTGCCCTCGTGGTCCCGATAGGCAGTTTGGGATTCAAAGTGCTCGCCGGCCTGTAAACCGGCCAATTCCAACGTTCTCTCCAGTTGTGCTTCTCCCCAATTGCCCGCTGTTTTTTTGTCGCCTTTTAAGGCCACCGTGAGATTGCTCGCCTGGCTGTTCATTTCCAGGCCAACGTCCAGCACCTTTTGAATTTCTTTTTCCAGGGCGGTATTGCCACGTAAAGATTCCGAATGCACCTCGTTTATGCGGGCCTGAAAGCCGGTAATCTGTTCTCGAAAGGGTTTTAACAGAGCATCGAGTGATGCCTGGCTGGTGGTGGTGAAGCTTTTGCCCTTGTCTTCAAAAATCCTATTGGCAAGATTTTCAAATTCCTTTTTGAGGTTTTCCCGGGTTTCATTCAGCAGTTCGATCTGCTCCAAATGCCGGTCTTCCCGCTCCTTTTGCTGGGTTTGTAGTTGGGCGTGCTCTTTCAGTGAGGCGTTCAGTTGGGTGTTTAGCGTCGCCAGTTCTGCGCTCAGCGCTGCAACTTCGGATTGCTTCGTCTGCAGGTGCTCCTGAGTCTGCTCCAATGCGACGCCCTGGCCGCGTTGATCGGCACGCGCCTCTGCCCGCTCTTCTTCACGGCGGTCTAATTGCTCTCGGGTGTTTTTGAGCTCGCGCCGGCTGTTGAAGCCCTGCCAAATGCTAATAATGAGCGCGGTTATGAGCATCGCGGCCAGTGCGGCTGCGATCACGATTACGTTGTCCTCAGTTAGCGGCATTGGGTATTTCCTCCACCGTGCCAGTGTAATTCAAACTGAGTTCACGAAGGGGAAATTATCCATCCGCGGGGCGGACCTGTCGCTTATCGAGGCATATAGGCATAGGGCTAAAGAAGAGCGAAGTGGTAGATAGAGGAGCCTATTTACCGACCACCAACAGAGATACATCGGCAACCTGAAGGAACAGATCACGCAGTTGCTTCAACAAGTTGAGACGATTGTTGCGCAGAGCTTCCTCGTCTACATTGACCATGACGCCATCAAAAAAGGCATCCACGGGTTCGCGTAAACTGGCCAGGCAGGTCAGCGCGTCGGCGTACTCGTCCTTTTTCAGGTGCTCGTCACATGTTGCCGCTAGCGCATCTAGCTGTAGCGCAAGTGCTTTTTCCTGTGGCTCTATAAGTAAGTTAGTGCTCACACCGCCAAATTTATGGTCGCTACTTAGCTTGCCCAGAATATTGGAAACCCGTTTGTTGGCAGCGGCCAGAGCCTGTGCCTCCGGCAGCTGTGCAAACGCGTGGACGGCTTGCACACGACGGTGAATGTCCAGCGGGCGTGAGAGGTTTTTCGCACTGACAGCTTTAAAAACTTCTGCTGGAATGTCTTCCTCCTCATACCAGGCACGGAAGCGCTCTATCATGTACTGGAGAACTTGCTCTGTGTTGTTTTCTGCCAGAGTGCCGTCGGGGTATTGGGATGCGGCCACTTGCAGACAGTTGCGCAAATCCAGATCCAGGCCCTTTTCGACAATAATGCGCAGAACAGCCAGAGATGCGCGGCGTAGGGCAAAGGGATCTTTTGAGCCGGTGGGTGCCTGCCCTATTCCGAAGATTCCCACCAGGGTATCCAGTCGGTCCGCTAAACCAAGAGTGCACGCTGTGCCTGATTCCGGCAGCCGGTCGCCGGAGAATTTGGGCCAATATTGTTGCGCTAAAGCTGCTGCGACATCCGCATTCTCGCCATCGTGCAGGGCATAATATGAGCCGGCAATTCCCTGCATATCGGGAAACTCCAAGACCATGTCGGTTACCAGGTCTGCCTTGCTCAGCTGTGCAGCCCTTCTTGCCAGATCAACCGGAGCACCGATATCCTGCGCCAGTATTGCAGCAGCATTTTCCATACGCAGGGTCTTTTCCTGCAAGCTACCCAATTTTTGCTGAAAAACTATTTTGTCCAGAGAGGGTACCCGGTCAGCCAGCGGAACCTTCTTGCCAGTTTCAAAGAAAAACGCGGCGTCAGACAGACGCGGGCGAATGACACGCTCATTACCGGCCACGACCTGGCTGGGGTCGCTGCTCTGGATATTCGCAATGGTTATGAAGTGCGGGACGAGATTGCCCTCAGTATCGACCAGGTGAAAATATTTTTGGTGTTCCTTCATAGACAAGATCAGTGCCTCGGGAGGCACCTGCAGAAATCGCTCCTCGAACGCGCCAGTCAGCGCTACTGGCCATTCCACGAGTGCGGTGACTTCATCCAGCAGCGCCGGATCGATCACAGCGGTCGCGCCGAGGGTTTCAGCTTGAGCCTCAACTTGTTGCCGGATTGAATGTTGGCGCTGCTCGAAGCTGGCTATTACCTTTGCGTCTGCCAGCGCCGACACATACTGCTCCGGGCGATCCAGCACCACCGAATCATTGCCGAGGAAGCGATGTCCGCGTGTGGTATTACCTGTTTGCAAGCCCAGAACTTCGCCGAAATCCTTGTCTTGGCCGAGCATCGCGACCACCCAATGCACCGGGCGTACAAACTCTTCCCGACTGGCTCCCCAACGCATGCGTCGTGGAATGGGTAGACCTTTTATGCTGCCCTGGATAATGTCGTTCAGGGAGTCCCGTGCGCTGGTGCCGGTGACGATTTTGCGCAACCCCATCCGCTGGCCCTTGGGTGTATCGATGATTTGTAATTGGTCCGGCTCGAGGCCCTGCTTCTTGGCGAAGCCTAGGATGGCCGCTGTCCAGTTGCCTTCTTTGTCACGGGAGCGATCTGCCGGCGGCCCCAAAACTTCAATATTTTTCTCAGGGGCTTGCAGCTGTAGTTCGAAAACCAGCACCGCCAGGCGGCGCGGTGTGGCAAACCACTGCACTTCGCCGTAGCTCAATTCCCGCTGTTTGAGTCCGTCGAGAATGCCGTCGCGAAAAGCCTGGCCAAGGGATTTTAGGGCTTTGGGTGGCAATTCTTCGGTGCCAAGTTCTACCAGTAAGGTATCCGTACTCATGATTTATTGGGTCTCCGCCTGCATTCGACCCAATACCTCACTGCGCAGACCCTCCCCCGCTAAAGGGAAGCCAAGATCTGCGCGGGCATTTAAATAAGCCTGGGCGACGGCGCGGGACAGTGTTCTTACCCGCAGGATAAAGCGTTGCCGTTCGGTAACAGAAATGGCGTGCCGGGCATCCAGCAGGTTAAATATATGGGATGCTTTCATGACCATCTCATAGGCGGGCAAAGGAAGGTTTTTCTCCACTAGACGCAAGGCTTCACTTTCGCAATGGTCGAAGTTAGTGAACAAATGCTCAACGTCTGCCTCTTCGAAGTTGTAGCGAGACATTTCCACTTCATTCTGGTGGAACACATCGCCATAGGTCACGGTTCCGGCCGGCCCTTTGGACCACACCAGGTCATAAATGCTGTCTACACCCTGCAGGTACATGGCGATACGTTCAATGCCGTAAGTGATTTCGCCGGTGACGGGATAGCACTCGAGGCCACCCGCTTGTTGAAAGTAGGTGAATTGCGTGACCTCCATGCCGTTAAGCCAAACTTCCCAGCCAAGGCCCCAGGCTCCCAGGGTAGGCGACTCCCAGTTGTCTTCTACGAAGCGGATGTCGTGCACAGTGGCATCAACACCCAGCGCGGTCAGTGACTCAAGATACAGCTCCTGGAAATTTTCCGGCGAGGGCTTCATGGCGACCTGAAACTGATAGTAATGCTGCAGGCGGTTCGGGTTCTCGCCATAGCGGCCATCGGTAGGCCGGCGGCAGGGCTGCACGTAGGCTGCGTTCCAGCTTTCAGGCCCAATCGCGCGCAGGAAGGTGGCAGGGTGAAACGTTCCCGCCCCCACCTCCATATCCAGTGGTTGCAGCACCACGCAACCCTGGTCGGCCCAGAATTGTTGGAGCTTTAGGATTAGCGCTTGAAACGTCAGTGTTTGTGTAATGGTTTGTGCCACCGGCCCGTCCGTTAGGTCTCCGCAAAAAGCCCGCTATTATACATCCTCTTTTGACGCCATAATACGCGCTTTCTCCGAAAGTGAAATTCTCCGAAGCGGCCCTAAAGGTGGCGTATCGGTGGGTGTTTGGAAGAGCGAAAAAGTTTAGAGAGGCAGCACATGGTTTTTGGAAAAGTGATTGGTGGACTGATAGGTTTCGCAGCGGGGAGTGTGCCCGGCGCTATTTTTGGTGTATTGATCGGCCATGCCTTTGATCGGGGGTTGCGTAAGGCTATGCAGTTTGGTTCCCCGGCAAACATCGCGCGGATAAAAACCAATTTTTTTGAGACAACGTTTTTGTTGTCAGGTTATTTGGCCAAGGTAGACGGTCGGGTATCCAAATCCGAGATAGACCACACTGAGCAGCTAATAGCGCAAATGGGTCTAGGCGCAGACCAACGTCAGCGAGCGATCGATCTTTTTCAGCAGGGTTCTGCCGCTGACTTTGCTATGGAGGGGGTGGTGACTACTTTCGTTCAAGCATGCGGCGGCCAGCGCCACTTGAAACAAACCCTGTTGTTGTTCCTGATTTCCCTGGCGTATGCGGACAGCGGCATAGAGACGACGGAACGGGCTGCACTTGTTCGCATTGCTGGTGCGATGGGCGTGAGCGCGACCCAACTGGAACAACTGTTAAACATGGCGAGCGCGCAGGGCCGTTTTCATCGGGAGGGCAATGAGGCCAATTCAGGTGGGTTAAGCCTGGACGACGCTTACAGGGCACTGGGCGTGGACAGCACCGTGAGTGACAAGGATTTGAAACGGGCTTATCGCAAGCTGATGAGTGAAAACCACCCGGATAAACTCATTGCCAAAGGTGTTCCCGAGGATATGATCAAGCTTGCGACTGCGCGCTCGCAGGACATTCAGGGTGCTTATGAAATGATTAAAAAGACTCGCCCGGGGATTCGTTGAAGCCCACATCATGGGGCTCAGATACGCCAGAATGCCGGCGTGAATAACACCAGAAGCGTAAAAATTTCAAGGCGACCCAGAAGCATGGCAAAACACAAAATTGCCTTCGTCGATTCGCTCATGTCCCCAAACCCATTGGCAACGCCGGCGATGCCTATTCCGAGGTTGTTGAGTGTCGCAGCAACGGCGGAAAAAGCCGTGGTGAAGTCCAGCCCGGTGAGCATCAGCAGCAACAACAGGATGATGTAACAAGTCGTATAGATCGCAAAGAAACTCCACACTGCGCTCACTACGGTGGCTTCCACACGGCGACCACCGACTTTTAGAGGGATCACTGCCTGCGGGTGCACCAGTTGCTTAAGTTCGCGCGCGCCCTGCTTGAAGATCAGCATTACGCGCATGGCTTTTATACCGCCCGTGGTTGAGCCCACACAGCCGCCCATGCAGGAGAAAAAGATTGCCATAATAGGCAGCGCTATCGGCCAGGTGGCGAGGTTTCCGGTGGAGTAACCAGTGGTTGTAATGATGGACAGTACCTGAAATGTACCGTGAAGAATGCTCTCCTGATGACCATGAATGTCCCAGATGATCAGGCAGTAAATGGTGATGAGCATGCAGCAAAGCACCGCAGTGATATAAAAACGTGTCTCTGAATCCTTGCGATAAAGCCCTACCGAACGCCGTCTCCAGGCCAGAAAGTGCAGACCGAAATTGATGCTGGAGATCAACATGAAGACGCTTGCGACTATTAATACGGGATCACTGTCAAAGAACCCCAGGCTGGCATCGTGGGTGGAAAAGCCTGCCAACGATACGGTAGAAAATGAGTGGGCGATGGCGTCAAACCCTGACATTCCCACGGCGTAATAGGCGCCAGCGCAGGCGATCGTGAGCAGCAGGTAGACAGCAAATAGAGCCTTTGCGGTTTCTTTGATTCGAGGTGTGAGTTTGCTGTCTTTGGAAGGGCCTGGCGTCTCCGCCCGATACAATTGCATGCCTCCCACGCCCAGCATCGGAAGAATGGCAATGGCGACTACGATAATGCCGATACCGCCGAGCCACTGCAGCAATTGTCGATAAATAAGAATGGAGTGTGGTAGTTCATCCAGGCCTACGATGACCGTGGCCCCGGTTGCAGTGAGCCCCGAAATGGATTCGAAGATCGCACCTACCGGAGACAAATCCAGGGTATCGGCGAGGGCAAAAGGCAGCGCGCCGTACAACCCCAGCACGGTCCAGAACAGGGACGTGATGAGGAACCCGTCGCGAATTCTCAGCTCGTGGCTGACATTGCGAACCGGATACCACATCAACAGGCCGGAGAAAAACGTAATGCCAATTGCATAGATGAAGCCGGTGGCGCTGCGGTCTTTTTCGAATGCAGCGAGGATTAGCGGCACAATCTGAACAGTGCTGAACAGCATCAGCAGGATACCGAGGATTCGAAAAGAGACTGAGAAATGCATAGTCTAGGAAAAAAACCCGAAACCGACGGCAAACAGTTTTTCCACGGTGCCAATTTGCTTCCGATCCAGCAGGAAGAGAATGACGTGGTCGTCAGACTCGACGACAACGTGGCCATGCGCAATGTGGACCTGATCGCCGCGCACAATGGCGCCAATAGTAACCCCCTCGGGCAGCCTGATTTCGTCGAGACGTTTTCCCACGACCTTGGAAGAGCGAGAATCCCCGTGAGCAGTCACTTCAAGCGCTTCAGCCGCACCGCGGCGCAGAGAGTGAACGTTGCTTATGTCGCCCTTGCGCACGTGCGTGAGCAGACTGCTTATGGTGATCTGTTGCGGAGAGATAGCGATATCGATTTCATCGCCCACCAGTTCGGCGTAGGCGGAATTTGCGATGAGGGTAATGACTTTTTTCGCGCCCATACGCTTTGCCAGCATGGACATCATTATGTTGGATTCATCATTGTTGGTGAGGGCACAAAACACATCCGTGGCTTCGATGTTTTCTGCCGCGAGCAACTCTGGTTCTGAGCCGCTGCCACTCAGGACGATGGTGTGTTTGAGGCGCTCGGCCAGAACTCGGCATAGACTATGGGATTTTTCAATGAGCTTGACCTGATACTTGTCCTCAAGGTTCTGTGCCAGTGTTGCGCCGATATTACCGCCACCGGCAATCATCACACGCTTGTAGGGTTTGTCTATCTCGCGCAGCTCAGACATGACTGCACGGATATTGTCTTTAGCCGCAATAAAGAACACTTCGTCATCAACGGCAACCACCGTATTACCGGTCGGAATAATGGCGCGATCCTGCCGAAAGATAGCCGCGACGCGAGTATCTACTTTGGGCATGTGTTTGCGTATTTCCTGCAGTTCCTGACCAACAATAGGACCGCCGTGATAGGCCCTCACGGCTACCAACTGGACTCTGCCCTCGGCAAAGTCCAGAACCTGCAGCGCGCCCGGGTTGGCGATCAGTTTCTGGATGCTCTTCGTGACCAGTTGCTCCGGGCCTATGATCACATCTACAGGGATATTCTCGCGGTTGAACAGTTGTTCCTGATAGGCCAGATAATTAGGAGAACGCACGCGAGAAATCTTGGTCTGCGTTTTGAACAGGGTGTGGGCGACCTGACAGGCGATCATATTGATTTCGTCGCTATTGGTCACAGCAATGAGCATGTCAGCGTCTTCGGCGCCGGCATTGTACAAGGTGTTGGGGTGGGCTGCGCCTCCTAGTGTGGTTCCAATATCCAGTCGATCCTGCAGGGCACGCAGTTTGTCGCTGTCAGTGTCTACGACGGTGATGTCATTCTGTTCGTTGGCCAGGTGCTCGGCGAGCGTACCGCCAACCTGGCCTGCCCCGAGAATAATAATTTTCATGGCTCGATGAGCTCTCGGTTAAATCTCTGAGAACATTAAAGAAATCGAGAGTCGAATGTAAGAGCCGTTGGAGCGTAATTGTGCACAACTATTACCCTGTCTTGCGCAACAAGGAGTAAAACAAACCATCAGGACCGCTCGGAGAAGGCAGCAGCTGGCGACCGCATGCTGCGGGCTCTCCCCAGATTGCATCTATTGGAGATAACGTCGCATCGCTATGTTTCTCGAGGAATCGTGCCACCACCTGGCTGTTCTCTTCATCCAGTATCGAACAGGTAACATACAACAGGGAGCCTCCGACCTTTAATAGCGGCCACAGACCTTGAAGAATGCCATGCTGTTGTTCAGCCAGCTGGGGGATGTCTGTTTCACGACGTAACAGCTTCACATCGGGGTGCCGGCGGATTACACCACTGGCGGAACAGGGCGCATCGACCAGGATGCGATCAAAACTGGCCTGTTCCAGTTGTCTTGGAGGGAGGGCCGCATCACCAGCAAGGAGCGTCGCCACCATTCCCAGCCGCTCGAGGTTTTCAGACACCTTTTGCAAGCGCGATTCGTCGATATCCATGGCGATCAAGGCAGCCAGATCAGGTTGCAATTCCAGAATATGGCAGGTCTTGCCTCCGGGTGCTGCGCAGGCATCCAGAACCTGTTCACCCGGGCAGGCGTCTAGGAGCGGTCCAGCTATTTGTGCGCCCTCATCCTGCACACTCACCTGCCCGGCGGCAAAACCCGGCAGCGTCCACACATCCTGAGGCTGGGCAAGTTGAATTGCATGCGGGCTGAGGTTACAGGCATGGGCTGCGATGCCATGTTGCTGCAAGTCGGTGAGGTACGCCTGCGCCGATTGGTGTTGACCGTTGACGCGCAGGGTCATGGGCGGGCGCTGGTTATTGGCCTCTATTATAGTGGCAGCGGCAGCAGGCCATTGCGTCTGAATTTTTTGATACAACCAGGGGGAGTGATTGGCCGCCGACGCAACATCCAGTTGGCGCACCAATTGTTCCCGCTCGCGCAGATAGCGTCGCAGGACAGCGTTGGTCAGACCCTTTGCCCAGTGTTTTTTCAGTGCTTTGGTGGCACTGACAGTTGCGGCAACGGCTGCATGGTCCGGTATGCGTGTGGTGCCTAACTGATACAACCCGCAAAGGAGTAACCCTTGTACGTCGCGGTCCTTGCTCCGCAGGGGCTTATCCATTAACTGCTTGAGAAGCGCTTGCAGCTTTGGACTCTCGCGGAGCGTGCCGTAACACAGTTCTTGCAGCAGAGCTTTGTCTCGCTCGCCAACTCGGTCCTGGCGGCTAGGCAGTGCCTGGTTGAGTGACTTCCCGCCCAGTACGTCACCGATAACGCCGGCCGCTGCCGCGCGGACGTCAATAGTCATTGAAGCTCGTTGGGTAGCAGTAGATCAAATTGATTGCCAATGGCGAATTTGGCGCGGTGGGCGCTGAGTATCTGCTGTGCTGACAGCGCCTTTCCGCCCTCAAGCTGCAGGGTTTCTATGACGATTTCATTTTCGCCACACGCGACGACAATACCTTTCTCATCAGCCTGCAAAATAGTGCCGGGGGCGCGCCGAGCGGCATCACCTGGTTGCGGGCTGGCGTGCCAGATCCGGATACGTTCTGATCCAAGCGTGCTAAAGCAGATCGGAAATGGATTAAAGGCCCGAATCCTGCGATCGAGAACAGTGGCGCTCTGCTGCCAGTCTACCTTGGCTTCGGGTTTAAAAATTTTCGCGGCGTAGGTGGCCTCCTCATCGTCTTGTTTTTGAGGGAGGGTGCGGCCGTTCTGCAGATCACCTAATACCTTCAACAGCAGAGGCGGCCCCAACCGGGCAAGGTCGTCATGCAGGCTGGCGGCCGTGGATTGGGGCCCTATAGGGCAGGTGCTTGTGGCCAGCATGTCTCCGGTGTCGAGGCCGGCATCCACTTGCATGATCGTTACCCCGGTACTGGTATCTCCCGCCTCGATCGCACGCTGAATGGGCGCCGCGCCGCGCCATCGGGGCAGCAGGGAAGCATGAACGTTGAGGCAGCCCAGTGGCGGAGTAGCCAACACAGCTGGCGGCAGAATCAACCCATAAGCCACTACCACGAGGACGTCGGCAGGGATGTCCGCAAGCTGTTGCTGTGCGGCGACATCTTTCAGTGTTGTCGGCTGATAAACCGAGATGCCAGAGTCTTCGGCTAATTGTTTCACCGGGCTGGCTTGCAGCTTGCGGCCTCTTCCGGCGGATCGATCCGGTTGTGTATACACACCTGTTAGTTGGTGCTTACTATCTATAATAGCCCTTAAATGTAGTGCTGCGAAGGCAGGCGTGCCGGCAAATATGACGCGTAGAGGCTGATCCGACATAGGGGTCAGGCGCGTTGACGCTGGTCTTTTTCCAGCTTCTTGCGAATACGTTGTCGCTTTAGGGGCGAGATATAATCTACGAACAGTTTTCCATCCAGGTGATCAACTTCATGCTGCAGGCAGATTGCAGCAAGGCCCTCAAGCTCCAGGGTAAACGGCTCACCGTCTCGATTCAGCGCAGAAACCAGCACTTTGCGAGGACGGCAGACAGTTTCATAGAAGCCAGGCACTGAGAGGCAGCCCTCATCGTACTCAGACAACTCCTCGTCCAAAACTGAAATGATGGGATTGATGAACACCATTGCCTCGCTCTTCTCGTCGGAAACGTCCATGACCAGCAGCCGCTGGTGGATGTTCACCTGCGTCGCTGCAAGCCCAATGCCAGGCGCTTCATACATGGTCTCGAGCATATCGTCGATGAGTGTGCGTGTGGTATCGGTTACCCTTACCAGCGGCTTGGCTTCAGTGCGAAGCCGCGGATCGGGGAATTCGAGTATTTCCAGTACTGCCATAGTTTTGATTGCCCAGCGAGTCGCCTGAGGTGGCTAAATTTGGCTGCGTGAATTAATAACAATTGGCTTGCCAGCGTTAAATCGCGGCAGCAAACTGAACTTATTATACAACTTGTGATTATGGGGTGCCTAGCGGTGGGGCTCTTACCGCGCTCAAATCCAGTGGGTTTGTGAGTATGGGGCTCCCGCTGCAGCGAATCACGAGCACTACAGCGGTGCATAGACACCGCAGAGCGGCGCTTGCGGCCGCATGTACGGTATCGGATTATTTGAACTGGCAGATAAAAAACCAGGCTACACAGGGACGCTTAAACATGAACACACGGTCACTATCGGTATGCCTGCTCTCGCTATCACTGCTCTTCAGCGGATGGTTGCAGGCGGCGGTGGAGCTCAATGAAGAGGTGCCGGAGGTTTATACCGTTAAGAAAGGCGATACGCTTTGGGGCATTTCCGGAATGTACCTGAAAGAACCTTGGTTGTGGCCGGAGCTCTGGGACGCCAACCCCCAGGTCGACAACCCCCATCTTATTTTCCCCGGTGACGAGCTTTATCTGGTTTGGATAGATGGGCAACCTCGACTGCGCATGCGTCGCGGCCGCGACGTCAAATTGGTCCCCAACATGCGTGTGGGGCCATTGGACCTGGCGATTCCGGCAATTCCTCTTGACCAAATCGGCCCGTGGTTGGTGCGGAACAGAGTCATGAACGCAGAAGAGATCAACCAGTCGGCCTATATCGTCGCTGGCGACGAGCGTCGTTTAATCAGCGGCCCCGGCGATCGGGTTTTTGGCCGGGGCCCCTTTCCCGATGGTGAGCGTACTTACGGCATTTACCGGGTCGGGCAAAAATACATCGATCCGATAACCCAGGAATTTCTTGGCTACCAGATTATGGATGTCGGCAGTGCCAAATTGCAGAGCAGTAACCGCGATGATGTTACGGAACTGGAGATTACCCGCATCACCGAAGAAGTGGACATAGGCGACCGTCTACTGCCGATGGAAGAGCGCATACTGGATGCCACTTTCCATCCCAGGGCGCCGGACGCGGAGATAGTTGATGGCATCATGATCGCCGTGGAAGGCGGGCTCACGCAAATCGGGGATATGAGTGTCGTAGTGATCAACAAGGGTAAAAGAGACGGCATGGAGATCGGCAACGTGTTGGCGGTTTATCAGGCAGGCAATTACGTGTTCGATAAGATAGCGCAATCGAATGTGTTTTTGCCGGACACGCGGGTTGGCCTGGCGATGGTTTACGAGTCGTTCGAAAAAATTAGTTATGCCATAATTCTCAAAACCAGCCGAGCATTGCAAGTGGGTGATCTGGTGAAGAACCCCTGATTAGGTAGCAAGCCGCTGGACGCGGTGACTGCCTGGGGAGTTCCTCCCGACTTAACGCCAACAGATATTACGTCAAGGATGATGTATGAATGTTGTTCAAGCAAAAGCTGCCGCCGAGGCTGTTGGCGCATCGGTTGTGACCATCGATGATGAGCGCTATCCTCCGCTGCTGCGGGAGATATATGATCCCCCCCCCCTGTTGTATACTCGCGGCGACACCGCATCGTTACTGCTGCCCCAGCTGGCGGTGGTAGGCAGTCGACGCGCAAGCCCCGCAGGCTTGCGACTCGCACAGAATCTTTGTGGTGAGTTAACGCGAGCCGGGCTGAATATCTGCTCTGGCCTGGCACTGGGAATTGACGGTGCGGCCCATCGTGGTGCTATTGCAGCGGGCGGAAAAAGTGTTGCAGTAATGGCCACAGGAATAGACGCAGTCTATCCTCAGCGCCACCGGAGCCTGGCTGCAGAGCTGGAACAATCTGGATGTTTGGTGACAGAGTTTCCTCCTGGGACAACGCCTGCGAGATACAACTTTCCCAAGCGCAATCGGATTATTAGCGGTCTGTCTCTGGGTGTGCTGGTGGTTGAAGCGGCGCTGCCCAGTGGTTCATTGATTACCGCAGGCACAGGAATGGAGCAGGGGCGCGAGGTCTTTGCCATGCCCTGGTCGATGCTTCATGAGGGCGGCCGCGGCTGCCTGCAATTGATCCGCGACGGCGCTAAAATGGTGCTGCACGTCGACGATATACTTGAAGAACTTGGGCCTCTGTACACCGTGCACCAGGGCCATGCCGCGACGGTATCAGGCGACCGCGAAACCGTGTCAGCGGACACCTCCTGGTTGTTACCGCTAGTGGGGTTTGAGGTGGCTTCACTGGATGAGCTGGTGCGGCGCAGTGCCCGTCCCGTTGCACAAGTACTGGGAGAGCTTTCCGCCCTGGAGCTGACAGGACAGGTAGTGCGGACGGCAGGGGGCTATATTCACTGCTGAGCGCGTGGAACTTGCAAAGTCCTTCTCAGTTGGTTAAGTTTTGCGTTTTTTCGGTTGTAGCGTGCGCGCTATCGCCGGTTTGAGAGGAGTTTATCAATGAGCAAACCCTTTGTGGCGATAGTGATGGGCTCGGATTCCGATCTGCCCGTTATGGAAGCAAGCTTCGATATTCTGCGAACTTTTGGTGTGGCGTTTGAGGCGCAAATCACCTCGGCACATCGCACACCCGAAGCCACTAAAACCTATGTACAGGACGCCGAAAAACGCGGCTGTGGCGTTTTTATCGCAGCGGCAGGCATGGCGGCCCACCTGGCGGGCGCGGTTTCCGCGACCACCGTTAAGCCGGTTATCGGTGTGCCTATGAATGCGTCCCTCGATGGGCTCGACGCCTTACTATCCACGGTACAAATGCCCGCGGGTATACCTGTCGCCACCGTTGCTATCGGTAAAGCGGGCGCAAAAAATGCGGCCTATCTGGCGGTGCAGATGCTCTCATTAGCTGACCCTTCGCTGGCACAAAAACTGCGAGACGAGCGCCACGCCAATGCTGAGCAAATCTACTCTAAAAATGCCGCTTTGCAGGAACAGTTAAAAGGCTGACTTTGTCGTACTCACCCGGCTCGACACGCCTCCGCCCTGCCCTGAAGGCACTACTGCATAGTGGTGTGGTCGCATGTCCCACCGAGGCGGTGTGGGGCCTCAGTTGTGATCCATACAACGAGCGAGCAGTCGACCGATTGCTGGCCCTGAAAAACCGACCCCCATCCAAGGGCCTGATTCTGGTTGCGGCGAGTCAGCACCAGTTCGACTTTTTGTTGTCCGATTTGAGCTCGCAGGCGAGCGACACACTCGCGGCCAGCTGGCCAGGCCCGGTCACGTGGGTAGTACCACATCACGGCCGTGTACCTCCGTGGGTTTCTGGCGGGCACGATACCGTGGCGGTTCGAGTTAGTAATCATCCGGTTGTCAGTGCGCTGTGCACGGCCTGGGGAGGGCCTCTGGTCTCCACTTCGGCAAACCCCGCGGGAGCCCGCCCGGCCCGGGAAGCGTTTCAGGTGAGGCGCTATTTTGGTGACCTCCTGGACTGCCTCCTTCCCGGTAGCGTCGGTAATTCAGAGCGCACAACGATTATTCGTAATCTGATGACTGGGCAAATACTTCGCAACTAGTATTGTTACGCAGAGCGCGTGCGTATAATGCTTGCCGACAAGTCCCGCAGGAACGATTGCATGCAGGTCGAACAGGTCAGGTCCTATCTTTTAAAATTACAGAACACGCTCTGCGACGCTTTGGCTGAGGAGGATGGTCAGGTAACTTTCGCAACGGATGAATGGCAGCGCCCAGAGGGGGGCGGTGGTCGCACTCGGGTGTTGGTAGATGGCGCGGTCTTTGAAAAAGCGGGTGTCAATTTTTCTCACGTACAAGGTGCCGAGCTGCCACCGTCAGCCAGCGCGTCCAGGCCGGAGCTTGCCGGGCGCAGTTACGAAGCACTTGGCGTGTCTTTAGTCATTCACCCCCACAATCCTTATATACCCACTTCGCATGCGAATGTTCGTTTCTTTGTGGCGAGTAAACCTGGCGAGGAACCCATTTGGTGGTTCGGCGGTGGATATGACCTTACTCCTTACTACGCCAATCGTGAAGATTGTGTGCACTGGCATCGTGTGGCTGCTGATGCTTGTTTGCCATTTGGAGATGATGTGTACCCACGCTATAAGGCCTGGTGTGATGACTATTTTTGTCTCAAACATCGCAGCGAGCCGCGCGGTATTGGCGGGCTCTTTTTCGATGATCTGTCTGACGGGGGGTTTGATACCTGCTTTGCGTTTATGCGGTCCGTCGGGGACTCATTTATAAAAGCGTACCGCCCGATCGTACAGCGCAACAAGGACAAGCATTACGGGGAACGCGAGCGGCAGTTTCAACTCTATCGGCGCGGCCGGTATGTGGAATTTAACCTGGTATTTGATCGCGGCACATTGTTCGGTCTGCAATCGGGCGGCCGTACGGAGGCCATTCTCATGTCACTGCCACCCCTGGTGCGCTGGGAGTACGATTACTGTCCACTACCGGACTCTCCGGAGGCAGAGTTGACGCGCTTTTATTTGCAGGATCGTGATTGGTTGGGTGAGGCAGGTAGCGAGATGGATAAGTCATGAGCGGGGAAGACAGGTACGCGGTATTTGGCAACCCGATTAAGCACAGCAAATCTCCGGCAATTCATACCTTGTTTGCGCAGCAGTGTTCGCAGCATATTCAGTACCGCGCAGTTCGGGTTGAGCTGGATGGGTTTGCACAGGCTGCAGCGGGGTTTTTTGAAGGCGGCGGCGCGGGTCTGAACATTACGGTGCCGTTCAAGCGCGAAGCGTTTGAATTCGCAGACAGCCTGAGTGAGCGTGCGGCGCGCGCGGGTGCAGTCAACACACTCTCGCGCTTACCCGATGGCACGATTGAGGGAGAAAATACCGACGGCATTGGGCTGGTGAGGGATATGGTCGCCAATCTTGGCTGGGCGGTGCGCGATTTACGCGTATTGTTACTGGGTGCGGGAGGAGCCGCGCGCGGCGTGCTTGAGCCGGTGTTGCGAGAGGGCCCGAAACAGTTGCTTGTAGTCAATCGAACTGCCGAGCGCGCGTCACAACTGGCGCTGGAGTTTGCTGAACTTGGCCCTATCGAAGGAGGGGCTATTGATCTTGTGGGTGGGCGACAGTTTGATCTGATTATCAACGCCACCAGCGCCGGACTATCGGGCGAAGTGCCGCAGCTACCCGGGTCGCTGTTGACCGAGCGCAGTTGTTGCTACGACATGGTCTATGGGCCAGAGCCGACGCCCTTCATGCGTTGGTCTGCCCATCATGCTGCGTGGGCGGTAGCGGATGGCCTGGGTATGCTGGTGGAGCAGGCCGGCGAGTCATTCTACATCTGGCGCAACGAGCGTCCGCAAACACTGCCGGTGATTAACCAGTTGCGAGAAGCCATGGCGGCTGCCTGAGGGCACTTTAGCCGGAGGCCAACTCAAGTTCCGCGATGTGGAGATCCTTCAGTTTCACATAATGGCCGGCGCTGTAGATAAAGTAGGCCAACTCTTTTTCGCTCAGAGGTCGCACCTCACGTGCGGGGCTACCGGCATAGAGAAAACCACTGCGCAATTGTTTTCCGGGCGTGATCAGTGCGCCTGCTGCGATAACGACATCGTCTTCTACCACAGCGCCGTCCATGACAGTGGCGGACATTCCTACCAGCACCCGATGACCAATTTGACACCCGTGCAGGGTGGCGCTGTGGCCGATCGTCACATCACTGCCGATACTCAACGGCCAGCCATTTGCGTTATAGGGGCCGGCGTGGGTGATGTGCAAGATACAACCGTCCTGAACATTGGTTCTGTCGCCGACAGTAATCTGGTGCATATCGCCGCGAATGGCGACCTGCGGCCACACGGAAACATCATCGCCCAGCACCACCTCCCCCAGCACTAAAGCGCTGGGGTCGATTAATACACGTTGGCCAATATCGGGGACTTTCCCCTGAAAATTGCGCAGGCTTAGAGGCGTATAATGCTGCATGGTCGGTGACTCATTGTGGGTATTTGCCTGCTACAATAGCTAGCCCTCTAACCGCTGGCCAGACCTGGATTGAATCACGGAGATCGAATTATGCAGAATAGTGGTGGCCGTCGCCGCTTTATTGCTGGCGCAGTGTGTCCCCGCTGCGCGCTGATGGACAAGGTTGTTGTCGACCTGGATTCAGACCAGCGGGTTTGTGTGAGCTGCGGTTTCAGTGAGGAGCGTCCCGGTGTTCCGGCGGTGGGTCCAGGGTCGGTTGTTACGCCGGAGGCCTCAGAGCTTGCTACACGGGTGAGTCGTGCCTCAGCCAGGCGGGTGGAGACCCCCGCGGAGGCTATTACCCTGATCGATACTGAGAAAGATCGCGATATGCCGCTCAGTTAGTTGCTAGGAGGCGAGGCGCAGCCTGATTTGCCAGGCCGAATTAATTAAAGACTCCGCGGGTATTAGTGGGGTCAAAGTTTCCTGTGAGGCCCCAAGTGCGCGGGCCTGCTCCCAAACGTGCTCCCTGTGCAACAATCCGGACGCGGTGAATTGAACCAGCTCCTCTAGTTGGGTAGCGAACTCGTCGCCGAGCAAGTGATGCACGATAATGTTGGCCTCAGTCATGTCTAGCGGCAATAGGGGGTGTTGTAAGTGCTTGATATGGTGGTCATTTACTTCCTCCAATAGGCGATGCGCGAGGAACGCTTCGTTTAGCACGGCGTCCAGCCCCGCATCCTGGGGCAACGCGCCCCGGGGTTGCAGGAAAGAGTCCTCTGCCAGATGCAGAAAGGGCGCTGCGTAGTCGAAAAAGCCGAACCGCTTGCTGACGGCGGTAACCAGGCGCAGGCAGCTTGGAACGCTTCGCACATAGCCGGTAATGAACGCCATTAGTGCGAAGCCAGGTTCTTTCTTAGGCAACAACAGTTTCTGCTGCAACAGCGGCAATTTGCGTTCGAGCCGCTTTCGCAAGTGATGGGTTTCGTTCTCCTCGCCCAAGGCGGCGTCGATGATTTCCCCGATACTCAGTGACACCATAATCGACCTGTATGCGTGTTCGATGAGGTCTCATCAGGCTAGTACATTTTTCGCATTTCGCTAGGCGTGTCTTGACAATTTGAGAGGACAAGTGAGTTAAAGGTTAGAGGCTGTCGGCGGTGTTTTGGGCACTGCGCCGCGATGCCTGTGTGAGAGTGGGCATTAGTGCCCAGTTCCGCTATAATCCGCGCGTTTTTGTCGGCGTGGCTTGGGTTTGCGCTATCTGAAAACGTAAATCAGCTGGCAAGTTCAAGCAGATACGAGTGCTAGGGTCACCTTCCCATCGCAGGCTTTGGCCCCGATCGATCGTTTCCAGCCCGTGCCATCGGGCAAGCTTCTGCATCATTGATTCCGAGCCAGTTAGCGGTTAACAGTTTTTATTACAGGGAGACACGGGAAATGGGTTCAAAAGCGAAGTGGCTGTGCAAGCTAGCGCTTGGTCCTGTGCTGTTGCTCATGAGCGTCGTCGCCATGGCAGTTGGCGGTGAAGCAAGCGAGTACAATATGCCGCAGGGCGTTACGGCTGTCGGTCAGCAAGTCTATGACCTGCACATGATTATCCTGGGCATCTGTGTCGTTATCGGCGTACTGGTTTTTGGCGTGATGTTTTACTCCATAATCTATCACCGCAAATCGCGCGGCGTTACGCCGGCGACTTTTCATGAGAGCACCAAGGTAGAAATCGCCTGGACCGTCGTGCCCTTTTTTATTCTGATCATCATGGCCATTCCCGCCACCACCACATTACTAGAAATCTATGACACCGATAATGCGGAGTTGGACGTCGTTGTTACCGCCTATCAGTGGAAGTGGAAATACGAATATCTGAACGAAGAAGGCGAGAATGTCAGCTTCTTCAGCAATCTCGCCACACCACAGGCAGAAATACACAACTCAGAGGCTAAAGGTGAGCACTACTTACTGGAAGTCGATGAGCCGCTGGTTCTGCCGGTCGATACAAAAGTGCGTTTTTTGGTGACAGCTAATGATGTGCTCCACTCCTGGTGGGTGCCCATGCTGGCCGTCAAGCGCGACGCCATTCCGGGTTTTATTAATGAGAGCTGGACCAAGGCGACTGAAATAGGCGTCTATCGCGGACAGTGCGCAGAGCTTTGTGGACGCAGCCACGGGTTTATGCCGATCGTGGTCAACGTAGTCAGCAAAGAAGACTATGCGCAGTGGTTTACTGCCAAGCAGGCCGAGGCGGCAGAAACCAAGGGGTTGATGGCTAAGACATTTACGCTTGACCAGACGATGGAGCGCGGCGAAATCGTCTATGACAGTAATTGCCAGGTATGTCACGGCGCCAATGGTGAGGGTGGGGTCGGTAACGCAATCGCCGGAAGTGCAGTGGCGACCGGGGACATTGGTCATCACCTGGATATAGGTATTGATGGCGTGTCTGGAACGGCAATGCAGGCCTTCGGCGCGCAGCTGAACGATGTCGATATGGCTGCGGTAATTACGTACCAGCGCAACGCATTTGGTAACAACATGGGCGACATCATTCAGCCCATTGATGTTTACAACCACAAAAAAGACTAATTGGAGGAATTAAAGATGGGCGATCATCATCACGGTCCCGCCAAGGGTCTAAGTCGGTGGCTCTTTACCACTAACCACAAAGACATCGGAACCATGTACCTCTGGTTTTCGTTTTCTATGTTTATTCTGGGCGGCGCATTCGCCATGATCATTCGCGCCGAACTGTTTCAGCCCGGCTTGCAGCTGGTTGAGCCCGGCTTTTTCAACCAAATGACTACGCTGCACGGGCTGATAATGGTGTTCGGGGCGATCATGCCCTCCTTCGTCGGATTGGCGAATTGGCTGATCCCGATGATGATCGGGGCGCCCGATATGGCACTGCCGCGCATGAACAACTGGAGCTTTTGGATACTCCCGCCAACGTTTTTGTTATTGGCGTCAACGCTCTTTATGGAAGGCGGCGCACCGGCGGCAGGCTGGACGTTCTACGCGCCACTGTCGACAACCTATGCCGGCCCATCAGTAACGTACTTTATTTTTTGCATTCACGTTCTTGGTCTTTCGTCCATCATGGGCTCCATCAATATCATTGCAACTGTGATGAATATGCGGGCACCCGGCATGACTTACATGAAGATGCCATTGTTTGTCTGGACCTGGCTGATAACGGCCTTCCTGCTAGTGGCGGTGATGCCGGTATTGGCTGGTGCGGTGACCATGATGTTGATGGATGTGCACTTTAACACCAGCTTTTTCTCCGCTGCCGGTGGTGGTGATCCGGTATTGTTCCAGCACGTGTTCTGGTTCTTTGGACACCCCGAGGTTTACATCATTATTCTGCCGGCATTTGGTGTGGTTTCGCAGATTATTCCCGCGTTTTCTCGCAAGCCACTGTTTGGTTATGACTCCATGGTTTACGCCACCGCTTCTATCGCCTTCCTGTCCTTCATTGTTTGGGCGCACCACATGTATACCGTAGGTATGCCGGTAGCCGGTGAATTGTTCTTTATGTACGCCACTATGCTGATCGCGGTGCCGACCGGCGTAAAAGTGTTCAACTGGATATCCACCATGTGGCGTGGTGCCCTCTCTTTTGAGACTCCGATGCTGTTTTCCATCGGCTTCCTTATCCTGTTTACTATTGGCGGGTTTACCGGCCTGATGTTGTCGATCGCACCGGCTGACTTCCAGTATCACGATTCCTACTTCGTGGTCGCGCACTTCCACTATGTCATGGTGGCGGGAGCGGTATTTAGCATGACCGCGGCCATTTATTTCTGGCTGCCAAAGTGGTGTGGCCGTATGTACAACGAGACCATGGGTAAAACCCATTTCTGGATCTCGTTCATAGGCTTTAACTTGACCTTCTTCCCGCAGCATTTTGTGGGTCTGGCCGGCATGCCGCGGCGGATACCAGATTACGCCCTGCAGTTTGCTGATTTCAATATGATGTCCAGCATCGGGGCATTTATCTACGGTGCTTCGCAAATCCTGTTCCTGTACAACGTGATTGCTACCATCCGTTCTGGGGATATAGTGACCGATGAGAAAGTGTGGGACGGAGCCGAAGGCCTGGAGTGGACTCTTCCCACGCCGGCGCCCTACCACACCTTTGAGACACCGCCCGCGGTGAAGTGATAGGAATCTAAGTGCTGAAACTGAGCAACAATCCAGCTATTAACACCTCGATCAAGTTGGTCGCGGTGGCGGTGTTTATGTTTGCTTTTGTTTTCGTTGTAATGGTGCCCCTTTACAACGTGTTGTGTGATGTCCTTGGAATTAATGGCAAAACCAGCGGGGAGGCATACACTGCAGTAGAGGTGCAGGTCGATGAGAGTCGTACAGTGTCGATTCAGTTCATTGCCACAAACAACGATGGTATGCCCTGGGACTTTGCGCCCACTAGAACGATGATGAAGGTTCACCCGGGCGCAGTGAATGACACAGTATTTTTCGCGCGCAATCCAATGCCTAATGCAATGGTCGGTCAGGCGATCCCAAGCATTTCGCCTGGTCGTGCGGCGGAGTATTTCCACAAGACAGAGTGCTTTTGTTTTAATCAGCAACCACTCGATGGTGGGGCCGAGGCGGAGTTGCCGCTTCAGTTTATAGTCGACCAGGATTTACCACGCGACATCGGTACCATCACGCTGTCGTATACGATTTTTGATGTAACGGATATGGTGAGCGGTTCAGTCGCTGCTCGCTGAAGCGCAGGTCGGCGGACCTGCGCTCTTTAATCGGAGAAACAACATGACAAGTCAGACTTCCACAGAGTACGAAAAGTATTACGTACCAGAGAAGAGCCGCCTGGCTATCTGCGCGACTATCGGCCTGATGCTAAGTATCTTTGGTGCCGCCAGCATCATGAATGACATGACGTTTGGTGATCCGAATGAAGCGAGCAGCTCCTGGACCATTTTTTACTGCGGCATGTTTTTCTTTGTAGCGACGTTGTTTGCCTGGTTTCGCACCGCTATCAGAGAAAATATCGCGGGAATGAATAGCGCTCAGCTCAAGAAGTCCTATGTGTTGGGAATGTTTTGGTTCATCTTCTCTGAGGTGATGTTCTTCCTGGCGTTCTTTGGCGCGCTATTTTATGTCCGCAATCTCGTCGGTCCCTGGCTGGCGGGAGAAGGTGATGGTGGTCGCATGAACGGAATGCTGTGGCCCGGGTTTGAATACGCATGGCCGATGATGCAGACACCGCAGGAAGCGGTCGGTGGTGCGGCTTCACAATTGGTAGCCAATAGCGGCACGTATACCAGTCCCCATACCAGCATGGCCTTCGCTGACGCACACGTTTGGTGGCACTGGTTGCCGCTTTGGAACACGCTCATTCTGTTGTCCTCGAGTTTTACCTGTCACGTCGCACACCTGGGCATTCTTGCCGGCGACAAAAAGAAGTTTAATCTGTGGCTGGGCATCACGGTGCTACTGGGAATCATCTTCCTGTGTCTTCAAGCGCTGGAGTATTACGAGGCCTATGTCGAATTCGGTTTAACGCTGAACGCGGGTATTTATGGTTCTACCTTCTTTATGTTGACGGGCTTCCATGGCTTTCATGTTTTTATGGGAATGACCATGCTGCTAATCCAGTGGCTGCGCTCAGTGATTGGCAAGCAGTTCACGGCGGAGGACCACTTCGGTTTTGAAGCGTCCAGCTGGTACTGGCACTTTGTGGATGTGGTGTGGGTGTTCCTGTTCCTGTTCGTCTATATTCTTTAGAGTGCTTACGGCCCTCATTTTGGGGGTGCCGTTGGCTACGGCGCCGCATCCCAGGGATTTAAATGACCCAATTGGCCGGTGGCGACACCGTAGATGATCAGAGCCATAAGCGCGGCGGCGATACACAGCCTGATACCCAGAGAATGGAATGTTCGCCGTTTCTGTTTGTTCCCCTGGTCCAGCATCAAAAAGTAGAACCCGCTTCCCAGGCTGGCGACCAGCGCCAGCATCAATAGTACAATTGCAGCTTTTAACAATGGATGTCTCCTTCAACAGTCCGGTGCAGTATAAACCAGACACAGTTTTTTGCGCCGGAGTGGGATAATGTCAGGCTCTTCCCCAGGATTACGTTTTGAGTCAGAGTGGCGAATCACGCTTTTTACTGTGGTGATGGTCCCGCTGATGATTGGTCTGGGTTTTTGGCAGCTGCAGCGGGGGGATGAGAAGGCAGCATTGGCAGCGCTGTTTGAAGCGCGGCAGCAACAGCATCCTGCTTCAATAGACGCACTCTGGAATTTGCCGGACGAGTCGCTGGCGTATTTACGCGTGCAACTGAGCGGTAGTTTTTTGCCCGATGCATATTTTCTTTTGGACAACCAGGTACGCACCGGCAAGGTTGGATACCAAGTCCTGGGAATCCTGCAGTTGAGTGATCAGACAGGGAGCGTGCTGGTGAATCGTGGCTGGATTGCTGGCGATGCCGACCGGGAGGCGTTGCCGGAGGTGCCCGACGTTGCGGGTAGAGTGGAAATCACGGGGCATGTCTATGTGGCGCCAGGCGCGCCCTATTTGTTGGCAGAGCAACGATTATCAACTAACTGGCCAAAACGAATACAAGCGGTAGAGATGGACAAAATCGCCCCCGCGATGACCGGGCTGGCTCCGGGGGAAGTGTTCCCGTTCCCTGTCCGTATCGATGATGATCAACCCGGCGCTCTGGCAGTGGAGTGGCAGGTGGTGAACAGTAGTCCGCAGAAACATCAGGCCTACGCGGTGCAGTGGTTCGCCATGGCGGCGGTACTTTTTGTGTTTTACCTGTTGCGCAGCAGCAACCTGCGGCAACTCATACCTGGCTCAGGCAGAGAGGGCGAGTAAATGACAGGCGCAAACCCTAACTCCGGTAACCGCATGGTATTGTTGTTGATTGGCGGTATTCCGCTGACCATGATTTTGGTGGCAACCTGGTTGTGGTTCTTTGTTGCCAATGGTGAGTTTGACCTGGTCGGCCTGCTGGGCACAGCGAACAGAGGGAGTCTGGTGCAGCCCCCCCGGCAATTCGATGAGCATACGTTGCAAGGCGAGTCGGGATTATCGGTAAAATTTGCCGATATGGAGCCGCGCTGGGCCATGATCGTGCCCGTCGCCAGCGGAGGCTGCGATGAAGCCTGTGAGAAAAGCCTGTACGTGACGCGTCAGATTCATGTCGCTATGGGCAAAGGATTTACCCGTTTGCGACGGTTATATGTGAGCCCGGAACGTGCGCAGGATACGCAGTTGACGGCAGCAGAGCTCAGCGATGGGCGCCCTGCCCCGGCGGGAGAATTTACGGGCTACCTGGCGACTGAACATGCCGGCTTGAAGGTACTTGCTGTGCCCACAGGGGCCTATGAAGTAATGTTCTCAGAACATGCCGCTGATACCAGTACCTGGTATCTGGTGGATCCTGCGGGCTGGATTATGATGTCCTACAACGAAGAGATACCGTATAAAGACGTGATTAAAGATCTAAAATTTCTCCTCAAGAACTCCGGCGGCTAAGAGCCAGATGACAGAGCTACAACAAACAAAGACGGCCAGCTGGCGTGATTATAAAGAGCTGACCAAACCGAATGTCGTCCTGCTGATGATTCTGACTTCAGCGATAGGCATGTTTATGGCCGTGCCCGGAATGGTGCCGCTGCATATTCTGGTGCTGGGCAATCTGGGGATCGCGCTGTGCGCCGGTTCGGCTGCAGCGGTCAATCATCTGGTAGATCAGCGTGTAGACCAGAAAATGGCCCGCACCCACAATCGCCCCTTGGCACAGGGGCGAGTTAGCAGCCTCCACGCTACCTTGTTTGCCGCGATACTGGGCGGCCTGGGCATGTATATTCTGCTGACGTGGATTAATCCGCTCACTGCCTGGCTGACACTTGCTTCATTGGTAGGCTATGCATTTGTTTACACCATGTTTCTCAAGCGCGCCACACCGCAAAACATTGTGATCGGTGGGCTGGCTGGTGCGGCCCCTCCCCTGCTCGGCTGGACCGCAGTAACGGGTCAAATTGACGGTCATGCGTTGTTGCTGGTGCTGATTATATTCGCCTGGACGCCGCCCCACTTCTGGGCCCTGGCGATTCACCGACGAGAGGAATACGCCGCTGCGGCCATACCCATGCTGCCGGTTACCCACGGCGTGGCGTTTACGAAGCTGCATATTTTGCTGTATACGATCCTGATGTTTCTGGTCACGTTACTGCCCTATGCAACCCACATGAGCGGGCCCTTGTACCTGCTGGGTGCCGTCGTTCTGGGGGGTGGTTTTTTGTATTGGGCGATCGAGCTGATGCGTGATAAGAACCCCAACGCGCCCATGGAGACATTCAAGTATTCCATCATTTATCTGATGTCCCTGTTTGTGATTATGCTGGTTGATCACTATGTCTTTCCCATGAACGCCGCATGAGCCAGTCCCGCAACATCAAATTGACGGTAGTGGGCCTGCTGGTGCTGATTGGGTTCATCGTTGCCGGATTCGTGCATCGAGTTTCTTTGCCTCGGGTGATGACCGAATCGGAAATGAAAATAAACGGGCTGTATCTGTTGGAAACCCCGCGGGATATCGGCGCGTTCAAGCTGACGGATCATCATGGTGAAGCGTTCGACCCGGCCCGTTTTGAGGGTAGGTGGAGTCTGGTGTTTTTTGGGTTTACCTACTGCCCGGATATCTGCCCCACGACGATGGCGTTTCTCAACGAATTTATGTCGAACCTGGAAGGAACCGAGGCTGAGGATACTCAGGTGGTCATGGTGTCTGTTGATCCGGCAAGGGACACGGTCGCGCAACTGGCAAGCTATGTGCCCTATTTCAACCCGGATTTTATCGGCGTAACCGGCGAATTCCTGGATATTCACCGCTTTGCTACAGCGCTCAACACGCCCTTTCGCAAGGTTGTCGGCGAGGGTGAAGATTATCAGGTCGATCATGGTTCCAATATAGTACTTATTAATCCGAGAGGGGATTATCACGGCTTCTTCAAGGCCCCTCTGGATCAGGCGAAAATGAAGACTACCTATCGCTCGGCCAGGGTGCTGTGGGATCAATAAATCTTTGCGACTCTGCGGTTTAAGTAAGCACACACCAACTCGCGCCAAATGCTGGTCATCGACGTGGGACGCTAATAACTAAGTGAGTTCCATTATGGATTCTAAAGCTGGTCCCCTTGTCCTTGTTGATGGTTCATCCTACGTCTATCGGGCGTTTCACGCCCTTCCTATGCTCACCACCTCAAGCGGCCAGAATACGGGAGCGGTGCGCGGTGTCATCAGTATGCTGCGGCGCCTGGTGGCAGATTACCCCGACAGCCCCGTGGTGGTTGTGTTCGATGCCAAGGGCAAGACCTTTCGCGACGACCTGTATACTCAGTACAAGGCGAATCGCCCGCCTATGCCTGATGAGTTGCGCGAACAAATTGAGCCTATCCACGAAATCGTGAAGGCAATGGGGCTGCCTTTTGTGTGTGAACCCGGTGTGGAGGCTGATGATGTTATCGGCACCCTGGCTCGCCAGGCGAGCGAGCAGGGCCAGCATGTGGTGATCTCAACGGGTGACAAGGACATGGCGCAGCTGGTGAATCCCTGCACCACCTTAGTGAATACCATGACAGACACCCGCATGGATGAGGCCGGCGTGGAAGACAAATTCGGCATTCCACCCTCTTTGATTATCGACTTTCTGGCACTGATGGGCGACAAGGTGGATAACATCCCCGGGGTACCCGGCGTGGGAGAGAAGACAGCACTGGGGTTGCTGCAGGGCTTAGGCGGCCTGGACGATATCTACGCCAATCTGGAGAAGGTGGTCGGGCTGTCCTTTCGCGGCGCCAAAACCATGGCGGCAAAACTCGAAGCGGAGAAGGACAGCGCTTATCTGTCTTACACGCTTGCGACTATCAAGCTCGATGTGGAACTGGCGCTACGTCCAGAGCAACTTCACAATGCCAGCCCCGACCGCAAGGCCCTGGTGGACTGGTTTACGCGCATGGAGTTTCGTTCCTGGCTGGATGACTTGCTGGAGGGAGGCGAGGCGCCGGTGCAGATGGTTGAGGGGCCGGCAGCGGAATACGAGGTCATCACTGATCAGGCCCGGTTCGATGCCTGGATGGACGTGCTGGCAAGTGCTGAGCTGTTTGCCTTCGATACCGAAACGACTAGCCTGAAATATATGGAGGCGCGCATAGTCGGGGTCTCCTTTGCGGTGGAGGCGGGTAAGGCCGCGTATGTGCCGGTGGCGCACGATTACCTGGGCGCGCCGGCCCAGTTGCAGCGGGATGACGTATTAGCGGCATTAAAACCCCTGCTGGAAGATGCAAGCAAGGCCAAAGTCGGGCAAAACCTTAAATATGACGCCAGCGTGCTGGCTAACCATGACATTACTCTGCGGGGCATTCGTTTCGACACCATGCTGGAGTCCTACGTGTTGGACTCAACCGCTACACGTCATGATATGGACAGCCTGGCGCTGAAATATCTCGGCCAGAAAACCATCCACTTTGAAGACCTCGCAGGCAAAGGCGCCAAACAATTGCGCTTCAACCAGATCAAGCTGGAGGAGGCGGGTCCTTACGCTGCTGAGGATGCCGATATCACTCTGCGCTTGCATCACACTTTGTGGCCCCGGCTGGAAGAGCACACCAGCCTGAGCCAGGTACTGACAGAAATTGAAGTGCCGCTGGTACCGGTTTTGTCGCGCATTGAACGCAGGGGCGCGTTAATTTCGGCGGAGTTGCTGACTGTCCAGAGTGCGGAGTTGGGAGGGCGTTTACAGCTGCTCGAAAGTCAGGCCCATGAAATGGCGGGCAAGGAATTCAATTTGGGTTCTCCCAAGCAACTGGGAGAGATCCTGTTTAATCAATTGGAATTGCCCGTCATCAAGAAAACCCCGAAAGGGGCACCCTCTACAGCGGAAGAGGTGTTGGTGGAGCTCGCCCTCGATTATCCGCTACCCAAGCTGCTGCTGGAGTATCGCAGTCTGAGCAAATTGAAATCCACGTACACGGACAAGCTGCCGCTGATGGTAAATGCAGCAACGGGACGCGTCCACACTTCCTACCATCAGGCGGTTACTGCCACCGGCAGGTTGTCGTCGTCGGACCCTAATCTGCAGAATATTCCGATCCGCACGGAGGAGGGCAGGCGTATACGACAGGCGTTTATCGCACCTGCCGGATACAAAATACTGGCGGCGGATTATTCTCAGATTGAGCTGCGTATCATGGCACACCTGTCATCGGATCCGGGCCTGCTCGAGGCTTTTAAGGAGGGACGAGATGTGCATACGGCCACGGCCTCTGAGGTATTTGAGGTGGATTTGGCGTTGGTTTCGACGGAGCAGCGTCGCAAGGCAAAGGCGATTAATTTCGGTTTAATCTACGGCATGTCGGCCTTTGGTTTGGCGAAACAGCTGCACCTGGGTCGCAAGGAGGCCCAGCAGTACATTGATCGTTACTTTGAAAGATACCCGGGCGTTGCTGATTACATGGACCGCACACGGGCATTGGCAAAAGAGCAGGGCTACGTGGAAACTCTGTTCGGACGCCGTCTTTATCTTCCAGAAATCAATGCCCGCAATAAAATGCGGGTACAAGCAGCGGAGCGCACGGCCATCAATGCGCCTATGCAAGGTACGGCAGCGGATATCATCAAGCGGGCGATGCTGGCGGTGGATGATTGGCTGTGCGGAGGCGCGGCCGACGCTTGTATGATAATGCAGGTGCACGATGAGCTGGTGTTTGAGGTGGCCGAAGGCGAAGTCGAGCCGTTACGCGAACGGATTTGTGCTTTGATGTCGGGGGCTGCTGAGCTGGCTGTTCCGCTGTTGGTTGAGGCCGGTGTGGGTGATAACTGGGATGAGGCGCATTAGTAGATCTTGCGCTTGGAGGCCGCCCCTCCAGCCGCGCCCAGAGAGCATGGTCACGACTGGGCGGGACTCCATCGAGGAAGAATCTGAGTTTTTGCTGAACTTTTTCACGGCCTGCCAGTCTTAATTGATGTAGCGAAAGCTACTTCCCTAAGTGGCTTGTCTGATTGAGCATCAGCAAGCTAGTCTCTTGCACTAAGAGACGTTTTGTCCCCGGCAACTTTCCCCTAAAAGTGCCGGGGCTTTTTCTGTGGGTGTCTTTAAGTAAACCGCCGAAGCGCGCCCGCGAGGCTATTCGATCTCGTCATCTTCAAGAATACTCGCATCGGTGAGCCAAGCGTTTAGCACAGCAATTAATTCCTCGTGTCCATCGTGTTTGAGCGCTGAAAACAGTTGCGCGCTGGCCAGTTCACTGTGCGGCTGTAGATGAGAGCGAACCTGCAACAGGGCGGCGCTGGCGGGCCCCCGTTTCAATTTATCTGCCTTGGTCAGAAGAATATGCACGGGCATTGATGCAGAGAGCGCCCAGTCGAGCATTTGCCGGTCAAAGGGTTGCAGGGGGTGACGGACATCCATGAGCAAAATGAGTCCGCGCAGAGACTGGCGCTTCTGCAGGTAGTTTTCCAACTGTTTGGTCCATTCCTGTTTGACTGCCAGTGGGACTTTGGCAAATCCGTAGCCTGGGAGGTCGACCAGACGCTGTTGTGCAGACAGTTCGAAGAAGTTGATGAGTTGGGTGCGCCCGGGTGTCTTGGAGGTCTTCGCGAGCTTTTTGTTTTGCGTTAAGCTGTTGATCGCACTTGATTTTCCCGCGTTGGAGCGGCCTGCGAAGGCCACTTCCCAACCGCTGTCAGGAGGGCACTGGGGTAGTTTCGCGGCGCTGGTAAGGTACTGCGCTGCTCGATAATTGGGTGCGGCAGGCGCGGTCACTGGCTCGGGGTCGTTCATTGGGAGGTATTGCCTTTTTTGGTGTGATTATCTCGTATATAATGCCACAGCTTTTTTGTCAGTTATCAAATGCTTGTACGGTTTGTTCGCTTCCTGGTTATTAAGAGGTTTTAACATGAGAAAACTGTTTGCTGTTGCGTTGATGTGTTCTGCTTTGGGTGCTATGGCTGATGCCCCGCCAGCAAAATACCAAACCTCCTGCGGTGTTTGCCACTCAACCGGTGCGGCCGGCGCTCCCAAAACCCACGATCAGGCTGCCTGGGAACCGCGCATGGCCAAAGGTATGGACGTTTTGGTGGCCGAAGTCAAAAACGGTTACAACGCGATGCCGCCTACCGGCCTGTGCGCTGATTGCACAGACGAAGAATACAAGGAGATGATCGTATTTATGGCCTCTCCGGCCCCTGTTAAATAAGCACATATCCATAGACGTTTTATCTGGAATAGACATGAAGAGAGTAGCAATTGCGTTTAGCCTGACATTGGGCTGGGCCGTGAGTGGTTTTGCGGCTGACGCCAGCCCCGTGGGTGATGCCGCCGCAGGGAAAAGCAAGAGTGTTGTTTGCGGTGCGTGTCACGGCGCCGACGGCAACGCTGCTACACCTTTTCCCAAGCTCGCCGGGCAAGGCGAGAAATACCTCTACAAGCAATTGGTGGACATTCAGGATGGAGCGCGCTTGGTGCCCAGTATGGTTGGGCAGCTGGATGATAAGAGCGACCAGGACCTTGCGGATATGGCTGCGTACTATGCATCCCAGTCGCGCTCTGGTGGGCAAACGAATCCGGCACTGATGGCGTTGGGAGAAAAGGTGTACCGCAGCGGTGTGGCGGCGCGCAACGTGATGGCCTGTGCGGCATGCCATTCCCCCAAAGGTAACGGCAATGGGCCAGCGGGTTATCCGGCACTTGCGGGTCAGAATGCGCAATACATCGTTGATCAGCTGCGCGCGTATCGAAAGGGATACGAAGATGTTACCGGTCGAACTAACGATGGTGATGCGAAGATTATGCGCACCACCGCATTTGGCTTGAGCGATAATGAGATAGAAGCAGTCGCCAGTTATATAGCGGGCCTGCACTAGAATAGTGTTTTAAAAAGGCGGCATAAATGGCACCTTTTTATTGTGCGCGAGAACATCATGCGCATTTCGTTGTCTCAAGTATGTAAGAACACAGTGGGGAGAGAATTATGATCAAACGGTTATTGTTAAGTGTGTCTTTAATGGTATTTGGCCTCTCATGCACAGCGGCAGAAGACGGAACAAATACCTATGAGGAAGGCACTCACTACGCCCTGATTTCACCACCGGTGCGCACCCTTGATGGGGATACGATAGAGGTGGCGGAGTTTTTTTGGTACGGCTGCAGCCACTGCTATTCCTTTGAACCGGTCATCAGGCAATGGGAAAAGACTATGCCTGAAGATGTTAGCTTTCGGGGAATCCCGGCAGTTTGGCGTGCAAATATGCAGTTACATGCCAGGGCATACTTTACGGCCGAAGTGCTAGGCGTGCTGGACACTATGAACCCGGTTATTTTTCAGGCGATGAATGTCGATCGTAAGCCGCTTGCTTCTGAAGGCGATATTGCCAAGCTCTTCGTCGCCAATGGAGTGTCTGAAGAGGACTTTAGTAAGACCTTTGGTTCCTTTGGCGTAACCAGCCAGGTCAATCAGGCGATCTCCACGGGAAAGGGGGCAAAACTTACAGGCACACCCGCATTGATGGTAGACGGTAAATACCTTATCACTGGGCGCATGGCAGGTGGTCAGGCGGATATGCTGAAAGTGGCTGACTTCTTGGTCGAGAAAGAGCGCGCTGCTAAGGGGAGCTAATCCTCAGAACGCATTTTTCGACGGGGTTGGGTATTTTTCCGACCCTGGCGACAGGGAAAGAGCACTCACATCCCGCTCGTATAAACCTCGAGCGACGCCTTGCCACTAGCCCGTATCTGTCGAAACGCCAACGCATACTCTTTCAACATTTCAAGACAATACGCCAGGCGGCTCTCGAAATATTCCTGGGCTTCCGGTTTATTTTCCGCCGGATCATCGTTGAACACCGTGTCGACGTAGCGAATGATGAGGTGTTCCGGGAGGTAACAAATACGACTGTTCTTGTAGCTGCTCATGCGCAACTCTGCGATCGGGAAAGAGCCGCCATCGGCAACCGATACCGTGACGATAAGCGCGGGCTTGTGCGCCACTTCCCCACCGGCAGTCCACATCAGGAAAAAATTCTTCAGTCCCGCTGGTGCCATGCCGTGCCACTCAGGTGATACGACTACAAAGCCGTCGCAAGACTTCAGCTCATCACTCAGCGGCGTCAGAATTTTTTGCCATTCGGCGTCGCCCTCCCAAATACTCTCATCCCACAGCGGCAGCGGGTTGCCGCCCAAATCGTAGAGCCAGGTTTCATTACACAGGCCCTTGTCGATTAGTTCGCGTTCTATGTGGCGCGCAATCTTGCCGCTCTGGGAGTCGGACCGATGGCTGCCGCAAATAATTCCAATCTTCATCGTGAGTCCTTAGTGTTGAACTGGAGGATCTAGATAACAAGCCATTGGGGAACTGGAAGTCCCTTGTTCTCCAAAAAAACCGGGTTAAATAGCTTACTCTGGTAGCGGTTGCCGTAATCACACAGGATGGTGACAATGGTGTGGCCAGGACCGAGGTGTTCGGCGAGGCGCACGGCGCCGGCAATATTAATACCAGCTGAGCCGCCCAAACAAAGGCCTTCGTATTTCAGCAGGTCAAAAATGTAGGGCAGGGCTTCTTCGTCCTGAATACAAAAAGAAACATCTACCTGAGCCTGTGCAATATTGTCGGTAACGTGGTTGATGCCAACACCCTCAATGATAGAGCCGCCCTCGCTGGCTTTTAGTTCACCATTTTTAAAATACTCATAGAGGGATGCCCCTGCCGGGTCGGCGAGCCCGATGGTTACGCCAGGATTTTTTCCCTTGAGCGCCGCGGACACGCCCGCGAGTGTGCCCCCTGTGCCCACCGCACAGATAAATCCGTCCACCTTGCCGTCGGTCTGTTCCCAGATCTCCGCGCCTGTGGTACGGCAGTGGATATCCATGTTGGCCAGGTTATCGAACTGGCGTGCCCAAATAGCGCCTTGCTCTTCCTTGCCAGCAAACTTCTTCGCCAGTCGTTCAGCCGTGTGAACGTAGTGATTGGGGTCACTGTAGGAGGCGGCGCCAACTAGATGCAAGTCTGCCCCCAGCAATTCCAGAGTGTCGATTTTTTCCTTGCTCTGGGTAATCGGCATCACCACAGTACTCTTATAACCCATGGCATTTGCGAGCAGGGTTAATCCAATTCCGGTATTGCCCGCCGTGCCCTCTACAATCCGCCCGCCGGGCTGGAGCTCACCCGATTCCTGAGCAGCGCGAATAATTCCCAGGGCAGTTCGATCTTTTACCGAGCCACCGGGGTTCATGAACTCGGCTTTGCCGAGAATGGTGCAACCTGTTTTCTCCGACACCTGTTTGAGGTGCAGCAAAGGGGTGTTGCCAATGAGTTGGGTAACATCTGTGGCGGTATGCACGTTGTAATCTCCGCAAAATTCCACGCAGAGTATGCCACACCGCGGCGACCGGGTCAGTGCTTTGTGGTGGCGCGACCGAGGTACAGGGCCACGCTCAATATGAGTGCAAGGAATGCAATCAACAACATAAAATTTAGCATGGGTGCCGGCGTGTCTGCGAGATGGACGCCGACCAGCGCTGTTGCCGAAGCAGACAGTGACATTTGGATAAAACCGAGCAGTGCTGATGCGGTGCCTGCAATGTGTGGGAAGTTGCGAAGTGCAATGGCCATGGCGTTGGGCAATACGAATCCTATACCGGTGGAATAGAACATCATGGGCAGGACGAGCACAAGGATGCTGCGCGGCAGCCATTGTGATCCGAGCCACATTGAGCCTGTTGCAGACGCGGCTAATAGTGCGCCGAGTAAAACAATATGCTCGGAGTCATACGACCGGCTCAGCCTTGCGCTTAGAGCGCTGCCGAGCATATAACCGGCTACAGAAGTGAGAAAGATAAAGCCGAAATACGGTAACGGTACGCCCAGCATATCGATATACACAAAGCTGGAAGATGACAGATAAGCCAACAATCCGGCGTAAACAAACCCGCTGGCAAACGTTGCCGTCATAAAAGTCCGGTTCCAAAATAGCTGCGCATAGTTGCGGGCGATAGATACAGGATGCAAGCTCTGAGGCTGCGGTAAAGATTCGGCCAGGAATATCTGGATCAGCACAATCATGGTGGCACCGTAGATTGCGAGGAAAATAAAGACTATCGGCCAGGGCAGCCATAGCAGCAAAATACTGCCCAGCGTAGGTGCCACAGCAGGGGCCAAGGCCATCAACATAGCGATTAAAGATAGCGCTCGCGCTGCGCGTGTAGGTCCAAAAATATCGCGGGCCACCGCGCGGGCAAGGGTGGGACCGACGCAGGCGCCGATGCCTTGGATAAACCTATAAACCAGAAGTTCATCCACGGTGGTGGAAAGACTACAACCGATGGAAGCTGCGACAAATAAAACGGTGCCGCCGATCAAAATCGGTTTACGTCCGAAGCGATCAGCCAGTGGCCCGCAGGCCAAATGAAAAATTGCAAAGCCGGTCAGGTAGGTACTGAGTGTCAGGTGCATGTGCCAGATGTCTGTATTCAGTGCTGTCATCATGCGCGGCATGGCCGGCAGATACATATCTACGCTGAGCGGGCCGAGGGCAACCATAGCTGCCAGCAAAGCCAGCAGCCAGGGAGAGTCGGGATGCAACTGTAGGCGGGTCATGGGGCGGCGATGCTAGACCATGCGCTCTTTTAAAGCAAAGCCATCCGAGATGGCGTTGTGCAATTTCAATGCGCTATTTTAAGTTAGAAAGTCTGGCTCAAAAGCTTATGTGGAACGGCGCACCATGCTGCGGGGTAAAAATGTTTTTAAAAAAACAGATAACCAATTGCGGAAATTGTCAGCGAACCCATTAAGTGGTCTAGTTGTTGAGTGCATCCGCGGACGGTTCAGGAATCATATCAAGCTGAGATAATCTTTGGACGAGTGGGCTTTGTGAGCCGAGGCAGTTGCCCCGGTTACTTCTCAAAGTTCATCACCACCTTCCACCACAGCTTCGGCAACAGGGCTCGCCACAGGTATAGCAGCTTGGCCTCCTTGGGATAGATGATGTCCTTGTCTTTTCTGACACCTTTTTCGATTGCATCGATCATTTTTTCGGGGTCACCGAGGCGGCCACTCTTCTTCGCTTCAATGATGCTTCCGGGCGTGTCTGTAGCGATGGTCTGATCGACCAAAGGTGTGTTCACTGCCGGAGGACAAACCAGATGGACACGCACGCCGGTGTTGCGAATCTCATTTTGTAAAACTTCTATGTAGGCGTTTACTGCCGCTTTGGTCGCGCAGTAGGCGCCCATTTTCGGTACCAGGGCGATACCGGCGATAGAACCGAAGACGATGATGCGGCCTTCGCCGCGTTCGATCATGGCAGGCAGTACACTTCTGACCATGTAGGTTGTGCCGAAGTAGTTGATGCGGAACAATCGTTCCATATCTTCATGGGTATGATCGATGAGCTGGTGGCCGGGCATCAGCGCGGCGGCATGTACCAGCAGCTCGATAGGCCCCAATTCCGACGCCACTGTTGCCACGCGGGTCTCTACATCGCGCAGATCGGAGATGTCACAGCGATAGGCGGTGATATTATCTGACTCAGCAGCGGTGTCTTCAAGCGCTTGCTCGTTGACGTCGAAGATCGCAACTTTTGCGCCCTGTTTCGCCAGGCGCCGGGCGGTTATCTGCCCCATTCCACTGGCACCGCCAGTGACGATGGCGACATTGCCGGACATGTCTATCATAGTGACCCCAAATTTTTATTACGCTGTTTCAAGGGGAACCATACTGCGATCAACCGGGGTTTTGAGCAAGCCTCTATCCGGCCACGGAAAGTGACGGTTTTTTCACAGTACTGACGTGTCCGAAATATGTTCCAGTGGCAGCATCGTATTGTGTACTACGCGTCGCAATTCGAAACTTGAATGTACGCCGGTGACGCCTTCGATACGAGTCAGTTTCCCCAGCAGGAAGCGCTCGTAGTATTCCATGTCCGGGACGACGGCTTTGAGCAAGTAATCAGATGCTTGGCCCGTCACCACGGAACACTCCATGACCTCGGGGTACTGAGCGACCTCCTGTTCAAATGTCTCAAAGCGATCCGGCGTGTGGCGGTCCATGCTGATACCGATATAGGCGGTGAGTTTGAGCCCCAGCATCGTCTGGTTGAGCAGCGTGACGTGCGCCCGGATGATGCCCGACCCCTCCAGTCGCTTGACCCGGCGGGAACACGGCGTGGGAGAAAGGCCTACGACCTCTGCCAGCTCCAGGTTGCTGATACGGGCGTTCCTTTGCATAGCCTGTAAAATTCTGCGATCGGTGCGATCAAGTTTCATTGTGTCACCCCCTTCAGAGGTTGGACTGCTATTTCAGTAAGATGAAGCATATCACCAATAACTGACTATTATGTAGCTAGGTATTGCACAAATTGGGAGCTATGCCGCAATATTTGCAATCTCTCTCTCCTCACTCACTTCTATACTGTGCACCGGGCTGATACATCACCCGTCGCGGTTGGCGCGGGCAGGGTTACCTCTTTCCAGCGCCAGGTACAACGCCCCACAAGGGCCGGTACTCCAGAAAGGCCGCGCGGGTGATCGGCCATTTAATCAACAATTACAGGTAGGACCTCATGAGCAGCTTCGATCATCGTAAATACAAGCCCTTTGCTCCAATAGCGCTGCCCAACCGGCGCTGGCCCGACCGGATTATCGAGAAGGCACCACGCTGGTGTAGCGTTGACCTGCGCGATGGCAATCAGGCTCTGATCGAGCCGATGACCGCACGCCAGAAATCACTGCTGTGGGACCAGTTGGTCAAAATTGGGTTTAAGGAGATCGAGGTGGGTTTCCCCTCCGCATCCAGCCACGATTACGAATTTGTGCGAGAGCTCATCGAGAATGACCGAATCCCGGACGATGTGACGATTCAGGTGCTTACCCAGGCGCGCCCCGATTTGATTGAAAAAACATTCAAAGCCCTTGCCGGTGCCCGCCGCGTGATTGTGCATGTGTATAACTCCACTTCCACGGTGCAACGCGAGCAGGTGTTTGGCCTGGATCGTAAGGGCATCATCGATATCGCTGTGAAGGGCGCTGAGCTGGTCCGTGATTGTGCCGCGAAGCACCCCAAGACTGAATGGATGTTTGAGTATTCACCGGAGAGTTTTACCGGTACTGAACTCGATTTTGCCGTAGAGATTTGTGACGCCGTAACCGCTGTGTGGCAGCCGACGCCGCAGCGTCCGGTGATCATCAATCTGCCCGCCACCGTTGAGGCAAGTACGCCCAATGTTTATGCGGACCAGATCGAATGGTTTTGCGGTCACGTGGCTAACCGAGAGAGTCTTTTGATTTCATTGCACACGCATAACGACCGTGGTTGTG
The DNA here is from genome assembly GCA_028825045.1 of Halioglobus sp. GTDB lineage: Bacteria > Pseudomonadota > Gammaproteobacteria > Pseudomonadales > Halieaceae > Marimicrobium. The sequence goes on from JAPKAY010000004.1 coordinate 70,833, forward strand.
CGGTTGCCGCGAGTGAGCTGGGCGTGTTGGCGGGGGCCGACCGAGTGGAAGGTACGCTGATGGGCAACGGTGAGCGCACCGGCAATATGGACATCATCACGATGGCGATGAACCTCTACAGCCAAGGCGTTGACCCTGAATTGAACCTGGGTGACATGGATGAAATTCTACACACGACTCGGGAGTGCACGCATCTGCCAGTCCATCCACGGCACCCCTATGCAGGTGAGTTAGTGTTCACTGCGTTTTCCGGGAGCCACCAGGACGCGATCAAGAAATGCCTGGCGAAACGGGATGACAGCGCGCCCTGGGAGGTGGCGTATCTGCCCATCGATCCGCAGGACATTGGCCGCTCCTATCAGGAGGTGATTCGCATCAACAGTCAGTCGGGCAAGGGCGGTATCGCGTTTGTGCTGCAGCGTGACTACGGCCTGGAATTGCCCCGCTGGTTGCAGATTGATTTCAGTGGCTTGGTTCAAGCTTACGCCGAAGAGCAGGAAACGGAGGTCGGCTCTGAAGCCGTTTACCAGCTGTTTCACGATACCTATCTTGCAGCCAGCGGTCGTTGGGAGTTGGGTAACTACCAGGTGAGTCGCGAGGGTGGTGTCGACCAGCTGCAGGCTACATTGCAGGAAGGATCGACGAAGCACACATTGTCAGGGACAGGAAGCGGTGTGGTGGCCTCCTTCGTTGATGCCATGCAGGACTTCACGGGCAAACACATTGTGTTGGTGGAATATAACGAACACGCTCTCAGTCACAGTGCAGACGCCGAAGCGGTATGCTATATACAATTAAATATCGACGGTGAACGCTTCTGTGGGGTTGGTCGCAGTCCCGACATTGTCCAGGCCTCCCTCGATGGCATCCTTGGAGCCATCAACCGAGCCGCCGGGCGGGCGCAAATTGCCGCCGCATAATTCGGCTGCTAATTTGTCTGGATGAGTCTCACTCTAGTGTAACCGTTTCCGACTGACGTCAGACGTAGGAAAAATCATGTTTCGTTGGTGCAAGCTCAGTCTATTTCTATCGCTCCTAATGCTGGGTGCGTGTAGTGGTACGACCCTCTTATACAATCGCCTGGACTTCCTTGTGCCCTGGTACGTGGATGATTACGCCGAGCTCAACGGCGAACAGGAAACTTACCTTGAGGAACTACTGACACCTTTTCTGGCCTGGCACCGCGCCCAGGAATTGCCCAGTTACGTCAAAATTCTCGGCGACATTGAAGCCAGCCTCGACGAGCCAGAGACGCAGGCAGGTGTAGAGGCAATATTTGCCGAGTTCGAGAGAGCCTGGTTACGATTGGAGGGCGAGGCACTGGACTCGCTGTTGGATTTGGGCGCGCAGCTCTCTGACACGCAGCTTGATGGTTTCCTGGAAGTGCTTTGGGAGCAACAGGATGAATACAAAGAAGAATACCTGGAGCGGCCCGACGATGAGTTTTACGAGGACAGCTACGACAATCTAAAAGACAACGCGAAGGAATATCTGGGAGCGCTGTCCGACAAGCAGCGTGATATTTTGCGCGAGTCCAGCAGCAAGTTGTTGCGCTCAGACGAGGAATGGTTGCGGGAGCGTGCGGACTGGTTCAAACAGCTTGAAGTTATCCTGAAGCGCGGCCCCCAATGGCAACAACGGGTGCGGGCAGCTGTGGCAGCAAGGAGAGACAAATTCTCGCCCGAATATGTGCGCATTTACGAAAACAATAGTGCTGTTATTGCCGATGCAATTGCGCTACTCCTAAACTCGCGGACAGAGCGGCAGGATCGGCACGTGCGCTTAAAGTTGTCCGATTTGCGGGAGGACCTCGAAACCCTGATAGCCGAAGGCAAGGCGGCCGGCACGCCCGCAGGTTAATCCAGCAACGAGAGGTCGCGCACCGCACCTTTGTCGGCACTGGTTACCATCTTGGCATAGACCTTCAATGCAGGCGTTACTTTGCGCGGCCGAACTTCTGCAGGCTTCCAGGCTTTATTGCCTTTAGCGTCCATGGCCGCTCGCCTCTCCGACAACGCCTCATCGGAGAGGGCAACATTGATGCTGCGATTGGGAATATCAATTTCGATAATGTCGCCATTTTCCACCAGAGCGATAGCACCACCCGATGCCGCTTCGGGGGAAACGTGGCCGATAGACAGCCCGGACGTACCGCCGGAAAAACGTCCGTCGGTCAGCAAAGCGCATACCTTGCCTAGCCCTTTCGACTTGATATAGCTGGTGGGATACAACATCTCTTGCATACCCGGGCCGCCCCGCGGACCTTCATACCTCACGATCACGACATCCCCGGGCTTTATCACATCGTTGAGAACATTCTGAACGGCTTCGTCCTGGCTCTCGACCACATGCGCGGGCCCGGAGAAGGTAAGAATGGACTCATCCACACCGGCAGTTTTCACTACGCAGCCATTCAGTGCGATGTTGCCGGTCAGGATTGCCAGACCGCCTTCAAGTGAAAAGGCATTTTCCAGAGAGCGTATGCAGCCACCTGCGCGATCGGTGTCCAGGCTCGGCCAGCGCGTGTCCTGACTGAAGGCAGTTTGGGTGGGAATCCCCCCGGGCCCGGCGCTATAGAATTTGTGTACAGCCGCATCGTCGGTTCGCATGATGTCCCAGCTGTCCAGCGCATCACCGATTGTTGCACTGTGAACGGTGGTGCACTCGGTGTGCAATAGACCAGCGCGGTCAATTTCGCCCAGGATAGCCATAATGCCGCCAGCGCGGTGCACATCTTCCATGTGGTATTTAGGAGTGCTTGGCGCGACCTTGCATAATTGCGGCACCTTGCGCGACAGGCGATCGATATCGGCAAGTGTGAAATCAAGCTCGGCTTCCTGGGCGGCGGCCAACAGATGCAGGATTGTATTGGTAGAGCCCCCCATGGCGATATCCAGGGTCATCGCATTTTCAAAAGCCTTAAAGTTGCCAATGTTGCGTGGCAGGACGGAATCGTCATCCTGTTCATAATAGCGTTTGCAAATATCCACGATGACGCGGCCGGCGCGAAGAAATAATTGCTCCCGGTCTGCGTGTGTGGCAAGTGTGGAGCCATTGCCTGGCAGGGATAAGCCGAGGGCTTCGGTCAAACAGTTCATGGAGTTTGCCGTAAACATACCGGAACAGGAGCCACAGGTAGGGCAGGCTGATCGTTCATACTCGGCAACTTTTTCGTCGGACGCATTATCGTCTGCCGCAATGACCATCGCATCGATTAGGTCCAGTTTGTTTTCGGATAGTTTTGTTTTGCCCGCTTCCATCGGTCCGCCGGAAACAAATACTACCGGGATGTTCAGGCGCATGGCTGCGTTAAGCATCCCGGGTGTGATTTTGTCGCAGTTAGAAATGCAGACCATGGCATCGGCACAATGCGCATTGACCATGTACTCGACGGAGTCTGAAATGATGTCGCGCGAGGGCAGGCTGTAAAGCATGCCGTCGTGGCCCATGGCAATACCATCATCCACGGCGATGGTGTTGAATTCTTTTGCGACGCCGCCTGCCGCTTCGATTTCGCGCGCGACCAATTGACCAAGGTCTTTCAGGTGTACGTGTCCGGGTACAAACTGAGTGAAAGAATTTACGACAGCGATGATGGGCTTTTGAAAGTCGTCATCTTTCATTCCGGTGGCACGCCACAGTGCACGGGCACCTGCCATGTTGCGGCCGGCGGTGGAGGTCTTGGAGCGATAGTCAGGCATGTGTTGTTACCGTTTCCCGGGCCGGCGCTGTGCCAGTTATCCCTTCGCAAAGTGGGTGGGAAGGATAGCAAATATTGCGTGAAAATTAACCCGCTAAATTGCAAGGCTTAACCCCTGCACCGCGGTTAAGCAAAGGGTGTGGCGCTAACTACGAACGTGAAAGTAATCGCAACCACACCTAAAGCTGTTTAAAAAACACCTTGGAACCTCGCTGCAAATTGTAAAGCGACTTTTTCTTGCCCGGCAAGTCATCCTGCGAAGCTTCGACGAAGCCCTGCTCAATAAACCAGTGGGCAGTCTGCGTCGTGAGGACAAACACGCGGTCTAATCCTTGACGACGCGCTTCTTGCTCCAGCGTATTTAACAAGCGCTGCCCGCGCCTGCCACCGCGGTAGTCCGGGTGCGAGACTATGCACGCGATTTCGCCGCAGCTGTCATCGGGAAACGGGTATAACGCCGCGCAGGCGATGATGCGCCCATCGCGCACCAGCAGGCGGAATTGGCTAATCTCGGTTTCCAGTAATTCTCGTGAACGCTTTAACAGCACACCCTGCTGTTCCAGCGGTTCGATCAACTCCAGGATGCCGCCCACATCGTCAATATTTGCTGCCCGGGCAAGCTCATACTCATCATTGGCCACCAAGGTGCCACTGCCGTCATGAGTGAACAGTTCCTGCAGTAGCGCACAATCGTCCTCGTAGCCAATGATGTGGCAACGGGATACGCCCGCCAGACAAGCCCGCTTCGCAGTCAATAGCAGGGAGGCCTGGTCCGGATCGGTAATTGTGAGTCCGCTCACTTCACCCACCGCACACTGCCGGATCAGCTCGCCATTTTCTTTAACGACGCCCGCAGCTGCGCCCAGCATCACCAACTTGTCTGCTCCAATGGCGGAGGCGCAGTGCACGGCAATATCTTCTAGCGACAGGTTGAATATTTCACCCGTGGGGGAGTAGCCCAGCGGCGATAGCAAAACAATGAAACCGTCCGCCAGTTGTTGATGAATACTGCTGGCATCGATCCGACGCACTTTGCCCGTGTGTTGAAAATCCACACCATCGACCACACCGATGGGCCTGGCAGTCACGAAGTTACCGGAGCACACACGTATGCTTGAACCCTGCATGGGCGAGTTGGGTAAACCCATGGACAACAGCGCCTCGATTTGTGCGCGCAGAGAACCAGTGGCGTCCTTTACATGCTCCAACGCAGCGCTATCGGTAATGCGAATGCCATCGTGAATTACGCTGTCGAGCCCCGCCCGCTGCAGGCGTTGGTCGATCTGCATACGCGCACCATGGATCAGCACGAGGCGAACTCCCAGGCTGTTCAGCAGGGCGATGTCGTGGATGAGGTTGGCAAAATTTTCATGTTGCGCAACAATGCCATCCAACATCAGCACAAAGGTCTTCCCTCGGTGTGCATTGATGTACGGTGCAGTGTTTCTCAACCAGCGTATGTGCGTTCGCGCCGACGTTGTCACGTTGTTATCCAAGCTATTGATAAATAGAAGGATATTAAGGGTACCGAAAGCGGGCCCGATTACCTAATGGCAATATTGCACAGTGTTTAGAGACAGTAGTGGCGGATACAGTTTTGCAGCAGCGAAATGCACGGCTGAATGTGGTCCAGTTCCAGATATTCATCCGGTTGATGTGCGCGGTCAATGGAGCCCGGCCCCATGACGATGGTTTCCATACCCAGCTGCTGCAGGAAGGGTGCTTCTGTGGCGAAGGCCACCGCTTCGGCGCTGTGGCCTGTCAGGCGCTCGGCCAGGTGTACCAATTCACTATCGGCATCCTGTTCGAAAGGTTGGATATTCTCCACCAGTGAATGCATGTTTATTTCCAGGTCGAAGCGTTCTGCTAAACCCATCATTCGTTTCTCAATTTCCGCGCGTACCGTGGCATTGTCGCCGCCAGGCGTCATGCGCAGGTCAAAATGCAAATCGGCCTGGCCACAGATTCGATTAGGACTGTCGCCACCGTGAATACAGCCCAAGTTGAGAGTGGGTGTTGCGACTTTGAAAAAATCATTGCTGAAGCGAGAAGCCAGTTCCTGGCGGAAGGTCATCAAATCGCCCATAACGGCATGCATCCCCTCCAGGGCATTGTTACCCAAATCGGGGTTAGACGAGTGTCCCGTCCGCCCAGTCACTCGCACGGCTTCCATCATAATGCCCTTGTGCATGCGCACCGGAACCAGGGATGTGGGTTCGCCAATTATGGCAGCGCGCGCTTTGGGTCGACCGGCGGCGGCCAGTTTGCGCGCGCCGTTCATCGAGCTTTCCTCATCGGCGGTTGCCAGCAGGATAAGCGGCTGTTTCAGCTCTTTCGATGTAAAAGCGCTGGCGGCAGCGAGGGCCAGTGGAAAGAAGCCTTTCATATCGGCACTTCCGAGTCCGTACAGTCGATGGTCGCGCTCGGTCAGTCCCAGCGGATCACTCTGCCAGCGGCCCTCGTCAAAGGGTACTGTGTCGGTATGTCCGGCAAGGACCAGCCCGCCAGGGCCGTTACCGAGTGTGGCAATTAGGTTGGCCTTGTCTCCTCCCGGAGTGACGTCCTGTATCTCCACCAGGAACCCCATATCCGTCAGCCAGCTTGCCAACAGGTCGATCACTGCGCGGTTCCCCTGATCCCAGCTAGGATCGGTGGAACTGACCGAAGCTGTGCCCACAAGCTGCCGGAGTTGCTCTAGTATCTGTTGATGGGCCTGGGGCATGGTGACTCCGGGTTTATCCCCTCGGAGATTCCGATGGGGACGATGCTTACATCAGTCTAGTCAAGGGCGTAGCCGCCGCCAAGGGGTGCGGCTGCCTTAAGGGCTGAATATCCATTTGAATATGAAGAAAAAGAGAATCGCCAGACTGGCGCCCGCGGGCAGGGTGATGATCCACGACATGAAGATGTTGCCGATCACGCGCAGATTCAGCGCGCCAATGCCGCGGGCAAAGCCAACACCCAGTACTGCGCCGACCAGGGTGTGAGTGGTGGATATGGGCAGGCCGGTGGCTGAAGCGATAACCACTGTAGCCGAGGCCCCCAACTCCGCGGCGAATCCACGGCTGGGTGTGAGCTCGGTAATTTTACGTCCTACGGTGACAATCACGCGCCATCCGTAGGTTGCAAGCCCGATCACAATGCCCGTGGCGCCTATCAGCAGTAACCACCAGGGCACCGGTGCCTTGGCGGCAATCTGGCCACCTGATTGAACGGTGCTCACGATCGCCGCCAAAGGCCCTACAGCGTTAGCCACATCGTTGGAGCCGTGTGCAAAAGCCATGGAACAGGCGGTGAAAACCATCAGTACGCCGAACACCCGCTCTACCGACTGGAAGCGGTTCATCTCATTGGGGGCGTCTTTAATACGGAGCATCATGAGTGAACCAAGACCGGCGACCAACAAACCCATGACCGCTGAAATTGGCACGGCGTTGGCGAAGGTGCTGCCTAGTCCAAGGTCGAGGTCTAATCCGACATGCTTGAGCCCCTTCAGGATCGTGACCATCGAAATCATGAAGCCCACCATCCACATGTAAATGGGGATATATTTCTTGGCCCGGCGAAAAGGGTCATCGGTGTCCAGAATGAGCGTTTTGACGCTCATAAACAGACCGAAGGAAATGGTGCCGGCCATCACGGGTGATACCACCCAACTGGCCACGATAGTGCCCACTTTGCCCCAGTAAATGGCATCGACAGAAATGCCTACGGCCGCAAACCCTACAATCGCACCGACGATGGAATGGGTAGTAGAGACAGGCCAGCCCTTTATGCTGGCTATCAACAGCCAGGTACCTGCTGCCAATAGCGCTGAGAGCATTCCATAGACCATCAACTCCGGATGGTCGCTCATAGCCTGCGGTTCGATGATCCCTTTGCGAATGGTGGCGGTGACCTCGCTGCCCGCGAGGTAGGCACCGAGAAACTCAAATATCATGGCGACAAGAATGGCCTGCCTTAACGTTAAAGCTTTTGAGCCAACAGATGTGGCCATCGCATTGGCCACATCATTGGCCCCGATACCCCATGCCATAAAGAAACCAAACACGCAGGCCATGATAAGAAATATACTGCCGTACTGGGCAATGATCTCCATGCTAAATCCTTCTTATTCTTTTACTATTTGGCCATTAGTATTTGCAGACGATCGCCAACGCTTTCTGCATCGTCGGCAACCTTGCAGTTCAGAGTAATTATTTGGTACAGAAACATGACCTCCACAGGGGGAAGGCCGCTCTCGATTTTGAAGAGTTTTGCGCGCAGACGTATGGCTAGTTTGTCGGTAACGCCCTCCAGTTTGTCCAGCGCTTTGAGCATGCCTTCGACATTTTTCACTTCGCGCCCGGTAAACCCGACGGCCAGTAGCTCGTCGAGTTCCTGAATGGCTTTGAGGGCCTGACGTGAAGTGGCAGCTGAAGCTTCTGCAAGCTCGATAATGCCGTCTTGCAGCGATTCTGGAAAGCGGATACGGCGGCCGATTACCAGGCCGGCAATGTCTTTGGAGGTATTGGCAACGTGATCCAATATTCCCACTAATGTCAGCAAATCAGATCGCGGTACCGGTAGAAAAAGGCTGTTGGGCAAATGTCGGCGCACGGAACGCTTCAGCTTGTCTGCCGCGGCTTCCGCTGCAACAATGTCTTTGTGTACCTGCCCGGCCTGATCCCAGTCATCCGCCGCCGTTGCGCGAAAGAGGTCAGGGACCAGCTGCGCGGCCGTGTCTGCCAATGCCATATGTTCCTGGATCGGCCCAATGGGGGAACGTCCAAATAAATTGCCCAGGGGGCTGAGAATTGCCATCGGGATCTCCTGTCAGTCAGCGTGGCGCTATTCTATGGTCTAGTTTTGCAGATGTCACAAAAAAAAAGGGTGCGGCCAAATTTTTCGGTGTTGTGAGGGTGATTGGGGCGAGCGAGTAGACCGAGTTTTAGACGCACTGTGTTAGCATACTTTTTGATGCCATCTACCCTCTCGAACTCGGCCTGATTGATTATGACAAGCAATTTTAGCGAGCAGTTACTGGAGTACCGACTGAGCCTGCCCGCGCTGGCTCAGGATTTGAAGGCCGATGGCCTCCTCAGTGATGAGGACCAGAGCCGAGTTGGACTCTCCGCTCAGCTCAAGGTGCACCCGCTGGTATTCTTGGCAGAACAGAAGTTAGCTGTTGCATCGGAGCCGGGAGCTATTTTGACCATGGAACGCCTGCTGACTTGGCTGGGCGACCGCGTCGAGCAGGCGGTGTATCGCATTGATCCCCTGAAGATTAATGTATCGGCTGTGGCCGACGTTATGTCCAGGGCGTTCGCTGAGCGGCATCGTATTCTCGCGGTGGAGGTGAATGAAGATGAGGTTGTCATCGCCAGCGCAGAACCCTATATACGATCCTGGGAAACCAACCTTGAGCATGTATTACGCAAGCCCATACGCCGCGTGCTCGCGGATCCGCGGGACATAACGCGACACACCGGCGAGTTTTACAGCATGGCGGTCTCGGTACGCGGGGCGCGTACGCCGGAGGGCAAAGGCGGCGTTGGCATGGGTAATCTCGAACAAATGCTCGAGATAGGGGCAGCGGCAGAGCCAGATGCCAATGACCAGCACATTGTAAAAATCGTCGACTGGCTGCTGCAGTACGCATTTGAGCAGCGCGCAAGTGACATCCACATTGAACCAAGGCGCGAGGTGGGCAATGTCCGCTTTCGTATTGATGGCGTTTTACACGCCGTTTACGAACTGCCGGCGCAGGTCTGCGCTGCCGTGAGTAGTCGCATAAAAATACTCGGTCGGATGGATGTTGCAGAGAAGAGACGGCCCCAGGATGGCCGTCTCAAGACGCGTACGCCCAATGGTAACGAGGTGGAGTTGCGCCTGGCGACGTTGCCTACCGCGTTCGGCGAAAAGTTGGTAATGCGAATTTTTGATCCGGATGTTCTGCAGCGCAGCTTTGAACAGTTGGGCCTGGCGGATAATGATTTACAGAACTGGCACGAGATGACATCTAACGGTAACGGCATCGTGCTGGTCACCGGGCCTACCGGTTCGGGAAAAACGACAACCCTGTATTCCACCTTGCGCCAGCTAGCGCAGCCGGAAGTCAATGTATGTACTATCGAGGACCCGATCGAGATGGTCGAGGGAGCCTTTAATCAGATGCAGGTGAATCACACCATAGACCTGGATTTTTCCGCTGGCGTGCGGGCGCTGATGCGACAGGATCCGGATATCATTATGGTGGGGGAAATCCGTGATCTGGAAACTGCCAACATGGCCATTCAGGCAGCCCTGACCGGACACCTGGTGTTATCTACCCTGCATACGAACGATTCCCCCAGTTCTATCTCCAGGCTTCTTGAGCTGGGCGCACCTGCTTACCTGATCAAAGCGACGGTGCGTGGGATCATGTCCCAGCGTTTGGTGCGTATTCTTTGTCCGGACTGTAAGGACATGGGTGAACTGGATCTGGATGCCTGGCAGCAGTTGACGCAGCCATGGGAAATAGAGCCACCGAAGCAGGTCGCGCAACCGGTAGGCTGCCCGAAGTGTCGTGATACCGGCTATGTCGGGCGCCAGGGTATTTATGAAGTGTTGGTGAATACAAGGGCGGTGCAGGCGCAGATTAAACCGCGGCTGGAAACTGCCCGTATCCGCGAAATTGCTATGGGTGAAGGCATGCGGACGTTGCGCCTGAGCGGAGCGGCACGGGTGGCACGGGGAGAGACCACCATTGAGGAAGTGATGCGGGTCGCTCCGCAGCTGGACATCTGAATCTTCATTCTATGAGAGCCCTGAGACGCCATGCGCTTATATGCTTCTGACTTGCCAGATTCGCTGGCTGGCGCAGCGCAGTGCGTTTGGGATGGCATTCTCGAGCGCGCGGGTGGCGCGCTCGCAGACCAACTAACCGCCGCGCTCGCAAACTCTCCCGAATGGATTCAGCTGCCACGAGTGTTGGCCTGCAGTCCCTTTATCGCCGACCTGCTGCAACGCAGGCCCGAGTGGCTATTGGAGTTGGTATCCAGTGGTTGCTTGCAGCAATCCCTACCTGGGGACGTATTTCGCGAGGAATTACAGTCACGGTTATCAGTAGACCATGCCGAACGGTCCTCGGTACTGCGGCACTATCGTGGCCGGCATATGTTGCGAATCGTCTGGCGCGATTTTTGCCGTCTGGCGGATACTCTGGAAACTATGCGCGATACCTCTCTGTTAGCAGAGGCAGCGATTGCTGAATCATTGAATTATTGCCAGGCTGATTTAGAGCGCCGCTTCGGCGTGCCCCGGGGGCGGGAGAGCGGTGCAGCGCAGCAGTTGATCGTGCTCGCAATGGGCAAGCTGGGTGCCGGCGAGCTGAACGTGTCATCCGATATCGATTTGATTTTTGCTTACCCGGAGGCGGGGCAAACTGACAGCCAGGACCAGTCCCTCAGCAACGAAGAATTTTTTACTCGCGTGGGACAGGCACTTATCAACGCTCTGGATCAGGTCACTGCGCAAGGTTTTGTGTTCCGTGTGGATATGCGTTTGCGTCCCTACGGCGAGAGTGGCGCACTAGTGCACAACTTCTCTGCGCTGGAGGATTACTATCAGCATCAGGGGCGAGACTGGGAGCGTTACGCCTTGATTAAGGCCCGGCCTGTCACCGGCGGCCCTGAGCGCGCCACTGAGTTGATGGCAATGCTGCGCCCGTTCGTCTATCGCAAGTACGTAGATTTTGGTGTCATTGAAAGTCTGCGCAGCATGAAACACATGATCAGTACCGAGGTGCGTAGGCGCGGGCTGGAGGATGACGTCAAGCTGGGTCACGGCGGCATTCGCGAGGTGGAATTTATCGCGCAGTGCTTTCAGTTGATTCGTGGTGGTCGCGACCGGGCGCTGCAGCAGCGTGAGTTGCTCCTGGTTCTTGATGAATGTGTAGCCCTGGGATGTTTACCGCGATCGGTGGCGATAGAGCTGCGGGACGCTTATCTTTTTTTACGCGACAGTGAGCACGCGATTCAGGGTTACCAGGACAAACAGAGCCAGGACTTGCCCACAGAAGAGTTGCCACGCGTCGCCATGGCCACCGTCATGGGATTTGGCAGCTGGGAAGATTACCGCTCCGTCCTGGATGGACATCGACAGAGGGTTGCAGGCCACTTTAACGAGTTGATTGCGGCGCCCGAAGAAGACAAGCAGACGGTGGATGATGAAGCGTCTCTGTGGGGCGAAGGTCTCAGTGAAGAATCGCTGATTGCCGCGGGCTACGCACTCCCATCGGAGACGTTGCAGGCGCTTCAATTGCTGGTGGGCAGTGCTCGCGTAATGACGTTACAACCTCAGGGGCGTCAGCGGCTGGATCAATTTATGCCGCAGTTGTTGCGGGCCTGTGTCGAGGTGGCTCGAACTGGCCCTGGTGAGGTGGGCGCTCAGCCGGGCACTCCCGACCACACTCTGCAGCGAGTGTTGCCGCTGGTCGTTGCGGTCGTGCGACGCAGCGCCTACCTGGTGTTATTGTTTGAAAACCCTCAGGCGCTGGAGGAGCTGGTGCGCCTGTGCGCTGCCAGCCCGTGGATAGCAGAACAAATGGCCAAGAATCCAGTGCTGCTGGATGAACTGCTGGATCGGACGAGCCTCTACACCGCGCCCGACAAGTCGCTGCTGCAGGATGAGTTGCGCCAGCAGGTGGCTCGGCTGGCGGTAGACGACCTGGAAGCTCAGATGGATGCATTGCGGTATTTTAAGTCCTCCCAGGTGTTGCGCGTCGCGGCCAGTGAGTTGATCGGACGGTTACCTCTAATGCAGGTCAGTGACAAATTGACCTGGATTGCTGAAGTGATACTGGAACAGGTACTTTTGATTGCGTGGGCAAACTTGACACAAAAATACGGCCAACCAGGCCGAGACGGCAACGGCTCGGGGTTCACTATTTTTGCTTACGGCAAGCTCGGCGGGATTGAGCTCGGTTACGGCTCGGACCTGGATTTGGTGTTTATTTACGAGGCCAGTCAGGGGGGCGCAACTGACGGCGCGCAGAGTATCGACAATGTCGTGTTCTACACCCGCCTTGGTCAGCGCATCATTCATATTCTGGAGACTCGCATGGCTATGGGGCAGCTGTACGAGGTGGATATGCGTCTGCGCCCCTCGGGCGAGTCGGGCATGTTGGTCAGCACTGTTGAGGGGTTTCGAGGCTATCAGCAAGGCTCTGCATGGACCTGGGAGCATCAGGCACTGGTGCGTGCGCGCTTCGTCGCAGGCGATACCGAAGTAGCTGAGCGAGTGAATGAGCTGCGGATGGCGATTCTCTGTCAACGACGAGACTCCGCTTTACTGGCGCGTGACGTGCAGGCGATGCGTAAAAAGATGCGCAAGCACTTACTACCCAATGAGCGAGCTGAAGAAGGGGAATTTCACCTAAAACAGGGTGATGGAGGTATCGTCGATATAGAATTTATGGTGCAATACGCGGTCTTGGCATGGTCCCACCGCGAGCATGAGCTGGCGCGCTGGTCCGATAATGTGCGCATTCTTGAGACCCTGGGTCGGGAAGGCTTGTTTGAGCGACAAGAGTGTGACGCGCTCACGCAGGCCTACCTTGCCTATCGCTCCGCTGTCCACCAACTTTCTCTGCAGCAACAAACCGATGTTGTCGCGGCGGGTAGTTTTGCGCAAGAGCGCGCTGCGGTTGGCGCTAAGTGGCAGCAATTATTTGCGCCTTACCTAAATGATACAACGGATGAATGAACAGGAGTGATGTGATGAATCTGGCCGATCGTGATGGTCTAATCTGGATGGATGGAGAGATGGTTCCCTGGCGAGATGCCAAGGTACACGTGTTGACGCACACATTTCACTACGGCCTGGGCGTCTTTGAGGGTGTACGTGCATACAAGACACCCGACAATGGCACTTGCATCTTTCGCCTCAAGGAACATACGGACCGTCTGTTCCGCTCGGCCCAAATCCTGATGATGCCCATGCCCTTCGACAAAGAAACGCTGAATCAAGCGCAGAAAGATGTCGTGCGGCTGAATGGCCTGGAAGAAGGGTATCTGCGCCCCATGTGTTTTTATGGCTCCGAGGGTATGGGCCTGCGCGCCGACAACCTGCAGACCCATGTAATGGTGGCGGCGTGGGAGTGGCCCTCCTACATGGACCCTGATGCCCGCAATCGGGGGATCAAGGTCCGCACTTCCTCCTACACTCGTCACCATGTGAACATCGCTATGTGTAAGGCCAAGGCTAATGGCAATTATATTAATTCGATGCTGGCCCTGCGTGAAGCATTGGACAGCGGTGCTGAGGAAGCCCTGATGCTGGATAACGAGGGTTACGTGGCAGAGGGCAGCGGCGAAAACGTCTTCATGATTCGCAATGACAAAATCTATACCCCCGACCTTACCTCCTGTTTGGAGGGCATTACGCGGGATACTATTTTTGAGCTGGCGAAAGAGCTGGGTTATAAGGTTCGCGAAAAACGGATCACTCGAGATGAGATGTACATCGCAGATGAAGCATTCTTCACTGGAACGGCGGCTGAAGTGGTTCCCATTCGCGAACTCGATGGTCGTACCATCGGGAGTGGTAGTCGTGGTCCGCTGACCGAGAAATTGCAATCCATGTACTTTGATTCGGTGCAAGGCAATCGCAGCGAGAACAGTCACTGGCGGGAGCCCGTGGCCTAATTCGGGTGTTCTGCCTCAATGTCAATGTGACAGCCTGGGCAGAAACAGACTTTCGAAAATGGGATCTGAGTGAGCATGCGCCTGGGCGTGGTTGGTCACGTAGATAAAGAGGTAAGCGTTTGGAACAAACAGTATTGATTGTTGGCGCAGGTGGACAGCTTGGTCAGGAGCTTCAACGTACTGCGGCGTCAGGTATACAGTGCGCGCCGATGACAAGAGCGCAGCTAGATATAGCTGACGCTGCGGCCGTTGCAAAATCGCTTGCCAGCGTGGCTCCTGGTTTGGTTATTAATGCTGCTGCGTATACAGCGGTGGACAATGCGGAGTCTGAACCGGAAGCCGCTGCGCGGGGGAACGCAGAGGGCCCCACGGTTTTGGCGCGGGCTTGTGTCGAGCGCGGCATCAGGCTCATTCACATCTCGACTGATTTCGTATTTGACGGAGATTCATCGACACCCTATACACCGGAGTCGGCTACGGCGCCGCTGGGCGAGTACGGACGTAGCAAGCTCGCGGGCGAGCACGGGGTACAAAATGCCGACCCGAATGTGCTTATTGTGCGCACGGGTTGGGTGTATTCCAGCTTTGGTAACAATTTCGTCAAAACCATGTTGCGACTAATGAGTGAACGCGATGAACTGGCCGTAGTGGCTGATCAGGTGGGAACGCCTACCTGGGCGCACGGGCTCGCAGAAGCGGTCTGGGCTGCGGCGGGACAGTCACAGCTGAGCGGGGTCTACCATTGGAGTGACGCCGGAGTGTGTAGCTGGTACGACTTTGCTGTCGCAATAAATGAGGAAGCGCTTGCGCTGGGACTATTATCAAGACCTGTAAAAGTGCGGCCCATACTTGCCGTGGAGTATCCGACGCCGGCACAGCGCCCGGCATACAGCGTGCTGGATAAAACTAGCAGCTGGCGCGATTTTGCTCTTGAAGGTACCCATTGGCGCCAACAACTGCGCGCTATGCTCATCGACTTAAAGGAAAAGACGAATGGCTAAATCCCTTTTGGTAACTGGGGCTGCTGGTTTTATTGGCGCGAATTTTGTTCATTACTGGATTCAGAATAATCCTGAAGACAAAGTGGTGGGCTACGATGCACTCACGTATGCCGGTAATCGTGCCAACCTTGCTGCTCTGGACGGCAATACCAATTTCAGCTTTGTTCACGCCGATATCTGCGACTACGACGCGATACTGCAGGCGCTGCGTGATCACGGTGTTGATACCGTCGTACATTTTGCCGCCGAGAGTCATGTGGATCGTTCGATCACCGGCCCCGACGCATTTATCGAAACCAATATCGTGGGCACGCACACGCTGCTAAAAGCGGCACGCGAAATTTGGTTGTCGGGAGGCAAGTCACAGCCTCACCGATTCCACCATGTTTCCACTGATGAGGTTTACGGCTCGCTTGGTATTGATGCGCCGGGATTTCACGAGCAGCAAAAATATGAGCCAAACTCCCCCTATTCGGCGAGTAAGGCGGCCTCAGATCATCTGGTGCGCGCCTATCATCACACCTACGGCCTGCAGGTTAGTACCAGTAACTGTTCCAATAATTATGGCCCCTATCACTTCCCGGAAAAACTGATTCCCCTGTGTCTTACTAATATTCTGCGCGGGCGCCCGCTGCCCGTTTACGGTGACGGCAGCAACATTCGTGACTGGTTATACGTGGAGGATCATTGCCGCGGCATCGAGTTGGTATTACAAAAAGGCGAGGTGGGCGAGACCTACAATATCGGCGGTAACAATGAGTGGAACAATCTGGATATCGTGCATTTATTGTGCGACCAGATGGACGCTCGCTTTGCCGAAGACCCGTTGTTGGCAGAGCGTTTCGCTGCCGCACCCGGTGCAACTGGTGGCAGCGCCCGCGGGCTTATTAACTTTGTAGAAGACCGTGCCGGACACGATTGGCGTTATGCGATTGATGCGGGCAGGATTACGCGAGAATTGGGATATTTGCCCCACGAGAGTTTTGAAACAGGTTTGCAGCGCACGTTGGATTGGTACTTGTCTAACGAGGAATGGTGGCAACCCTTGCTTCCCAAATAATAGCAACTTTCCCGGTACTACTCAGTCGAAACGCGGCGCGTCATTCCAACTCAGTCCTTGGGCATCTTTGTCGGAAAGCTGCGGTTCTTCACCCGGCGGTACTGGCCACTCGACACCTACAGTAGGATCATTCCACGCCAGAGATTGTTCGCTGGCGGGGTGATAGATGTCGGTGCACTTGTAGATGAAATCCGCGTAGTCAGAGGTGACATAAAAGCCGTGGGCAAATCCTGGTGGGACCCACAACATGCGATGATTTTCTGCACTGAGGCTGACACCAAACCACTGACCTAAGGTGGGTGAACTGCGCCGCAGGTCGACTGCTACATCGAAGACCTCACCGGAAGTCACCCGCACTAGTTTCCCCTGCGTGTGTTCCATCTGAAAATGCAGTCCACGCAGGATGCCGTGTGCAGACCGGCTGTGGTTGTCCTGTACAAACTTGAGATCAAAACCGGCTATCTGAAACGTTTCCTCATTCCAGGTTTCCATGAAAAAGCCACGTGAATCCCCGAAGACTTTCGGTTCGACCACGTATACATCTTTTAGTGGCGTTTCTACAAACTTCATGCAAAGACCGCCCCGTCATCGTTGAGCAGGTTTTTCAAATATATACCGTAGCCGCTTTTTTCCAATGGTTTGGCCAGCGCCAACAATTGTTCTGCGTTTATGTAGCCTTTGCGATAGGCGACCTCTTCGGGGCAGGCGATTTTTAGGCCCTGACGCTCTTCCACTACCCGGATAAAATTGGCCGCATCAAGTAGTGAGTTATGCGTTCCGGTATCCAACCATGCTGTGCCTCGACTCATTACTTCCACACGCATGTCGCCTCGTTCGAGGTAAACCTTATTGATGTCTGTGATCTCCAGTTCGCCGCGATGGGATGGTTGCACCGCCTTGGCGATATCAATGACATCGTTGTCGTAGAAGTAGAGGCCCGTGACGGCGTAATGAGAGCGTGGATTTGTGGGCTTTTCCTCAATATTCTCAGCAACACCATTTTCGTCGAAGCTGACTACTCCGTAACGCTCTGGATCCTGGACATAGTAAGCGAACACTGACGCGCCCGTGTCCCGATTCGCGGCGTTGGTCAGTTTCTGTGAGAACCCCCCACCGTAGAATATATTATCGCCCAGCACTAGGCTGGCGGGAGAGTTGCCGATAAATTCCTCGCCTAGAATGAAGGCCTGGGCCAGCCCATCGGGGCTGGGTTGCACGGTGTAGCTTATGTTCACCCCCCAGTTTGAGCCGTCTCCGAGCAATTCGCTGAAGGCGAGGTGGTCCCGGGGCGTGGTGATTATCAGAATATCCCGAATCCCGGCGAGCATGAGTGTTGCCAGCGGGTAATAAATCATGGGCTTATCATAAATGGGCATCAGCTGCTTGCTGACGGTGCTGGTTAGAGGGTGCAGGCGGGTACCCGATCCGCCGGCGAGAATAAGGCCCTTATAGGCTTTCGCTATCATTATTGTATTTCCTGGTGACGAAGCTGGTGATTATAACGGCTTATCCGCGTGGCTGGCGAACACGTGCTGGAATTGTGGGCTCTACCCCACTGTGGGTATAAGGGGTGGATTTTTGACCAGTAGGTGATTAAAATCTAGCCCCTTTTGCTGGGGGCCTCGGGGAAATCGGTGCATTACAGTGCTCTGATCCGCGAAAACCAGCGTTTTAACCCCGCGTAAACACGTTCGTTTCACTCTTTAATGAGGAAGCTACTATCCCGCATCTTGAAACAATGCAGGCAGAGACACCGCCAGCAGTCGATCCGGCGAGCCTATCCGCGCCGGGAATGGCGGAGAGACCCCTGCGTATTGCACTGCTTGGTTATCGCAGCCAACCCCATGGGGGTGGGCAGGGCGTTTACTTAAGATACTTGAGTAAGGCGCTGGTAGAGGCGGGCCATACGGTTGATGTTATTTCCGGCCCTCCCTATCCGCACCTCGACCCGCGCGTTCGTCTCATCCAGTTGCCCAGCATGGATTTGTTTGTAAATGGATTGAGTTCACTGCGACCTCATCACCTGAAGTCCATGAGCAATATTATTGAGTGGCTGAGCCAGCTTACCGGCGGTTTTTCGGAGCCACGGACCTTTGGCCGACGAGCAGTAAAATACCTGCGCCAGCACGGACACAACTACGATTTGATTCACGACAATCAGAGCCTGAGTTACGGCATGCTCGAAATCCAGAAAATGGGCCTCCCCCTGGTGACGACGGTGCATCATCCGATCACCAGTGACTTACGCATTGCACTGAGTGCCGCACGGAGCTTTAAAGAGCGTCTGTTTATACGGCGCTGGCACTCTTTTCTTACTATGCAGAAGAAAGTGATCAAGCAACTGCGCAATATTGTGACGGTCTCGGATTGTTCTCGCCAGGATATCGCCAGAGATTTCGGCCTGCAGCCCGCGGGCATCAGCCTCGCTCACAATGGCATCGACATTGAAGTTTTTAAGCCTGTGCCGGATATACCTCGCAATCCACTGCGGCTGATGGCGACCTGCTCCGCTGATGCACCGCTCAAGGGCCTGCGGTATCTACTGCACGCTTATGCAAGCTTGCTTGTGCGATATCCGGACCTGGAATTATTGCTGATTAGCAAGCCAAACCCAGGTGGAAAGACGGAAAAGCTCGTTCAGCGCCTGGGCATCGCCGACAAAGTGCGATTTGTGAATGGCATAAGTACCCAACAGATGGTGCGCTACTACGCCGAAGCTGCGATAGCAGTTGTACCCTCGGTCTACGAGGGTTTTGGTCTTCCCGCAGGCGAAGCGATGGCCTGTGGAGTCCCGGTAGTCTCCACCGATGGCGGCGCTCTTCCTGAAGTAGTGGGAGATGCCGGTGTGATTGTTCCGGCCAAGAGCGTCGAGGCTCTGGAGGAGGCAATTGATCGTTTGCTACAGGATCCTCAGGCGCGTGCCGAACTTGGGGCGCGAGGGAAAAAACGCATCGAGGAAAATTTTTGCTGGCGAGTCTGTGCCGGGCAGATGACTACGTATTACCGGCAGGTGTTGGCTAATGAAAACGGTTGATTTTACACGCCTGCCGTTGGAGGCAGGCGATATAGTGTTAGATCTGGGTTGCGGCGAAGGCCGGCATGTTATCTCTGCTTATGCGGAGGCGAATGTGCATTCCATCGGTGTCGATTTGTCACTGAAGGATCTCAAAATAACGCGCGAACGGTACGCCAGTTTCGCCGAGCCGGACAATGCAAGGAAGTCTTTTGGCTTGTCATCCGCCAGTGCGCTTGAGTTGCCTTTTGCCAATAACACCTTCGATAAAGTTATCTGCAGCGAGGTGCTGGAGCATATCCCGGATTACATGGGTGCCCTGCGTGAAATCGAGCGAGTGCTCAAGCCCGGCGGCCTGTTTTGCGCGAGCGTACCCAGGCGCTGGCCGGAAAAAATCTGCTGGGCGCTTAGTGAGGGCTATTATCAGGTACCCGGCGGGCACCTGCGAATCTTTCGTGGGAATGAACTGCGCAGCGAGATAGAGCACATTGGCTTCAAGCACTATTCTCGCCATTGGGCGCATGCCTTGCACGTGCCCTTTTGGTGGCTTAAGTGTCTGTTCTGGAATAGCCAGGACACAAACTGGTTGGTGAAACAGTACCACCGCATGCTGGTGTGGGACTTGATGGAAAATCCGGCACTGACCCGGATACTGGAGAAAAGCATGAACCCAATCATGGGCAAGAGTGTGGTGATGTACTTTCGTAAGGAGACGGCTTCGTGAGTGGACTGTATCTTAGCCGAGGGCTGTACCCCGAAGAGTTTCTGCGACCGACGGTGCAATTTATTTTCGATTGCCAACAGGAAAGCGGTGAGATTCCCTGGTTTGAGGGGGGTTACACCGATCCCTGGGATCACGTTGAGTCTGCCATGGGGCTGTCCATTGGCGGAGAACTGAAGGCGGCCCGCAAAGCCTACGAATGGCTCGCGCAGATGCAGTTGGAAGACGGCAGCTGGTGGGCATCCTATCGAGGGCAGGAGATCGACAATACCCAGCGAAGGGAAACCAACTTTGTCGCTTATATTGCTACCGGCGTATGGCACCACTATCTCATCAGTGAAGACAGTGATTTTCTCAGTGCTATGTGGCCGATGGTCGACAGCGCGATCGCTTTCGTGTTGTCGCTCCAATCTGTGCACGGTGAAATTGATTGGGCGGTGGATGCTGCCGGTAAACCCAAGGGCGACGCTCTGGTGACTGGCTGTAGTTCAATTTTTAAAAGCCTGGAATGTGCACACAATATTGCCGTCTCTCTGGGCGAGGAGCGCCGGCACTGGCTGGTCGCTCGTGATCAGCTGGGCGTAGCGCTCAGGCAAAAGCCCGAGCGCTTTGACCGCACCTGGGAAAGCAAATCGCGTTACTCCATGGATTGGTTTTATCCTGTGCTCACTGGCGTTTACTCGGGGGCAGATGCCCGCGCTCGATTGGCAGCTCGATGGGACGAATTTGTAGAGGATAAATTAGGGTGTCGCTGCGAAAAGCAGCAGCCCTGGGTGACTGTGGCGGAGTCCTGCGAACTGGTAATGGCCTTGCTGGCCGCTGACGACCATGCTCGTGCAGTAGAGGTTTACAGTTGGCTACAGCAGTGGCGCACCAGTGACGGTTCTTACTGGACCGGTTACCAACTGGTTGAAGACCTTCTGTGGCCAGACGAAAGACCCACCTGGACCGCAGGTGCCATCATGCTGGCTGCAGATGCGCTCACTAAACACACAGCGGCCTCCGGGCTGTTTTGCAGTGTGCGTCTGTTGGAAGAAGAGCGCGGAGATGCGCGCGAGCGTCGCATCCTGGTCGATTAGGGCGTGTACCCGCCGACTACAATCGGCGCAACAAACCCAGGCTGTTAACCTGGCCAAGGTTCTCAAAAAGTCCGGATGCCAGCGCCATGCGATATATCGCGTAGGGTGCCTGGCCGCCTTCGTGGGCGTCGGAGAACAAATCGTGAATTGCCAGCACCCCGCCGCGTTGCAGATGAGGCATCCAGCAACGGTAGTCAGTAAGGGCTGCCTCCAGGCTGTGTCCACCGTCTATAAAAACCATCGCCAGTGGTGTCTGCCAGTGTCTCGCCGCAGCGTTTGACCCGGCTACAATAGGCACGACCACTTCATCTAGCCCCGCCCGGCGAATATTACGACGAAACTCCTTGAAACTATCCATGATGTCTTCACCGGCGTCGTAGAGATCCGGGTCATGGAAAAATTCGCCTAGCTGGTGTTCCTCAGAGCCTCGGTGGTGGTCCAGGGCAAATACTGTGCTGTTGTTGATGCGACATGCCAGGCCCAGATAAATCGTGGACTTGCCGCAGTAGCTACCAATCTCTAATACCGCGCCGGCGATGCTGGTTTGCAGGGCCTGTTGATACAATGCCTGCGCTTCATCTTCCGCCAGAAAGCCTTTGATCTGGTCGATATTGGCGGGCAAGTCGGGGATCATAATTTGAGAACTCTGAAGACGTTGGGGGCTGTCAAGTTAGCGGTTTTACCCCCAGCTGGCCAGCAGTTGGCAGATGGGTAAATCGGCGTTAATGCGGCACCTTTATTTGGGTCCGGTTACGGAAGTGGCCGTTGGTGATGAGGGCGGTACGAGGAAAGAGTCCAGTTTGAGCACGTCCTCGGGGCTGAGTAACCCTGCCTGTTCCTTTAGGCGCATCATGTCGAGAATGTAATCATAGCGGCTGTTGGCGTAATCCCGCTCCGCCTGGAACAGGATATTCTGCGCGTTCAGAACGTCCACCACATTGCGAGTACCCACTTCATAGCCCGCCTGCGTGGCATCCAGTGAGCTCTTTGAGGAAACAATACTCTGTTTGCGCGCGGCGATACGTGAAACGTCACTCAATACTGTCATGTGCAGGGACCGGGTGTTGGTTACCGCTTTGCGTGTCAGGTTTATACGGTCTTCCCGGGACGCGTTGAATTCTTGGGCAGCTTTGCGCCGGTTGGCACTGATCGCGCCGCCGCTGTATAGAGGAACGTTGACACTGATCTGCCACATATTTTCTTCTCGACTGCTTTTCGGTGGCGCAGTGATGTCATTTTCGGGTCGGACCGTTAAGGAACCATCGGTATCAAAGTCTGAGTACTCATAGCCGCCGGTAACCGTCGGAGCATGCTCCATTTGGAAGGCTTTGGCGTTCTGGCGCGATGCTTCTTCCTTGTATCTGGATGCCTGCAGCTGGAAGTTGTTCGCCAACGAAAAATCTACCCATGCGGCGCGATCAACCGGATCCGGCGGCAGGATTTTGAAGTCTTCAATCAGCACATTCAGGTTTTGTTGGGGCTGGCCGGTCAGTACGGATAGGCGTTCCAGTGCAACCGACACGTTATTCTCGTCGACAATGCGGTTGACCTGAGACAGGTCCCTGGCTGCCTGCGCTTCAAACACGTCAGTGATAGCGATCAGGCCGACTTCGAAGCGCTGTTGAGTTTGTTCCAGCTGCCGTTCAAAGGCGCGCTCCTGAGCCTGTGAGGCGGCGAGGTTGTCCTGCGAGCGCAGTACCAGCAAGTAGGCTTCCACCACTCTGACGATTAGATTTTGTTGGTTGGAGGCGAAAGTGGCCTCGGCTTCCTTGGTGATTTCCTTTCCGGATTGAAAGCTGAACCAGGCCGACAGGTCAAACAGCGCTTGGTTAAGCGATACCGCGTAACCGTCGGTGTGGGTGTCACGGTTAGTGAATGTATCTTCAATGATGAATCTTTCGTTGTTGATAAAAACCGGGCCCTGAGCATTGGTGTCAGAGTCTGAATCCTGGTAGGAATAGCGGGCAGACACCTGCGGCAATAGCGCTGATCGACTGAGGTTTTCAGTCTCGCGCCTTGCCAGGTAGACGGCTTGCTCGGCCTTCAGCTGGGCGTCGTTTTCCAGTGCCAGTTCGTAGATATCGCGCAGGGAGTCGGCGTGTAAACAAAAAGACCAGAGGAAAAGTGCCATCGACGAGAGCGCGACAACCAATGTTTTCATGCAATAATCCTCAAAGGCATGGATGCGGTATTGAATGGACAGCAGTCTAGCAGCCTCTGGCGTCCTGTGCATGCACTCAAACCAGAAGGAAAAGGTGCAGTCACTCCCTGTTTGTGCCATCGTAGTGGCTAGATGGAAGCTATCGCTGAGCATCGCGTATACAGACGATAGTGCTTTTTGACGCAACTTATATGGCTAAGGGCCCTGGAATCGGCTTTGCAGAAACTGAAGAACAAGACATTCAAGTTGAGCTTAATCGAACTGCACGCAGTTTGTGAGGCGAACTATGCCCGCCTGCTGCGACTTTTTCCCGATTATGAGAACTGCAATACTCGGGATTTGCTGGTGGGTTCTGCCAAGGTTCGCCTAAATGTGGTGGAACGCTGTCGCTACACCACGATATTTCAACTTCATCAGCAACGTGGCGAATCTCGATGGTTGGGTCTGCTGCGGATCGAGGTGCGAGCCTATCACGACGCCCGTATGCTCGAAGTGGGAATGTTCCAATCTCACCGTAAGGTAGCAGCCCGTTACCAATACCCTAACAGGCAAATGTTCGCGCAGAATGAAAAATACCAGCAAAACCGCTTCCTAGCGGACTGGCTGGGACACTGTCTGCAAAACGGACGTGCCGATCTCGATGTCGCCGCTCCCGTGGCGGGCATTTGATTCGGTAAGTCGGCCAGGACCTCATGTCACAGTCCCGACACAGCTTTCAATCCATCGATGCCCAGGGCGAAACCGTCCGCGTCGTGCAATTGACCGATACCCACTTGTGCAAGTCACTCGGTGGCACTTTACTTGGTATGGATACTGACCACTCACTGCAGGCGGTCATAGATCTTGTAAAAAAAGAACGTTCCGCCGTGGACCTGCTACTCGCCACCGGCGATCTTTCCGATGGTGGAGCACCAGAAGCGTATGGCAGGTTACAGGGCTACTTAAATCAGCTTACCGAGGCCAATTACTGGCTGCCGGGCAACCACGACAGTCGCCCTGCCATGGAAGCTGTCGCCACTAGCTCTGCTTCTCTATGTGGCGAGGTTCGAGTGTCCCGGTGGCAGATTTTGCTGCTGGACTCACAGATTGCAGGGCAGGTTGGAGGCGGGCTGGGCGAAGAGGAGCTTGCGTTTCTTGATCAGAGTTTGAAGGAGGCGCAAACCGAAGAGCTTTATACTCTGGTTTGTCTGCACCACCAACCGGTGGAGATTGGTAGTCAGTGGCTGGACGAACAAATGGTAGCCGACGCCGGTGCCTTTTTCGATGTTCTCGATCGCTATCAGGGCGTTAAAGGCGTGCTCTGGGGCCATGTTCACCAGGAAATAGATTGCTTTCGCAATGGTGTCCGGCTGCTGGCATCGCCCTCAACGTGTGTGCAGTTTGCAGCCGGTTGTGAAAATTTCGAGGCAGACAACCAGCCGCCGGGTTATCGCTGGCTTCAATTGCGCGGTGACGGGCAAATTGAAACGGGCGTGTCTCGGGTGTGGGGTACTGAGTTTGTTGTCGAATTAGGCTCGGGTGGCTACTTATAGCTCGCCTTGCTTACCGCGCAATGTACAATGCCCTGAGTTCTAATTTTCCTGCATTACTTGAAAAGTTATAGCAATGAGTCAATACACCGCTGAAGATATTGAAGTCCTTACGGGACTTGAGCCGGTGCGCAAACGCCCCGGTATGTATACCGATACGACCCGCCCCAATCACCTTGCCCAAGAGGTTATCGACAACAGTGTCGATGAGGCGCTGGGCGGCCACGCCAGCGAAATCAGCGTTTCCTTGAATAAGGATGGCTCC
Organism: Halioglobus sp.; assembly: GCA_028825045.1. Classification (GTDB taxonomy): domain Bacteria; phylum Pseudomonadota; class Gammaproteobacteria; order Pseudomonadales; family Halieaceae; genus Marimicrobium. The sequence goes on from JAPKAY010000004.1 coordinate 96,029, forward strand.
GTCACTGTGGCTGACGATGGTCGTGGTATGCCGGTAGACATTCACCCGGAGCAGGGTAAGCCGGGGGTGGAAGTGATTCTCAGTACCCTCCACGCGGGAGGAAAATTCTCCGATAAAAACTATCAGTTTAGTGGCGGCCTCCACGGTGTGGGCGTCTCGGTTGTCAATGCACTTTCCAGTGCATTGGAGGTATTGATTCGTCGCGACGCAAACGTCTATCGCATGACGTTTGCAGGCGGAGAAAGGACTAGCAAGCTGAAAGTGGTGGACAGTTGCGGCAAGCGCAATACCGGGACTACGCTAACCTTTACGCCCGATCCGCAATACTTTGATTCGGTAAATTTTTCCGTCTCCAGACTGCGCCATGTACTGCGGGCCAAAGCGGTGCTGTGTCCGGGCTTGAGAGTCAAATTCAAAGATGAGAAAAAAGGCGAGACCGAAGAATGGTATTTCGAAGATGGACTAAAGGACTATCTCGCGGATGCCACGATTGATTTCCTGGTGATACCCGAAGAACCTTTCGTGGGCAGCTTCAGCGGTAGCAACTCGGGGGTGGACTGGGCGGTGCAATGGTTGCCTGAAGGCGGTGAGGTGGTTGCCGAGTCTTACGTCAATCTGATACCCACCGTTCAGGGTGGTACCCATGTCAATGGCATGCGCACGGGTCTACTGGATGCGATGCGTGAGTTTTGTGAGTTGCGCAGTTTGTTACCGCGGGGCGTCAAGTTGACACCTGATGATATCTGGGAGCGTTGTTGTTACGTCCTCTCTTCCAAACTGGGCGACCCACAATTCTCTGGTCAGACCAAGGAGCGATTATCTTCCAGAGAGGCAGCCGCCTTTGTCTCCGGTGTGGTCAAGGATGCTTTTAGCCTGTGGCTGAATCAGCACACTGAAGAAGCAGAGAAGCTGGCAGAACTGTGCATTAGTAATGCCCAGAGTCGCCTGCGTACGGCGAAACAGGTCACTCGTAAAAAAGTGACTTCCGGACCTGCTCTGCCGGGTAAACTGGCAGACTGTTCCGGGGCAGATCCGGTGCGCGGCGAGTTGTTCCTGGTTGAGGGTGATTCTGCCGGCGGCTCTGCTAAGCAGGCACGTAGTCGAGAATTTCAGGCCATCCTTCCCCTGCGCGGCAAAATTCTAAATACCTGGGAAGTCGACTCCCAGGAGATCCTCGCCTCCCAGGAAGTACACAATATTTCGATTGCTCTGGGAGTAGACCCCGCCAGTGACGACCTCTCCGGGTTGCGCTATCACAAGGTCTGTATCCTGGCGGACGCAGATTCCGACGGACTGCACATTGCGACGCTCATCTGCGCTCTGTTTGTACGCCACTTTCATCCGCTGGTAGCAGCCGGTCATGTCTATGTCGCCATGCCGCCGCTGTATCGCATTGATGTGGGCAAAGAAGTGTTTTACGCCCTCGATGAAGCAGAAAAACAAGGTGTTTTGGATCGTATCGAAGCGGAAAAGAAAAAAGGTAAGGTCAATGTGCAGCGCTTTAAAGGGCTGGGAGAAATGAACCCTCTGCAATTGCGCGAAACCACTATGGACCCGGACACCCGCCGACTTGTGCGTCTGGTGTTAGATGACGGTGATGACACACATAATATGCTCGATATGTTGCTGGCCAAAAAACGTGCTCCGGATCGCAAGGCTTGGCTGGAGAAAAAAGGTGATCTGGCGGAAGTGGTTTCCTGACCACTGAAATAGTGCTCTGCAAATTCCCGGACGTAAAATCATGGATCTTTTTCAAACCAGTGAGAAGGAGTGTTTGGCTGTTCACGGAGCTGATATCGCCCTGTGGAGGCATGTCGATTTTGGCAATGAGACAGAACTCCTTAAGCAACTCATCGCAGACACGCCCTGGAAATCTGAGCAGATAACGGTGTGGGGGAAAACATACATTCAGCCGAGATTAATTGCCTGGTACGGAGACAATTCACAAAAATACTCGTACTCGAGCGTCTCGCTGAATGCTCTGCCAATGACGCCCCTATTACTCCGACTAAGAGACCAGGTTGAGGCGTTGTGTGAAAGCACATTTGATAGCGTTCTATTAAACTATTACCGTAATCAACACGATGGTATGGGCTTCCATGCGGATGATGAACCGGAACTGGGGCCGTGTCCTGCTATTGCTTCAGTATCGCTTGGCGCGACACGACAGTTCGTGCTGAAGCATAAAAATCGCAGGGAAGTAAAAAACGTAAAGTTGCCCCTATTGTCTGGAAGCCTGCTGTTGATGAAGGGAGAGACTCAGAATAATTGGAAACACGGCGTTCCTAAAGTTTCGAAACTTTGTGGACCAAGAGTTAATCTTACCTTTCGTAAAATTTTATCTTAAGCGCGAAAAATTAAAACCCATAGTTATTAATGAACCAGACGAACTGGCAGTCATCGCTCTCCGGACAGGGTGTCGACGGGTCGTGCAATACAATGATCCCGCCAGGGATAGGGAGAGAGTAAGATGCAAGAGCCTGTGTATGTGATAGCACAAATCGACGTAAAGGATTATGAGTCGTACCTGACCGAGTACGGCTTACCATTACTCGATCAGCTCAATGCATTTGGTGTGGAGGTGCTTACTGCTGCTCCCGACTTCAAAGTGCTGGAAGGGGACTGGGAAGGAAACTGGATTGCGATCATGAAATTCCCCAGTGCGGAAGTTTTTAGGGAATTCTACGAATCTGAAAAGTACGCGCCCCTGAAGAGGCTACGGATTGATAAGCTGAGCAATACGGGCTCGGTTGTGATGGTCCCTGGCATCAAGTTGCAGTAGGCGCGGGGCAACAATAAGTAGTGAGGTGTTTTGGTCTAGATCCATACGCTATCGCTCTGGAAGGGAGCGCAGCTTTAAGAGATATAAGCGCAAACGATTTATGAACCCGCAGGTGTCGGGGTGCGTGATGAGCCAGTAGCGTATTTGCGTCGTAAAGAACAGTACGTCTGAAGACCGGCCTCTTACGAACTACAATAAACCCTCAGCACAAGGTCCAGGATTAATCGGGTTACACCGCGCTATATTCCCACCTGGCAGTTGCACCTGATAGTCGCTGAAATTTGGGTCGGGTACGGGATAATCCGTGCTAATGAAATGGGCGCCGCTAGATAGAGCTGCCTCGCGCTGGCTTGTGTCACCAGTGCGCGACTGCACAGTATCCGAATCGGGTCGGGTTCGCACCATATAACCCAGTCCCACCAAGAATTCGATATCGCCTGGATTTGACAGCGGATTATTGCGCTTCATAAACGCCGCCTCTGGTGTGCCAGCAGGGGAATCGGTGAACAGTATTCGGCCCTCCAGCGATATGTGCCCGTCAATGTAGTGTTCTCTGGCGCCGCCCCTGTTATCAAGCGCGAACATGATTTTGCCGCGCGCCTGCGAGAGGGGAGGCCAGCCTTCAGTCAAAACCGCTAACTCCAGCGTCACAAAATTTCCGCGCACGTCATCAGGCACAATCAGTTGTTCTGGTGGAAACACACTCAGAATTTCCGCATCGATACGGTTGAGCGCTTCCACGCCGAACTCCAGCGGAATCACAAAATTCAAATTTAGCGGATCGGGGATGACCTCATCCTTGACCTCTACTAATACCGTAATTGGCAGATGGCCCGGGTGATTATCGGACCAGATTTTGATTTCCGTTAAACAGCGGACAAAGCTAACGCAGGTTGTTTCATAGTCCACTTCCTGAACGTGCAATACCTTCAAGCCCGGCTCATCTAGCTCTGGAATGCCTGAGGCGGTGTCTTCGTTTACTAAACTCAGTGCGCGGTGCGTGGCATACAGCCCGCCCTCTGGATCGTCAAAAACATCGAGTTCTATCTGGCGGATACCCTGGTTTTCAAACTGTTGTTGCAAAGGAATATGTGAGTATTCCAGTGTTGGTGCAAGGTCGGGGACATACGCAGTTAATATTTCGAAAAGGTCTGCGCGAATACGTTTTTTGTAGCTGTTGTGGGTCCCAAGATACTGCACCTGATTCATAAGGATGTCGTCACCAGCTACATCCTGGGGAGAATTTGAAGATGAATCGCTGCAGGCACCGATGATCAGCGCAAGACTGGCGGTAGCGACAATGCGGATAGGCCAGAAGTCTTTAGATGTCAGTATTGCCATAAGTTGTGCCTGCTATTGTTGATAATCACGCTCGTTGAGGATAGTTCATTTAGACACTTTTTACATAATTATGATGGTTCAGCGCCCAGCCCCTTGCTTCACTAACAGCGGGAGCTATTAGGGAGGCCGTTTTCGTTCGCGCGACGTCCAGTATGCTATACAATAATCAGACAACAGACGGTTCACCACAGCGGTAAAAACCACTGAGTAATGCGGGAGTAGCACAATGAATATCCTTCGAATCTTCGCCCCCTTGGGGCTTGCAATATGTTTGCTGGCGCCCAGTGGTATGGCTATGGCCGATTGGAAGCTAGAAAGTACTCAATCGACGATCAATTTCGTTTCTATCAAAAATGACGTGGTTGGAGAAGTACATAACTTTTCTTCATTGCAGGGCTATATAGGCGCCGACGGTAAGGCTCAGCTGACAATAAACCTGAACAGCGTAGAGACGCTCATCGAAGTGCGCAATGAGCGCATGCGTGAGTTGCTGTTCGAAACTGTTGAGTTTCCCACTGCGACCATAAGCGCACAGATAGACCCGGCTCTACTTGCTGCAGTCGCAGAGGGTGTTGTTATGACCACAGAGCTACCGATTACACTGTCACTGCACGGGCAGGAAAAGGCACTTACGGTAGCAGTAGTGATCGTGGGAGAGGGCGATGGCGGCATACGCATCTACAGCCCTCGCCCGGTGGTGATTAACGCCGGTGATTTTGGCCTGGCCGCTGGCGTGGAGGCATTGCAAAAAATAGCCGGCCTCGATGCCATCAGCGCGGCTGTGCCGGTTACGTTGCAATTACTGTTTATTCCCGCGGAGGCGTAAACGTTAAGGATGCAGCCTGTGCAGCAAAGCCCATTCAGAACCCCGAGCTGCAGTTTGACCATCGAAGCTCTAAAAAGAGGGGCGTTTCTATAGGCCGGTTTTCAGGATGTGACTAATTACCACCGGCGAAACTCTCGTACAGCTGTTGATAGGACTGATTGCCCGGCGCGATTTGCGTTAGTGTTTTGGCATAGCCTCGCGCTTTCTTGCGTTGGCCAAGCTCTGCGCTGTAGTTAGCAAGCGCAAGCAGCACTTCCTCGCTTTGCGGCACACTGCGCAGTAGCTTTTGTAGTTGCACCACTGCCTCGGTAGGCTTTCCAAGGTCGTGCAATGCGATGGCGTACACGAAGCGATGCCGGGTGCCTTCCACTTCTACGTCAGCGGCTCTTTTAAGATACTCAAGAGCGAGATCGGGCTGGCCGCTGCGCGTCTCCAGTAGGCCCAGCGCATGCAGCGTCGGGCCGTGTTCGGGCGCCACGGCCAAAGCCTGCAGTAATATCTCGCGGGCATCATTGTCTTTTGACTGACCTCGCAACAGATCTGCCAGGTTTAGGTATGCGGGTATCAGCTGCGGGTTGAGATACAGTGCTTCCCGGTAGGCTGCCTCTGCGGCTTTTTCGTCGCCTGCGGTAATATAAAAAATACCCAGTTGCAGTTGCACCCCAGGCATATCGGCATTCTGTTGGAGGATGTTGACGTACTCTTTGAACAGCGTGCGCAAGTTCGCGGCCTGCTTTGGCGTGACCTGATCCAATGGCACCCCCGCCAGTGAAGCGGCAACTTCCATACGCACAGTGGTAATGTCATCGTTTATCAATGCCTCCATGAGCTGGAAGCGCTGATGCAGCGGGAGAAAGTCCAGTGCGCGCACGGTGCTGGCCCGAAGCATTGGGTCGTCGTCATACAGCAGTTGGGTTGCCGTTTGCAGGGCGTCGCGTCCACCGACCCGGCCAATGGCCTCCATCGCTGTGGCTCGCCAGATGGGCGCAGTACGTGTGTCTCTGGCTATCTGTGCGAGTTGCGGTACGGCGCGGTTGTCTCCCTGTGCCAGGCGCAGGAATGCGCGAGCAGGATGGCTGCCTGTGTCGCGGAACTGCACCCCCCACTGTCGCAGCGCTTCCAGTGACCAGGCAGCATCCGTATCCTGGTGACATTTATTACAGGCGTTAGGTGTGTCCATCACCAAGCTTAAATCCGGACGCGGTATGCGCATGCTGTGATCACGGCGCGCATCCACGCCCATGTAGGTGGTCTCGGGCATGTGACAGTTGGCGCACTGGGCGCCGCTCGAACCCTGCGGGTGATGATGATGCTGCGTATTGTTATATTCCGTAGGCACATGGCATTGGGCACACACGTCGTTGCCCGAAGCGCGCAATTGCAGGCTGTGAGGTTCATGGCAGTTGCTACACACCACTCCGGCCTGGTGCATTTTACTCTGCACAAACGAGCCATAGACATAGTCCTCATCCAGAATTTGGCCATCGGGGTAGTAGAGCGGCCACTGGGGTAGAGCGAGACGATGTGTGTCGAGCAGGTCTGCGCCGTAATGGTAGTCGCCCAGCGTGCCACGGCGGGAATGGCAGCGGCCGCAACTATCTATCTGGGCATTGGACTGCAGCGGCGTTGTGCGCTTGGCGATAGTGGCATTCGCCGGTAGGGACCATTTTCCGCGTTGGGCCAGGTCAGTGGGAAAGCCGCCGTGTTCACTGTCTTTCAACTTTCCTTGTTCGGCCAACGCCAGATGTTCTTCTCCGGGACCGTGGCAAGCCTCGCAACCCACGTTCAATTCTGCGAACTGCGTATTAAAGGAACGCGTGTCCGCCTGATAATTTTTTTTCAGGTCGGTGCTGTGACACTCCGCGCAGCTGGTGTTCCAGTTTTGGTACGTGCCCGTCCAGTGCAACGGGTCTTTGAAGTCAATGGGCTCATCCGGATACAGGTGATACCAGCGTTGGCCACCTCCTGATTCAGCGCGTGCATCCCATGCAATACTCAGTGCCTGCAATCGCCCCCGCGAAAGTGGCAACAGGTACTGCTGTAGGGGGTCAACGCCAAAGACATAAGCGACTTCAAAATTCTGTAGCTTGCCGTCTTCCCCGTCGGTATTGACCATGTATTTTTCACCGTCGCGGAAGAATCGCGTAGTGATGCCGTTGTAGGTAAAGGTTGTGTTGTCAAAGTTTCCCAGCACGGTATCGGGATTCGGCAGTTGCATGGCGAGATCGTGGTGGGAACCTTCCCACAAAGCAAATTCCTCGGCGTGGCACCCCTGGCAGGAACCGGAGCCTGTAAAGGCGGCTGCGGAGGCCGTGAATAGAAGGGGAATGTAGAGCAACAGTCCCGAGATAATAAGTTTAGCAGGTAGCACGAGGTAGTAACCGAATAATTGCAGGTGGCCACACATTACCAGCCCTGTGGTGGTATGGACAGCGCAGCGGATGCTACGATGCTAATGGCTGGAACGGTTAAAAAACAGCGCGGGAAATCTTGTAATGAAGCTGGGTATTTTGAAAACGGATGCGGTACGGCCCGAGTGGGTGCCTGAGTTTGGGGAGTACCCTGATATGTTCATTTCATTATTGAGACAGGCGGATCCAAGCCTGGAATTTGTGGTGTATGACGTGGAGCTCGAACAGTATCCGGCGGATATTGATGAAGTCGATGCGTACCTTATCACGGGCAGTAAATCTGGAGTCTATGAAGACAAACACTGGATCGCGACGCTCATGGATTTTGTTCGGGAACTGAATGACAGGCGCAAAAAACTGGTGGGTGTTTGTTTCGGCCACCAGTTGGTGGCCGTTGCGCTGGGCGGCAAGGTAGAAAAATCATCTAAGGGCTGGGGAATGGGTTTGCATACCCATCACTTTGAAACCTCGCCTGTCTGGCACGATCAGGGTGACCCGGATCTGGATATTCTGGTCAGTCACCAGGATCAGGTGGTGATGGCGGCACCCAATGCACAGGTATTGGCAGGAAGCGGATTTTGTGAGAATGCCGTGTGTCAGATTGGAGGTCACATTCTGACGTTCCAGGGGCATCCGGAATTTATAACCGAATACTCACGCGAAATTATGACGTTTCGACGTGAGCGCATTGGGGAGGAAGTCTACGCCTCGGGAATAGCTTCTTTGGGTGGGACCCATGAGGGAGTGCGTGTGGCGCGGTGGATCCTCAATTTTCTGCATGCCCCGGACTAATTACGAGACTAGCGCGGTGTCTAAACTGGCCGCAGACAGGAACGCGCTTCGAAATACCAAGAGCCTACCAGCTTCCAGTGTTTTCCATCGACATCCAGGGCTCCTGAGGCGGCAGAGACTCACCCGTCTGAAGCAACTCGATTGAAATGCCATCCGGGGAGCGGACGAAGGCCATATGGCCATCACGGGGCGGGCGATTGATCACTACGCCTTTATCCATCATGCGTTGGCAAGCGTCGTAGATGTTGTCCACTGCGTATGCCAGGTGACCGAAGTTGCGGCCGCCATCGTAGTTTTCCGTATCCCAGTTCCAGGTGATCTCGACCAGGGGGCTCTGTCTTTGCTCGGCGTGTTCGACATCATCGGGGGCAGCTAGAAATACCAGGGTGAACCTGCCTGCTTCGCTGTCATATCGACGTACCTCTGCCAGTCCGAGCTTGTCGCAGTAAAAATCCAGGGTTTCTTCCAGGTCGCGCGCACGTATCATGGTGTGCAAATATTTCATGCGTCTTTCCTCTGGGCTGCCTGTTTGCCGGCCAGGCGGCCAGAGAAGGTCGCGTCGCCTACCGACATGCCACTACTGTAACCCGCCGCTGTGCGCACCACGCCGCAGGCGGTGCGGCCCGCTGCATAGAGGCCGGGAACCTGTTGTCGCTGTGGGTTCACCACTTCGCCGGTTGGCAGGGTGTCCAGTCCGCCCAATGTAAAGTAAGGCAGGAAGGTGCCTCGTCCAGGGGTGATATCCAGCGCAACTAATGGCGGCTGCAAGGGTTCCAGCCATTCGGCAGCCTTGTGACACTGAGTGTCCTCGCCCTTATTGCAGTCCTCGTTATACACCTTGATCGTTTGTTGCAGGGTACCTTCGCGCAGTCCCAGTTCCTCTTCCAGCTCCTGCACCGATTCGCCGGTGCCGGCCACTTCCGCGCCCATATAGCTGACGCGTTCGTAGTCCGCGTACTGTTCTACCGTGAGGATAAAGTAGATACGCTCAGACTGCTGGCGTAGGACGAACGCACCGAGACGACCGTGGTAGACGTCCTCGTTAATAAAGCGTTGGCTTTGATCGTTTATTACTATGCCCCGCGTCATACTCGCGGGAGGGTAGTAGGGAATACTGATAAACCCTTCATGCATGTTGATCGCGGCACCGCCCACGGACATGCCCATCATGATACCGGTGCCCGTGTCGCCGGGGTTACCGATCGGGGTATTGCCTGCAGCCAACATAGGCGCGTACTTGGCCACCATTTCCTCATTCATGACAAAGCCACCAGCGCACAAAATCACACCCTTGCGAGCACGCACATTGAGTTCCTTTTGATCCGCGCGTATGACCAGGCCGATGACCGCGTCATCGTCATCTACAATGAGTGTCAGTGCGCGAGTCTCGTACTCGACACTAATTGCGTCACGCCTGTCCACGTTTTCCGTGACAATTTTCATAAACAGCGGGCCGCCGTTGTCACCCTCCACGTAGAGATTATGTCCCCGGGGGCAGGGTTCCGCCTGTTGTGCGAACGGGTAGGCCTTTTCACTCCCGGTAACCAGTAACCCGTCATCGGTCAGGCACATGATGCCTCGCTCTTTGTGAAAACTGTCCTTGAAGGGCACGCCGATGTCGACCAGCCATTCAAAGTGGTCTTGACTGTTTTCACAGTAGTTGCGGATTTTTTCCTCGTCGGCCTGTGGCCCGGCGGACATCATCATGTAGGTAACCATGTCTTCTGTCTTGTCTTCAAAGCCGCAGGCCTTTTGTACCCGAGTGCCACCACTGCCACCCATATAAATTTCCGCGCTGGACATGGCGGTGGAACCGCCGCTGGCGCTGGCTACCTCAAAAACAATAACGCTGGATCCCGCATCTGCCGCCTCGATAGCGGCACAACCACCGGCGCCACCAAACCCGACAATGGCGACATCCGTTTCTCGGTCCCACTGCTGTACGTCGCGTGCCTTGCGGGGCCGGGAGGGACTGGTTTTTATCTGGCTGGACATGGTTACTGCACCTCGGTAGCGGGGCGTGATAGGACGCTCGCCGCCATTTCTATATGGGACTGGGGATTAAAGCCGTTTCACGCCAGGCTTACAACGGCTATGGGGCTCCCTCGGGTTAACAATCTGAACACTGTATGGCTTTCTTCTCTGTAACGCGTTGGATTTCCGGTACAAGGTCTTTCTGGAGCATGTGCGCTGGTATTGGTACGCTCCTGAGGTACAATCCCCGACTTTTCCGAGAGGTAATAACGTCCCATGTGGTTCAAAAATGTCCGCGCCTACCGCCTGACCAAGCCTTTCGATCTCTCTCCGGAAATGCTGGGGCAGAAACTGGTGGGGCGCAGCTTCGTGCCCTGTGCCAAATCCCAGGCCCAGTCTTCAGGCTGGGTGCCGCCTCTAGGCGAGGAATCTGAGGAATTGGTGCATGCGGCTGCCGGCCGTATGCTGCTCAAACTGAAGCGCGAAGAGAAGCTGTTGCCGTCCACGGTCGTCCGCGAGCAGCTGGATGAAAAAGTTGCCGCAATCGAATCGGAACAGGGGCGCAAGGTGTATCGCAAAGAACGCCTCAACCTGAAAGATGAAATCGTGCAGGACTGCCTGCCCCGCGCATTCAGCCGTTCTACCCATGTCCATGCCTATATAGATGTAAAAGCGAACTGGATATTCGTGGACGCCGCCAGCGCCACCCGTGCGGAGGAATTTCTGAACCTGCTGCGAGAATGTATCGGCAGTTTCCCCGTCTTGTTGCCGCAGGTTAATAATGCGCCTACTGCGGTTATGACAGCGTGGCTACTGCACCGTAATTTGCCGCAGGACTTTGAGCTGGGTCAAGAGTGCGAGTTGCGCGAACTCGGGGAAGAGGGTGGCGTGGTCCGTTGTCGTGGCGTTGATTTGTTGAGTGAAGAGGTGGAAACTCACTTGCATGCAGGTAAGCAGGTCGCGCGTCTGGCACTGGGCTGGGATGAGCGGCTCTCCCTGGTGCTGGCAGAAGACCTGTGTCTGCGCCGGCTCAAGTTCGCGGATGAACTGATGAAAGAGAACGAAGAAATCCCCGAGGCAGATCAAGCGGCGCGGCTGGACGCCGATTTCGTACTGATGTCACAAGCGGTTACCGAACTCCAGGAGCGAATTCTGGCTCTGTTCGGCGGCGAGGCGGAATAGTCTTTAATTATGCCTGAGCGTCCCGACACAAATGACTATCGATCGCTCTTCCTCAACCCAACGCCCATGATGGATATGCGCGCACCTGCAGAGTTTATACGGGGCGCTTTTCCCACCAGCCTCAGTCTGCCTCTGATGAGCGACGATGAGCGTGCCAAAGTTGGCATCTGCTATAAAAACCGAGGACAGGAGGCCGCCATTGAACTGGGGCACCAGCTGGTCAGTGGCGATTTGAAAGACGAGCGACTCGGGCAGTGGGTGACTTTCGCTCAGCAACACCCCCAGGGATATCTGTACTGCTTTCGCGGCGGGCTGCGTTCGCAAACCGTGCAGCGCTGGCTGCGTGAGGCTGGGATTGATTTCCCTCTGGTGACTGGTGGTTACAAGGCAATGCGACGCTTTCTATTGGAGGAACTGGAGCGGGGGGTAGATGAATCCTCTTTTATTCTAATCAGCGGAAAGACCGGCACAGGTAAAACGCGTGTCATTGCGCAGTTGTCGCGCGCTGTAGATCTGGAAGGACTGGCCAATCACCGCGGCTCCAGCTTTGGTCAGATGCCTACACCTCAACCCAGTCAGATCGATTTCGAAAATAGCTTGAGCATTGCATTGATGAGACTCCTTGCTAAGAATCAGGAGCAGATTTTTCTGGAGGACGAAGGTCGATTGATAGGTTCGCTGGCACTGCCTGAATCCCTGCGAGATAAAATGAGAGTCGCGCCGATGCTGGTTGTAGAACAAAGTCTTGAAGAGCGGATTGATGTTGTGATCGACGACTATGTGGTAGATCTGGGGCAGCGCTATGCACTGTTGCGCCTGGAGGATGGTCCACGCTTGCACTGCGAAAAACTTCAGGCTGACCTCGCCAGAATTCGTAAGCGCCTCGGCGGGGTGTTACACCAGCAGGTCAGCGATCTGATGGCCGGGGCATTTGCACGGCAGTGGCAGGATGGCCAACTTGACGGGCATCGGCAGTGGATCGCGGTGCTGCTGGAAAAATACTACGATCCAATGTATGAATATCAACTTTCACAACGCTCGGGTGAGCAGCTGTTTGTCGGCAATCGCCAGGCGGTAATCGCCTCGGCGCAGCGGCATAGTCGGTGATCCGCCGGGCGGACATTTCGCTGACAATTTCAATAGGGTTTAAGAGGTGCACCCGTGCAGCGAGTAACTGAACTGCGTCGCGATCTGGTGTTGGTTGGGGGCGGTCACAGCCATGTTCTCGCCCTGCGCATGCTGGCTATGAAGCCCATAGCGGGCCTGCGAATAACGCTGATATCCCCCGACAGTCACTCGCCCTATTCCGGCATGCTGCCTGGGCTTATCGCTGGCCATTACAATTTTGCACAAACACACATCGATCTTGCGCGCCTGTGCCAGTGGGCGGGTGTGCGCTTTGTTGCGGCGGAAGTTCATGCGCTGGACCCGACAGCGAAGTGCCTGTCTCTGGCCGGTCGTCCTGCAATAGAGTACGACGTAGTGAGTATAGATGTTGGCTCCCAGCCGGAGCTGGATACGGTGCCTGGCGCCAGGAAATACGTCACACCGGTAAAGCCGGTGGCGGAACTGTGGCAGCGTTGGCAGGCATTGCACGAGCGGGTTGTTTCCAGCAGCGCTGTACGCGCGTCCCGGATCGCTGTGGTAGGTGGCGGCGCGGGGAGCGTGGAATTGGCGCTGGCTATGGCACATCGATTGAAGGGCACTCCGACAGCGATCGATCTGTGGTGTGCGGCGCCTGAGATTCTGCAAAGCTACAATACTCGCGCTCGCCGGTCGGTAATGGCGGCCCTTGAGCATCAACACATTGGGGTGCAGTTGCACGCTAGAGTAACTGCCGTAGAGTCAGATTGTCTTGTGCTGACCGATGGCAAAAGGGCAGCTTATGATGAACTGTTCTGGTGTACCGGTGCGGCCGCTGCGCCCTGGATCACCGCCAGCGGCCTGGCAACCGATGATCACGGCTTTCTGGCAGTGCGCGATACACTGCAGGCATTGCACAACGATCATGTATTTGGTGCGGGTGATATCGCAACGCAGGTTAATCACCCGCGGCCAAAAGCGGGTGTCTATGCGGTGCGCCAGGGTCCAGCACTGGCACACAATCTGCGAGCCGTCCTATTGGAAAAGCCGCTGCGGGCACATCGGCCGCAGGCGCGGTTTCTGTCCCTGATTTCCCTGGGCGGCCAACTGGCCGCGGCGGATAGAGGCCCTTTCAGCGCCACGGGTAAATGGGTGTGGCACTGGAAGAATAGAATAGATCGGGCATTTATGGCGCGTTTTGAAGATTTACCGAGCAGTATGCCAGTGGGCAACTGGGGACGCCTGCCGGAATCCGAGGGCGACGCGCAGCAACCTATCTGCGGTGGTTGTGGCGCTAAAGTGGGGGCCACTGCATTAAGCGGCGCCCTTGCGCAGCTCGGCCGGGATTATCCGAATCATTCGGTGGGCACTGCAGATGACGCTGTAGTGATACCCGCGCCACCGCATTCACAAGTTGTACAGAGCCTGGATGTTTTGCGTCAAATAGTGAGTGACCCCTGGCAAATGGGCCGCATTGCCGCTAACCATGCTCTCAGTGATCTTTATGCCTGCGGCGCCAAGCCCGTGTCTGGCCTGGCGGCAGTCACCCTTCCTTATGCCAGCGACCCAATGCTGAGACGGGAATTGGAACAACTTTTAGCAGGTGCCCTGTTTGAGTTCGCCGCTGTGGATTGCCAGTTGAGTGGTGGGCACAGTATGCAGGGCTCCGAGCTGAATATCGGGTTTGCGGTAAATGGCATATCGATGGCGTCGGATAATAGGCTTTTACATAAACTGGGTGCGTCACCCGGCGATCAACTGGTGCTGACCAAAGCCTTGGGTATCGGCACTTTGTTTGCCGCGCATATGCAACTGGCGGCTGATGGACGCGATGTGAGTGCTGCAATCTCCTCGATGCTGCAGAGTAATAGCGCCGCTGCAGAGTTGGCTTTGGCGCACGGTGCGAGCGCCTGTACCGATATCACTGGGTTCGGGTTGCTGGGGCATTTGCTGGAAATGCTGGGGGAAGACCTCGGAGCCCGTCTGCAATTAGCAGATTTGCCACTGTTCAGTGGAGCCATCGAACAGATTAGCGCGGGCATCGTCAGCACTATGCACGCCGCCAATGCGCGCAGCGCGGAGCAATTGTTACGGCCTTCAAAAAACGTGGACGAGGCTCGCCTGCAAATGTTGATCGATCCGCAAACCAGCGGTGGACTACTCATTGCGATACCTGGCGCAGACGTCCAAGCACTCTGTGATGACCTGCGTCAGCGCGACTATGCCCAGACTAGAATCATCGGTGAAATTGTTGCAGCCACGCCCGGGAGCCCCGGCGTCGTGTACGTCAATTAGCCAGTGGGCGCTCCCCGCATTCTGCGGTAGACATCATGCAGAAATAAAAGCACCGCAGAACCGAATAAAAGATACAGTGCGGCGGTGGCGATAGGCCGATCAAGGTCGCTGATAGTCGACTCGTTGAAAAAACTCCAAATGAACATTGCCGGTGATACCAGGATCACAAGGCGAATTAACCGTTGCAGGTGGTTCGTCACCGCAGTATGGGGCGCAAAATACCCGGCACAGACATTCGCAACACAGGCGATCATCAGGTAAATGTGTGCGGAGCGATACATCATCCGGGCTGCGTCCGGTAGGTCTGTTACAACCAGTATCCTGGTCATATATTGCCCCTGCAGAGCAAAAATCAGCAGGCCCAGACTACCGACAATCAAATGCCAATTCCTCCAAGTCATTATCTTAGTTTTCATTCCAATACCGCGTCATTTCAAGATAGAGGAAAGATGCGGTCCAGGTAATGAGCACCAGCCCCGTCAATGATTCCAGTCCGGTAAGGAATCGTAGGTCACCCATAGGCTGGATATCTCCAAAGCCGAGTGTGGTAAAGGTGGTGAAGGAAAAATACGCACAGTCCCATAGGCTGCCATCAAAATTGCCTTCGAGAGTCCCCCAGTTTTGGGATTTGTTCATCAGGTAAAAGGAAATAGCGAAAACCCACACCTCGGCAGCGTGGGCGGTTAGCGCGAGGAATACGCCTAATACGATACGAAAACGATGGCGTATCTTCAGCCGCGGCATCAGCACTGTGATTCGGTACAAAAATTCGTAATGGATTATCACAGCCAGTGCGATAACCAGAATATTAACGATGAAAACAATGGCCATATATCTGCTGCTCCATGCGGTAAACTATCAGCGCCTACTTTAACCTGTTTTACATGCGGGCTTGAAGGACTCTGCCCCTTGCCATACTGTTGGAAGATACACTTTGAAAATTCGTGTTCGCAGCACCCTGATTTTTGCCTCCTATGCGGTGCTGGTTGCTTTTGCATCCTTGCGTCAGGGCAGCGGGTCTTTTATTGGTTCTTACGACAAGCTCGCACACTTTCTGACATATAGCCTTTTTGCCGTATTGGCCTATCGACTATTTCTGTCTGCCAGCCAGTACCGATATCTGTGTCTCGGCATAATCGCCTACAGCGGCCTGTTAGAAATAGCACAGTCGTTCGTGCCGGGCAGAGATATGTCGGTGCTAGACCTAGTGGCGAATGCGCTAGGGGTGATTCTTGGTGCTTTACTGTGTGAGAAAATTTTTGGGACAAGGAGTATGTCGTCTACCACGGATGAGTAAGTTTCCTGAACGGATAAAGTTTAAAATTCGTACCCTTACCGCTACCGAAAACAGAGCCTTGATTGAATCACAGGGGGACGCTGTGTTCAAAAACGGCTCTCGTTAAAACAATCAATATATGTTTGTATTCTATTTTGATGACGGGGGGAAGATTGTTGAATTTTGCAAACGGGGATCCTCTGTATCCTTTCGAGAACATGTTTGAGGGCAAGGTTGAACTTTTATTGATATCTAGCAGACTGGATATTGAATGTTAAATACAATCGCAGGATAGTTAGTATCTGCTAAGGATTAGCAAATAACCGTTTCGGTACGAGGCAGGCAACCATGGGGAAAAAACAGACGGATAATTTTCGGCAGGCGTTGATATCCCTCAGAGAAGAGATAGAGCAACTGAGTGATGCGAACAAGGAAGCCGCGGACACCGTTACGTTAGACCAGTCAATGGTTGGGCGGCTTTCCCGTATGGACGCCATGCAGGCTCAACAGATGGCGCAAGAAACGGCTCGCCGGAGGCTACTTCAGTTGCAAAAAATCGACGGTGCATTGCGTCGCATGGATGCAGGTGATTATGGATATTGCCATAGTTGCGGTGAGGAAATTAGTGCTGCCAGGCTGGGTGTTGATCCCACTAGCACCCGCTGTATTGGGTGCTCGGATAGCTAATTTCCTAAAGCGTTTCTGTTGCTAAAAGGGACCATTGTAAAATCACCTACCTAAATGCATTGAATGACATGCTAACGCATCCCGAAGGCCTGCGGCCCTATATTGTAAACTGGCACCAGGCAGCACCAGGTTTTATCCTCACTGGAGCTAATTGGTAGTTAGTACTCTTCCGCCCGCTGTGGCAGAATTTGCTCACAAAGATGGGGCAGAAATGAACAAGACATACTCGTGGTCACTTTTGGACACAGTTAAGAAAGAAGCCGGTCTGATAGCCGGTTTAGTTACCCTTACCGCCTTTTTTGTTTTCGGTGGTGGTTGGCTGTCGTCGATGTCTGGCTGGGTTACGCCGCTTCTATACTTCTGCTGGCTATTTCCCGTAATGCTGTGGTTGTCCTTTGGTGTCGTTCATCACGCCGATTGTCTTGCCATCAAACTGGGTGAGCCATACGGTACTCTCATCCTTACGTTGTCTGTAATCAGTATAGAAGTCGTGATGATCTCCGCGGTGATGCTTAACGGTGAGCAAAATCCGGAGCTAGGCAGGGACATGATGTTCGCAGTTTTGATGATTGCGCTGAATGGATTGGTAGGCCTTTCGTTGCTCTGTGGCGGTATCCGCCATTTGGAGCAGGCGCATAACCTACAGGGCGCTAATACGTTTCTGCTGGTGTTAATTCCAATGGCAATGATCAGCTTAATACTTCCCAATTTTACGCAATCCAGCGAACCGGGTACCTACTCGACTACGCAGATGGTGTTTGCCGGGCTGACGTCGGCTGGGCTCTACGGTAGCTTTCTGGTGATGCAGACCCTTCGTCATCGGGGATTTTTCATGTCGCCGGGAGAGTCATCAGGCGATGAACATGCACACGACGATATTGCAGTCCACTCAGTCGGCTTTCATGTAGCTTTGCTCGTTGCCAATATGCTGCCCATCGTTCTACTGTCAAAGAGCATGGCCCAAGTTATTGACTTCCAGGTCGCTGTTTTCGCAGCACCGGCCGCACTAGGGGGGGTGGTCATTGCTTTGCTGGTACTTGCGCCAGAGGGGCTGGCGGCCATCAAATCTGCGGTCAGCGATCGCTTGCAGCGATCCATTAATATTTGTTTGGGATCGGCCATAGCGACTATTGGGTTGACAGTCCCGGCAATCCTGGTGATTGGCCTGGTCACCGGGCAAAAAGTGGTCCTGGGCCTTGGCCCTGTCGATTCACTCATCCTGGTAACCACAATCCTGACCGCCATGGTGACATTCTCCAGCAGTAAGACGAATATCATTCACGGCATCGTCCACCTGATTCTTTTTGTAGCTTACATTACGATGGTATTTGACTAGACTGTCAAAGTCTTTTGCCAAGGACCCAAAGAATCCAGCGTTGTGCGGGCCCCTTCGACAAAGAGCTCTACCTGGCGTATTAGCGTCTGAGGGCTTTCCCAACTGTACCCGTTCGCAGACGAAAAAATCCTCGGGGTGAAACACGCCATTTTCAATAATATCGAAGGCGCGCTCCCATTGGGCGCCGAGCCTTACCGATTCTGGTAGCCCATCATTTCCTCAGCCAATGCATTCATGTCTAACGTGTCAGGCTTTTGACGCGGGGGGAACTTCTGAAATGTCGTCAGAAATTTATAGGACTCTAGCCCCGCGCCGTAAAGCATGAAAATATGCTCAAAATACCAGCGCTCATAGGCGCCAGATTCCTTCCGCGCGCGCTCGAATGGATCCTGTCGGAGATTGAACAGTAGGGGCATTCTCAATTTAGTGAACGGGTACTGCCATACCGCGTTACCCGTAGCCTCTTGTATGGAATACATAATTTTCCAGTCGCCCCATCGCAGCGCCGAGTAATCCCCGTCGTCGGTAAAATAGTGGAACGTATCACGCGGAGAGGTTGTCGTTTTCCCGTTGAGGTAATCGGTGAGGTCAAAGCCGTCAATATGTACTTTGTAGTTGTTGGCGCCTGCCTGATAGCCCTTCTTCAGTTTTTCCTTGATGCCTTTGACACCAGCCGCAGTAAGCAGGGTGGGTAGCCAATCATTGTGCGCGGCCATTTCGTTAAAACGCGTTCCCGGTTTGACAATGCCAGGCCAGCGAATAAGCGCAGGGACGCGAAAACCCCCTTCCCATGTTGTATTTTTCTCGCCTCGAAATTGAGTGGTCCCGCCGTCTGGCCAGCTGAATATTTCAGCGCCGTTGTCGGTGGAGTAAACAACGATAGTGTTATCCGCGATCCCTTTTTCATCCAGAAAATCGAGTAACTGTCCCACGTGATTGTCGTGCTCAACGAGTCCATCACCGTAGAGTCCACCTCTTTTGGATAGACCCACACTCTCTTCTTTTAGACGAGTCCAGATATGCATACGCGTCGAGTTCCACCAAACAAAGAACGGTTTGTCTTCTTTCACCGCTTTGTCCATGAACTTGATTGCTTGCGTGGTAATTTCCTCATCCACTGTTTCCATACGCTTTTTGGTAAGCGCGCCGGTGTCGTTGACCTTTCCATCAGCGAAGGAGTGGATGACGCCGCGGGGAGAGAACAGTTTTTGAAATATGGCGTCTTTGGGGTAATCAGCGTGTTCTGGTTCATCCTCGGCGTTAAGGTGATAGAGATTACCGAAGAATTCATCGAATCCGTGCTGTGTTGGCAAATGTTCGTCTCGATCGCCCAGGTGATTCTTTCCGAATTGCCCCGTCACGTAACCCAGCGGCCGCAATAGTCCGGCAATGGTCGGGTCTTCTTTTTGCATGCCCGCTTCCCGGCCGGGGCTACCCACTTTGGTGAGTCCTGTACGAACCGGGTGTTGACCGGTTATAAATGCAGAACGACCAGCGGTACATGAGTTCTCGCCATAGTAGTCTGTAAACAGCGCTCCCTCGTTGGCGATACGGTCAATGTTGGGTGTCTGGAAGCCCATGGAGCCCAGGTTGTAGACGCTAAGATTCCAGGTGCCTATATCGTCGCCCCAGATCACCAGTATGTTGGGTTTATCCGCAGCATTAGCACCAGTGGCTGCCAGCATGGCCAGTGTACATGTGCGGAGTGTCGAGATTATGGAGCGCGGTAAGAAAGTCATACAGGTTGCCTCTGAATTTGTTGCTATAAAAAATATGGTAAAGGTTTTTGTTGTGACCATCAAAAGTATGCTGACCATGGAAACATGAAGGCCGAATTCAATGCCGGCATTCAATAGACGAGCGTAGGGGGTCAAAACCGGAAACTACTCTTTTGAGTGGATCTATAAAGCTTGTACCTTCTGTTTTATTGTTATGTACAAATAGGCATGGCGTGTAGTGCGTGGCCAATTTAGTCACCTGATTATAGGAGATGTTATCACCTGATTGGCAAGCTGATCAAAACTATAATAAATAAAAAGCGACGTGCGTTCAGTCCAAATAGAAGCCTATACCGGGCTTAGCAGCTACCGCGAAGATAAATACAGAATGAAAAACCTTACCCGGCGAAAGTTCATAAAAAGTTCAGCATTGATCACCGCGGCGACTGCCGTGGGTTGCAGCAACGGATCCAGTCCAGATCCAGCGTTCAGACAGGCGGTCGTAATCGGTTCAGGGTTTGTAGGGTCTGTTGCTGCGTTACGCTTGGGTTTGGCGGGAATCCCGACGATGGTTTTAGAGCGAGGACAGGATTGGACGCAGAAGGGCCCTGATACCTTTCCGAATTTGTCTGACACCGATCGAAGAAAAACCTGGTTCGGTGAGACTGATGGTTTGACCGGTTTTAGTACCACTACACCCTGGGCTGGAATGATAGAACGGGTGAGCGAAGATACACTGGATGCTGCCTGTGGCGCCGGGGTGGGAGGCGGCTCTTTAGTTTATGGTGGAGCGCTCATCCAGCCGAGAAGACAAACATTTGATACGGTATTTCCG
>JAPKAY010000073.1 GCA_028825045.1 Halioglobus sp.
TTATGGTGGAGCGCTCATCCAGCCGAGAAGACAAACATTTGATACGGTATTTCCGTAAATTAGTTACGACGATATGGATCAAATTTACTATCCTCGCGTTCTCGCGCAGATAAAAGCCGGCCGAATACCGCCTGATGTGCTCGCGTCTGACAATTACGCTGTGCAGCGCGCGGTTATAGCCGATACATCTGCTGCTGGTTTTCAAGTGAGTATGCCCTTTACCGGTTTCGATTGGGACATTATTCGTGAGGAGATTCAGGGGCGGCGAGTTGCAGCGGCCTCGGTTAGCGAATACATCTACGGCTGTAACAGCGGTGCCAAGTTGTCTACCGATAAAAATTATCTGCGCGATGCACTCGCAACCGGGAATGTTGAGATACGAAGCCTTACCGAAGTTGTGATGCTCAGTGAGCAAAGTGATGGCGGATACCTGATAACGTGCAGGCGAATTCAGCCCGAGGGGACAGAGTCAGAGCGTTATGAGCTTCGCGCGAGTCATCTGATTCTCGCCGCGGGATCACTAAACACGAGCAAACTCCTGTTGAAAAGCCAGGCCGCCAGGGAGTTGCATGGAGCCAATGACCGAATAGGTCAGAACTGGGGAACAAATGGGGATGAATTGAAGCTGTAATTATCGAAAAACGCAGTCAGTGCTGCGCAAGGCGGTCCAGCTTGCATCGCTGCAGTTGATGACTCTAGTGCTTCACATCCAGTTACCTATATGCATGCTCCAGCGAGCGTGCCTGTAAATGTTCAGGTTCAGTTGGCGATGTCGGTGCCCGATAGTCTGGGAGAAACTCGCTATGACAGCGCAGCGGACAAACTAACTGTGCACTGGCCAGCGGACACGAATACGCCATCCGCTCAGGCTAGAACTGACAGTTTCACTCGTTTGTTGAAGCAGTCCGGTGGCGCAAATATATCAGGCACGATCGGGCGCCCAACCGTTTGGCACCCACTGGGCGGCACCGTGATGGGAGATGCATGTGACCATTTCGGCCGACTGTACGGCTACGAGAACCTATTTGTTGTCGATAGCAGTTTGCTGCCAGGCTCAGCGGGCGCGGTTAATCCGGCGCTAACGGTTGCTGCGAATGCTGAGAGAATTATGGAGCAGTTGATCCTCGAGCTAGTGCGCTCATAAGCACTTTGTGACTTTAGATGTCAGGCCTTCTTGTGCAACCCTCAAAGCGGGGGAGCGCCGCTCTGGGTGCATTTAATAAACTACTAAAATGTACTGACACCTCCGCCGGCGGTGCTGGCTACCTGTTTAAAGGTCAACTGTGGGGAAAATGCCAGGAGGTTGTTACCGCAGATATGTATGTCTTGGCAGACACAGACACCTTCGATTCGGGGCTCGTCGTTGGCGAAAATTTCCCGTCTATTAAGACGCTTGATCAAGGCCAAGAGCTAACCAGCGGAGATGGGTTCGTGCACGACAAGGGCATGGTGTTTATCGCTAACCGCTCTGCTGACTAGTGACCTTTTTGCATGGTGCAATTCATGCAACTGCAGAAGAACCTGGCGGCTTTCCACGAAGCTGGAATAGAAGTAGTGGTGCTTACCCACGACGACCCTTCGCTGCAGCAGTTGTTTATCGACAAAAACGGGATCGAGTATGCTTTCCTTTCCGATATTGATGCTTACCCAGTGAAAGTGTTGGGAATATTGAATGGGGGTTATGAGCCCGGCGACGGCGCCTATGGTATACCCCATCCGTTTATCTGTTTCGCCAGTTATATCAATCACCCGCCGAAAGCAGATGGAGGGAAGCAAAATACCCTCTCATAACGTTAATCGTCTGGTAGAAGGTGAATAGCCATGAAGGTCAGCAACTGAAAGCCTCCTTGCACCATATGATTTTCTTCGAGGTCGAACATCATAACTGTTTGGTCTGCGATAAAAAATGCGAACCACAAGCCCAATGAAATGATGAATGCTGAATTCACTCTTGCACGCCAGCGCTGTGAAGGCTGAGCGGGTGTAAGTGCTGCAAAAAAGAATGCGAGTGCGGACAATAAAGACCAGGCGAAAATTCCGCCAAACAATACGCGCGGTAACCAATTGGGAGCATCATACTGCGCCAGCGAAGTAACCAGCCCCGGATAGGTTGAATGAGGTACCCAGGCCTCTGTGAAGATATTTAACAAGTAGAGCCCACCGAGGAAGTCGGTAAGAAATGCCGATATCTACCAAATTGCCCAAAATCCAACAATTATGCGCTTGAAGAAAAACATTGAACTCATCTTCATCATCTACCCCCAGCAACGAGTGGAGTGCGTGCGACAGCGTCGAACTGTAGTACAACTTTCTCGATATTTTCCGCAGAAACGCGGCGACTATAAAACCCCAGGGTTGCCTGAACTATTTACGGGGGTTGAGTTGCCGATGGGGGATTGAAGTAAGAAATTCCACCGGCAGCTCTTGGTTAAGCCTGCATCAACGCATGTCGAAGCGATCCAGTGTCATTACCTTGCTCCATGCATCCACGAAGTCCTGTACGAACATCACCTGTGCTTCGTCACTCGCGTAAACTTCTGCAACCGCGCGCAACTCAGAGTTTGATCCAAAGATAAGATCAACAGGAGTGGCAGACCATCTAAGCTCACCCGTTGCGCGATCTTTGCCCTCGTACAAACCCTCTGAGGAGGATGATTTTGACCACTGCGTAGACATGTCGAGAAGATTTACGAAAAAGTCATTGTTCAAAGTGCCTGGACGTTCTGTGAGCACACCATTCTGGGATTGCTCGAAGTTGGTATTGAGAACTCGCATCCCGCCAATCAATACAGTCATTTCAGGCACATCCAGGGTCAGCAGATTCGCCTTGTCGACCAACATTTCAGCCGGTGATCTACGTTGGCCCTGACTGAAGTAATTGCGGAACCCGTCTGCAGTTGGCTCGAGCACAGCAAAAGACACCACGTCCGTCTGCGCCTGCGAAGCGTCCGTGCGTCCCGGGATGAAGGGAACCTGCACGTCTTGCCCGGCTTTCTTTGCGGCCTGTTCAATGGCAGCAGCTCCGCCCAGAATGATCAGGTCCGCCAGCGATACCTGGGCGCCACCTTTATGCGCTTTGTTGAAGTTACTTTGGATGCGCTCCAGTTGTGTCAGCACCTTGGCCAGGTCACGCGGTTCATTGACTGCCCAATCTTTTTGCGGTTCGAGGCGAATGCGCGCGCCGTTTGCCCCACCGCGCATGTCGGTACCGCGAAAAGTGGAAGCCGAAGCCCAGGCGGTGCTGACGAGTTCGGATACGGTCAAACCGGAATCCAGGATTTCCGACTTCAACGTAGCGATATTATCCGTATCAACCAAGTCGTAATCGACAGCGGGAACGGGGTCTTGCCAAATCAATTGTTCGTCAGGCACCTCGGCACCGAGATAGCGTGTGCGTGGACCCATGTCGCGATGTGTGAGCTTGAACCACGCTTTGGCGTAGGCGAGTTGAAACTCCTCAGGATTCTCCCAGAAGCGCTTCGAAATCTTTCGATAGCTCGGGTCAAACTTTAATGCCAGGTCCGTTGTAAACATAATAGGTGCATGCCGCTTGGCGGAATCGTGAGCATCCGGCACTAGTTGAGAAGCCGCTCCCTCGGCAGGAATCCACTGCGTTGCACCGGCGGGACTTTTGGATTGTACCCAGTCATAGGTAAACAGGTTGGTCAGGTACCCGTTGGTCCACAGGGTCGGAGTGGCGGTCCATGCGCCTTCCAAACCACTGCTGATGGTGTCTTCAGCATTCCCCTTCCCACATTTATTTTTCCAGCCCAGGCCCTGTTCCTCAAGGCCCGCAGCGGCCGGCACAGACTCAAGACACTCGTCTGGATTATGCGCGCCATGCGCTTTACCAAAGGTATGGCCACCGGCTATGAGGGCCACGGTCTCTTCGTCGTTCATCGCCATACGACCGAAGGTTTCGCGGATATCCCTGGCAGCTGCCAGCGGATCCGGGTTGCCATTTGGGCCTTCCGGGTTCACATAGATCAAACCCATCTGCACAGCGGCGAGTGGTTTCTCCAGTTTTCTATCGCCCTGATAGCGCTCATCAGCAAGCCACTCTGTTTCCGGCCCCCAATAAACCAAATCCGGCTCCCAGTCATCTTCTCGACCACCGGCAAACCCGAAAGTCTTGAAGCCCATAGATTCCATCGCGACATTACCGCTCAGGACCATCAGGTCGGCCCAGGAAATTTTGTTGCCGTATTTTTGCTTGATGGGCCACAACAAACGCCGAGCCTTGTCGAGGTTCACGTTGTCCGGCCAGCTATTGAGTGGCTCAAATCGCTGCTGCCCGCCGCCTGCACCCCCACGGCCATCATCCACACGGTAGGTGCCGGCACTGTGCCAGGCCATGCGAATGAAGAATGGACCATAGTTGCCATAGTCTGCTGGCCACCAGTCCTGGGAGGTCGTCATAACCGCTTCGATTTCTTTCTTCAGGACCTCAAGATCGATGGTGTTAAATGCCTCACCGTAGTCGAACTCTGTACCGAGTGGATTAGACTCCGCAGCGTGCTGACGAAGTGGCTGCAGGTTCAGTGTACCGGGCCACCAAAATTCGTTAGACATAGACTCTCCTTGGGCAACGGTGGGGCTTGACGGCAGTGACAATGAAAGCGCTATTGCTACAGCCGAAGCTAAAGGAATGGTTTTTGTAAGCATTGAAGTTATCTCCTCTGGGGATGAATCCTATCAAAGGTTCGTAGCAACCTCTGATGACAGCGAATAAAGACATCGAATGGGGCCGATAGTATACCTGTACCGTGGGTTCCAGTTCGAGTTCGTATGCGAGTTTGTCGGATTTGTATCCAGCGATCTGCATCTGAGAAATATGAAGTGCGAGAGGTCAGCGACGGATATTGCTTGTATCGATCGCCGCCATAGCCTTCAGCCAACAAATGCCTTACTGGGCTGTGCCACGCCGTCGGATT
This sequence comes from Halioglobus sp., assembly GCA_028825045.1. GTDB lineage: Bacteria > Pseudomonadota > Gammaproteobacteria > Pseudomonadales > Halieaceae > Marimicrobium. Next base: position 4,935 of record JAPKAY010000073.1, read on the forward strand.
CACCACCCTTGAGATACGCCATCATGGTGTCGGCATCGGACATTTCAAAGGGATCAGTCGGGCAGTTGTCACCAAACTCAGGTTCAACAAACAATTTTTCGATTCGCCCGTCGTCCACCAGCATGGCGTAACGCCAGGAGCGCATGCCAAAGCCCAGGTTGGACTTGTCTACGAGCATGCCCATCTTACGGGTGAACTCTCCACTGCCATCGGGCAGCAAATAGATATTCTTGTTACCCACGTGTTTGCCCCACTGGAACATTACGAAAGCATCGTTCACCGAAACGCAGATGATGTCATCGACGCCCTCACGCTTAAAATCTGCGTAAAGTTCCTCGTAGCGTGGCAGGTGATTGGATGAGCAGGTGGGCGTGAACGCACCCGGCAGCGAAAACACCACTACCTTCTTGCCGGCGAACAGATCGGCGGTGGTCTTGTCCTCCCATCGATAGGGGTTATCTCCCGCAACGGCCTCATCGTGCACACGGGTCTTGAATACAACCTGGGGAACTCTGCTGACTACGGTCATGGGTAACGCCTTTTCCAGTGCTAGTTTGCTAAGGCGAAGAGAATAACGCCGAGCTGAAAATAGCGCTATTCAATTGTAGATATCAACTAAATAGTATTGAGCTATTGAGCCCTTGGTAAAGGATACGAAACCCGGGACAGACCACAGCCAGCTCTCACTGTGTGGTTGCCCCTTAGTTCAGGGGGGAAATGTTCAGAAAGGCGCAGCCCGAGTGGGAGCGGCACTAACAGTCTTTAATGCCGTATTTATTGCGAAGTAAACTACTTCAGGGGCCGACACATCTATTAGTCGAAGACATTACCATGTTGGTAACGTTCGTCTTCACCTGCTGCCTGTGTCAGCGCGGCAACATTCGACTTTGTGAAAAACCCCTCATAACCATGACAACGTTCTATGTATTCCGTTATCAGCAGGGAATACTTGGAGTGCTTGGAAAAAATCTGCTTAAGGTTAGGTGTGTCCTTACATTCACCGACTACCTGCGCCAGAAAATCGATACCCTGATTCTTCAAAGTATCGACAACGAAATCAATATTTTTCTCGCCACCGGCATGATCGCCATCTTGTATTTCATAAGCCACATGGTGCATTCGGCGACCATAATTGCGCACAAAGTCTTCCGTCGGCATTGGGGCATTCTCAAAAGAATTGATAAATGACGGTATATTGTTAGCGGTAAAAACCTTCGCGGGCGATTGTTTGTCATCACCGACCTGGTAGTTGCGATTCACGTTGGTTGATGAGTTCTGATCTTTGATATTGTAGGCGCCCCAAAAGTAGTAATTACTCATCGTCAAAAATTCCAGAATCGCATCTTCGCGTTCGCCGGCAAGTATTCGTGTGGCCATGTGATCGACACCTAATACCAGTTTAGAGATATTCAGGCTCGCAGCGTTTTCAGCAGCTTGATCCAGGGTAGATTGGTCCTCACCCGAAAGTTGGATTCGCTTACCGTGTTCTAGTGCTTCGAGGTCAAACGCGTCGTGCGGCGTATAGCCAATACGGTTTCCTGTCATGGCTGAGGGGAAGGTAAAGTTGAAATGCTTATTGGAAAAAAATTCGTTCTCCGTTTCTGCAGGGTAGTGGAATCTGATGCTATGCGATTCTAGTATTTCGCGAGTTGCTTTCAGGTCTTTGGTTGAAAATATTTCGCCAATATAGCGCGCATTCGGCTTTGCCCGTGACATTGGGTAAAGCATATTCAAGCGAGTGAGATCGTCTTCAAACGCTGCTTGCAGCGGTTCCAGAATCACAAAGTTTGGACGTCCGGAATGGCCCTTTAAAAAATAGAATTTGTGTGTTGTATTTTGATAGACATCGCTTAACCGATAGGGCGTCATCAGGTATAGCTCTTGCATGTAAGCGACCGCGTCGCCGGTGTCAACTTGCACTACTAACGCGCAGATTCCCCCAAGCAGATCATCCAGGCCGCTGCTTTGGCGACGCTCATAGATACGCCCGAGGTAATCATGGAAATACTCAGAATTCTTTTTGTCACCCAGAGGCTTGTATTTATTGATATCTAGAGTCATAGGGTAAGTCCTTCGTTCTTCAGATAAGTTTTTAGTCCAGAATGAGGCTTCTGTAGTCTGACCGGCAGACACCTTCGAATTTCCGGAATGTCCTAGAGTTTGAACCTCTTGACAGAAATCTTCCAGAAGAAAAGTGCTCTAGCACCATTATTCTGCCAAAAAGGAACGGTGACTTCCATGGTTGCAAATAATAGACCTAACGATACTTTGAGCGCCATCTGCGTTATTTGGCAGCTCCGGTCTTCCACTATTCGCGCCAACATAAGTTAACTAATCAGGGCCAAAAAAAAGCCCGGGCTGGAGTATCAAGCCCGGGCGATTGTTTTCTCAGACTCTAGTTTTGCACTGATATGTCCATCAACTTTTTGAGGCCACCCATCGCTTTCTGCTTTTCGATTGTGCCGTAGCCAATATTGCTGGCACTCAAAGAACCGCCAGGTTGGAATGGATAGTCTGCAATCGTGCCAAAGAACTCCTGCACAAACACCTGCGCGGGAACCATCAACCACATATTGTCAGCGTACCAACGCACATACAAACCAGAGTTGCGTGAGGCGCTTTCAAAGGGGTCCGCTCTCAAGTTAGTGATGACCGGCCACTGGGGCGTTTCTCGATACGCCTCATTGATAGCACCTCTTTCGGTTGCAAATGAGACTTTCCAGTCGTCTACCCTTATCGCGTTGAGCATACCGCTGGCCGCAAAGTACATGATCTCTCTTCGTGGCCCCTTTTTCTCCTTACCTTCAAAATACGGCTTGAAGTTATAGCCATCCAGGTGCACCCGAAACTTCTTGCCGTTAGCCTGATAACCGTTTTTTGACGCAAGCTTTTCTTTCACATCAGGAACGCCGGCCGCGGCAAGTAACGTTGGCATCCAGTCTTCCTGGCTCATAGTGTCGTTAATGATGGTGCGGGGACTGATTGTACCGGGCCATTTGACCATTTGTGGCACTCTCATCCCACCTTCCCAGGTCGTACCCTTTTCACCGTGGTATGGGGTTGAGCCGCCATCGGGCCAGGTAAACTTCTCCGCACCATTATCGGTTGAGAAGATGACAATGGTATTCTCCTCCACTCCAAGTTTTTTGAGTTCTTCGAGAAAACTGCCCACCATGTCGTCGAGTTCTACCATGCCGTCAGGGTAGAGACCGATTCCGGTAATGCCCCGGTATTTTTCCTGCAAGCGCGTCCACACATGCATACGGGTGAAATTCATCCATACAAAGAAAGGTTTGTCTGCTTTGACCGCGGCGGCCATAAACTTTTTAGCAGCCCCACCGAACTCAGAATCAACCGATTCCATACGTTTTTTAGACAGGGGGCCCGTGTCTTCAATTTTGCCGTCGGCATAGGAATGAATCACGCCCCGCGGCCCGAATTTTTTGTGAAATTCAGGGTCTTTCGGGTAATAGTACGTTTCAGGTTCTTCTTCGGCATTCAGGTGGTAGAGGTTGCCAAAAAACTCATCAAAACCGTGATTGGTGGGCAGGTGCTTATCCTGGTCACCCAGGTGGTTTTTGCCAAATTGTCCGGTCGCATAACCCTGTTCTTTTAGCAGGTCACCGATGGTGGGTGCCCAGTCGGGAATGCCCTGATCACTGCCTGGCATACCGATAGTCAACAAACCTGTCCTGAAGGGCTGTTGGCCCAGGATGAATGACGCCCGGCCAGCCGTACAGGATTGTTGCGCATACATGTCGGTGAATAAAGCGCCCTCATCCGCGATTGAGTCGATATTCGGCGTTTTATAGCCCATACCACCACGGTTATAGGCACTGGTATTCCAGACACCAATGTCATCGCCCCACAGAACAAGAATATTGGGCTTTTCTGCTGCCATCGCAGTGCCGCTTAGCATCAATAAAGCGAGCGACCAAATTGTCAATTTTCTTTTTTTTAGCATGCTGTTCTCCCGAAAGAAAAAGAATCCATCAAAGTATAGGCTACAAAATTTTGAGGTTTTTAACCACTCACGCATTAGTGCGTACTCGACACCTAAAATGGCGCTGGTAGGCAGTATAGACTTATCTTCTTAGAACACAATTTTGTACCTTGCTTGCAATTGTCGCCGGGAGGGTAAAAATCGGGTGCTGATAAGTTAACTCGCTGAAACTCATAGAGTCAGTTCATGAATACGTGTAAACGCCACCGGTTCCCCCGGGTATTATTTTTATGCCTTCTGGTTCTGCTGTAAATCCAATCTCAGCCACCGAGATATTGAAGATCTTCCAGCAGAGCGAGGCGTCGTGGTCAGCTTCGAAACCATCAGACTGGGGCGCACATCAACTGCCCCCTACTTCCCCTAATTTCTGGGACTCTTTTAATATATCTGCCAATGAATTTTCGGGGTCCATAGAGGGGTATCAATGGGCTGCTGATTAGAAATTACCAAGCGCTGCCGCCGATTCTTTCTGTGGGGCGCTGATGGGACTCAGTGGTGTTTCCAGGTATTTAGGGACAGATTTTTCAAAAATAGTGTCCCAGGCGGCCTGTTCTGGCATCCCGTCGTAGGAGTGGCTAAAACTAGTGCGACGTAAAGGTGGTTGGAATTGGAAAGGGGTCGTAAGTGTTTGAAATATGGTGCCCAGAGACAGAATCGAACTGCCGACACGGGGATTTTCAATCCCCTGCTCTACCGACTGAGCTATCTGGGCGTAATCTTGAACACGGCGTGGAGTGGCAAGTGGCGCGTATTAAACCCGTATGGGCTGCATGAGTCAAGCCAGTGCCCCAGTGGCTCTGGAGGCTACTCGGCGGGAGGTACGTAACCCTCTGCCTTGTCGTAATCGTCCCCTGAAAAGTACTTATCCATTTCACCTTGCAGGTATTTTCTCGCCTCTGCATCCGCCAGGCTCAGATGTTTTTCATTGATCAGCATAGTCTGGTGGCTCTGCCAGTCTGCCCATGCCTGTTTTGAAACATTTTCGAAGACTTCCTGTCCTTTTGCGCCGGGATAGGGGGCTGCATCCAAGCCCTCCATTTCCTTCTTATACTTCTTACAGAAAACCATGCGAGACATGTCTATTTCTCCGTTTGTGGGGTTTCAGGCTGCCAGTTGTTCCAGTAAGGCTGCGACAGGCGCGGCCAAACCGATTTGTGCGGGCTGGCGCACGTTATACCAGAGCTGCCCGGAGGCTTCCATCACTGCATGGGACGCAATATCCAGTTGCAGCACTACCGGGGTGATATCCAGGTGGTAGTGGCTGAAGGTGTGGCGAAAACGGGTGCCCACCTCTAACTCGGTAGGTTCTGTGCCCCATAAATCCATGCAGCGCACGCTCCCTGATGCGGGCGAGTCCACCTCGGGAAAACACCACAACCCGCCCCATATGCCTCTGGCGGGGCGTTTTTCCAGCCAGATGTCGCCGTCGCGGTCGCGGATTATCAGGAAGTGGGTGGATTTTACCGGCATGGCTTTACGCGGTTTTTTACCGGGGTACGCGAGCTGATCGTCGGCGCCCAGTGCCTCGCAGTCAGCATTCAGCGGGCAGAGATCGCAGGCCGGTGCGGAGCGGGTGCAGAGGGTGGCCCCAAGGTCCATCATTGCCTGGGTGTAATCGGCGCTGCGTTTTGTGGGAGTGTATTGTTCGGCGATATCCCATAGCCGCTGGTGTACGGCAGATTGTCCTGGCCAACCTTCTACCCGGCGATACCGCGCTAGCACGCGTTTTACATTGCCATCGAGAATGCTGGCGCGTTGGCCGAAGGCGATACTTAATATTGCGCCAGCAGTGGAGCGACCCACCCCCGGCAATTCGCAGAGGGCTTCTAACGTGTCGGGGAATTTCCCCTCCCGCTCCACCTGCTTTGCTGCCTTGTGCAGATTGCGCGCACGGGCGTAGTACCCTAGTCCGGTCCACAGGTGTAGCACTTCGTCGTCGGCCGCCTTCGCCAGTGTCTGCACATCCGGGAAGGCCGCCATAAAGCGTTCGAAATAGGGGATAACGGTTTTTACCTGAGTCTGCTGCAGCATGATTTCCGACACCCAAACCCGGTAGGGAGTGGTGTCGCGCTGCCACGGCAGGTCTTTACGGCCGTGCGTATCGAACCAAATGAGGATGCGTTGATGGAAAGATTTTGGATGCGGCATTTGGAGCAGTTCGAGGCTGACGACAGCGCCTCAGGGTAATACCTCACCTGCCATAGTGCCAGTGAATTCAGCCTCGCGTTGCCTTATAATAAGCCGCTTTTCGGGGGGCAGATTCCCCGTAGACATACCAGTGGAGATACCAATGACTGCGCGCAAGGCCACAGTGACGCGAGATACCCTGGAG
>JAPKAY010000074.1 GCA_028825045.1 Halioglobus sp.
CGTATTTTTCATCGATGCGCACATTGCGCGAGGCGCCACTGGCGCCCTGATACAAGACACCCAGAGCCAGTGCCAACATCACCATTGCGACCACCATTTCCAGCAGAGAAAACCCAGCGGCATGGCGTTTTGGCATGGGCCTAGTCAAAGGCATATCGCTCTTGAGTCACCCGGCCCACCAACCAATCCACCGAAATTTTTACCCCGGCCCCACTGGGTTGCGCTATTTCAATATCTCCGCCACTGGAACCACCGTCAGGGTAGAATCGAAAGACGCCTTCTGTGTCCCGATTAATCTCCGCAGCAGAGCTCACCACAATGCGAAAATCTGCAGGGAGTTGATACACCTTGGTATTCAGTCGCACGACATTGGTTTCAGGGTTGATGAGTACATCCTGTGCCCTGCCAGAATTAACCGCCTTGTAGCGTGCCGATCCCAACGCGATGATTACGTCGCGTATTGCCTGCCTGTACTGGATAGACTCATAGAAACGAACAGACGCGGGGACCGAAGCCGCGAGCAACAAGCCCACAATGGAAATGACAACGACCAGTTCTACCAATGTGAAAGCGCGACCGGATTTTTTACGCGAGACCGCCGCCTCATTCTGTGGATTCATAATCGCGCTGAACGCTATGACATGGCCACGCACATTATCCTGCTAGTTCCAATTACCGACATCTGAATCCTCCCCCTCTCCCCCTGGAGAGCCGTCCTGGCCGTAGCTGGAAATATCCAGTTCGACACGTTCGCCGGGATACTTGTACATATATTCTTTGTTCCAGGGATCAAGTGGTACATCAGACTTCAAATAGGGTCCATTCCAGCCCACTACACCTGCAGGTTTTCGCACCAGGGCATCCAGTCCTTGCTCACTCGTTGGAAAACTCCCCACATCCAGCTTATAGATCTCAAGGGATTGCTCCAGATCCTTGACCTGAATGGCGGCCGTCTTCGTTTTCGCGCCACCCAGCTGATTAAGTACTTGCGGGCCAACCAAGCCCATCAGCAAGCCCAAGATTGCCAATACCACCAGCAATTCCATGAGGGTAAAACCTCGTTGGTCGAACAACCTCTTCTCTGACCGATTGAATGTGCTCATTACTTCCCTCTCGAAACCTGTTGGTTGTTTGGATGCACCCTCTGGCACGACGAGTGCGACTGCTTTTTTTCACACCGCAAGATCGTTAACAGACAGAATACCCATCAAAATAGCCACAATAATGGTGCCAATAATAAAGCCCATCGCCAATATCAGGATTGGCTCCAGCATTGCCAGACCGCGCTTGACGCCCGACTGAACATGGCTATCAAACACCGTCGCCAGCTCCAGCATCATCTGATCCAGGCTGCCAGATTCTTCTCCGACGCGTATCATCTGGATGACCATGGGTGTAAACATACCGGTCTCCTCCAACGCTACTGACATACGCTTGCCGGCCTTTACCGCCGGCGGCAAAACCTCGAGCGCGCTTTTAATCACGCGGTTATCGACGGTATCTATGGCAATGGAAATAGATTTCAGTAACGACACACCGTTGCCGATGAGGGTCCCGACAGTCCGTGCAAACTTAGACACCTCAAATTCAAATAGTATTCCGCCGGCAAGCGGCATATTCAGCATGCTTCGGTGCAAGCGTAACTTGCCCTGCTCTGTTGAAGCCCATTTCCGCAGATACCATCCCAGTGCCAAAAGAATGAGCAGGAGTATCACGCCATAACTTTGAATAAAATCTGCGCCGCCGATGACCATTTGCGTCAGAGGAGGTAAAGCCTCTCCCATATCTTCAAACAGGGCCTCAAACTGGGGGACGACGAAACCCAACATCACCACAATCGACAGCAACGAGACTACAGCCAAAATCGCCGGGTATATTAGAGCGGAGATAACAGTATCGCGATTCTCCTTAGCGTCTTCGAGATAGCCTACCAGGCGCTTCAACACCTCCGCCAGATTGCCGCTAGCCTCACCGGCGCGAACCATGCTGATATAAAAGGAACCAAATACCTCGTCATAGGGTTGCATCGCCTGACTGAGGGCTTTGCCGCCCTTCACCGCACCCAGCAAGTCATTCAGCAATTGGACCATCTGCGGTCGATCTGCCATATCGATCAGCACCTTGAGTGCGCGATCAAGAGGAAGGCCTGCCCGCAATAACACTGCCAGTTCACTGGTCATAGACAGTATTTCTTGCCGCCCCGGTGGTTTCCCACTGGCTTTGCCGCCACCACGCGCTGCGGCGGATATTCCTTCCTCTAGTTTTACCAGCGTAAGACCCTGGGCACGCAGTTGCCGTGACGCCAGTTCCAGGCCCTCTGCCTCTAGCGTGCCATCGTGTGATTTACCGTCACGGCCTATGGCCTTGTAACTGAATTGGGGCATGGCTGTGGATTACACCGACATAAATTCGGCTGCAGGAATTATCACGTGAGGCTCCAAAGGAGAGGCCTCCTCCTCACTCTGATCCCTGGTGACTCGCAGAACTTCCTCCATGGAAGTAACGCCTAACAGCACCTTGCGCAGACCATCTTCATAGAGCGTGGTCATGCCCTGACCTCTGGCTGCCTGGTGCAATACCGTTGCATCAGCACCTTCCATAATCACTCGGTGCATTTCATCATCCAGCACGAACAATTCGTGTATGCCGGTACGTCCCCGATAGCCTGTCTTCATACACTGAGCGCAACTTCCCGCCTGGTATACAACGCACTTACCTGCCTCTACATAGCGCCTCAACCCGGTTTGATTGATATAGGCCTCATCAAGCTCCACCGGCTCTTTACAGCTTTCACACAGTGTTCGCACCAACCGCTGAGCCAGCACACCGTTTACCGATGAGGTGATGAGGTAGCGCTCGACGCCCATGTCCTCCAATCGCGTAATTGCACTGGCAGCTGTGTTGGTGTGCAAAGTAGAGAGCACCAGATGCCCCGTCAGCGCAGATTGCACGCCTATTTTTGCAGTCTCAGTGTCGCGCATTTCCCCAATCATTATAATATCCGGGTCCTGGCGCAGGATGGCGCGCAATGCCCGTGAAAAATCGAGCTCAATCTGAGACTGCACCTGAATCTGATTGACCCCCTCGAGCTGGTACTCCACCGGGTCCTCAACAGTAATAATCTTCAGTGATTCTGAATCAAGTGACGCAAGAGAGGCATAGAGGGTAGTTGTTTTACCGGAACCCGTTGGCCCGGTCACCAGCAGCACGCCATGTGGCCGGGACAATAGCGCCTGATACTTCTCCAGGTTTTCCTCACCGAATCCCATCACCGACAAATTCAGCTTGATGCTCTCGCGATCCAACACACGCATCACGATGCTCTCGCCGTGAACGGTAGGGATTGTTGACACCCGTAAATCCAGCTCATGACCCTTAACCCGGGTCATAATACGGCCGTCCTGAGGCAGGCGTCGCTCGGCGATGTTCATTTGCGACAGTAATTTAATCCGCGAAGCGATCGCCGCCGCCAGATTCCCGGCCGGCGGATCGGGATAAAACTGCAGCACACCATCTACACGATAACGCAAATGCAGGCCATCTTCGAAGGGTTCAATATGGATATCCGAAGCACTCATGTCTAACGCCCGGTGAATGATCTGATTGACCAGACGTATCACGGGGGCCTCGCTGGCCAGATCTTTCAGGTGCTCAATAAAATCGTCGTCACTTTGACCACTGAAGTGATCGTCGAGCGCCGCGTCCTCCTGTTCGTCATCCTCGATGTAGCGTTGTATCGCTTTACTGATATCGCTCTCAAGGCCTAACGAAAGGAAGATGGGCGTTTCCAGCGCCATCGCCAGGGCCTTTGCCAAAAAGGCATCCTGTGGCACTGTCGCTACAAATCTGACCCCGGCCTCTGTTATCGCAACCGGAACGACATTGTTGTTGATCAAAAAATCGCGAGCCAGATTATCGATCTGAATGGGCTCTTCAGGGTACTCATTCCCCGGTTGCAGGGGGATATCGAGCTGTTGACTGAGGGCTAGCGCCACGTCCTGCTCGGAGACCAGACCAAGCTTCACCAGAACCTGACCCACCATGTCGCCCATTTCCACCTGGGCAAGCAGGGCTCTCTCCACATCACGCTCGGAGAGCTTGCCTTGTTCGATCAGCAGTTCTCCCAGTTTTTTCATAGCTCACTCTTTCATTAGATCAATTCTGACGGGGAAACTGGCTGAATCAGCCCGCTTCCCGCTTTACCATAGTAGCACAGCAGGTAGCAGTGATTGTGTCAGAAAATGTAAAGAAACCCCGGGACGATTGCCCCGAAGCCTGCTCGGTCAGGCGACTTCAAACAAACCGGCGGCACCCATTCCTCCACCAATGCACATCGTTACCACGACATATTTTGCCCCTCGGCGCTTTCCTTCAAGCAGGGCGTGGCCGACCATGCGGGCACCACTCATGCCGAACGGGTGGCCAATGGAAATGGACCCGCCATTGACGTTCAACCTGGCATTATCAATTCCCAATTGGTCGCGGCTGTAGATCACCTGACAGGCGAAAGCCTCGTTCAACTCCCACAAGTCGATATCACCCACACTAAGACCGTGTCGCTGCAACAGCTTAGGTACCGCAAAGACCGGGCCAATGCCCATTTCGTCTGCTTTGCACCCCGCAACGGCAAGACCTCGATAGATGCCCAAAGGCGACAAGCCCTTCTGTGACGCCAGCTGTCCATCCATTACCACACACGCAGAGGCCCCATCAGACAGCTGGGAGGAGTTTCCTGCGGTCACAAATTTCCCTGCCTTTACCCACTGCCCGTCTTTGAATACGGGCTCCAGGGCCGCAAGACTTTCAAGGGTGGTAGAGGGCCGATTGCAGTCGTCCCTGTCCACAAGGGCGTCCTCGTAAGTCGTCTCTTTGGTTTCCCTGTTGAATACTGCCTTGGTGGTCTTCATGGCCACGATTTCATCGCTGAACACACCGGCTTTTTGTGCGGCGGCAGTGCGCTGCTGGCTTTGCAGAGAGTAGATGTCCTGATCTTCGCGGCTGATGCTGTAGCGCTGTGAGACTATCTCTGCTGTTTCCAGCATTGGCATGTAGGCGGTGGAATCGAGAGCTGTCACTGCCTTTGACACATTGCGATAGGCATTCTTGTGCTTGGTCTGCACCAGTGAAATAGATTCCACACCGCCGGCAACAGCGATATCGTATTCATTACACATTATGCTCTTGGCTGCGGTAGCGATTGACATCAAACCAGAGGAACACTGACGCTCAATTGCCATTCCGGCGACGGTATCCGGGAGACCTCCGGCTATGGCACACAGGCGGCCAAGGTTGTAACTCTGGGTGCCCTGTTGGGCCGCGGCACCGAAAATGCAGTCATCCACCTCAGCCGGATCGATGCCAGCGCGCTCAATTGCGGCGCGTACTGCATGACCACCCATAGCGGGGGCTTCGGTGTCATTGAAGCCGCCGCGGAAGGACTTTGCCAGGCCGGTTCTTGCGGTAGAGACTATTACTGCTTCTCTCATGGGTTATCTCCTGATGGGCTAGGTTTGCTCAGAGTGTAAAGATTAATACTGGCGCTTTATAAGCGGGAACAAGGCGGAAAAATCACCCTTTCTGACTAGAAACCGGCACAATCTCCCCCGTCATATAACTGGAGTAATCCGACGCCAGAAACATCATCACATTCGCCACCTCCCATGCCTCAGCCGCCCGTCCATAAGCCTCTTTTGACTCCAACTCCGCCAACAACTCTTCCGAGGCTGACTTACGCAACATAGGGTGCAACACAATAGAAGGCGCCACCGCGTTAATGCGCACGTTAAACTCAGCCGCCTCCAACGCTGCACAGCGGGTCAACGCCATCACCCCTGCCTTGGCCGCCGCATAGTGCGCCTGCTCTTTCTGCGCACGCCAGCCCAGCACCGAGGCATTGTTAACAATCACCCCGCCCTGCCCGCGCGCTTTCATTACTTTCATCATGCAGCGCGTCATCCGCATGGTGCCGTTGAGTGTCACATCAATCACCCGATTCCACTCGTCGTCTTCCATTTCGATCAATAATTTCGATGTTCCCAACCCGGCATTATTGATGAGGATGTCTACACCAGCCATTGTGTCTTCGGCGAAGTCCACCAACGCGCGCACATCCTCCTCGACCGCAACATTGCCTATTTTCCCGTAGACCTCTGCAAGACCGGATTCCGTTTTCAGCTTCTCCACGGCGGCGACAAGTCGCCCTTCATGTATATCGCTCAGCACGATCGCACGCGCGCCCTCCTCTGCTGCTTTAGTAGCGGCTGCAAATCCTATACCGGCACCGGCGGCCGCGGTAATGAGGACAGATTTTCCCTTGATCAGGCCATGGCCCGGAACATAGTCGGGTGATTTCAAGTTCATGGTGGGTCCCTTTATTTTAGTTACTTGGCTGCGCCCTTGGGTTCTCTGGGCATGCCCAGACCCCGCTCAGCGATGATATTGCGTTGTATCTGGTTGGTACCGCCATAAATCGTGTCGGAGCGAACGAAGAGATACATGGATTGCAGGCGGCTCAGCTCATACGGGCCGTCCTCAAGAATTTCACACTCCGGGCCCAGCACATCCATGGCCAGCTCACCCAGGCTACGGTGCCAGGTGGACCAGAAGAGTTTGTAGATCAGAGCCTCTTTTTGCAGTGCTCCGTCGCTGCCACTTTGCCCGGACAAAATGCGCATGGAGTTATAGCGCATGATTTTCAATTCAGCGTGAGCCCCAGCGATGCGCTGGCGAATTACCGGATCCTGCGCTGCGCCATTACTTTTAGCCAGTCGTACTATTTCATCGAGTTCATTCTGAAACTGCATCTGTTGACCGAGGGTAGACACGCCGCGCTCAAAGCCTAATAGACCCATGGCGACTTTCCAACCGTCACCTGGAGCGCCAACAATATCACCGGCACCACACACCGCGTCGTCGAAAAACACCTCATTGAACTCTGAGGTACCCGTGATCTGTTCAATCGGTCTAACTTCAATACCAGGCTGGTCCATCTCAATGAGGAAAAAGCCAAGGCCCTTGTGGGCAACTGAGTCCGGTTCAGTACGCGCTATGGCAAAGCAATATTCAGATTCATGGGCAAGGGACGTCCATACTTTCTGACCGTTGATAACCCACTTACCCCGGCCCTCATCAAAACGCGCTTTGGTCTTGACATTAGCGAGGTCAGATCCGGCGCTCGGCTCAGAATAACCCTGACACCACAACTGTGTGCCGGCGACGATACCTGGCAGATATTTCTCCTTCTGCTCCTGAGTGCCAAAAGCAATAATGGTTGGGCCCGCCAGTCCTTCACCGATATGCCCCACCCGGCCAGGCGCACCGGCGCGTGCATATTCTTCGAAAAATATAACCTGTTGCTCTATCGAACAACCACGGCCGCCATATTCTTTTGCCCAGCCAACGCAAGTCCAACCCCCCTCCGCCAACGTCCGCTCCCACACCTTACGTTCTTCAGGGAACATATGCTCATCACCGGGGCCACCCCGATACCTCAGCTTCTCGAATTCACCAGTCAGGTTCTGCTGCAGCCAACCGGCGACTTCCTGGCGAAATTGTTCGTCTTCGGGACTGAAACTCAATTTCATGGTCTTCCCCTCAATCCAGCAACGCGCTGGCCAGACGCTCGCGATGCAGCGCGCCATTACCCAACAATTGCTCGGATGATTTTGCACGCTTGAAATACAGGTGCACGTCGTATTCCCAGGTAAAACCCACTCCGCCAAACAGCTGCAAAGAATCACCGGCAATGGAAAAATAGGCGTCAGAACAATAGGACTTGGCCACGCTGGCCGCCTCACTAAGCTCACCCGCAAGCGGGCCACCTTCCAGCGCCTCCTGGGCGACACAGGCGGCATAGTAGATCGCCGAACGCGCCACTTCCGTTTGCAACATCATATCCGCGGCCTTGTGCTTTACCGCCTGATAGCTGGCAATGGTGCGATTAAACTGGACCCGCTCGCTGGTATAAGCCACCGTCATATCGAGCAACTGCTGGCAGCCTCCCACCTGTTCCGCCGCCAACGCAATGGTCGCCAGGTCGATAATCTTAGCCAGTGACGCCCAGCCCTGGCCCGGCTCGCCCATGAGTGCATCTTGGGCAAGAGTGACCCCTGACATTTGAACTGTTGCCTGCTTGCGAGTCTGATCCATGGTGGGCAGCCACACACGAGTGACACCAACCGTATGTGCCGGTAACAAGAACAGGCTGATACCTTCCGCGCCGCTAGTACCTTCAGCGCGAGCGGCAACAATCAACAGATCGGCGCTGTGGCCATCGATGACGTAGCGGTAGTCGCCGTTGAGCACATAACTATCGCCATCCCGTTGCCAAGTGGCTGTGATCGCTTCCGCATCCTCGTGGCGGGAACCCCCGTTGAACGCCAGCGTTGCTGTCACACTACCCTCACAAATCTGCCCCAGCCAGTGTGCCTGCTGAGCCTCATTGCCAGCCACTCTTAGTGCATTTACGGCCAGGCAAACGGTAGCGAAAAAGGGTGAACACAGCAGTCTGCGGCCCATTTGTTCCATCGTGGCCACGAGCTCCACATAACCCAGTCCCATGCCACCACAAGCCTCTGGCACATGAATGGCTTGCCAGTACATCTCGGTGCAGATCCGGCTCCATAACTGCGGATCGTATCCAGTATCGGTCACCATCGCACGACGAATCGCGGCGCTATCGGAAACCTCCGCCAGAAACGCCGCCGCCGTTTCGCGGATCATGTCCTGCTCTTGTGTGAATGCGAATTCCATAGTTGCTCCGATCAGCCTTTAGCCTTATGTACCCCAGACTTTCTGCGCAGGTGTTTCCTTAGCCAGCAATGCCTTCACCGCCTCACCGACTTCGGCTGGCGGCCAGGGTGCACCGCGGTCAACACCATCCGTCGTGCGCCAGCCATCGCAAATGCAGATGCGACCACCCTCCGCCTCAAACACACGCCCACTCACATGCGCAGCTTCAGCGCTGGCGAGCCACGCCAGGAGATTGGATACATTCTCCGGGGCAAAATGATCGAAACTGCCATCCTCAGGCTTGGCCATTCGCTCTGCCATTTCAGGTACAGCGCTGGTCATACCGGTGCGGGCTGAAGGTGCCACCGAATTGGCGGTAATGTTGTAACGGCCCAGCTCGGCTGCCTGATTAAGCGTGAGTGCTGCGATACCTGCTTTAGCGGCGGTATAGTTAGACTGTCCGATAGAGCCTTGCAGACCAGCACCTGATGTTGTGTTGATGATGCGCGCATCGACAGGCTTTCCTTCTTTGGACTGGCCGCGCCAGTAATGCACCGCATGGGAACTGATGCAGAAATGGCCTTTGAGGTGTACGGCCATGATCGTATCCCACTCCTGTTCGGTCATGGAAGCGAACATGCGGTCGCGGTTGACCCCGGCATTGTTCACCACGATGTGTAGGTCCCCAAAGCTATCGATAGCCTGCTTGATGGCATTCA
Organism: Halioglobus sp.; assembly: GCA_028825045.1. GTDB lineage: Bacteria > Pseudomonadota > Gammaproteobacteria > Pseudomonadales > Halieaceae > Marimicrobium. The sequence continues at coordinate 9,450 of JAPKAY010000074.1, forward strand.
GGCTATCGTCGTAGTTGGTGATGTCGGAGCTGTTGACGATGGCCTTGCCACCCCCGTTGGTGATCTCGTCAACGACTGCCTGCGCGGCATCGGTGTTGATGTCGTTGACGACCACGGCACAGCCTTCGGATGCGAATACTTTTGCATGTGCTGCACCCAGACCACCGCCTGCCCCGGTGATGATTGCGACTCGGTCTTGTAGGATTCCACTCATTTTTTTTCCTCTGGTTTGTCTCTTTGTGTCGTTGTTTCAGTATTGGGTAGTTTCGGCACCGTGTCAGGTGAAGGTAATGTCTAACCCGGGCATCGCACCCACCAATCTACAGGCGCTCCAAAATAGTCACGTTAGCCTGACCACCACCCTCACACATAGTCTGCAACCCATAGCGGCCACCACTGCGCTCCAGCTCACACAACAACGTCGTCATCAATTTGGTACCCGAAGCACCCAGGGGATGCCCCAACGCAATAGCACCACCGTTCACATTCGTTTTCTCGATGGGATAACCTGTTTCAATCAGCCAGGCCATCGGCACAGAAGCGAACGCCTCATTGATTTCCACCAGATCGATATCCTCCAGTTTCATGCCAGACTTTTTCATAGCGTACTCAGTCGCCGGAATAGGCGCCGTCAACATCCAGATTGGATCCGCAGCACGCACACTCATGTGTGCGATACGTGCTCGAGGTGTCAAGTTGTAGCGCTTCAAAGCCTCTTCCGAGACGACCAATACCGCCGAAGCGCCGTCACAAGTCTGGCTGGATACGGCCGCGGTGATGGTTCCGCCCTCCACCAGGGGTTCCAGCTCCGCCATTTTTTCCATCGAGGTATTACGGGGTGTCTCATCCATGTCTACACCATTGAGCGGCTGGATTTCGCGATCAAAACGCCCCTCGGCGATCGCCGCAAGTGCGCGAGTGTGTGACCGTAAGGCGAACTCCTCCATTTCCTGCCGAGAAATTTCCCATTTGTCCGCAATCATCTGCGCTGACGTAAATTGTGAAGGCGGTGTACTGCCATAGCGTGCAACCCAACCCTGGCTACCAGAGAAAGGATCGCTGAACCCCATCGGCTGCGCGGCGATCATCGCTGATGAAATCGGAATTTGAGTCATGGTCTGAACACCACCCGCGAGCACTACATCGTTGACGCCGGACATGATCGCCTGCGCCGCAAAGTGGACAGATTGCTGGGAAGAGCCACACTGACGATCGATGGTGGTGCCTGGCACAACATCCGATAAACCGGCGGCAAGCCAACAAGTGCGGGCAATATCACCTGCCAATGGGCCGATGGTATCGACGCAGCCAAACATCACATCGTCGTATTCATCGTCCGGAATACTATTGCGATCAACCAGGGTCTTGATCACATGCGCGCCCAGGTCGGCCCCATGCACATCAGACAGTCCACCCTTGCGGCGACCGGTGGGTGAACGTACTGCATCGACTATATAGGCGTCTGCCATGTTCCTGTCCTCTTTTTCTAAGCGAAGGTAGCGCCAGCACCCAGTGCTGCGCGCGGGGCGAAGATACGGTCGCCGATTCGTGATTTATGAAAACCCGTATCACCCCAGGTATTGGCCAACGCCCAGGCTTTTTTCATGAATATGTGTAAGTCCATTTCCCAGGTATAACCCATGGCGCCATGCACCTGATGGCTGTTTTTGGCGGCCAGGTTGGCCGCCTCACAGGCAACAATTTT
>JAPKAY010000075.1 GCA_028825045.1 Halioglobus sp.
CTTCGTCAGAGATTTCACCGGTGGCAGCACGCACCAAAGCAGCACCACCCAGAGACGCCCTGCCCCGCCCCTTCACGCCAATAACATAGTCACTCATACCGGGCATATAGGCGCCGCCCGCTGTGGCTGGCCCATGCAATACCGTGATAGTGGGTATCCCGGCTGCGCTGAGTAATGCATGGCGATAAAACATGCCGCCAGCTCGTGCCCAGGATTCCACCTTATAGGCAAACAGGTCTGCACCTGCACTTTCTACCAGATGCACGAAGGGCAGTTTATGCCGCAGCGCTACATCCAGACAGGCCTCAACTTTCTCACCGGAGGTTGGAGTGGCCGCGCCGGCGCTAATGCCGCTGTCGTCCACCAGAACCAGAACGCGCAAACCGCTGACAAAACCGATGCCAGCGAGCACGCTCGCTCCGGGAATTGAGGCCGCTCGATCGGTGGTATCTACCAGAAAGTTAGCCAGACCATACAGTTCCAAAAAAGGCATACCCGGGTCCAGCAATCGCTGCAGTCGCTCCCGCGGCGTTAACTGGCCGCGCTCGACAAAGCGCGGGCGCCGTTTTTCCGATAGTGCTTCCGCTCTGGTTCTCACCTCGGCCAGGGTATCGATCAGCCGCAGCATATCTTTTCGGTTGCTCGCAAAACTCGGCGATACTGTATCCAGTTTGGATTTAAAGCGAGTCATTCACCTTGCCTGCTGCTGGATCTCGCGACCATGCCTAAACCTCCAGACGCGCCACCGGGGCACCTTCGTGAATCATATCCGCTTCCTGAACCAGAATTTCCTGGACGATGCCTGCCTGAGGCGCAACAATCGGAATTTCCATTTTCATGCTTTCGATTACCAGTACAGTGTCATCTGGGCCCAACTCTTGTCCCACCTGCGCTTCGATCTTCCAAACAGTGCCGGTGACCTCGGAAACTACGTCGAGCGTTGCCATTAGCTTTTGCCGCCGTCTTTTGTAACTTTTTTCATTTCATCCAGGTAGGCAAAGATGGGCTTTCCCGTCGCAGCAATACAATTACCGTGGCCCAACTGGTGCATATCGAAGACCGCTTCCAGAGAATTCTGGTAACCCTGTATGTCCTGAGTGCGATTGACCGCACGTTTGGCCATCGCCAACCCAAAGGCAGGCTTTTGCGCGATCGCCTCGGCCATAGCCATCACCTCGGCGTCCAGATCATCCAGCGGTACCACCTTGTTTACCATGCCGAGCTGCTCCGCAGTGGGCGCATCGATAAAACTACTGGTGAACAATATTTCCTTGGCCTTGCGCGCGCCGAATTCCCAAGTGTGGGCGTGATACTCCACACCACCAATGCCCATGGCGACAACCGGATCACTGAAGCGCGCGTTATCCGCCGCAATGATCAGATCACAGGGCCAGATCAACATCAAACCGGCAGCGATGCAGGCGCCATGCACAGCCGCAATAGTCGGCTTGGGAACGTTTCGCCATTTTGTGCAATACCCTAGAAAATGTTCCGCCTCGTAAGCATAAAGATCAGCAACCGGTTCTTTATCCCAGTCGATGCAGGTGACCTGATCCATGGCCTGGTCGGTGATGTCGTGCCCGGCCGAAAAATGTGGGCCATTGGCTTTCAGCACAATCACCTTTACCTGTTTATCTTCGGCGGCGCGCGTCCAGATTGCATCTAATTGCTTGAGCAGATCCAAATCTTGCGCGTTGCGTTGCCTGACGCGATTGAGGGTGATAATTCCAATATTGTCGCGAACTTCAAAAAGTACCTTATCTTCACTCGTCATAGTCTTTTCCAATGTCATTGCGTAGTTGTTGTTTAAGTACTTTCCCGCTGGGATTGCGCGGTATAACGTCGATCAGGTATACATGTGCAGGAATTTTGAACGCAGCCAGACGCTCACGGCAGTGCGACTGCACCTCTTCGGCGACCGGAGGTTCGCCGTCGTTGGCCACCAGAATTGCCAGGGGTACCTCACCCCATTTACGATGACTAACCCCAATCACCGCCGCCTCGTGGATTTTTGGATGCAAGGTCAAAACATTTTCAATCTCCGCGGGATAGATATTCTCGCCGCCGGAAATAATCATGTCATTTACACGCCCAACGATGGTCAGATAGCCCTCACTGTCGAAGCAACCCACATCACCGGTATAGAGCCATCCATCGCGCAGCGTCTGGGCTGTGGCTTTAGCATTGTTCCAGTAACCCCGCATCACCTGGGGCCCACGGGCGATGATTTCGCCCGCTTCGCCCGCGGGCAACACAGCGCCACCGCCATCGATAACCCGCAATTCTGTATTGAACGCCGCCCGACCACAGGCGGCTAGTATCTCGGGGCGCCCCGCCAGTGCACGCCGGTGATCTGAGGCAGACAACATCGCCACAATCGAATTCGCTTCAGTCTGGCCGTAGCCCTGAGTGAAGTCGCAGTCAAAGACCTCGATAGCTCTTCGCAACAGGGGTACACCGATAGGCGAAGCGCCGTAGTAGATCAGGCGCAGGTCCTCGAACTGCATATCGTCGAGATTGGGCACGCTGTCTACAATCATCTGTAACATTACGGGCACCAGGGTCACTGCGACGATCGGCCTGCGCTGCAGTGTTTCGACCACCCGTGCAGAGTCGTATTCACGGTGAATCACTAAGGTGAGACCCTGCAACACGCCGGTATAGCCGATCATAATCCCCGCCGCGTGGTACATAGGCGCAACCAGGAGAAACTCACCGCCCGCCATAAACGTGTATTCACTGCCCAAAGAGGTTTGATAGACGTTGCTGATAATGTTGCTGTGAGAAAGCAATACGCCTTTGGGCAACCCGGTGGTGCCGCTGGTGTACATTTGCGACATGATGTCATCGGGGTCGATATCCGCTCTCTCAAGGGCTCGCACTTCACTTCCCAGCCATTGCTCAAATGATGGGTATTCAGGGCGCTCCCCAAACAGACATATGCCGGTCACATCGTCACAGGCACCGGCCACCGGGCCGATTAGTTCGGCATCAGCGAACAGATACTTTGCCGTGGCATCACGCACAATAAAGGCACTTTCAGCAGGCGTAAGCCGATAATTAATCCCCACCGGCACCACACCCAGCCGGGCGCAGGACAAATACATAAAGAAAAATTCGATGGAATTTTTTCCGAGTAAGGCAATTCGATCGCCCTTAAGAAGGCCGGCGGCGGCCATTCGGGCAGCAATGTGATCTACGCGCTCACGCGCCTCAAAAAATGTGAATGTGCGCTGCTCATCGGTGACAAACACGGTCTGTGCATGCACGCGTGCGTGATAATCCAGGTAATCGTCGATACGCCCGAACATGGCCTCAGTCTGCCCCATCCAGGTAGTCGTGAATGACTTCTCCCCGGTCGAGGATGATATCGCCTATTGTATAAATCGAACTCACTATCGACTTGATAGGGACTTCTCCCATCGGGCTATTGGACGATGAGCGCAATGTCAGATCTGCTTTTCCTTCACAAATTTCCTTGCGCTGATCATTGCGCACTCGGCAAGTATTAATCTGGCGCACGTCATAACCGGTGCCACTCACTGAGGGTATAGACTTCAATAGGAAATGCTCTCGGTCGAACACCGGGATGGGCTGACCCCATTGCTCGAGCTGCATCTGCATATGAATAATATCGACTCCTGCATTGGTTACCGTGGCTTCCACTGCGTTCTCGTCACGACAAAAGGACACTTCTGCCGGGAACTTGGGGAATCCCCACACCTCGCGACCAGAAGTCAGCAACTCCACTTCATCGAGATATAACACTGGCAGATAAGTCCCAACCCGATCACCCATACGCACTGGCACCATAATGCCTGCCTCACCGTAGGTAATTGCCTTGGGTTCTGCGACGCGTAAACGGCCCACATAAATCACCAGAAGATTGTCTTCGTTTGGCACCATCGGTTCTGGCACCAGCGACCTTAGGTACGCTGGGTCCGTCTCAATTTTTAGAGTGAACATCTCGTTATTGCGGTACTGGTAGGGAGGCATCGCATAGGGCGGCGCATCCACACCAAAGTCGGGCCCACTTATTGCAGTCGTACGTTTCATTGCATCGTCACTCTCTATTCGCACCCTTCATTGGTTGACCTGTCGATCGATATCTTTCCGGCAAGGTGCACGTTTTCTCCGATCACTAACAGGATGCGCCGCCGTCGAGCACCAGCGCGTGGCCGGTCATAAAAGCGGACTGATCACTGCCTAGCCATAACACCGCATCTGCCACTTCCTGCGCAGTACCAAAACGACCAAGTGGGTGCATTTTTAACACCTTGCGCGCCACCGACTCATCCTGCAAAAAACTACGCTTGGCGATATCAGTAGTAATTACGCCGGGACAAATGGCGTTAACGCGGATACCTTTACCAGCGTATTCACGTGCCGCTGTTTTCGTCATGCCGATAATGGCGTGTTTGCTGGCGGTGTAGGCGCAGCCCATCATCTCGTTCGCGCCCAGGCCTGCAATCGACGACATATTGATAATGACGCCGCCCTCAGCCATTTGTGGAATTTCATATTTCATGCAGCGCCACACACCCTTCAAATTGGTATCGATCACCGCGTCAAATACCGTTTCGTCATAGTCTGCCGTGGGTACAAAGGGCGTGCCCTCTATGCCTGCATTGTTAACGGCGATATGCAGGGGCCCGTATGCAGCCACGGCGCCTGCAATGAGAGACTGCACTGCCGCGGTATTGCCAACATCAACTGGCAGGTAGCAGGCCGAGCCTCCGCTAGCGCAAATCTCGGCGACTACCGCTTCGGCCTCTTCCTTACGCCGCGCTGCCACCACCACCGAAGCACCAGAGTGCGCCAGCTGTAATGCGATGGCACTACCGATGCCGCTACTGGCGCCAACCACGAGCGCGTGTTTACCCTGAAGGTCAGCTGCCATCAGGTTTGACTGTCGCCGGAACACACAAGGTGCAGTGTTTCATTGGCCAATGCTTCCAGTGACAACTCGCCGTCGAGCTGGAACCAGGTTGTCGTCCAGTGAATTGCACCGGCAAGCAGCCTGCGCATCACAAATACATCGCCGTCCACCAAACCGACTTCTTTGGCGGCGTTCAACACATCCAGCCACTGTTGCTCATAGCGGGTACGATAATGGAGGATGTCTCCCTGGGCCTCGACGGACAAAGAACGCCATTCGGATATCAGTAATGACATAACCGCCGTAGTATCGGGCCCGATAGTGAACTGCAGCTCGCTGCGAATACAAGCCAGTAACCTGTGTCGGGGATTCTGAGCCGCCTCGATCGCAGCACGTAGCTCTTCGATAAAGTACACCAGAGCCTCGGACATCACTGCTTTGAGAATGTCTTCTTTGGAAGAGAAGTGATGGAAAATACTGCCTGACTGAATGCCGACTGCACTGGCAAGATCGCGCACGGTGGTGCGCTCATAGCCTTTTTGCAAAAATAACTGCGCCGCCTGGTCCAGTAGCCTGCCGCGGGGACTGTCAGGGTCGGTGATTTGCCCTTCTTCTATCAATAATTTCAGGAGTGCCATAGGCCTTTGGGATACCAATATTGACTGTCCTGGAACACAATGTTCCCATGGATTCAATTTATCGAAAATGAAATGAACCAAGCGCTTGCTTGGTTGGCCATGTTACGCCAAAATCCCTAAACTTCAACCACTACCGCTCTGCCTCATCACAACCACCCGGCAGCCAAAGGAACCCCGTCCATGCTTTTTACTGAACAGCACAACGAACTGCGGCGCAGCTTACAGAATTTTATCGTCAGCGAGGTAAACCCCCATGTCGAGGAATGGGAAAAGGCTGGCCAGACCCCGCTGCACGAGCTGATGAAGAAATTGGGCACTTTGGGGTTTCTCGGGATCGATAAACCGGAGGAGTACGGCGGCCTTGGGCTGGATTACAGCTACGCCATGGTAGCCAATGAAACACTCGGTGAAATTGACAGTGGTGGCGTAACACTGGGTATCGATGTGCAAACCTCCATGGCCACTCCCGCGCTGGCCGAGTTTGGCAGCAGCGAACTGTGCGAGCAATTCCTGCGACCCGCCATTGCCGGAGAAAGCGTCTGCTCAATTGCAGTGAGCGAACTCTCCGGTGGTTCCGATGTCGCGGCCATTCGCACGCAGGCGCGCGCAGACGGTGATGACTACGTTATCAATGGGGGTAAGATGTGGATTACCAATGCAACCCAGGCTGATTGGATCTGTCTACTGGCGAACACATCAGATGAGGGTGTACACCACAATAAGTCACTGATTGTCGTACCCACAGATCTGCCCGGATTCAGCGTCGGCCCAAAACTGGACAAATTAGGGATGCGCTCCTCCGACACTGCGCAAATATTTCTCGATGATGTTCGCGTCCCGCAGCGCTATCGCATCGGCGAGGAAGGAAAAGGCTTCAGTTATCAGATGCAGCAGTTTCAGGAAGAGCGCCTGTCCTGCATCAGCAGCATCCGCCCGCTGGAGATAGCCATTGAGCGCACCATCGACTATTGCAGGCAACGCACCGCGTTTGGTAAACCCGTGCTGGATAATCAGGTGGTGTACTTTCGGCTGGCGGAACTACAAACTGAGATCGAAGCACTTCGCGCGCTCTTCTACCGAGCGGCACAGTGTCATATCGACGGCGAGGACGTCACGCAATTGGCGTCCATGGCAAAGTTGAAAATAGGCCGATTGAGCCGCGAGGTGGCTGACGGCTGTCTGCAGTATTGGGGCGGACAGGGCTATATGTGGGAGAACCCGGTCTCGCGTCTGCTTCGTGACGTGCGACTGATTTCAATTGGCGGAGGCACCGACGAAATTATGCTGAATATAATCGCCAAGGGTATGGGTACCCTGGGACGTAAATAACCAGTGATTCGACGGACGATTGAAATTCACACGCGCACGAAAATTTGCGGGATAGGTGCGCAATGTCCATAGACAGATTGATTTCTCTCGCTGCTGGTGTGGTGCAAGAGTTCCCACCCGAAGATGTCGTGTATGCCGCAGCACAGGCGGGGTTTAACGCGACCGGTATCTGGTGTGATCCGGGCACCTGGAGCAATCAGCGCACACGTCGCGTAGAGAAAGCACTTGCAGAAACTGGACTGTGTGCCCTCGACCTGGAAGTGGTGTGGTTTAAACCCGGCGAAGCATTAAGTACACACGACGCGATGATTGAAGCAGCACTGGAGCTGGGTGCGCGCAATGTTTTGTGCGTATCTTCGGAACTGGATATTGCGCAGACAAAACGTCGTTTTGAGCATCTTTGCAAACGAGCCGAGGCTGGCTCTGTACGGGTGGTGCTGGAGTTTCTGGCAATTACAGAGATCAGCACACTACACCAGGCACTGGACGTCGTGCAGGATGTGGCCCACCCCGCCGGAGGCATTCTAGTGGATACCCTTCATCTGCAAAGAACCGGTTCCGAACCCGAGGATTTGAACGCCATCGACCCCGCTCTGATGCCTTACATTCAATTATGCGATGCCAGTGCTAACCTGCTGGACAGCAGCCCCGAAGGCGTGCTTGAAGACGCCTTATACCTGCGTCAACTTCCCGGCGAGGGTGAACTACCCCTGCAAGAGACCCTCGCAGCCCTCGATCCCATGCTCCCTCTCAGCCTTGAAGTTCGCTCCCGAGCGTTGATACAACACTACACCGACGATCCGGTAGCACGGGCCGCCTGTGTCTACGAAGCAACGAAGAGATTTCTGGAGACGGCGCGCGTTCCTGTGTAACTGGCGTGGGTCAGTGGAGCCGCTTACGCTGCGTTAAAAGTAACCGGCAAATTATCCGGCCCGCGAAATGAGAATCCAATGATGCGGGAAGATTTCCCCGCAACGGGCTTAATATCCTGCAAGCGATCCAGCAAGGTATTCAACGCCACTTCCGCTTCCAACTTCGCCAGGTGCGAGCCTGCACAGTAGTGTCGGCCATAGCCAAAACCGATGTGTTCATTGTCCTCGCGGTCTATATCAAATACATCCGGATCTTTAAACTGTCGTTCATCGCGGTTGGCGGCCCCAACCTGACAAAGCACTCCCGAGCCCTTGGGAATGTCCACTCCTGCTATTTGTGTATCGCTGGTTGCTTCACGCATCAGTGTGCCGATGGGTGATTCCCAACGCATTGCCTCGTGGAACAACGCTGTTATAAGCGTTCGGTCACTTCTAACCCTTTCCATCAACGCCTGGTTGTGTAACAGGACATAACAGGCAGTGCCCAGCAGGTGATTTGTGGTTTCTGCACCTGCAAGCACCAGTAGCCGCAAAAAGGAGACCACTTCAAAGTCCGAGAGCTTTTCACCATCAATTTCCGCCGCAATGAGCATACTGATCATATCGGAGCCGGGTTCGTTGCGTTTTGCCTGAACGATAGGGGTGAGGTAATCCAGCAATTTCTCGGCGGCGCTGATGCCCTTTTCAGGATCAAATGCCACCAAACAAAGATCGATGCCCCAGCGGTGAACCCGATCAAGGTGATCCGATGGCAAGCCTAGCAATGAAACAAAAACTGCCAGCGGATATTTAAAGCAAAAATCGTGATGAAGGTCTGCAGCGCCCTCTTTAATGAAACTGTCTATCGTATCCTCCGCCGTTTTGCGAACGACGTCGCGGAAGCTATCGCCCTTTAATGCGCGTGGCGTCATTGACGGGGTGATTAATGTGCGGTGTTTCAGATGCTCTCTGCCATCCATTCCCACTAGCGTAGGCCCCATCACAACGCCCATGGTGCGCTGGTTAATATCACTGGAGTACTGTTTATCGTCTCTCAACACGCCCTTCACATCGGCATAGCGCGTAATCAAAAACGAACGATTCCCGTCCGGAGAATTTAAGTCAGCTGCAAGGGTGGTTTCATAAACGGGATGATCACGTCTCAACCCTGCGTAGATGGCATGGGTGTTGGAAACTGGCGCCATCGGACCCAGATTGAGTAACGTTTGAATATCGAGGGTATCTTCACAAATCTCTGCGGGTGCGTTTTCCAATGCTGAACTCCTCAGTTTTGCAAATAATGCGGTCAATTAGCTTGGCCCAGTAGCGCTTTGCTTCCAGCGTTGGACGCTGCCTGATAGTAGCACGCAGGCAATGTTTCACAAGACTAGTGCCTTGTAATAAGTTCATTGATCTGTGGCACTTGACGGAGCACCCTGACGCCATCTACCTTCGACTGGATGAAACAAGTGTACTCATCACCGTCCTCTCGCAAGCTCACGTCTACGGGGAGAGCCGGCAGCCGGCCTGTACAAAGCCCGCAGGGTGCCGCATGACCTGGTTGTGGCGCACTTTGCAGGCCTTGCTCGCCCTCTTTGTACTCTTTTTGCTGTTCGCCGCTGGCGGGCTCCTCTACAGCGTCCACTATATTAAAACACCGCCTGTGGCAGACCCTGCAAGGCCACTCACGTCTTGGATACACGCTGAAGAACCCCGTTCGACTGTTGCAGCACCCTGGGAAATCGCGGCGCGGCAGCACCAATATGACCCCCTGGATATAGCACATTTTATTAGCCCTCCCCTGCGCTTTGGACCGTGGACACGCTGGTGGTGGCCAGGCAATCTGGTGACCACTGACGAATTGCAACGCGAGATGCGTCTATTTGCAGAGGTTGGAATCGCGGGCGTTGAAATTCAGCCTTTCGCCATTTCAGTTTCCGAGGCAGACAAAGATTCCACACGCTGGCAAGAGACTGGTTGGGACTCACCCGAGTTTTATGAGCACCTTGCATCAGTAATGATGGAGGCGCGCGAGCTCGGTATGGGTGTGGATCTGAACAACGGCTCCGGCTGGCCTACAGGCGGTCCACATGTAGCACTGGAGGATGGACTCAGGCAGCTGCTGCACAGCGAGCGGATAGTGCGCGGGCCTTCCCAGGTCAAGTTTGAACTGTCCGCACCCGCTATGCCCGTGGCAACCTTTGGCGCTGGTGCGCTCGGGATGCTCGGCGATATACCGATGCAGACGTTTGTCCCCGATGCGCGCGAGTTGGTCGCGGTGGTTGCAGCCCGCATCACCAACAATGAACGCAGCTGGCAACCCTGGAATTTCCTCGACCAAGTGACGTTAGCGCCCGACTCGGTGCGCGTTATCACCCACGCCGTCAGCGAAAATCGATTGGTGTGGGACGTGCCTCCGGGTGAATGGGCTATAACCACATTGTGGCACTTGCCCGGCGGCGAGCTCATTGCCGGCGGCTATGCGCATCCAAAACCAGGCTATGTGGTCGATCACCTCGACGCTCGCAGAATGCGTGCAAATCAGGACTACCTGTTCCGGGAAGCTACGGATCTAAGCCCTTATTTTGGCGACCCGCTGCGCGCGTTCTTCAATGATAGTCTCGAATTCCGCCAGGAACGACATTGGTCTCGAGGCCAGTTGGAGGAATTCGAGAACCGCGTTGGCTACGATCCACGTCCCTGGTTGGTCGCACTGCTTGAACCGGGTAAAGACCAGATGCTATTTCACGCCGCAAATATTCGCACTGCACCGGAGTATGATCTTGGCGATCAGGGCACGCGTTTTCTCGAGGACTGGGACGAAGTCATCTCCGATCTGTTCCGCGAACGCTACTTTCAGACACTCAAAGACTGGGGTTCGCAACGTGGCCTCGCCCATCGGCTGCAAGCTTATGGAGGCCCCAGTGACATTATTCGCGCTGCAGGCGAATCCGACATTCCAGAGACCGAACAACTGTATGCGGGCGGTTCAGAAATGTTTATGAAAGCGGTCTCATCGGGTGCACATATCGCGGACAAACCACTGGTGTCGGCGGAGTCGTTCATTTTTCTCGGCCGTGCGTTTATGACCACGCCGGTCAAAATCAAGGCACTTGCCGATAAGGCTTTTGCCGCTGGCGTTAACCAGCTGGTCTATCACGGCACCGCTTATCGCATCGAGGATCATGCTGAGCGCGGCTACCCGGCGCTGGATGGCTGGTACCCCTGGCAGCTGGGAATGCTGTCCACGGATTACAGTGAAAACTGGTCCTACTGGGAACACGCAGGACAGATTAATCGCTACATTGCCCGATGCCAGTATTTGCTGCGCAAGGG
>JAPKAY010000076.1 GCA_028825045.1 Halioglobus sp.
CGAAATCCGACTGCGCAACGAATCTGCGATCATGTCGTAATAGTAGCGGTCAAACAGCATGACCTCACGCCGCTTGAGCACCGGTCGCACGCTACGGAAATAGCCCCCAATGTAATCCAGCCAATAATAACCCAGCCGCGCCACTGAACCGGCGATCCCCGAAGGCTTTGCCCGGTGCGGCTGGTCGTAGTTCTCATCCACCGTTTCGATCGTACGGGCCTTCTTGGCCACCTCGGCAATGCGGGGCAGTATGCTAGGGCGAAAATGGGCATAGTGGATAGCACTGTCTCCATAGATCGCACCGAGCTGAATGCTGATCATATCGATCACCGTAGTCTTGCCCGATCCGTCTGGCCCGCTGACCGACATGAAGGTGCCATGTGGCCGCAGTCGCTCGCGCATTCGAAAGGCAAAAAAACGCAAGCTCCGAGGAAGAGCCGATACACCCTGCTCGGCCCATAGTTTTACCAGTGCCCTGCGGCGCTCGACGATCGAGAGAACAAGCGTCGAACCCTTACCCTCGGCTAACTGCCCAACCAGAGCCATGGCCCGCTCCTCAGGCAGAAAGCGAGTCAAGCTGCGGTTCAGTGCCGGTAACTCCGCCCGTGCAATGGTAGCAAAATCTACTTCGTACTTCGCATGCAGAGGCTGACCTACCAGCAGATGGAATAGCCACTTGTCGAGCAGCAGAATGCGATCAGATACCACTGCAACGCCGTTGTAGACCCTTGTTCCGTTCAGCATTTCTTCTGCAGATAGGAGCTCGATGCCATACACTTCGCTGCGTACAAAGAAATCGATCTTTATCTGAAGCAGGCCGCCATCAAGATCGCGCCCCACGAGTGCGAACTGGGTAAGGCGCTCGTCGGCAAAGTAGTTCCCAAAGCGCAGCCCCCTAGCGCGGGCGAGCCCGATCACCACACTGCACGCGGCGGTGAGATCGTCCGGATGAACCACGATATCGATATCGCGGGCTCCGACGCTTTGCGGCAGGCCCTCGTAGTTGCGAAGAACACCGTAGCGTACCTTCTTTTCGCAAAAGCCGGAGAACAGTGACTTTAGTATATCGGCTTCATAAGCTGCTTGAGTTGGAGCTATTACGTCTTTTATCGGTTCAGCCTCTGCATAGCGATTTTCTGTCGGATCAGTTTCGGAGACATCACCCCGCTCCAGACGAGGTACCAGGACAGCTTAGCGAAATGGCGACGAGCGTAAGCGAACCCCGCCTTCTTGTAAAATCCCGCAGCCTTATCCACGCGCCAGTCGTTGAATCGTTGATGAGGCCCGCGGGAGGCTATGAACTCGTTTAGACTGCGTTCCACTGCGCCCGCCCGGCGGCGTCTCAGGCAATCCTTGATCCAGCGCATCTTAAGTTGCATGTGGGCTAGGTTTTGCGTTGACAGCGAGTCAAGCGGCTTTCGGTAGCGCAGCAGGCTTTCGGGTAGGGTCAGGAAATAGCGTCCCTCCGCACCCAGGTCAGACATACGACACCAAAGGTCGAGATCCTCGGAGAAATCCTCATACCGGATGCCCTCGGCGTTGGGCATGACCGCCTGACGATAGCCGCCCACCGCCAACGCGTCGACCTTGTGAAAAAGCGTCACGGGCACCATGAACAATAGCTTGGCCTCGCGGTAGATGCGTTCGAAAGTGGCCCGGCTCTCGGGGCCGACTCGCTGGGTCCCTAAATCCTTTCCCTCTTCGACGAAATAGGTGGTGTAGCAGCCCACCCCGATCAGGTTAATGTCACCGATCAGGGTCTCATGCAGGCGGGCCACGAGCGCCGGATCGGCGATGTCATCGGCGTCGACGAACATCACCAGATCGGCACAAGCCTCCTCAAGCCCGCGCTGCCGAGTGAAGGCGGTTCCTCGGTTGCCAAGGTTCTCCAGAACGCGCAGGCGCGAGTCACGCGTGGCGCAATCGTGAAGTACGGCGATGGTGTGATCTTTTGAGCCGTCATCAATGGCCAAAATCTCGAAATCGTTGAAGAGCTGCGTGCGCAGGCTTTCCAGCGTGCGAGGAACAGTTTGTGCTGCATTGTAGCAGCAGACGACGATGGAGACCGCGGGACTCATTGTCTTATTCGTTTCGACATTGTCATCATTCCGCAGCTAAGAGCTTACGTTTACGGGGCACCCAAAGGCGATCGTAGACAAAACGTGACTGGAACCGCGATGCATTAAGGCGCAGCATATTGAAACCTGCACCACTTTCTTTAAATTTTAATAGATCGGCATCGAGATCGGTACCGTATGACGCTACGTAAGCGGGGTAAACCTCATTGCGAACGTGATCATAAAGTTTTCGATCTTCCACCGTGGCGCCATCGATCATATGAAGGGCTTCCGGATCGTTCAGAAGCTTCGAGGCGATGCCTTTATTCTTGGCCACACCTCGGGCCATATAGGCTGGGCGCAGTTCCTGAATATACAACCTATTTAGAAGAAGCAACGAGCGGTCGAAGTCTTCGACCAACCCGCAGAAAACGTTCCGTTCCGCGATGATCGACCGGGCCGCCTCGAAATCTGGTTGTCCCGCCAGCATCTTGGTCTGTCGATTATGTGGGAACTCTGTTTTCATGTAGTCGAAGAACTCGAGATCGGTGCGCTTGCCAACCTCGATCAGGTACTGGAACCAAGAGGCCACCTGCTTACGGGGCTCTCGCAGGAAAGTGAACCAGCGATGATTACCCAAGTTCTGCGCGGGGCTCAGGTTGTGGCTCTGCAAGGAGACCACATGCGGAAAGCTTTCCTGAATTCGCTGCAGACCTGCTCGATCAATTGGTGCGAGGCTACTCTTGGCTCGATCGATAGTGCCATTGGAGTGATAGATCCCCGTTTCAGGAAATGCCGGCCGTGGGTGAATCGGATCGGCCTCTAAGTGTCTAAGGGCAAAGGAGTTTCGCAGGATCCATTTCAGGGTCGTGCCACCGCACTTATGAATATGGCTGAAAAGAACCATGTTGTCTTTCATGACTTGCTCTCAATACAAACGAGATATACTGCTTCAATCTGGCGAGAGAGACGCATATAAGAGTAGCGTTCAAGGGCAATCTGCCGCGCGTTGTGACTTAGTATCTGGCGCCGGCTCTCGTCTTCTGCCAACTCAGTTATAGCTCGCACAATCCCCGTGGAGGGGGCCTCGTCCTCAGACAGAAGCACGGTAATCCCTACCTCCTGCCCCACGGCACGCCCCGTGGCGTCGCCCTCAACACAAATGATCGGAAGGCCGGTCAGCATGGCTTGGAGCACGATGGTCGCCAGACCATGATGGAAGGTCGGGTAGAGAAAGACATCGCCTTCGTAGAGCTCATCTATCAATCGCTCCATAGAGACCTTGCCAAGAAAGCGCACCTGCCCACCATTCGGATGCGCCTGAGTGGCAGCTTCCATATCCGCACGCAAGGGGCCGTCGCCCACCACCACTAGGTCGGCATCGGCTCCTGTCTCAAAAAAGGCAAGCGCCGCCTCCAGCGCCATGCGCGCGCCCTTCCAGTCCTTCAAATCTCCTGCGTAGACTAAGCGCAGACGCTCACCGCGACCTATATTGATCTTGACTCTAGTGAGGCTTGGCAAGTCTGCTATGCCAGTCTGATTGAAAGGCCGCAATTTATCGGCGTAACGCCGCGGCATAGTATCAGGCGTATGGCTAAGTACTATGTCCGCCCGTGCTCCGGTGTAACGGGTGAAAGGTTCGTAGGTCCGCAGAATCCCTCGCATACAGACTCGAATACGATCCTTCATGCGCGTTTTCAATGGCTGATATCGCCGCATCAAAGGGTGCGTATTCTCGCTGCCCACTGGCCCCCACACAAAGGGCCCGCGGCAAAACGCAAGTCCGGAAGGCATCCAGTCCATGCCGCCAATCAGATGGTGCAAAACATCAGCGGGATCATCGCGCAGCATTCGCCGCGCCAGAAATGCCACGCCAATCTGCCAGAGATAGTAATAGATTAAAAAAAATCGATTCCCCTTCTTATAGAAGCGGAAGATCCAAGGCAGATCAAAGTACTCGAAGGTCAAGCCGCCTGGCTTCTGCGCCTCGGAAAAAATCGCCTCGTGGACAGGGCGCAGGTTGGCCCGAGTGATTACCCGAACCTCGTGCTGCTCGGCCAGCGCATTGACCATACGCCAGCCGATCTCCCCCTCACCACCGCGCCCTGTTTCGCAGGAATAGGCGGAAATAAGTATTTTCATGACTCTTTCATTTTCAGCAGAGCCTGATCCTGGCTGCTCGCTGCCCACGTCATTTGCACTAGAATCAGCCCATACCAGAAAATCTGCGTGTTCCATGCGGAGCTAGAAATAAATATCAGCCAAAACACAATAAGCGGCGCAGTCGTTTGACTCAAGAAGCGCAATACGAAAACCCCAAAAAACAGTGTCGCTAGAATCACTCCGTAAACCACAAAGAACCCCGGCACGAAACCCGCCGCAACAGTATCGCCAAAACCCGGAATACGGCCAAGAAAAAAACGAGCAAGCTCATCTCTGCCGTAACCCATCCAGAACCCAATTTCGCTGGGCATAGATTCCTGCAAATAAATCACGGCAGGGACAAATCGGGAGCCGCCGCTGGAGTCTGTCGCAATGATAGCATCCAAATCAAGGCTCAAGAAACTTGGTAGCAACAACATGACACGGTTTGTTTGAACAAAATTAGTCAGTTCCAAGAGAGGCCAAAGCAGGAAAACCGACACAGCAACAATAATTACCCAAATCAATGAGCGTGATAAAGCAAACACCATCACGATTGCAAACGCAGCTAGCGCGCTGCCACTCAAAAGCATAGTCGTTAGGAATGCAGCAAGTATTTTCAACTGCTTCTTAGGAATGTAGATAATATTTTCTAGCCGAAACGGTTCGCGCATCAGCACTAAATACGTCAGCATAGTCATCCCGATCACTCGGCCTACATGCGACGGCTCCATAGATAAGGAATTATAGCTCCAGAGTCCCTTGCTCAAAATTAGATTCGGGACAGGCAACGATGCCAGAGAAGCTACCATTTGAATCACGGATAGAATGGCGAAGGCGGTGATAAGCCAACCCGCCATATTCTGGAGGAACGCCCGTTGATCCTGAATCCGAGCAAACAGAGCAGCAATTGCAAAGTAGCCGCACGCATAGACAGCGGTAAGCCCGACTGACAATAAACCCCTGTCATTGCCGATGACTAGCGCTTGCACCGCCATAGAAGAAATTAACAGCAACGCGAAGATGA
The DNA here is from genome assembly GCA_028825045.1 of Halioglobus sp. Classification (GTDB taxonomy): domain Bacteria; phylum Pseudomonadota; class Gammaproteobacteria; order Pseudomonadales; family Halieaceae; genus Marimicrobium. The sequence continues at coordinate 5,227 of JAPKAY010000076.1, forward strand.
TATGCCGTTGAACTTTCAAGCCCGTGGCGATTAAACACAGGCCACCCACCGTGCCGGAGAAAAGCACAAGATAGTTGCGGGCCTCAGCATCAATGAAAAGAGAAAATACAACCGCATAAGATGTGAACATAAAAATCAGGACGTGCCGCGACTTGAGCACAAGGCTGCGATTGCCATACCCTTGTCTCACGACCTAAGCCTTTGCGGATCAATCATGCAGAGATTGCCCAATAGAAGTAGACCTTAACCAACTTCAAAGTGCAATTTCACAACAATATCTCAATGGACTTTCCTGAAAAATACAGGTTGGCGCCCGAAGCAATCTACACCAAAACATTGCCACAGCAGAGAAAGCGAGATCGCCATCTTCGGTTTAACAGAACGCGAGTCCTGCAGATTTTTTATAACCCTTAACGAATGCGTTTTCTCAGCCATAAAATATTTTGCACCATCCACAGTTTCTCGCACACTAAAATTTCTCGATTTATGCGTTCTTAGCTTCATATTTCTTTCGAATATTTCTCAAGCCTTGTCGAGCTTTGATCAAGACTAGCGTCATCCAACGCGTTCCAGACAATAACGATTGCAGGACAGCACCGTATTCACCATAGGTAGCATGGAAGTAACGGCGGCTATCGGACCAAATTTTATAACGGGATAACTGATCACCCTTTGCGGTGCTTTGATGTGCATGCACAGCCTCGATACTTGGCAGCATTATCATATGCCAGCCATACGAACGCACCTGCACCATTAGTATCGCTTCCTCACAATACAGGAATACCGATTGGTCAAAATAGCCTATTTTTTGTAGAAAGTCGGTGCGAATCAGAAAGCATGATCCGGAAACTTTTTCTACTTTGAAAGGCGCGCTGGGCAGTTGCGGCTCGGGCTTGGTACGGCCAAACAGCCCAACAGCAAACATCTTCACTGGCCAAAGCAACTCCTCAAAGAGGTCCGGCTCAAACATCGGGTTCTCCTGCGCGCCAGATAGATTACGCATTGCAGAGCAGGCCACAGCGGTCCTTTCATCTGCAGTAATCAAGGCCACCAGGTTGGCAACGTAGTCTGGAGCCGAGAGATGCACATCCGGATTTATAATCAGTACAGTCTCGCACCCCGTCGCGCTGGCCACCCGCACACCGATATTATTACCCGCCGAATATCCGCTATTGACAGAATTGCGTAGAAAAATTGCGGGGAGGACTTGCACGTCATTGGGGCAAGCCTCATCGGCACAAAGTACTCGGCCTGCTGGAAGAAGGGACAGGAAATCCGCCTCCATCGTAGCGCGCTCCTTGCAACGGGAATCATTGTCGACCACGATAATATCCAGATCTACACCTTGCTGGGTCATAAGGCCTGTTAGGCACTTAGGCAGATCCTCCGCGCTGTTGTACGTAACTATTACAGCGCCCACTCGCGGAAGCTTTGAAGTCATGTAGATGCCTGCTGTTTGACTCGCAACCAGCCAGTCACCTAGTGCCACCCTATCCTGTTAAGCCAAGCGAGAGATGGGCTTGATACTTCTTCGAAGCGGCGGAAACAGAAGATAGTATGGTAAACCAGAAGCATCAGCCGCTTTGTAGGTGGCGTCGCGGCAAAGTAAAAATACACGCACACACTGCAAATTTTTGCACTCACTCTATACTTCCGTTTTCAGGAATAAAAAGTCGAACATCGCAGCTAGCTCCTCAGCCCCATCCCAAATACACAATTCTCTCTCACGTCTGAGTAGTCGTTCGACCTGAAACAATGTTTGTTTCAAGAGATATGTTAATATCATTAACCGAGGCGACTGCATCGCACTTCCAGCCAATGTTTCGATCAAAGCCAACTTCACCGCAGTGGTTTTCCTCAAGGCACTTTTATTTCGAAGTTGAGGCTGATTAATCACAAAATGGATAATGTCGTTTCCCAGAAAGCCGGAGTCTTCGGCATACTCCCAGTCAAACACATATAGTCGCCCGTCTGCGATAAACGTATTCCACGGTGTGAAATCACCATGATTCATGCATTGGGGAATTACCAGCTGGCCATCCTCGGCGAGAGTTTCCACAGCTTTTTGAAGACGCTTCCTCCATATCGGGTCAAACTGCATTTCCTGATGCGCTATACGACGCTCGAACCCTGCAGCCACCTTTGCCGCAGTAGTCGGAGGCAGTGCGGTAGCGTCCGCCAGCTCACACAGAAAATCGCGGTGAGCTTGCCCAAATTTTGTCACACTACTGGTCATTGGGGTTTTAAGCGTATCAGTCAATAAGCAGTAGCCTTCGCCCATTGGGCCTGAATAAAGCACTTGTGGAATATGAACAGCTTTCAACTGGAGTGCCCTAAGTTTTTCTAACATTGCGGTTTCGTTTTGCAACAAGGAGACCACCTGCGGGATGCTACCCAATTTGGCGAACCCCTTGATATGTCCTTTTGAATCCATTACTTGAACCGCCACCTTACGGTGCGGGCTGTCAGTACCCGTGAAATAGGCATAAGCTGGCTCTGCCAAGCAAGGAAAATATGCGTCCAGCTTTGATGCTCCACTCAGGTATATTTTGTTTTTTGCCCACAACCGGCTCAAACCCATGAGGCTTAACATGCACACAACCAGCTTCATAATGCGAGCACTGGCCAGTAGTGGTTGAAATAAAGCAAAACTGCTGGCGGTCACTTGACCGTTGCCTAGCGGTACTAACCACCAGCGTGCATTTGAACGCCCTCCAACTATTGCATAAGGCTGCGAGCCTGGCAGCGGCTCTGCAGATACGCTTACGCCTATCGTACTTAGATCTGTTATTGCGCCATGGAATACAGGGCCTTTGATTAGCTTCACGGGCGGGCACTCCACTCCTGCCAAGGAGCATCTATGCCAAACGTGGATTTCAGGAAGGCTTTTTGCTCGATAACCACCCAATTATAGTCTCGTAAAACCTCGTCTGGAATGTGCTGAGGCTCTGACTTCTTAATATTGAACGCCTCAACCCAGAACTTTATTGCAGCGCGCAGGCGCCAGGGAAGAATTCGCTTCAATAATGATCGTGCAACTCCTTGGCCCCTCAAAAAACGATCCAACCAGGAATACTTAATCGTACCGGCGGCATGCAAACGAACCTTCGAGTTTTCCGGCAAAGTCTGAGGCACATCTAAATATTCATAAATTGCGCTCAGCACAAGCTCTGGTGATTGCTTTAGATCCTCTAGAAAAAGCAAGAGAATTTGCTCCTTTGAAAAGAACGTAAGATACTGTTGAAGAATTTTCGTGTAATTACTATGTTGATAATACGCAAGGCCTTCTGGCAATACTTCTCCTAGTTTTGAGGCTTTTAGGGAGTGCTCAAACGCTTCTAAAAAACCCCTATTTTCCTGTCCTCGCCTCACCGTCATTTGGTACTGAGAAAAAGCTCTTTCCAAGGGGTGCCGGAGAATTGCAATGAGTTTTATACTAGGCAACAACTCTTTTATCCGCCCGGGAACTTTCTCATAGGCCATATACTGGGGAGATATTTCACCTAACACATCACCAGCTTTTCCAGCAGAAAAATTTTCGCTGCAATACCAGTCAGCACCTCTCGAATACAGCATATCATTAGAGAAAAACTGAACTTCCTTTTGGGGTGGGAGATAGATACTCGGGTGCTTGGACAGCAACGAAAACAATGTCGTAGTGCCTGACTTTTGAGCGCCAATTACTAGAAAATCAGGGGCATTCAATTTCGCGACTCCTGCCTCTCAGAGGGTTTTCTTGTTTTTATAATGCGGGCGGGCACTCCACCCACTACCGAATAAGAAGGGACATCCTTTGTAACCACAGCACCTGCTGAAATAATGCTCCCCTGACCGATAGAGACCCCCTTCAAGATGGCAGCACCATGCCCAATCCATACGTCATCTTCAATAATCACAGGATCGGTTGTAATGCCTTGTTTATTCATAGGAATATCAATTCGTTCAAAATTGTGGTCTGTATCTCGAATAGTGACTGCCTGAGCAATAACCTGCCCAGCTCTGGGTGCTCACGCTTCGCGTTAGCCCACCTTCCTTCGTAGCTATCAAATTGTTTTAGTACTTGACGCACAGATGTTCCAGCACATTTCGGGATGTGGACAAAAACAAAGCGATGCCGGTCGTCAATAATCACAAAATTCCCGGCCTCAAATTCAAGTTTTTGACTACGGCACAGCCAAGCACTACATTCCAGGCTACTATACCCGAGCTAACTGCCACGGCAGCCCCTACTGCCTGATAATTTGGTATCAGTACTATTGCTGTAGTTATACCAACACCAAGCCCAACCAGCTGCCCCATCAATGTGTATTTCTCGTGCCCACTCATCACCAGCAATATTCCAACTGAACCCAATGCCACGTTAAACAACTGCCCCAAAACCAAAATAACCATAGGAAGGTAACTAGATTCAACGTATGTCTCACCGAAAGCCAAACCTATGAGAGGGCGACCAAATACCAGCAGCACCACACCAATAGGTAACGCAAGTAAGAAAGCGGCACGGGCTGATTGGCGTGACAAGCGCTGGAGGCGCTGAGAGTCCCCATCGTGCCAGGCACGGACGATATGGGGCGAAATCACCATATTTACAAGCCCCAAAGATAGAGCTACCAATTGTGCTCCTCGCTCGGCCACTCGAAGAGCAGCTACCGCCTCATCAGTACCAAGGGTGCCGAGAAGCACAATACCAATCTGTGTATTGAATGTACCGACGAGGCTGATTAGGGTGAATGGTAGCAGCGCAATCAGCCAGACGCGGTTGTGGTATTCCGGAGTGTGGCCAGGCGCGCTGGCTGGGCGTATCCGGTAGAACAGCACACTGGCCAAAGCAACGGCCAAGGCAGCTACTCCGACCTGAGCCCACAGGGCATTCGCTGCGGTTAGCATGTCCAGAGCTGCCAGCGCGGCCACGGAAGCCAACAATAATATCGGCTGGATGGCTTGCGTTGGTAGTTCGGCTAGCGCAGGAAAGCCAAGGCCCTTAATCGTTCCGTTGCGTACGGCATTGAGGCCCTGTAGCGGCACTAACAATACTACGATGCCCAGCAATGCCCATTTGCCTGTTTGCGGAATCAAGCCACCGACCGGCCCGGCTAGCCAAAAGCCAATCAGTACAAGTGCCGCCATCAATAGAACCCAGCCGTGAGCGGCACGCACAGCCCCACGGTAGAGTGCCCACTTCCCATCATGAGAAAACTTGGCTACTTCGCGTGTTAGTAATTGTGGCAGCCCACCAGCGACTGGCAAAGCCAACAGAGCAAGCAAAGACAGTACAAAGGCATATTGCCCGAAGGCTGCTGGCCCGAGATTACGCGCCAAGAGAATACTTGTTAGCAGCCCAACCGGCATGGATAGCAGATACATGCCGCCCACGCCCAAAAAACTTTTAACTAGCTTGTGCTGGAGATTCAAAGAATTGAGGATTTTGATTCGCTTAGGTCTCATGTGTTCGAATTGCTGAGAAACTTCTAGTCAGCCCAAACTCTGTTGAGTCATTCAACTGATACTTACCTATGCGCACGATAGGAACGCTTATCGGGCATGGAAATACGCACAACGCGCGCTTCAATGCCACAAGCCCACTCAACCCACATCCACACCCTGCGCAACAAGCTCAGATTCCAGCTCATC
>JAPKAY010000077.1 GCA_028825045.1 Halioglobus sp.
GCCAGAAACCGTCAATGCTGTAGATCACGATATCACCTGTGCCCAGCATCCTGTAGGAGGTAAATGAGAAATATCTACAGTCCAGCAAAGTGGGCGCTGCCAAGTTAAGTGCCCGAACGTGTAAGTCTGGCCTATTTCTGCGGGTGCCACAGCTGCCGCAGAATGGGCGCTTCTTACAGGAAAAGGCAGCGAGGCGCTTGAATTGGCCTTGGTTATAGCGCGCACTCGCAGGAAACCGTGGTCGAGACGGGAACACTGAAGATACCCTTCGATTTCTTGATTTTTATTGACTAAACGTGCATAAAGTGGTTCTTTGTGAAGGAAGTGTATCAAGCTGGATCAATGGTGCTGACTCAGTTGTCCGTATTTTTTAGAGGGTTTTTAGGTGAGCAGAATTGCAATCGTTAAGATTCATCCCGGACTCAACATGGCGTTGCCACAGTTGTCCGGCGATCTGGTGCAAGCGGGGCATGAAACCCGCATGTATTTTTTCAAACAATACAAAATCGAAGAAGAGTATTTTAACTCTGAATTCTCTGATGATCGCAATGTGAAATTGGAGGCCAATTACACAGATTTTGAGGAGGAATACCAGACCCTTGCCGCACAGTTGGCAGACTTCAATCCTGATGTAATTGGACTCTCAGTCATCAGTCTTTCTATTCCAGAGGCGGTAAAGACGACTCAATTTCTGCGCAGTAAGTTCAACCTACCAATTATTTGGGGTGGCGTCGGCGTAACGTTGGAGCCGGAGATAGCGATCCCGCATGCAGATATCATCTGTGTGGGTGAGGGCGAAGAAGTGATGGTCGATCTCGCAGACCGTCTGGATAAAGGCGAAGATATAAAGAGCATAGAAGGTACTTGGGCCAAGACTGAGGACGGTGAGATAATCAAGAACGCGCGCAGACCTTCAGGCAGCCTGGATGATATTTCTATTCCGGATTGGAACCCCGACAAGATGCTTTACATTACTTCCGAGAAAGTACTCGATGGTGCGGCAGCCTACAAGCTGATCACCGATGGCGACTACCAGATCATGACCCAAAGGGGCTGTCCCTTTTCTTGTTCTTTTTGTGTCGAAAGCCGCTATCAGGAGATGTTCGGTAAAAAGAATTCATTGCGCCGGCGCAGCGTCGATGTAGTAATTGAGGAGTTGGTCCGGGCGAAAGAATCTTTTAACCCGCAGGTGATTTGGTTTTGGGACGACGTTTTTACGTTGAATCCACGCTGGCTGGAGGAGTTTCTTCCCCGCTATAAGAAAGAGGTGGGCATTCCCTTCTGGTGCTATACCTACCCGACGACACACAAGCCTAAATTGCTCAGGCAATTGAAGGATGCTGGTTGCAATTGTATTTCCATGGGCGTGCAATCGGGTAGTGAGCGGGTTTTACGGGAAGTGTATAACAGGCCGACACCACTGGATCGCGTTATAGAAGCCTCACAGGAGATCGTTGACGCGGGTATTATTGGCTACTTCGATCTGATTTCTAGATCCTCCTTTGAAATCGAAGAAGACTTACGCTCTACCTTTAATTTCCTGGTCGATCTGCCACAGGAAATGAACTACATCGGTGTCGGCGAGATGAAGAGCTACCCGACATATGCTTACACCCGCGAGGAAGAGGCTGCCGAAATAGACACCATTGCAAAGTCTATCGAGGGGCTTGACGACAAAACCTATGACTACTATCACAATCTGTATTGGGTTGCGCGTAATCCGCACCTGGACAGGGAAGAAAAACTGCGCATTGGTGCAGACCCTGCGTATAGAGAAAATCCAGCATTACTTGAAAAGCACTATTACGCCCATCTGACGGTGAACCAGGCGATTTATCAAATGCGCATGGCGACCATCAGCGGCGATCATCCTTATCAAATGTTCCCGCCACCTCGGCACGAACACAATCCAATAGCAGCCAGTCAGGCGCCACCCGCGTCAGTATCTGAAATGAGGTAATCCGGTGAGTAGATTGCGCCAACTTGCCGCCGGTGCAAAAGGGCATGAGAAGGCTTCCAAAATAAGGTACCGTGACCCAGAGCAACTACCCGAAGGTCGGTATCCGGTACTTCCACCAGACACTGGATAAATATCTGAACTCGCAACCCCGGGCTGCCGCCTCTTTTCTGCGCTGCATCTATTGTGGTAAGTTGTTTCGGGTGCCGTCGAGGCTTTCTTGCGGCTGGCATAAAGCAAGCGTAAAAATTCCGGGATTATCCGTTCTTTCCACTCGAAGATGAAGATGTAATTGATGAAAAGCTTAACTGACGTCAACGCCATATTGCAGCGCGCCAGCGAACTCGAAGACGCAGGATCCTGGGAAGAAGTCATCAGTCTGCTAACGCAATCGAACCGCCAACAAGAAAACACGGAAATAGAGTCACGCCTGATCCGAGCTCGGCATCAGGCCTTTCTGGCCCGGGCAGACAATGCGCCTAGCGGATCCTGGCCCGATACAGTGGCGGATTTGTTTCCTGACGTCTCGGGTATTCCGGAAATTCAGGCCTCAGAGCTTACCGCCACCGCGGTGACTTCTGCGATTCAGCATCATGGCTCTCTGTTGGTTCGCGGGCTAGTGAGTGAGCAAAATGCCGAAAATATACGTCATGCGATGGAAGTTACCCTGGAAACGAAGGCATCGTTAGGCGACGAAATTTTCAAGTCCGCCAAGCCTTGGTACAAACCCTATAGTTCGGAAACGAGCGACACTCTTAATATTGATAGAGTCGTTTTCAAGAATATGGATGTGGATGTTGTGTTGACCGTGGATTCACCTCGGACGTTATTCCGCCAACTTGAGGCGCTAGGTCGCGCAGGCGTCATCGACACTCTCAGGGAATATTTTGGCGAGAGCGTAGCTATATCAGCAAGCAAAAGTACAATCAGGCGTACGTCACCCGACACACCCACCGCCTGGCACCAGGACGGTACCTACTTGGGAGAGAATATCCGCGCGCTTAACATCTGGACTGCGTATAGTCCCTGTGGAGTCGACGCTGCAGGCTTGGACATTGTTGCTCAGCCCCTCACCGATCTTATTCAACCCGATGGCGGGGAGTATTATGACCAGTCCGTAAGCGATGATACCGCCGCCAGCTTTGGCGTGGGCAAGATCGTACGGCCAGTATTCAATGTTGGCGATGCCATCCTCTTTGATCAGCTAAGCTTGCATCGTACTGGCGTCGATACATCGATGACCAAGACGCGGCATGCGATAGAGATGTGGTTTTTCGCGGCCTCTACCTTCCCTGATAATCAACTGCCGCTGTCTGTCTAGGGGCTCTCAATTAAAAAAAATGCCTGGTGAGCGGCACGGGGTGGATCGTATAGCCTCGCGTTACCCGACGGTGAAATTCTGCCCACTTCACTATCATGCGAACAACCGTGTCAGCCGGACCCATAGGTTAATGGTCTCAATCTCAATTCCCATGTCTGCACTGTCTTGATTCCAGCCCGCTTCTTCTATGGGGAGGGGGAACACCGCTAAACCGATTTTTGGGGGCGTGATTGTGACGCTGTGGAATACCTGCCGGACGCTCAAAAATGGCGCACCCAATAAGCTTGTCAAGCTAAGAATCATGATTTTTTCTAAATCTGCGACTGTTGTATCGAATGACAGGTGTGGAATAACCGCGCTACGAGTGGCTTCAGGGCTTGCTAGCGCTATAGATGGGCGCCAATTAAGTAGCCACGTACTGGGCTTTGCGTGTCAATATTCCTTTGTATTGGCAAGATAAATGCGGTAAAAGGGTGCATACACATAGTTTAGACATTGGAGCATCTTGATGGCGCGCGTGGCGATAGTAAAGCTTTTTACGGGACTTAATCTTGCGCCCGCTCAGCTCTCAGGAGACCTGCTGCGAGCCGGGCATGAGTCTGAGATCATTTACTTTAAGGAATATGAAACTCATTCCTATGAAAATTCTTCAAATTATAAGGTGCCAGAGTTCTCGGGCACTGTATTTAGTGGCGATGGAGATCGAGTAGTTTGGAATTGCTACAAGCCATTTTCCGAGATGGAGTTTAAGATGCTGATTAAGGCGCTTGAGGAATTCAAGCCTGACTTGATCGGCTTCAGTTTGTATTCCGGTATTGTCGAAGAGTGCGAAATTGTCACTCAACATATTAAGAAGCACTTTGATGTACCCGTGATTTGGGGAGGCGCAGGACCCACTCTTGAACCGGAACGTTGCATTTCGGCCGCCGACATACTCTGCATCAACGAAGGCGAGGAGGTTATTGTTGAGCTGGCAGACCGCATTGACCGCGGTGAACCACTTGACGATGTGGCGGGCACCTGGTTTAAGCAGCCTGACGGCTCTGTCATTAAGCACGATAACCGTCCCAACGTTACGCTGGGCGACATCGCCATACCAAATTGGCGGCTGGAAAATTATGTTCAGATCGGGGCCAAAAGACTCCGTGGAATTCGCCCCAGTAACCTGGGGCGAGATTATCCCATCATGACTCAACGGGGCTGTCCTTTTTCGTGCTCCTTCTGTATTGAAAGTCGATATCAGGAAATGTTCGGGAAAAAAGATTCGCTTCGGCGCCGGAGTGTTGACGTAGTGTTGGAGGAATTGCGCTGGGCAAAAGACAATATCCAGATTGAGACAGTTCTTTTTTATGATGATGTCTTTACAGTAAATCGCCGCTGGCTCGAAGAGTTTTTACCCCGTTACAAAGAGGAAATAGGTTTGCCGTTCTGGTGTTATACCTATCCGACGACGCACACGAAGGAGTTACTGCAGCTGCTGAAGGATTCTGGCTGTATGTCGATAACCATGGGGGTCCAGTCTGGCAGTGAGCGAATTTTGCGCGAGTATTACAACCGACCGACCAAGATAGAACGTGTTATTGAGGCGGGCCGAGAGATTGTTGAGGTAGGATTAACAGGCTTTTTTGATCTCATTACAATTAATGAGTTTGATACCGAAGAAGACCTGCGGGCGACTTTTGACTTTTTGACAGAGTTTCCCAAGGAAATGCAATGTCAGGGTTATGGAGAGATGGTTGGATTTCCCACCTACAGCTATACCCGCATGAGCGAAGAGAACCAGCAGAATCTGGCCGACCCCAATAACCTGGCTACTAGTGAGGGACTGCCGAAGGAAACCTATGATTATTATCATCGCTTGTTTCGCCTGACCCGCACGGAACTCCCCGTTGAGAAGATAAAGGAAATTGGTACCAGTGTTGAGTACCGCGAGAATCCAGAGCTGATAGATGCATACTTGTCGGAATGGAAATTTTCAAAGTTTTCCGCTGGTCCGGCCAGTATTGCGCCCACATCAGATATGAGTGCTGTTGAAGACGATATCGCGAATGCCAGCATGACCCCGTCTGCGAGAACGAACCAGAGTGTGCCTGCAAGTTCCTGAGTATGAGTTGGATCGGACCTTTGTGCAGTCAAACCTTATAAGTATAAGAAGTATTAGATGCTGATCGAAGCTGGATTTTCTGTTAGCGATAAGTGTGCTACCAGAGGCTGCTCTATGGGCGGCCACGGTGCTTTGGTTGTTGCTTTGAAGAATGCTGAGCACAGTGCGGTGCCAGTGAGTTAATGAAAGCCATTTCTACCAGGCAATAGGCACCTGACTTTTGGGGAAGGTAGTCGAGCCAAAAAACCAGGTTTCAATAGCGTAGCGTTGCTTGTCGATGTCGGGTCTGAATTGGGTTCGGTGCAGATAAAAGTGATCGAAGAAAAACGCATCGCCCACCTCAAATACAGGGGCAACGGACGGTGCGTATTCTGAGCCCTGGCTCGCTTCCTCGTCACTTACCGCCCAGTCAAAAGCGGCCCCATCGGCAGAGGAAATTTTGTTTAACCGCTGTGGAATGAGGTCCATTCCAGGCGCGCCCGTATCCCCGCCGCAGCGCGTCAGCGGTATCCAGAGGTTTAGGGTGTTAATTTCCGTTCCCATGAAGGCGCCGTCCTGATGCCAGCCAGCTTCTTCCATGGGTAGTTCAGAGCGCCTTAAAACCCACTTTTTCACTGACAGGCACGGTGGCTCACCCAGGTATTGGGTTATTAGGTCCTTGAGCCCTTGCTCCTCAAAAAACTGTAGCAACATTTCAGCGACGGAGGATGATTCCACACTCAATGCGGAGCCGCCTATTTTAGAGAATAGTCTCAGGGCAGCCAGATCGGCGATGCCGTTAGGCATGACGGACGACAGATTTTTGGGTGGATTGAAAAATTCGGAGACCAGGTTCGCCTTTACTTTTCTGTGGCTGCCGCAGGCTTCAAGTACACCGTCAATGGTAGCTGTCATCGGTCGCATCAATGCTTGGGGAAACATGCCCCGAATAATTACCGCTCCGTGCTCTGCCATGATAGCTTTCAGCTTTTGCGCTGTTAGTTCCGCCCCATCAATCTCGGGGACCTTGTACTCATCCGGCGCATCCAGATCCACGCCCACAGGAATGACCAGCGGAACCTGATTGCTCGGCTCCTCATGGCGTAATGTTTCCATACGCTGTTCAAGCGAGGCACGGTCCATCTCCAGGTTTCGCGTATTGAGAGCCTCTTTGCCCAGTCCCGATGTTGTCATACTTTTTGGCCTGAAAATAAATTCTTAAAATGTAGCTGATTTCGATTACTGAGTCGACAAATTGTACGTTGCGAGCCGTTAGTCTCGACCTGAATCACACTAGAACTTCAAGTTCTTCTTTAGCAAGCCCACTCTACGCCTATCTGCCTTTATATAAGAGCGCTGCAGCGAGATAGTAGTGTCTATATAGTCTTCGACATTGTCCGGTGTCAGCAGTATTCCAGCGGGTTGTGTCGAGCCTGTTCCTGTTATGTCTGCGAGCATCACATCGCCAAAGCGCGGCCTGAAATGCAGATTATCCGAGAACCAGGGTGTCACTAGATCCGTTGCTACCGTGATAGGCTCGTTCACTGCAGGAACGTACGCATTGAAAGCCCAAATCGGGAGGGGATTGCGGTTCTTTTCCTGCGCGATGCGAGTGTTGATATTTACCAGCTTTCGGTGCCATTGCTTCCATTGGCCAAGTAAGCCGGCCTTGCGAAAAATTTCAAAATGGAAGAGGTGAACGGGCGTCGCTAGAAACTGGCACTGGATGTCGTTGTCATGACAGAAGCGAAATGTTCGCTCTATCTCTCTGGTCACAAGCGGCATCGGATCGTCGTTTGAAAAAAGAGCGAGCTTTTCTTTACTGAGCATCGAAAATCCGAACGGGCCAATATTAGTGGGTTGATTTCTATGCCAGCTGCCATCCGTCATGTAGGACGGCTTGGTGGGCGTGTCTACGGCCGTATGTGCTTTGTAACTTTCCATCATTGCGATAAAAGAGAAAGCTGTACGTTTGTGTGCAATAAGGGAGTAAAGAGAATGGGTAATGGGATTATTGGCGTCCAACAAATCGTTATTAAAGCCGCTACGAAATTCAGGTAGTAGCGGAAGAAATGCCTCGAAATCCCAGCCAATAATGGCGGTGTCCAGAGGTCTCACGTAGTGAGCGTATTCCAGCATTTGACGAATCTCTGCGGGGGTCGCGCCAGGTATCGCCCCATTATAATACGCATTCTGTTCTGAGGCGGGAGGCGAAAGTCTCGCGCTTCGCGAACTGCCGATGATCAACTTGGACGGTTTCTTATTCTTAATAATCAACGCTTTTGTCGATCGCATATGGAAAAATTGGTCTATACGACTCAACGCTGCTTCTGTGTCATTGCCATAAATTCCAAACGGATCCACTCGTGTGGTAACCGCAACAGTGCCTATAACCATCACGCTCAGTGTCAGGAATAGGGCTGTCAGATAGTGGTTATTCATATCAGAACTGGAAGTAAATGAATTCTGAGGCGCTGCCAATACCCAGCAGAGCGAGATAGAAGAGAGCGGCGAATGCGACGGCGTATTTAGCACAGGGCCGCCAGAGAAGCCTTGCCGTGGTCACTGGCCACTTTGTGACTACCAGTGCGGGTTGGTAGTTGGCCATGAATTGCTGGGTGTTGGGCGCCACCAGGCAAATGAGTAGCGCCAGTATCAGGAAGGTCATAGCCACAGCGGCCTGAGATACCCCCGGCAGGTTGGCGTGGATAAGACCAAAAGCGGGCTGCCCTGTGAAGAGGCTATTGATGTAGGCCGAGTCCAGTCCCAAATCACTGAAATTGGTCAGTGCCGTAATGACCACAGTTGCTCCTGCGGTGGTTTCCGCTCGGAAAAACACCCAGGCGAGCATAACTGCCAACAGTGTGATGGTTTGGTAGACCGTTCTGGCCAGTACACCTGATTCACCGGTACCGATATTAAATCGACCACACAGGTAGCGCCAAAAATGGTTCAGGACCAGATAGGTGCCGTGCAATGCCCCCCAGATGACAAAATTCCAGTTGGCTCCGTGCCACAGGCCTCCCAACAGCATTGTTAACAACAAATTGCGGTAGCGCTTAAAGGAGCCCCGACGGTTACCGCCGAGTGAGATATAGAGATAGTCCCTCAAAAAGCGTGACAGAGTGATATGCCAGCGACGCCAAAACTCAATGATGCTCGTGGATTTGTAGGGAGAGTAAAAGTTCTCCGGTAACTTGATACCAAAGAGACGCGCCGATCCAATAGCGATATCGGTATAGCCAGAAAAATCAAAATAGATTTGGCCAGTGAAAGCGCCCACCGCCACCCAGGCTTCCGTAAGGCTCAGCCCGGCTCCAGATTCTGCCTGTAAAAACAGAGGGTTTGCAAATAGAGCAAGATTGTCCGCCAGGATAATTTTCTTAAATAGCCCGAGAATAATGATAGTAATGCCAACCTGAATGTTCTCCAGACCCGCGCCGCCAGATGCCGGAGTATCGAATTGTGGCATCATCTCTTTGTGATGCACGATGGGCCCTGCGACCAGTTGCGGAAAGAATGTAACGAACAGGCAATAATGAATGAAGCTGTAGTCTTTTGCTTCGTCTCGGTGTACATCGACAAGATAGGCAATTTGCTGAAAGGTGAAAAACGATATGGCCAATGGCAGCGTGATCTCGGGAATAGGAATGAGTGTGCTGGCCAGCAAGTTCAGGTTTTCAATAAAGAAACCTGTGTATTTGAAATAGGCGAGTAACGCGAGGTTAAAAGTCACACCAAGTGTGAGCAGTGTCTTCGAAGACCTGGCGGATTTACTCTGGCCAATAAGCCGCCCGAAAATAAAATTACCGCTGACTGACCCCACTATGAGAGTGACGAATACGGGGTTCCAGCTAGCGTAGAAAAACAGCGAGCATGCTACCAGCCAGAGCAACTGCCCCCTGGTAAAGTGCCGCCTGCCGAGAAAATGGAAACCCAGCCAGGACAGTGGAAGGAACAGCAACAGGTATTGTATGGAGTTGAATAGCATTAGTTAGCGGGGCAGCAGCTAATTAATGTTTTTTTAAGATACGCCATAGATATCAATTAGTTATATTCGCTTTCCGATCTTATAACAGCCGCAATTTATTGGCTAGAACAAATTCGATGGCAACGTTGGCAAGGGTGCTGAGGCTGGCTTAGGGCTGGTTGATGGCTTGGCACCAACAAGTTTTTGAGTTTTGGGACGGCGGAGTACCCAGATTATTCGCGCCTGTTGGAACCTGCGCATCTATCATCCATCTCCTAGAGGTCTTTATGGTATGGAGAACGAGCATTTGTTCACAGTTCCAGTTTTTTATACGACCTTGTTATTGGCGCAGTCTCTGTTTTTAACGATAATACGGGTGGCATAGTTCAGCTACTGCAAGATAGAAATGCCATTTCTTAGGCTCAAGACCCAATACATTAATTTCTATAAGGCGTTAAATAAGGCGTGAATTCACCCACAAACGACAAAAAATTCTTTTTCGTTCATGTCATGAAAACGGGCGGCACCTCTTTTGTAGAGCTGCTGCGTAAAAATTTCTCGGACGACGAACGCTACCCCAATGCACCACCAGAAATGGAGTCCATGGCGCGACTGGAAGGCTATATGCATGTTCCCAAATTCGTCGCCAATATCAATGAAAGTCCCGGGCAGTTCAAAATGGTGAGCGGCCATGTCCCCTATGCAGTCCACCATTTATTGGAGGGCGAGTATGAAACCCTCACTGTTCTGAGAAATCCCGTCGATCGGATCATTTCCTACCTGAAGCATTGCCGCCGTTATCATATGGAACAGTTGGATATGTCTCTTGAGGAGATCTACGATGATCCATGGTTCAAGGCGTCCTTTATCCAGAATTACCAGACCAAAATATTTTCTATGTCACTGGAGGAGACTCTGGCAGATGCACGCGTTGAGGATGGTTCCCCAAGAGTACCTTTTAGGCATGAATTGAAAGAGGGTGAGTCTTTTGACGCAGAGACAGATGCGTATCTACAATCCGTTCCGGCGCGATTCCTTCTGGAGTTTTTCACGCCTTGTACGGGCGTTATTGAGGTGAATCAGGGGCGTTTGGAAATGGCCAAACAGAGCCTGCGCGAAATAGACGTAGTAGGCGTTACCGAGAATTTTGAACCCTTCCTGGCCCAACTTGCCAAACAGTACAACTGGAAGACGCCAGACCTGCCGCGGTTACATGCAGGCGAATCGGATGATATTCCAGCTCAGTTTCGGCAGCGGATTTTAGCCGACAATGAGGCGGATATGGAGCTTCATGAGTACGCTAAAACTCTAGCGCGTTAGAGCAAATACAAGAGGCTGCATAAAACGCTATTCGAGCATTCCTCGCAGCAGCGTCACTGAATTCGGTCGGACCTCGATAGTCAGGCGTCCGTCTG
>JAPKAY010000030.1 GCA_028825045.1 Halioglobus sp.
CCCACGGCCAGAAATTCCAGGATGCGATCTTTCACATCATCCAAACCTTCGTGCTGCGCGTCCAGCACTTTACGTGCGTGTTTAAGATTTAGATTGTCCTTGGACACTACACCCCAGGGCACGCTGGTGGCCCAGTCAAGATAATTGCGCGTGACGCCGTATTCCGGCGAGCCCGTTTCCAACACCGAGAGCTTGCGAAGTTCCTCGTCTATTCGCCTGGAAGCCACTTCAGGAACATCGAGTGTCTTAATGCGCTCCTCAAACAATTCCACATCGGCGGTGCGATCATCTTTGGATATACCCAGTTCCTTCTGTATGACTTTCAGCTGCTCACGCAGGAAGAATTCGCGCTGCTGTTCCGACACCTTCTCATTCACCTGGCTGGTGATTTGTGCCTGTAACTCGGCTACTTCCCGTTCTTTGCGCAGCAATAGCAGCACCTTTTCCATGCGCGAGCGCAGCGGGAGCGTATCCATTATTTCCTGCAGTTGATCGCCGCTGGCGGTGGTCAGTGCGGCGGAAAAGTCGGCCATTAAGCTGGGCTGAGTGGGGCTAAAGTTGGCCATGTACTGTTTGAGCTCTTCGCTGTAGAGCGGGCTTAGGGGCAACAGCTCCTTGATCTCCTTGATCAGGGCCATCGCGTACGCCTTGATTTCGTCAGAGTCTCGATCACCCTGGCTACGCGGATACTCGACCTGCACCAGATAGGGTGGCGTCTCGCTGAGCCAGCGCACAATACGGAATCGCCTGATGCCCTGGGCAAGAAAATGTCCGGGCTGTTCGGGAGACTCTGGGGCACGGTGCAGGCGCACCACACAACCGATTGCAGGAATCTGCCGGGGTTCCACCTCACCGGATTGAATCTGGGGCTGATCCACATAAGACAGACCGAGCAACCCCTGGCCAGACTTACTAACCGATTCCAGGGTACTGCCCCAGTCTTGCGGATTGATACCCACAGGCTGCACCTGCCCGGGGAAAAAGGGCCGGTTGGGCACGGGCATCAAATACAGGGTATCGGGCAACACATCATCGGCCACCGCCGGCGCCTGCCGCCCTTCTTCGGGAAGCACTACTTCACCATCTACTGGCTCTTCAAAGTCGCTCATTGCAATCCTGATCTCGTCCAATTCCAGACCGTAACGCTCGGCCAATCCCATCTTTATATAGGCACTTGCGCAATATTCAAGCTTCGCGGTCTGGGGCATACTGCCCGGATGCGGTTCCCGCTATACTGCCGCGCTATTTATTACCGTCAGCCACCAGACTCTGGTACGAGGAAAACGCCGTGCATATTGATCAGCTGTCAGCCACCGAACTGACATCCCAACTGGAAAAGCTTAAAGAGCAGTACGATGCCTTAAGAGGAGCCAACCTGGCACTGGATCTCACTCGGGGCAAACCCAGTACAGAGCAGGTGGCTCTGTCGAATGCCCTGGACGGAATCCTCGGCGACGACTTTCTCGCTGCCAACGGTACCGATGCGCGCAATTACGGTGGCCTGGAGGGATTGGAAGAAGCCAGGGCCTTGTTCGGCGATGTGCTGGGGACACCGGCTGATGAAACTCTCATTGGCGGCAACGCCAGCCTTACGTTGATGTACAACACTATCGAACTTGCCCTCACTGAGGGCCTGCGTGGCCCCGCCTCGGCCTGGGGCAACAGCGATGCGGTAAAATTCCTGTGCCCCACTCCTGGCTACGATCGTCACTTCGCCCTCTGCGAACATCTGGGCATCGAAATGATTGCGGTACCGATGCTCGACAGTGGTCCGGATATGGACACAATCGAGGCGCTGGTGAAGCAAGACTCTGCCATCAAAGGCCTGTGGTGTGTGCCGCGCTTTTCCAACCCCACCGGCGGTGTCTACAGCGACGCAACGGTGGAACGCATTGCCCGTCTCGGACTGATCGCCTCGGACCACTTCCTCGTAATGTGGGACAACGCCTACGCCATTCATTCACTGTACGACGATGCACCTGAGCTGGCCTCTATCCGCACTTACTGCCAGCAGCACAACACCCTGAATAACGTATTCCAGTTCGGCTCCACGTCCAAAGTAACCTTTGCCGGTGCCGGCGTTTCGTTTCTCGCCACTAGCATAGAAAACCTGAAGGCTTTCAAAAATCACCTGGCTTTCCGGACGATCGGGCCAGACAAGGTGAATCAATTACGCCATACCCGTTTTTTAAGTGGCTCGGGGCAACTGGCTGAGCACATGGCAGCGCACGCAGCGCTGATCAGGCCGCGCTTTGAATGCGTGATCGACTCATTAGCACGGGAACTGGACGGAACCGGGATGGGCGCGTGGTCCTCACCCCGCGGTGGCTACTTCATTTCCTTTAATACGCTGCCGGGGCTGGCACGGGAGGTAGTGGCACTGGCCGAGACGATCGGAGTGAAGCTGACACCGGCGGGAGCGACCTATCCCTATGGCAAAGACCCCAAGGACTGCAACATTCGCCTGTCACCCACTTATCCGTCGCTTGATGATGTGCAGGCAGCCATTACCGCATTTATCGTGTGCGTAAAGATCGCCTCACTCAATGCGCGACTTAACCCCTAGTACAGCCACTCCTCGCCCCAGTAACTGCGGATATAATTCACCAGATCCCAGATGGCCTCATCACTGCCAAGCTCAATTTGCCAGCCCGGCATAGCGGCGCCGCCTGCGCCATAGGCAATACTGTTGAACATGTCCTCCTCACTGGTGCCATAAAAATACAGGTAAGGAGCAGCGAGATTGGTGACACCAGGGGCGGGATCGAATGCGCCAGCGTCAGCACTATCAGTCATTTGCTCACTCGGTAAGGACTCAAAAAAGTCTGTCTGTGGCGCCACATATTCAGAGCGGGACCCGGAGTCAGGCTCAATTCCGTAGGCGTCGTCGATGGCCTGGGTGAGACCGTGAAGGATTTCTGACCTGAGGGCTGACTCATTATCTCCGGGTTCCCAGCCGGGATATTCAACCCAGTCGGGCCACGCATTATCTTTGCCAGGAAGCGAGTTCTGGGCCTGAGCTTCATCAATCAAGTCGGAGAAATCGTACTCCTGCTCCAGTTCGCTCCCTGCATTGAAACCATAGCCCTGTTCAGAGGTGCTCACACCGTGGCATCCGGCGCAGTAAAGGTCATACAAAAAAGCCCCGTTGGCCAGAGACTCATCGTCAGCGGGCACGGGGTTCGCCAGGACGACACCAGAGCACAACAAAGACAGAGACAAAGTCAGGTACGCCGTTAGGCTGAGAACTGGACACCTGGAACCTGCGAAAAGACGATAATGAGTCGGCGCTGCCACAGAGCGTCTACTCTTCGCCGCCCTGCTGCCCGGGTGGAAGCCCCGCAAAAGGGAAACTGGAAACATTGCCCTCTGCAGGCGAGGTACTGGAAACCTTGCTACTGCCTTCCTTATCCACCTCGTCAATGCGAATAATGGCTTGCAGCGGAATATAGCTGCGTTTGACGCCATTGAACTCGTGCTTAAGCTTTTCCTCGCCCGGGTCGACCAGAATCTGCGAGCGCTCTCCAAACACGAACTCTTCAACCTCGATAAATCCCCACATATCACTCTGGTAGATCTGGCGGGCGAAGACCTCGAACACCTGGCTACCGTTCTGAAAAATCACCTTGTAAACGGGTTGGTTGGCCATTGTTTCCTCGTGTAGAACCTAGCAAGAGACGCCTGACCCACGAAGGCAGCGAGCGGGTCCGGATTTCAGGGAGCGGCATTGTTACCGCCCTGCATGCAGAATAACAGCTTCCAGCCCGCCGTGCCCCCCGCGTTGTGACAAATGTCCCTCTAGCCCATTTCTCCAATCTCATCCCCGCCCTGACACACCCAAAGTGGGAGTGCCCGCCGTCACTCGCCGCTACAGTGCTCCCAGATCTGATTACGTACACCAGCGTGCCTCTAGGTTTGCCGCCTGTATCTGGGTATAATCTGCTCCCTTTTCGAAACAGAGCAATACCTGCGGCGCGCTCACTGCGCCCGCCGTGAGAGTCCATTGAGCAAGAAGCTGTACATTAAAACCCACGGTTGCCAGATGAACGAATACGACTCCGCTCGTATGCGTGATCTGTTGCAGGAAAGCCATGGGCTGGTCTCCACTGACGACCCGGAAGACGCCGATGTACTCTTGCTAAACACATGTTCTATAAGGGAAAAAGCGCAAGAAAAAGTATTCCATCAACTGGGACGCTGGAAGCATTTGAAGCAAAAGAACCCCAACCTGATTCTTGGCGTCGGCGGCTGCGTGGCCAGCCAGGAGGGCGCCGATATCGGTCGCCGGGCGCCCTACGTCGATTTGGTATTTGGCCCGCAAACCCTGCACCGGCTGCCACAAATGATGGAGCAAATCGGCCCCGGCGGTACTCTCGTTGTAGATATCAGCTTTCCGGAGATCGAAAAGTTCGACAATCTCCCGCAGCCAAAGGTTGATGGCCCCAGCGCGTTTGTTTCTGTAATGGAGGGCTGTAGCAAGTACTGTACCTTCTGCGTGGTGCCTTATACCCGTGGCGAAGAGGTCTCGCGGCCGGTGGATGATGTCATCGCAGAAATCGCCCATCTCGCAGCCCAGGGCGTGCGCGAGGTCAACTTGCTGGGGCAAAACGTCAACGCTTATCGCGGGGCCAACCATCTGGGCGAAGTCGTCGATTTTGCTGAGTTGCTGCATTTCGTCGCGAAAATTCCCGACATTGAACGTATCCGCTATACCACCTCACACCCGGTTGAGTTCACCGATGCCCTGATCGACGCCTACGCGACCATCCCGACACTGGTAAACCACCTGCATTTGCCTGTGCAGAGCGGCTCTGACCGCATACTTGCGGCGATGAAACGTGGCCATACTGCGCTGGAATACAAATCGAAGATACGCCGCCTGCGGAAAATTCGGCCGGATATTAGCCTGTCATCAGACTTTATTATTGGGTTTCCCGGCGAAACCGACGCGGATTTTGCCGCCACCATGAAACTAATAGAAGATATCGGCTACGACAGCTCCTTCAGTTTCATTTACAGTGCCCGACCGGGAACGCCCGCCGCGGAACTGCCCGACGACACTGACGAGGCCACCAAAAAAAATCGCCTGCGTATATTGCAGACACGTATCGCTGGGCAGGCGGCTGGCATCAGCCGACGCATGGTGGGTAGTTCCCAGCGCATCCTGGTCACCGGCGTCTCCAAAAAGGACCCCGGAGAACTGCAGGGGCGCACTGAAAACAATCGCGCTGTGAATTTTTCCGCCGCAGACCACGGCCTGATTGGGCAATTTGTCGACGTTGAAATTGTCCAAGCGCTACCCAACTCGCTACGCGGCGAGTTATTGCAAGGTTGACGCCCGCCAATTCCGGTATATCCTTATGTTTAACGATTATGCCCAATGTGGCGACAGGATACTTTGAACAGCAAACCTCCCCCTGAACCGTTGCCTGGACCGTCAGTGCAACAGAACTTGACACTAGAACCCGATAACGCGCGTCACCTGGCCATGCTATGTGGCCATCTGGACAGCCATTTGCGCCAGATTGAAACGCGTCTGGACGTCAGCATCAGCGCTCGGGGGAATCAATTTTCACTCAAGGGCTCCGCCGGCAAGGTTGCTACTGCCGAGCACCTGCTCAGTCACCTCTATGAAGAAATCTGTCAGGACGTAGCGCTGAGCGCTGAGTCGCTGCACTTGCAGTTGCAACAGGCGGGCCTCGAGTACCTCGTGGAGACACGTCAAGACAGTGATGTTCAAGCGATCGCAATCATTCGCACCAAACGCGTATCGGTCAAGCCCCGCGGCAAAAACCAGCAGGACTATGTCCGCTCCATCAGACAGAGCGACATCAATTTTGGTATCGGTCCCGCCGGCACTGGCAAAACCTATCTGGCCGTTGCCTGTGGTGTCGAAGCTCTGCTCGAGGAACGGGCGCGCAAAATTTTACTGGTGCGACCAGCGGTGGAAGCGGGCGAGAAACTGGGCTTTTTACCCGGCGACCTGAGTCAGAAAATCGACCCTTATCTACGTCCGCTCTACGATGCCCTTTACGAAATGCTGGGCTTTGAGGCGGTCAACAAATATATCGAGCGCAATATTATCGAGGTCGCGCCGCTGGCTTTTATGCGCGGTCGCACGCTAAATAATGCTTTTATTATTCTCGACGAGGCACAGAACACTACCCGGGAGCAGATGAAAATGTTCCTGACGCGCATCGGCTTTGGTTCCACAGTGGTTATTACCGGTGACGCCACCCAGATAGACCTTCCCCGGGGAGTCCAGTCTGGCTTGACCCACGTAAGCAACATGCTGGACGATATTGACGGCATCGGCTTTACGTATTTCGGCAACAAGGACGTGGTGCGCCACCCTCTGGTGCAGCGTATTGTTGAGGCCTATGACAATGCCGAGGACCAGGCGACCCACCTGGACAAGAGTCGGCGGTGAATTTGCACGTGGATATCCAGTCGGCCTGTCGCGAACCTGTTCCCGATGAAGACAACATACACCGTTGGATAGCGGCAGCACTGCGCAACCGCAGCTCAAAGGAAAGCGTTGAAATCACCGTGCGCCTGATAAACAACGATGAAATGGCAAACCTGAATCACCAGTATCGGGGCAAACCAGGCGCCACTAATGTTCTGTCGTTCCCAGCCGGTTTGCCTACAGAACTGGATCTTCCACTGTTGGGCGATATTGTTATTTGTGCGCCGGTGGTCATCGCAGAAGCAGCACGGCAGGGAAAGAGTGCCAATGCGCACTGGGCGCACATGACTGTCCACGGCACACTGCATCTACTGGGTTATGACCATATCGAAGAACACGATGCTGAAATTATGGAAGCACTGGAAAGCACCATTCTCAATGAGCTGCATTTCGACTGCCCCTACAAAATAAATGTGCCCCGGGAGCACTCCATTTGATGAGCGAAGACCGCACCAGCAATCACGCAAATGATCGATCATGGATAGATAAGATCGCCCTGCTCTTTTCCTCTGAGCCGCACAGTCGCCACGACCTGCAAGAAGTGCTTACCCTCGCCGCAGAGAATGAACTCATCGATGAGGACGCGCGCAATATTATGGAGGGGGCGATGCAGGTCAGCGATATGCAAGCCCGCGATATCATGATCTCCCGCTCACAGATGGTTGTGATTAAGGCAGAATCCACGCTGGAAGATATCCTGCCGAAAATCACGGACGCTGCGCACTCCCGCTATCCGGTAATTGGCGACAGCCCAGACGATGTGATGGGCATTTTACTGGCCAAAGATCTGCTCCCCCAAATACTCAACCCTGATCACGAATCCTTCAAAATCCAGGATTTATTGCGGCCGACCATGGTTGTTCCCGAGAGTAAACGTCTTAACGTCCTGTTGCGGGAGTTCCGTGAGAACCGCAACCACATGGCGATTGTGATTGATGAATACGGCGGCGTAGCCGGACTCGTTACCATCGAAGATGTGCTCGAGGAAATTGTCGGTGAAATAGAAGATGAGACAGATGCCCAGGCCGACCGTTTCATCCACAAAATTGACAGCCACGACTTTCTGGTCAAAGCCCTTACTCCCATCGATGAATTCAATGCCTATTTCGAATGCACCTTCAGTGATGAAGAATTCGACACCGTTGGCGGACTGGTGATTCAGGCGTTCGGCCATATGCCGGCGCGCAATGAAGTCACCACTATCGACGGCATTCGGTTCGAGGTCGTCAATGCTGACCAGCGCAAAATTTACAGCCTGCGCATGCGGCCACCCAAAAAATAACCGGACATTGGCAGCCACACATCATGCGCGCCGAATCCGGCCTTAACCCCATTTTCGTTCTGGTACTGGCACCGATTGCCGGTGCTCTGGTTACTCTGTCCCTGGCGCCTTTCGATCTCTGGCCGGCAGGTATATTAAGCTGCGCCCTGTACGCCTATCTGCTGAGCACCTGCGGTACCAGGCAGGCACTGTGGCGCGGATGGCTCTATGGTCTGGGCATGTTCGGCAGTGGCGTTTCCTGGGTTTACGTCAGCATTCACGTTCACGGCCATGCCGGCATTCCACTGGCTATAGGGTTGACGGCGCTGTTTTGCGCCGGGCTGGCATTACTTCACGCGCTGTTCGCCTGGTGTTATGTGCGTTTTGTGCGCCCGCTGCCAGGCGGCATGTTGGCGGGATTCCCCGCTTTATGGGTGCTTTTTGAGTGGCTCCGTAGCTGGCTGCTCACTGGCTTCCCCTGGCTTTATCTGGGCTATGCCCATGTTGAAACCTGGATATCCGGCTGGGCACCCATTACCGGTGTTTATGGTCTCTCGTTCATCTGCGCACTGACCGGCAGCTGTCTGTTTCTCGGGTGGCGCAGTCGCAAGCCCGTCGCCCTTACCACTTATGCGGTGATCCTCATTACGCTGTGGGGAGGCGGGGCAGTATTAATGTCCACGCAATGGGTCGCCAAAGCCAGCGAAGATCCCATAACCGTCGCTATCATCCAGCCCAATGTGCCGCAGGAGCACAAATGGGACCCCGATTGGTATCGACCCATTCTCCGTCAATTGCGCGAGGCGACAGATCCGGTACTG
The DNA here is from genome assembly GCA_028825045.1 of Halioglobus sp. Lineage (GTDB taxonomy): Bacteria > Pseudomonadota > Gammaproteobacteria > Pseudomonadales > Halieaceae > Marimicrobium. The sequence goes on from JAPKAY010000030.1 coordinate 8,552, forward strand.
GGCTTCGACCTCGTCCTCTGGCCTGAGTCGGCCGTTCCAAATTACCTGCAACGGGCGCAGGGATTTCTAAAGCCCATTGCCGAGCGCGCCGCAGCAGCGAACACCACGCTGATTACAGGCATTCCCTTTCGCCCGTCTGGCAGCGAGTCCTACCACAACAGTATCGCGGCCCTGGGTTTTGGTAAGGGCGTTTATCACAAACAACGGCTGGTACCGTTTGGGGAATACGTCCCCCTGGAGAACCTGCTGCGTGGGCTGATCGCTTTCTTTGATCTACCCATGTCTGCTTTCAGCCCCGGACCGGAGAACCAGGCTCCGCTAAAAGTGGGCGCCTTTCGCGCGGCACCTTTTATTTGTTACGAAATTGTCTACGGCGGTCTGGTGGCAAAGAACGCGCGCAATGCGGATTTGCTGATCACCATCAGCAACGACAGTTGGTTTGGCGATTCTATTGGCCCCTGGCAACACTTGCAGATTGCTCAGATGCGCGGACGTGAAAATGGGCGCTATGTAGTGCGCGGTACTAACAACGGCATCTCAGCGATCATTGATCACCAGGGCAGAATCGTCGAGCGCACTGATCAGTTCGTTGCCACCACCCTTACTGGAACGGCACAGGCGATGCTGGGCAATACGCCTTTTGGCAGTTTCGGCAATACGCCAATGATCACCGGCTGCATCATCGGTCTGTTGCTTATGGCGATCCTGTATCTGGGGTTTTGGCGCGATAATTAGATTAGTGCGCTGTCCTATCGTGGCCAATACCCGAGGTGCTCTCACCGACCCGCCTCCGCCAACTACTTCCGCCCAACGCTTACCAGTCCACAGGGTTTACTGTTAGAATCCGCGCTTCTTTTTGGCCGTTTCGCACTCCGGTGAGCGTCGAAACAGGCCGTACTTGACCATGAAATAAAGGACGAAACGAGTTACCCGTGATGGATCAGCCCTACAACCCCAAAGCCCTGGAACAAGCCGCCCAGGAACACTGGCTGGCGAATAAGAGCTTCGCCGTACAGCAGGACGACACACGGGAAAAATTCTACTGCCTGGCGATGTTCCCCTACCCCAGCGGGCAACTGCATATGGGGCATGTACGCAACTACACCATCGGCGACGTCATCGCGCGCTATCAGCGCATGCAGGGAAAGAATGTTCTACAGCCCATGGGCTGGGACGCTTTCGGACTGCCGGCAGAAAATGCCGCCATCAAACACAACGTGCCACCGGCACAGTGGACCGCCCAGAACATCGATTACATGCGTGAGCAGTTGCAGCAACTGGGCTTCGCCTACGACTGGGACCGGGAGCTGGCAACCTGCGACCCGGACTACTACCGCTGGGAGCAGTGGTTTTTCACCCGCCTGTTTGAAAAGGGCCTGGCCTACAAAAAGAAAGCCGAAGTAAACTGGTGTGAGACAGACCAGACAGTATTGGCCAACGAGCAGGTTGTGGATGGTTGCTGCTGGCGCTGTGACAATCCGGTGGAACGCCGCGAGATTGATCAGTGGTTTCTCAAAATTACCGACTATGCCGAGCAACTGCTGACTGACCTCGACACTCTCGACCAATGGCCGGAGCAAGTACGCACTATGCAGCGCAACTGGATCGGGCGCTCCGAAGGTGTGAATTTGGACTTCAGCCTCAAAGACGGCACCGCGCTGAGCGTCTACACCACTCGCCCGGATACTTTATTGGGTGTTACCTACGTCGCGGTTGCATTACAGCACCCCTTGGCCAAGGCAGCGGCAGAAAATAACCCCGAATTGGCCGCATTTATTGAATCACAAGGCAACATCAAGATGGCCGAGGCGGACATGGCCACCATGGAGAAACTCGGCATGGCGACAGGCATTACTGCCACGCACCCACTGACGGGTGAGGAAGTGCCTGTTTGGGTCGCCAACTTTGTACTGATGAGTTACGGCTCCGGTGCGGTCATGTCTGTGCCGGGCCACGACCAACGCGACTGGGAGTTTGCGACGCGTTACAAACTGCCCGTTGCGCAGGTGATCGCCCCCGCGGGTAACGAACCGTGCGATCTCAGCGCGGCGGCATTTACAGAAAAAGGTATTCTCATTAACTCCGGCGAGTTTGATGGTCTGGATTTTAAGGCCGCCTTCGCCGCCATCGCCGACACACTCGAAAGTGCAGGCAAGGGCAAACGCACTGTCAACTTCCGTCTGCGCGACTGGGGCATTTCACGTCAGCGCTACTGGGGTGCACCCATTCCCATTATCAACTGTGATGCGTGTGGGGCAGTTCCAGTGCCCGCCGCAGACCTGCCGGTGGTGCTGCCCACCGAGATCGTATTTAAAGGCGTGGGCTCACCGCTGAAAGACATGCCGGCGTTTTACCAAACCTCCTGCCCCAGCTGCGGCGCAGACGCTACTCGTGAAACAGACACCTTTGATACGTTTATGGAGTCCTCCTGGTATTACGCACGCTACGGCTGCGCCAATAACGATCAGGTCATGCTGGATGGCGAGGCGGATTACTGGGCACCGGTAGATCAGTATGTGGGCGGCATAGAACACGCCATCCTGCACCTGTTGTACTCCCGCTTCTTTCACAAGCTGATGCGAGATGAAGGGCTGGTGACCAGCGACGAACCCTTCATCCGCCTGCTGACTCAAGGCATGGTGCTCAAAGACGGCGCCAAGATGTCCAAATCCAAGGGCAACACGGTGGACCCACAATCGTTAATCGCCGCGTATGGCGCCGACACCGTGCGCCTGTTCAGCATGTTTGCCGCGCCGCCGGAGCAATCGCTGGAATGGTCCGACTCAGGAGTGGAAGGCGCCAATCGATTCCTCAAACGCCTTTGGAAACTAGCCAGCAAGCACGCTGCATCCGAGCCTGCGCCCGCGCTGGACGTGGCCGCACTGAATGAGCAACAGAAAAATGTTCGTCGTAAACTTCACGAAACTATCGCCAAGGTCAGTGACGACTTTGGTCGACGCCAAACCTTTAACACGGCCATCGCCGCAATCATGGAACTGTGTAACGAGTTAGGTAAACTGGACGACGCTGCACCACAAAGTCGCGCTCTGTTGCACGAGTCGCTGCGCGCTATCGTGTTGATGCTCAGCCCCATCGTGCCGCATGTATGCCATGCCTTGTGGCCAACCCTTAACGGCGAGGGAGAAATTCTCAACGCGCCCTGGCCCACCTTCGATGAATCTGCTTTAGCCCGTGACACGATCGAAATGGTCGTGCAGGTCAACGGAAAAGTACGGGCAAAAATGGAAGTGCCGGCTGATACAGACAAGAGTGCCATAGAAGCCCTGGCGCAATCCCAGCAAAACGTAAGCCGGTTTCTGGAAGGATTGAGCGTACGCAAAGTGATTGTGGTACCGGGCAGACTCGTTAATATTGTGGCCAACTAACCCTGAAGTCAGTTCACCCCTGAAAAAGAGACTCATCATGTACAGGCGCCTCACTCACTACAGCATAATTGCGGGCATGATCTGCCTGCTCAGCGCCTGCGGCTTTCAGCTGCGCGGTGCGGGTATGGGCGGCACAGCCCTACCCCAAGCCTGGAAAAGTATGTACCTGGTGACAAACGACCCCAACAGCGAGTTTACGCGTGACGTTTCCGCCCTGTTCTCGGCCAACGGTGTTAGCTGGACCGAAGACCGCGTCAGTGCCAGTTTTAACCTGGTGTTACAACCGGAGCGTTTTGAACAACGCAATTTGTCCCTCAACTCCCAGGCTCGGGTTGCTGAATATGAGCTGATTATGCGTGCACAATTTTCGGTACTCAATGCAGACAATAAGGAAGAGATACCACCCACTACCGTATCGGTTGTGAAGCGTATGCAGAATGACCCGGACAATGTCACCGGTAAAGCCAGCGAAATACAACTGCTTAAAGTTGAGAGTCGCAGGGAGCTGGCGCAGCAAATTCTGCAGCGTACCAGTTTTTATGCCGCCGCTAGCCAGGCCAATAATCCCTAATGCGCCTGTACCCCGAGAAACTTGCCGGTCAATTGCAGCAAAAACTTCTTCGGGTCTATCTGGTCAGCGGCGATGAGCCCTTACTGGTGCAGGAATGTTGTGATCTGATCCGTCAAAAAGCACGGCAGGATGGCTGTAGCGAGCGCGAAATTATCGATGCGGGCGTTTCCAGTTTCAACTGGCAGGATATTCTACACAGCGCCTCCAGCATGTCTCTGTTTGCCGAACGCAAACTGATAGAACTGCGTCTATTCAGCGGCAAGCCGGGCGCCGAGGGTAGCAAGGCCCTGTGCGAATACCTTGAGGTTGCCAGTAGCGAGGATGTATTGCTCATCGTGGCAGGCAAAATTGATAAACAATCGACCAACAGCAAGTGGTACAAAGCGCTAGACAAGGCCGGTGCGACCATCCAAGTGTGGCCGATAGACGCCAAGAACCTGCCCCGCTGGCTGCAGCAACGCGTGCGCAGCGCGGGCATGGACATTGAAAGCGATGCACTGCAATTATTGTGTGACCGGGTAGAGGGCAACTTGCTGGCCGCTGTGCAGGAAGTGGAAAAACTCAAACTGCTGGCAGCAGATTCAAACATCACCACAGAGACCGTCACCAAAGCAGTTTCCAACAATGCCCGCTACAACGTGTTCGACATGGCTGACAACGCCCTCAAGGGCGACGCCACCGCCAGCCTGCGTATGTTGCACGGGCTGCGCTCGGAAGGTTCCGAACCACCGGTGGTCCTGTGGAGCCTGGCTCGCGAGATTCGCACTCTGCTGGAGGCGCAACTTGACTGCGACAAGGGCCAAAGTGCACAGAAAGCCCTAAGCACTCAGCGTGTATGGCCCAAGCGTATGCCGTTTATGCAGGCCGCCCTGGCCCGACACGATTCAGAGTCCCTCTCTTTGTTGCTGGAACAGGCCTCCACGGTGGATGGCAGCATCAAGGGCTTTGCTGATGGCAAACCCTGGGACAATTTGGAACGTCTTGTTTTGGGGCTTTGCAGCGTTTCCAGTTAGTCGGTCCGGCGTCTGACCCGAGATACCATGACAGAGGGTTGCCGCACCTGATGGCTCTACTTACCCGCACCCAACCCAGTAATTCATAACTTGCATTTTACCTCTTTCAATACTACTGTACATATATACAGCATATTGGACAAGCTACCCCCAAGAGGTAAAGAATCATGAATGAGATGCTAGAACAGGTTATCAACCGCAACGACACCTGGCGCGGTCACCGCCGCTCTTTCCGGGGCCACAACATTTCCGCAAACAGTGATTGCCACAACACCCAGAGCCTCGCCACCGGCTATGCAACCCTGGATGCACAACTGCAACAGGGTGGCTGGCCTTTGGACAGCACCATCGAGCTGTTGAGCGACGGTTGTGGGCTGGGGGCCATGGGCCTGTTTCTGAGCGCCATGGAACATCTTAGCGAACAGGGCCGCTGGCAAGTGTTTATCGCCCCACCCTACATACCCTACGCCCCATTACTAGCCGCTCGCGGCATCGACACCCAACAAATTTTGCTGATCCACCCCAAGAACAGGAAAGACTTGTTGTGGGCCACCGAACAAGCCCTGCGCAGCACTACCTGCAGTGCCGTCTTTAGCTGGTTAGGCGCGCAGAACTACAGCTACAGCGAATTGCGCAAACTGCAACTGGCCGCCGCCAGTGGCGACAGCCTGGCAGTGTTGTTTCGCCCCAATCAGGTAAGCCAGCAACACGCCCCCTCCAGCCTGCGCCTGCAGATGCGTGAGTATCGCAAGGTACACATTCTCAAACAGCGCGGTGGCAACCATTCCATCGATGTAGAGCTACCCCCGGCCGACGACGTGCCGCAACAGCCACAGCTGTGGGATTTGCCAACCTGGACAGCCAGCGACCGGCACAGTACGGCAGTGGGTACACCACTACCGATAGCCTAATCTCAATATTGTCCGTTGGAGATCACGCACCAGCAGATATATCCTCGCATCCTGATGCGGGAAACCCGCAATGAAACTGCCCATCAAGAGCGAGGGGGCGTTACTTCTCCGCGACAATATTAGTGCGAACCCGAAACTCAATGACCTCGTCATTGTAAAGCTGAGAAAAAACCTCCACTTTCTCGGCCAGTGCCAGGTACTGCCGGCGGTTCATAACGTCACAGTCCATGTAGGCTTCCGCCTGCAACAGGTATTTTTCCGCCATCAGTTGCGCCCTGTGCATCTTCTCATCACTTGCGACTGCGCCATCGGGCATCAGTGGTATGTCACCTGGCCGCTGTATTGGGCAGGCAGCAGAGGCGTTGAATGCCAGGAGGATCAAGGCAGACATCAGTAAAGCTTTCATCAGTAGACCTCTCTTTTGTAACCTAAAGTAACATTACCTAGGCTAAGTGTTACCACTATCTACCCTTCTATCGGGCTGGGCAACCCAATATCTGTTAATCATTCATGAAATTTCGTTAATTAATACTCTATTAGCATACTTATCAATAGCGGCCCGAAGATCGATACAACACCCTCAGTTGTCACATTTCGTAACAAATGAACGCGGTGATGGCCCGTTTCGCGCCTAAGTCCCGCGCATCGGACATATTAAGGTGTGCCTACGGGGCTACCGGTGGCCGCAACACGTATGCTCTGGTGGCTCACGAGCCTGCGCTATCGCTATCAGCTCGCATTGCTATACTGATCCGCATTTGCCCACAACCAACCACTACAAGGCATACGATGCGCACAATTATTTTTCTCGCCGTTTTAATGTGGTGCACAACACTTTTGTCCTGCGCCAGCCTGCGCCCGGAACTGTCTACGCTCTACAAAACGTCCAAAACAACCGACCAACAATCACCCGTCATTCTGATTCATGGTGCCTTCGGTGGGCGATTGTGTGACGAAACAGGCCTCGAAGAGTGGCCCGGCGGCATTTCCACGTTGTTATTGGGCGACTACCAGGCACTGGCGCTACCGATACCCGATACCCCACCGCCTGACAATCAGCTTCCCCTCGACCCCTGTGGATTGACCGATACCATCGCAGGCCAGGATTTTTATGGCGACATAGAATCGACATTGACCGGCCCCGGAGGCTACCAATTAACCGAGCCTGGCACCCCGGTCTCCGGCTCACAGCGCCGCTACTACCGATTCACTTACGACTGGCGGCAGGACAACAGCCTCACCGCTGCCAAACTGGATAACCTGGTTGACCAGATTCGGAACGATCACGGCGATCAGACGCTGCAGGTTGATATCGTGGCACATAGCATGGGTGGGCTGGTCACCCGCTACTGGTTGCGCTATGGCAATACCGACGTACTGGGAAGCAATGAATTCCCACTAAACAATGCAGGAGCAGACAAGGCCCGCAAAGTAATTTTGGTGGGAACCCCCAACCTGGGCTCAACCAGCGCACTGCAGCAGTTGCTCACGGGAGCAAACTTTGGCATCAACACCATTACCTCTGAAGTATTGCTTAGCTTTCCCAGCGCGTACCAATTACTGCCGCACCCCATCGCGGATCCGATATTGGGCAGTAGCGGCAACCCGCTGGCAAGGGACATTTACGACATCAACATTTGGCGTGCGCTGCAATGGGGCCCCTTCGACCCAAAGCTGCGAGCGCGCCTGCTGTCCCAGGGCTGGTCGGAGGGGCAACTGTCCGCCCTTGAAACCTACACCGGCACACAACTGGAACGAGCGCGCCGTTTCGTGTGGTCGCTGACGGTCAAAAACCCGCAGGCACCGCATGAATTGATTATGTTTGGTGGAGACTGTCTGCCTACGCCCGCCAGGATATTGATCGAAGACACTGACGGTGAATCCCACGTTCGACTCTGGCCACATGAAATTGCGCAACCAGACAAGCAGATCGATTATCAAGCGCTGATGCTCGAACCCGGCGACGGCGCAGTCACCAAAGCCTCCTTACTGGCAAGAACGGCGCTTGATCCCAGCATACCCCGCCATCGCTACAGCGACTTCCCTCTGGATTATGCCGTCATGTTCTGCGGCGACCACAGCGACCTGCCCGGCAACATCACCTTTCAGGACAACCTGCTGCACATTTTGCTGAGCCGCTAGACAAGCGCGCCCGCATCACCAATACTGTATAGATGTACAGTATTGGTGATAGTATAGGGAGAGTGCCCCCCCCGGTTACAGGCCCCCTCAGGAACAACGAGAAAAGCGATCACACTCGCCAAAAGCGAGTCCTATGGCCGGGGAATTCCCAATGAGCCTGTGGCTGTGTCTGCGTTTTGAGCAGTTACCCCTGCAATGCCTGAGCCACTGCGAACAACAACCCGTGGTGGTACTGGCTGCGCAGCGTGTCGTTCGCGCCAACGACTGCGCCGCTGCCCTGGGAATACGTCAGGACATGGGCACCGCCACCGTCCGGGCACTGGCAGGCAATGAACCGGTGCGTCTGCTGGAGCGGGATGAACAGGCCGAGCAACGCTGCCTGCAACAACTGTGCTGCTGGGCCTATAGCATCACGCCTACCCTGCACACCTACCAGTCAGACTGCCTACAACTGGAAATCGGCGGCAGCCTGAACCTGTTCCGGGGTATCGATACGCTGCTGGCTGAAGTCACCAGTGGCATCGGTAGCCGGGGATACGAGGCGCGCTACGCCCTGGCGCCGACACCCAAGGCAGCCTGGCTGCTGTCTTTTGCCGCGCAAGACACGGCCATGGCGATGCAACAGCCACTGACGGAACGCCTCAACCCCCTCCCCCTGAACCTGCTGCAGGAGTTCACTACCACCGTCGACTCCCTGCGCCGGGCCGGCCTACATACGCTGGGCGATGTACTGGCACTACCACCGACAGCTCTGGGCCGTCGCTGCGGCAAGGAATTCACTCACTTCCTGCAGCAACTCCTGGGACAGCGCGAAGACCTGCAAGTGGACTATCACCCCCCGGCTACCTTCAGCGATGAATACTGGTATGGCTACGAAGTAAAAACCAACGACGAATTACTGCCCGCGGTGCAACTGCTGCTGCAATCTCTGTGCCGCTTTCTGCGCAACACCCAGCTACAAACCGGCGAAATCAACTGGCAACTGATTGGCATCGATCACCAGGTGCGGGATGTGTGCGTGCGCAGTGCCAGCAATCACAGCGACTGGGAAAACTGGTACCAACTCAGCACCCTGCGCTTTTCGCAGGTGACATTAACTGACAGCGTGGAAGGCCTGGCCCTGATCTGCGAGCAGTTGCGTCCGGGACAACAGGACAGTATCGACCTGTTCAGCCCCCGCAACCAGCGCGAGCCACTGACCAGTCTGCTGGACAGGCTGCGCAGCCGCCTGGGCTTACAGGCGATTGAGAAAGTCGGCTGCCGTGACGAACATCTACCGGAATTTGCGGTACTCATCAGCAGTGACCACCCGGGGAATGAGCACCGCAGTAACGAGCACTGCGCCCAACGCCCCTTCTGGCTGATGCCGCAACCCAAAGCTCTGCGACAACAGGGTAAACAACTGTACTGGCAGGGCGCCCTGGACCTGGTCTACGGACCGGAACGCATCGAGGACAATTGGTGGCACGAGGCGGTGAGCCGCGATTATTACGTCGCCACCGACAGCGGCGGACAACACTACTGGGTGTTTCGCGACCGCCTGGGGCGGCAATGGTACATGCATGGCGTGTTTGAGTAGCACTGGACTGAGAGTCTAGCGCCTCTCACTGTGGAAGCTAAATTCCTGCAGCGCGGCCAGCGCATCGCCGGCTGATACAGACGGTACAAAAATATGATCGTGGTGATAGGCAGCAATAACGTTGGCACTGATTCCACCTCGGGCCAATTTTGAGGAGACAGCGGCAGTCAAACCCACCAACTCCAAACTGGAGTGTACCCCCAACGTAATACACCGAAATACCTGCGCACAATCGAAACCCGCTTTCTCTGCACTATCTCTGGATAGTACCAAGGTCATTCCCTCTTTTTCGCGAAAGGATGCTAAGGGAGACAATTGCATACACTCGCCGAGCCGGGAGTCTGGCACCGTGGCGAACACAAACTCGCCGGAGACCAGTTCAGGAGCCAGTGCACCCAGCAATTCCTGCAATTCTGTACCACCCACCGCTCTTCTTTCTACCGCCTCAATACGAAAACAATTAAACGACAGCGCCGCACCAAATGCCCGCTCAAAAGTCACAACTATAGGGCGAGGCAACGGCGCCCCGTCACTATAGTTATCCCTTGCCTTGTACTCAAAAGCTAAGTCATACACTGCATTTTGGTGATTGAACCCCTGCAAATTAATAGCGTCACAATCGTGAAATTTCAACACTGCAATATACGGCTCCCGTAAAGCACACAACTCAAATGAGGCCTCTATCACAAAGCCAGTCCCCATATTGTCGTCCGGCCGGACATCACCTCGAAAAATACTGAGATCCTGTACTTCAGCATCGTGGAAGTTAGGCCACTGACCACCATCAAGAATTAGCGGGTTATTTTCGACATCATGTAATGGGTCAAATTCTTTCATAGAAAATCGCGATCGCACAAATCAGTGAAGTGTTCTGGCCGCCGGGCACTCAACAGCGGCCGAGCTGTTTCCACCCCATCAGTTGGTGCCATTTTCCGTCAACCCTGCACTATTTTCCACGGCGGTAGTTTACCGGAGAAAATCGGTCGGCTTTTCAATTTCATAGATAGCCTCGGCAATATTTTCCAGACGACTCTCAAGAACAGCCTGGGCGTCGTACAGACCTCGATTGTAAAAATAGGACCCTATTTGATCGGCAAAAAAATCCAACAGAAAACCGGCGTCGAACTGCCCTATCTCCCGTTCGAGTTCTTCTTGAAAGTACAGTTGTATTTTGCGACAGATAACATCGCGCTCCTCACTGGTAAAACTGATCTCTGCCATCACTTTGCCCTAGTCAATTCCAGTATCTTTGCCATTTAGACTTACCCTGTTTTTTTCTTGCCAGTAATCTCTTATCCCTTCCTCACCGCGTCCATCCGCCCACTTGGTCAGCGTCGGTCGCTCACTTTTTAAAGTATAATGAGGTACGGCATAGCCACAGGAAGTCTGCACAAGCGCCAGAGCCAGGCTGAATATTTGGCGGGCGCCGGTGTACCGGGGAAATAGAGCCGATAGAGTATCCCACTGCGTCTCACCCTTATGCGTTGCCGTCGCCTGGCCGTAAAGGCGTAAAATAAGTGGTTGCGTATCGAAGGAACAAAACATCACCGTCATGCGGCCGTTTTCCAATACATGGGCGGCCGTCTCGTTACCGCTGCCGGTGAGATTCAGCCAGGCGACAGTAACATTATCGAGCACGCGAAAACTGTCCATGCCCTTGGGCGAAACGTTGGCGTAACCGTCATCTGCCGCGGTGCCCACAAAATACATTTTCTGAGCCTGGATAAAATCAATGTGCTTGTCTTCCAACTGCTCAAATCGCTCTGCCATCACTAGCCTCCTGAATCAATTTGGGACTCCGCCTACAGCCGCAATCCACTTAGTCATCAGCATCAATGTATACATCAGCGGTGAAGGGCGGCGAACAGATCGCTAAAAAAACCAGGTCATCTGCGCCGGTGTTACAAATACGCTGCCTGGCGCCAGGCGGGATAAGCACCACGTCTCCTGCATTCACACCCTTCTCCGGCAAGCCCTGAATTTCCACTACTCCAAATCCCTCCTGTATAACATAGCGCTCTCCCGTTCCTTTCAAGTAGTGCCAACGAGTGGTCTTTCCGGGCGCCAGCCGGGCACGGGCTATCGACACATGCGGATCGTCGATGGAATTTGAAAGCTCGTTTATGTAACACCCCTCGGCGAAATAATATTCCTGCTCAGCATTATAGGTTTTGATCGCAGCTTTCATTGCATCGTTCCAATCTGTCATCTTCGGTGCCACGTTCGAGTGAGTCGGTGCTATTCCAGCTAATACTGAATAATCGGTGCTTTGCCTAGCCAGGTGTCGTCTTCGAGCATGCGGATCATCGCTTGAGCACAGTCGGCGAAATGTATTTTCGACATACCACTGAACGCGTTAAACCCTAGCCGGTAACGACCTTTCATTGCGCCCTGTTTCATCTGCAAGGGCCGGATACCGATCCAGCACAGATCTGTATTCTCGTCCAACAGTGTCAATTGATGCTGTTTATCGGTGTGCCGATGCTTGAGGAATATCTCAGAAAACCAGCACACAAATTTCGCACCAAAGGTCACCACATCATCGGGGCGAAGTGTACTACCACCGCCACACCAGACAAACCGTGGAATATGTGTACGGCGCATGACGGTGAGTATATGACGCGTAATATCGGTACACAGGTCAGGCGGCGAGGTTTTTTCATCAACGCCCACCGCGAACAGGATCGCGTGAGTGCCTGAGGGCAGTGCGCGAGACACATCTTCCAAAACCAGTCCATCTCCCTGGACAACACGGATTCGGTCTTTGAATACCGCCGGAAGCTTGTCCGGAGTGCGCACCAGCACGGTCACATCATGACCGGCCTGTATACACTGTGCCAGACACTCCCTGCCCAAATCACCCGTGGCGCCAAAAAGAGTTACTTTCATAGTAGTGGTGCTCTGTTGATAGACGTAAGTTTCACCAAACCGTACAAAACTAAAACTGGCCGCATGCGCTGCTGTATTTCACCGTGGCTGAATGACGAACCAGTGCGTTCGGCTCAAGTTCCAGTGCCATAAAGCGCTCCGCAGGAACATCACACTCATAACCAATGGCACCACGCACAAAGGGCAAAAATCCTAGCTTCGAATAATAGCCCGGGTGGCCCTCTTACAACAACGACATAGAACCCAAGCTATCGGTACTGTTCAAACCCCGCACAGAGCATACTGGAGCCGATGCCACACCGCTGCTGCTTCAGCCCCACTGACATAAGTGCAACCACCAACTCGGAGTTGCCAGAACTAAACCCGCGACCCACTTGAGCAGGGGCAAGCTAGCTGATAATGTCGTCCGCTACCTTTTTCCGGTGGTACGCGCGCCAGCGCTAGCCCGCTTGATTCAACTCAGTTGTTGTCAGGAGAAACACTGTGTCCTATTCCCGCTCTTGGCAGATTGTGCCACTTTTACCCTTGGCAGTGTTGCTCTTCGCCTGCCAGGGAGAAACTCCCACCGATACTACACTCGGCGCGCAGGGAAATACCGCCGCTACCCAACAGACCATACGTGCCAACCAGATGGTTCGCGAAGAGTTGGATCTTGGTAATCAACAGGATTTCGAGGACGCCAGCCGCGGACTGATCGCAGCCCATGAATCTCTCATTATCGATGGCCCCGAAAATTCAATTATCTGGGACATGCCCTCTTACGATTTTGTCACCGGAGAGGCACCCGCTACGGTCAACCCAAGCCTGTGGCGTCAGGCCACGCTTAACAACAATCATGGCTTGTTCGAGGTAACCCCGGGCATCTATCAGCTGCGCGGCTTTGACCTGTCGAATATGACCATCATTGAGGGGAAAACTGGCTGGATTCTCGTTGACCCGCTGACCACCAAAGAAACTGCCGCTGCGGCCCTTGCCTTCGCCCGGGAGCATCTGCCCAACAGGCCAATCTCTGCCGTTATCTTTACCCATTCCCATATCGATCACTTCGGGGGCGCGCTGTCGGTTTTGGAGATTGGCAACGACACGGAAATCATCGCACCAGTGGGGTTCATGGACGAGGCGACCAGTGAAAATGTGGTTGTTGGCAGTACCATGAGTCGACGCGCTATGTTCATGTACGGCAGCCAACTTGAACACTCCGTGCGCGGCCATGTCGGTTCCGGCCTTGGAAAAGGCCCGGCCTTTGGCAGCCCCAGCATCGCCGAGCCAACACGAATTATCGATTCCACCGGGGATACCGTCCTGGTCGACGGTGTGGAGTTCATTTTCCAGAACGCAGCCGGGTCAGAAGCACCCGCGGAACTGACGTTCTATCTACCGCAGTTTAAAGCGTTCTGCGGCGCCGAAGTCACGTCGCGCAATATGCATAACCTGTATACCCTGCGCGGAGCCAAGGTACGCGATGCGCGCAAGTGGGCGCATTACATCGATGAAGCCATTCATCTGTTTCCCGATACCGAAGTGTATTTCGGCAGCCATCACTGGCCGCTGTGGGGGAATGAAATGATCATCGATTTCCTGAAGAAACAAAGAGATGGTTATGCCTATATTCACGATCAGACTCTGCGGCTTGCGAGCCTGGGCCATACATCGCGTGAAATTGCCGACCTCCTAGAGATGCCGGAGGAATTACGCAAAAACTTCCCCAATCGCGGATACTACGGGACCTTGAAACACAACGCTAAGGCGGTCTACCAGAAGTATTTTGGCTGGTACGACGCTAATCCGGCCAATCTCGATCCACTACCACCCGAAGAAGCCGCCCAACATTATGTGCGCATGATGGGCGGTGCCGATGCCATCATGACAAAAGCGCAGGAGGATTTTGACAAGGGTGAATATCGCTGGGTCGCGGAGTTACTCAATCATCTGGTATTCGCGCAGCCAGACAATAAAGCGGCCAAATCCCTGTTAGCACAAACCTACGACCAAATGGCCTACCAAGCGGAGTCTGGACCCTGGCGGGATGTCTACCTCACCGGCGCCCTGGAACTGCGACAGGGCCCACCCAAGGGCGGCCTCAGCCTCGCGGCCGCGGAGGACCTGATCAAGGAAACCCCGGTAGACCAGTTTTTAGAGCTGATAGCAGTGATGCTCAATGGCCCCAGGGCGGATGGAAAAACCTATGTGCTCAATCTGGAGTTTACGGACCTGAACGAAGTGCATGCACTGGAGTTGGAAAATGCGGTCCTTCACCACCGCAGTGGAAAACTTGCCGAGAACGCAAACGCCACCATTCGCATCACGCACGCCCTTTTCGTGAAGATGCTGACAGGCCAGGCAGGTATTCGCGAGATACTGTTTTCGGATGACGTTTCCGTCGATGGCAGCAAGCTGGATCTAGTGAAGTTTTTCGCTCTACTGGACCGGCCCGACAGCGCGTTTAATATCGTTACTCCTTAGCGTGCCCATTCCCGGGCTGAGTGTCTTTTGCACCGTTAATGGCTCGTCGGTTGCGCCTGCGTAGAACACTACCAACTTGGCCGATACCTCACCCCTATTGTGGCCGTTGTGCCACACGTTCACGGCCTCGGCAGCAGCCTCTCCCGCCGACAAATGCTTGACCTCGCCATTTTCAAACTCCACCTCGATCGCACCTTCCATCACCATTCCAAAACTGGGCACCGGGTGAGAGTGCCAGCCGGTTGCACCGCCTGGCGCAATCTCCACCACCACCACTGTGGCTTCCGCCTTACCGGGCGGATAGACGATTTGATCTCCATACCAGTTTTTCTGCGTTTTCAGCACAGGCGTTACGCTGACTTTCTCGGACGCTTCGATCGACCAGGTGGCACTGGCAACCGACGCCGCAGCGACAAAAAAAATTAGCCTAATGAGAAGGGTCATATCAACTCTCTATACAGCAAAGAAGGGATTTCATGTCCACGATAAACCTGGCCTTGGTACCCTGACGTGTAGCGCAAACCTGACAGTGCAGCGGTCGTCAACCCACTCCAGGGTTACGGTGTCGGTGCGCTACCACACCGCATTCGAGCTCACCGGGTTTAGTCAATCAGTTCAACCCTACCCGTCTTCAAATTGTAGACCCCGCCCACAACCTTGAGCTCGTCGCTCGCAGCCAACTTACTCAGGATAGGCGAAGACGCTCGCAAAGTGGCAGCGTTCATCCGCACGTTCTCTCGAATTGCGTTTTCCAGCAAATTGCCCGATTTTTCTTCCGCTAGACCAACCGCGGGCCCTATCGCTTCTACTAGCGAAGGTATGTGTCCAGGCAACACAGCGCCATCATGTATCGCCGAAATCGCGCCATTAACTGCCCCGCAGCTATCATGTCCCAGCACCATAAATAGTCGGGTGCCGAGATACTCTGCCGCGAATTCAAGACTAGCCAAGCCTTCTTCTGAAACGAAATTACCGGCTACACGAACAACAAAGAGATCCCCATTGCTACTGTCGAATGCATACTCCGGTGAAATGCGGGAATCGGCACAGCTTAGAATGGCAGCAAATGGATTCTGACCACTGACCAGCGCCTCGCGCGCAGCGGAAAAATTGTGCGCGCCAGACTTACCGCTAGCGTATCGCTCGTTGCCCTCCATCAAACGTTTCAGCCCTGCATCGGTGGAGATCACGTTTTCAGGTTTCGGCACCTCGGCCATCGCAAGTCTTGGTCCTAATGCGGCACCAATGGCAGCAACGCCTGCGGATTTTAAAAATACACGACGGTTCGCAGGCTGCTGATCTTCTACTGTTTTAGGTGTGTCACACATAGATCCACTCTCTCTGCATAAATCGGAATTATATAAACTGTCAAATTTATTAATATCTGTCAACTAAATGGGTGTAATTTACCCATCTGCGTCAACCACATTTACACTCTGCGGCTGGTACCATCGCGACGACCACAGACCAGTGCCGCACCCGACCGTGTCGCTGCGACAACGCGCGTTTGTTACTCTTTTTTCGCTTCCGCCTTCTTAACTCGTATTTTGCTATTACCGACAGTCTTGCCGTTAAGGCTTTTCATTGCATTTTTTGCTTCACCAACTTTTGGCATTTCAACAAAGCCGAAGCCTTTAGATTTACCACTAGCTCGGTCAATGACTAAACTGCAAGATTGAACGTGTCCGAATACTTGAAATAGGTCTCTCAACTCTTCCTCTGTTGTTAAGCGATCTAAGTTTCGTATCAATAATTTCATATACATACCAGGCATGAGCTGTTTATTAGCGACAGAATTTTTATTGCATAACAGTTTTCAAATTATGCATGCTAGTGGCGCACCGTATTTTATCGAGAATTACCCCACGGGGATTTCTCTACAAATGTTGAAATATACAACTTCTCAACCTCATCTCGGGCCCATGGGGTCTTACGGAAAAAATTCACGGATGACTTAATAGAGGGATCGCTCTTAAAGCAATTGATGTCGATTCTCTGGGCAAGCTTATCCCAGCCGTAGCGATCCACCAACCTCGTTACGACCATCTCAAGCGTAATACCATGCAATGGATTATTTGGCTGATCTTTACTCATACTTCAAATCCACCACATTTACTCTCAGTGTCTACGACGCATGACGCTCACAGCTGGAGCAGCTAAAACACGTCGTGGTTTGGGCGTCCTGGCAGCCTGTATTTTTGCGCGGACTACTCCTTACAACCCTAACCTGTCTTGGTTGAGTCCGTGACATGGTATTCTAACCCACAGTGCACACACGAGCCTTGTTTCCGGTCGATTCGGACTCCACAGCGGGGGCACTTTTGAAAATACTGCAAGTTCACTGCTGAGAGACCCACAAAACAGATTAGAACCCCAACCCCCACCGCCATTAATGGCGCTGTATCCTCAGGTACTAGAAAAGAAATACCCCCCAGGCAAATCAATATAACAAGAATTGCGAAGTGCACCTGGCCCGCCTTCGACATCCTGTCCAGCTTTTTCCCTTCGCTCTCAGTAGGAACATTGCTCATCTTGGCCACTTAACACCACCAGTAGCGAGCGCAGAATCCTCGTCGCGGTTTTTGCGGGCAAAGCCTTGGCTTCTTTTGTAGAGTCGCCGACCTCTCACTGCTTATCGCCCGCCAATTGAAATTGGCCGATTCTGGAGTGTTCTTGTTGTTGATAACGATGGCTCTGCATTGGTAACATCTCTGTATATAGCGACAGCGGGTCGGCTAAAACACGCAACAGTTTTAGTCTCAGGCCGCCTGCATCTGTTAGGCGCAATTGTGAGATTTACAGTGAAAAGTATTCTTTAATCCCGACCAATACATTTTGAGTCGCAACGGAGGCAAGGATCAGGCCCATTACCCGACTGACAATACTGGCTCCACTATTGCCAATGAAACGGTGAATCCAGGTCGCTCCCAGCATGAGGACAAGGGCGAGCAGTAACACCGCACAAATGACTCCAGCTGTCTGGGCCTGTTGCATAAAGCCGAAGCGATCGTTCTCGGTCATCAATACGGCTGCCAGCATCGCCCCTGGCCCAGCAACAGACGGAACAGCGAGCGGGAAAATGGCAGTTTCACTGCCGTTCACCGCCAGTTTAACTTCTTGTTCAGGCTTGCTCTCCCCGAAGATCATAGAGAGAGCGAATAGAAACAATACAATTCCACCGGCGATCTGAAATGCCGACAGCGGAATAGCCATTGCATCAAGGATAATTTCCCCGGCCACAACGAAGAACAACAAGATTCCTCCTGCAACCAACACGGCTTTTACTGCAATTCCTCTTTTTGTGCGCTCATCGAAATGACTGGTAACCGCCATAAATACAGGCACCGTGCCAATAGGATCTATCACCGCAAAAAAGAGTATGAATGTTGCCAAAATATCTATCATAAGCACATCCCTGTGACGTCTAACGACCACAACAGCGGTCAGCCAAGGGCTGCTCCAGTTGCTCGTGCTAGTTATATTTCAGATAATGAAGTTCAATTCCTTACGGAATAGCATCAACTTCACTGCCCTTTTCCAAAAGAGCGATGCTCAGCGCTTATTAGCTGTTTTTTCCTTTTTTTCCTTACGTTTTTCTTTCAAGGTTTTTTCAGATTTCTTTTTGACTGCCTTTTTGGCATCTCGCCCCTTGGCCATACATTACTCCTCAAATTTTCGTCAGCTTGATATTAATCGTCTGTTAGGAATTCTATATTTCGAACATAATGCTTGCCGCGACGACGATAAAACTGTGTAGCAGTTTTGCCATCTAACCGATTAAGGAAGCACTCCCTGTCTTTGTTATAGGTGCACGTATGCTGCACGCTTCTAAGTATACCTGTTGTAGGGGAGCCGGGTATGACAACAGTACGCTTGGGGGCATTGCGGCCCGAAACACCCCCACTTGCAGAAGCTGACCACGCAAAATTGGCGAGTGACCCCTTCGCCAGCATCGACGGCTAAGGACTCAAACTCTCTGCGCCTTGGTGCGTATAAATCTATATAATAATCAATGGGATACAAGTTAATCCCCGCGTTCTCTGCGAGGCGAATGAGGTCTTGGCGCGCGCTAACGACCGTATCAGAAATAAATAAACCACATTGAAACAGGCAAGGATGCCGCTTGGGAATTTGAGCAAGCTGCTACGCGGTATGAAGTGGAGCCGCCAGGGCTCGGGCAGGACCACCAGACTCCTCCAGCGTGCGAAGTGAGCACATTGCCAACCGGTTATGTTTCTTTGCCATCCGCTACCCCCTGGGCTTGATCAAGCACCCGGCCGACTCGATATGAATCAAATATGCCGATCAGCCATAAAATACCCAAGGCAGTCATTGCGCTACTGGCTGATTCTTCACCCGCGCGTGATTGCTGTGCCACCAATTCCGCAATAGCGTTCGCGTCGAGCGCAAACCCGCTGGCTTGAATCTCTTCAGCAACTTCTAACGCCGCTTGCACCGCACTCGATGCGATGAAATAGAAAACCGCAACAGCACAGGCCAATAACAACAAGCCAAACGTGTAGCGTTTCAGGTACAGGTGCCCCGCCCCCGGCAACACAAAGCATGAAAGGAGGACTGCTTTCGTTGAGTTTTTCATAATTTACATCGCATTACGAGCTCATAGACTGCCACAAGGAAACATAACGCGTCGCATCAGCGGTACGACTCTACCGCGTCCGACCGCATACGTTTTTCACTAGGCGAGTGAATATTTCTTGAGTATAACTGCTAGTTAGTAAAAGAGAACACCAAGTAGCGTGCCGTGGAATTTCGGCAATGGCCAACTAGGGTCGTTGTGCGGCAGACCCTATTCTAAAGCGATCATAATGGCCAAGACTTCACCGTTGAGAGGCCGAGCCCCATGTCCTTTTCCAGTGGTGTCGTCCCCAACAGGAAATCACCAGGCTTGAATATTCTTGCTTGTCCGGTGCTCGGCGACACTTCGATCTCTCCTGCCACCACAATGAACAACTGTCTGCGGGGGCAGGTGTGCCGCATCGTGCCAACCCTCCGGGAAACGCATCCAGGAAACGTTCGTCGCCTCAATTGAATCTGAAACGTCCAAGGCCGGTGCGGGCGGCGCGGGCGGCGCGGGCGGCGCGGGCGGCGCAAATTGTATTGGCGTCATGTCGAATTCGATGTCTTCGAAGTGACTTTCGCCCTCCGCATCCGCATATAGACGGGTACACTTGACGGGGTTTGACTTTGCGTTGCCACCCTTGCTTGCGACTGCAGTGTTGAAGCCTGTTGGGAGTCCGCATAAAACCTTATGTGACCAGGAGTTTTTACGCTGACGCCTAATACTACTGCATATTTCTGAACTTATTGTTCGTTTTCAAAACCGACTTTTTCTTGTTTGTACTGTTGATGCAGCAATACAAACGCTATTATCGGCAAAATAAGATCTGTCCAAAATATAACCCCGGCGTTGCCTGGAGCATAGTTGTGCGCCGTTATCATTTGGTATATGTGTCCCCCAGCTGCACCCCAAAGAAACAATGATGGGCCTATCACCGCCGCAGCCCTAAAACTCACGTTTTGTCTAAAAGCAACTACGCCTACAACGGCAAAGCCCAAACTCGCATAACCCACTTCATATTGAAACGGACTATTCTTCCAACCAATAAAAGATGCCACCATTTCTGCAAAAAATACATGCATAATGAAATTGTAAAAAAAGCTGATGCCCATGCTAAAAAGGAGAAAGTAGGAAAAAAGTGCTTCAATAACCTGCCGTTTATGCAGTGGCTTTGGATTTAATGAAAGAACGGTAAGGGAACATAATAAGCCAATAACCAGAAAAGTCAGCGTGAAGTTGCTCATCACGAACCTAGTGAAATTCTCCATAATCACAATTCACCTGTTGGTTGCCGTGTGTATTAGGGGCATGTTCCGCATATCGCCCGCATCTGCAGCCGGCCGACCTACATGAAGTATCGGCTTACGCGCCTCCTTGCAGCATACTCCCTAGGTGGCCGCGACTGCAATTTAGAACGCCATTTTTGCTGTTTGTGGCTTTGCGACCCGCCCTGTTGCTACGGGTAATTGGCTTACTCGTTTGATGTCCCTTGTTTTTTTTAATTGCCTGTAACGTCGCGCTGAAGAGTCAGGTTGTACTTGAGAATTTTTGTTACACATACTTCCCCCGGAACATGAAATACACAGCCCCCACAAGACATATGCCAGCCCATAGATAGTCAAGTTTTAGCGGCTCTTTAAGATACATTACAGAAAACGGCACAAAGACAGTTAACGTTATTACCTCTTGAATGATTTTCAGTTGGCCAACTGAAAGTACGGTAAAACCTATCCTGTTCGCCGGCACTTGAAATAGATATTCAAAAAGTGCTATGCCCCAGCTTATGAGTGCGGCAATTATCCAAGGCTTACTACTAAGCTCTTTTAGATGCGCATACCATGCAAATGTCATGAATATATTGCTAACGACAAGCAATAGAATGGAGACTAGGATCGGATGCATCATTTCTCTCTCTATGCAGAATGCCGCCAGAATGACCTTAAGCACGCAGTGCCGAAGCCCCTCTGGGCGGCTTTGTTAGGTGCCGGCCCGATTAACTTCGCTCGGTCAAGTATTGCCTTCTAACACCAGGTACAGCGACTGCCGTAAGTGAGCCGCCGCACTTGACGGTCTTGTTACGCTAGCTTTTTTTCGTGCCAAAACCCGGTCGCCCATAATATCCAGGCAATGAGCGGAAACTGTAATGCCACTCTTAACCACGCCGCCCAGGGTTCCAGCTGTTCACCGAACATAGGCATGTCATTAATCGCCATATTGATATTTGCAGGCAACACAGACAACAGGAAAAACCCTAATAGTATGCCCGTAATACGGCGATATTTGGGGATTAGCAAAAAGCTAGCGAAAAGAAACTCCATAATTCCTGTAATCCAGACAATTTGATGTGCATACGGTAATGGCGTAATTCTCGCCAGCTCTGCGTCATGCGTAAAATGAAGAACTCCAGCTACAAAGAAAAAGGCGCTTAGAATGATAGCCGATAGGGATTTATTCATTATTGATTTCTCGATACTTTTTGGCCTAATGCCGCTGGCATAGGCCCCAAACTGTGAAGCAATTTGTAGGAATAGCCGAAAGCAAATATGTTCGATCGTATTGACGCATAACGCCTAGCGAAGTAGCGGAAGAATCAGGTTTTTGGCTATCCCGCGGAGGCAAGTATCCTTGGGCAAATTGTTATGTGTTTTGACTGGCGCCACGCTTTGGACTCCAGATTACCAGAAACGACACTAACAAATTCACCAACACAAGTAAGGTCGCTATGCTCAATGCTTGCCTGTAGGAGCCAAGTTGGGCTGACAAATATGCCTCTACGATTTCCGCATACTCAGTTGGTATATTGGCAGACTGCGCGAAAGGGACATGTGTGACCAGCAACGGGGACCATGCATAAACCACCGCGCCAGTAGACAACGCGAGTACCAAAACCGAAACAGCCACTTTGAAGCCTAGAGACACTGGAGACTCCTAAACATAAGGCCTGCCGCAGCGCTGGCGGAACCGAGGGCCGGCTTTGACGCTCCACCCCGCCATGGCGTATTTTTGGCGCTTTTCATGCTGACTTTGAACCACTGATTTTACCTGCTACATAATTATCAAACTGACTCAAACAGAGGCGCCGGTCTTGTCGTCTCGGCGCGAACTGCCATTCCTGGCTCGACTTGTTGGGTGCCATAAACGCTATTCGCCACAGTATTTTGCAAAGTTGCCCGGCGTGTTCTCGAAACCACTTTGCTTCGCCAGCTCCCATGGTCTCTCGCACTGTTCTGTTCGGGTACACCAGGAGTAGCCAGCTGAGCCAATACATCCATGCGCATCCCTGTCAGAACCCACAATGCTTGCGCTATTAGAGTCTGCCGAATTCTGGCTGGAACATCCACCCAAAAGCATAGCCAGCGTAAATATCGCGATAGATATTACTTTCATTTTTTGCCCTCGCTAGTGATAAACCAAACGCCTCAAGCAGCTGCCTGACTTGTTAGACAGCACCGCTCTGGCCCCCTGTGGAAAATGAACTTGGCCGGACTACGAACCAGCTAAACGTCACCAGCCCGGCAAAAGTAGTATAGCAGACGATTCTGTAGTGCCTCCTAACACCCCAAACAGTTTAGCGTATGCGCGTCCCTCTGCTTTGACTTGTTAGGCGGAAATTCCACGATCAGTTCACCCTGGTGTCCAATGCATATAGTTCGGGCAAAACCCCCCCCAGAGTGGTCATCTCTTCATGGCAGTGGACGAGAAGCGATCTTCCCAATTCGTCCTTGGCCAGGGCGCGTCTAACCAACGAGCGATTGCCTAGCCATTCGACTATACGAGAACCAGTTCTTGAATTGACATGTCCAAGCCAGAATCTACTATGTAAATCGCAACCCCACTCTTGGGGCAAGGCCAAATGAACCATCCGTCCAATATCAACAGGCCTATCTAGGAGCCCGCTGCGGGCACAGATAGCAACGGCACCGGGGACGTCTTGTAGGGATTCATCGAAATACTCCACTGGTGGCAGAAAGGAAATTTTCAGTTTGTTCAATCGACCACCAATGTACTCATGGACACAATGTTTTGCACCAATGTGGGTTCCCTGCAATTTGTCCTCCCAAGACATCCATATATGATCCCTTGGATGCCAGCGCTTATAGTGTTCCGTCGTTTGCAAATATTCACCGAACCACCACTCAATCATCTTTGGCGAAACTCCAGGCATTCGCGTAAGAGCTGCCACGTGCAATATCCCATTGGGCAGGCGCTCGATGCCACTGAGATAGGGTAGTTTATCTGGTGTTAAGAGCGAGGTCTTTCGGTCAAAATCCATCTTTACGCCTGGCGCCAACGGCTACGGTGCGCGGCTTCCGGCAGCCTGCGCTTGCTTTGCAACACGTTGCTTACTCACTTCATTCCTATGAGATTTCACCCGTAGCGAGCCATTGGGCACACTCGCTATCAAGTTCTGCGGCAGCACGACGCTCATACTTGGAGACCTCCTGGGCACTGAGGGTCTCGCGCCAGCGAACATTCGTTCCTTTATGAATGAAAGTTTGTGCACCGCCATCCCTAAAGGCACCACCCAGAGGTGTGCTTTTTGTGGCATTTACTTTCATATAGTCAAAACTGCATTGGCGTAGTGTGCACTCCCGTTTTTCTTCGTCGATTGGGGTTTGGATGAAATCTGCTATCCGGCGATGAGTCTGTGCTTCTGCCATCGGAAGCTTAACTTCCTTGGGCGGAACCCGTAGGTCGAGCCAGGGTGACATTTCTGCCACTTCCATTCCTTCCTCGCCGTTGGACAGCAATTGCGCAATGATTTGCTGTAACCAAGTAGCCCCCGATTTGGCGGAGCTCGAAATGACAATATCGTCGTTTCTAAAATTGAAGTCATTCCAGATAGTGGAATCAAAATGATGATTATGCAACTCTCGAGTTTTAACTGGAATAGTATTATTCTTCATAAATACCTCATCACACTTGGCTTAGAGACGCATACCGCTTCAGGTTGGGGCTGCCGTTAAGCCGTCCCAAACCATGACTTGTTATGCCCTCCGTTTGCAAAATACGCAGCCGAAAGTCCCCGTTTTTGCAAAGTAGGAACCTAGCTCGAATACACCCAACGGAGCTAAAATGTGTAGCAACCAATCCGTTGCAAGTTCACCGTAGTTGCGGATCTTAAGATTTACCCGGCGGAGATGCACATGGGCAGACTGGTGTAGTCTGGCACAGTCCATTATTAGATCATGCGCCTCGGTGCAAAGTCTGTACGCTTCCTTGTAGTCTCCCGTCGATTCAGCTTGAAGTGCGGAATTCCACAATTCCTCCGCTATCCGTGCTCGCTCTTCTATACTATCCATCAATACTCCTCGGCAGACCAGGACGCATAAAGCCTGCGGAACGACGCGCCGCAGATGCCTGTTATGGTTACGATGGAGATCACCTAAGCCATTATTTTAAGTGCTATATACGGCACAATGTTAAGAACAAGTATGGCCAATTTATAGTTAGCTAAGAAACTGAAGTACTGAGAATCTAGTTGCTGCATCGACACTTTAGACAGCTGGCTGTGAATTTTTTTCGCCCAACCTCCAGCGAAAAACAGCATGAGAGTTGCGAAGGCTAGAATGCAGCCGTTTATGATCGAACACCATCCGAGAAATTCAGTAACCACGGAAATATCGCTCATCACTATTCCTCTCTGCATTTTTTACGAAAACGCTTCAAGCAGAGTGCCGGTTACTGCCCTGATTTGTTAAGTGACGGACACACCGCTATCGAACACATTCCTGTTCCACCGTAACCCCGAGCTTATCGAGCTGCGCGTCTGCTATCTGGAACGACCTTGCGTAGTCGCTTGGCGCACCGCAACCATGACACATTCCAAATTTACTGTCACCGTTCTTAAACCAGAGCACATTAGAATCAGTAGCCGTTGCATCGAACATCCTCATGATCTCTTCACCGGGCGATTGAATCTTGGTCCAGATTCCCGGCGGGGCCATATCGAGACAATCTATCGCCAAAGAGTCACAACCTGCCAAAAGAATGAAAATAGTGAGGTACAGTAGCTTCAATCTAAGCACCAGATTTAGAGACCTAAGCTTTCGGCGGGGGCGGCCAGATAGTAGCCGGCCCTGCTGCACGTATTTGTTAGGTGTCCTACACATTCAGGCTAGCTCGAACTCCACCACGATGGCTGTATGCGATGCCTTGACGAGATCATCGCTATTGAGACTACCATCTGAGTTTAGTCGAATTTCTTGATACGCGGCGTCTTGAGGATATATCGCTAAAAACTCAGATAACACTTTCTGGATACTGGGAGGGTCACGCTCGAGGACAATTGCGGTGTAAGTGCTATTAGTGCCCCGCACTAGTAAAGAGACGCCAGGAGTTGCCTGAACATTACGCCACCACTGAACGTGATCGGTTGTTAAGCACCGGAGACGACTACCTGAGCGCATATAACGAACTGGTGTGGAATACTCAACTCCGGATTTCCTGCCGACGTAACTGATGAGTAGAACACTATTGCTCATCAGTAAGTGCAGCGGAGACTTCAGCAACAGTCGAACTACGATATTGATGAAGACAAAAACGGGTTCGGGTATTCTCATGTATTCGACTAGAACACGTAACGCCCAGTTAAAGAGTTGGCTAAAACGTGAAGCGGAGCGGAATCAGCCAACTGTAATTCGCCCCCGCTTGAACAGCTTGTTATAATCTGTAATAACTCACTGTTTTTGAGAATACACACATAACTACAACACCAGCCACGGTTACACACATGCCTATAATTGCGGGCAAGTCTTTTATCTGTTTACGTAACACTACACTTATTGATGCGATTAAGAAAATCCCCGTGGGAGCCAAAATGGCATAAGCGAGACCTACGGCAGTGGTCGGACTGTAAGATCGTCCGGCGACCGAGGGGACGAACTGGCCGTACTTGTTATGCAGTAGATTACTAATTGGTCCTGCCCGCTCGAAAATACCGTCCATCCTCAAAGCGCGCAAAAATTTGTGCGAGCATTGGATGATTGATCGGTTCGGCACTCGTATCACGCTCCAAATTCTGCTCAGCTACATAGGTGCTATGTACCGCTCCATCTACTAAAACGTGATACCAAGGCTGATCTTTCGGCGGACGCGACCTCGCAACCGCCTCGTACCACTCCTCCGTTGATTGAAAAGTAGCATCAACATCCACGATAACTCCGCGGTAATTAAAAAGCTGATGCTGAACCAGATCACCAATAGAAAATTTTGCCCTGCTAATGTTTGTCACCGTACCCATAGATTCCTTATCGTGCTTCTCTGTGATACATCGCCTGCCGCATAACGCCTTAAACCTTAAACTCAGACACCACCGCAAACGGCCCCTTTTTGTTTGCGCCACCCATAAAATGGGTTTCACCCACATTAAGGTTCTCACTCGCAATGAAGCTATTAAGAACAGACTCATAACCAGTGTCAAAGGGAAGCCCGAAGTCTAACCCCTCATCGGTAAATTCTAACGTTTTCTTGCCCGCCTTAGACTTCCCTAACTGGACGAATCTATGGGCATAAATATCGGCCACTATCGAACTGCCGGGTATAGCGCACATGCCAATTTCTCGAAACATCTTCCGTACATCGTACTCAGACAAATAGAGTGTTACACCCTCCCACAAAAAGACAGTCTTTTTCGCCGCATCGTAGCCGCTACTCTTGAGTTCGTCGAAAAGTGTGTCTTCTGTAAAGTTAACCGACACGAAATTCACATGACCCGCAGCTATATTGGCCTTTCCAAGCCATTTAATTTTCAAGCTCTGCGTTTCGATCTGGTCTACCTCGAAGAAAGAGACCCCGCGACTTTTCAGCGCGCCGTAGGCACGCGTGTCGTACCCCGCCCCTAAAACGACGAACTGTTCTGCATCGCCCACCAGTCGATCAATGATTCGGTCGATGTATATCGTTCTCGCTATTATCAAGTCTACGACAGTTTCTTTGGCCTCTTTTGGCAATTTTGGGTACACGAAATAACGTCCGCTGATTTTGTACTTAAGCCACAAGGGAAATAGCACCAACCACAATCCCGCGGTTGATGTATTGGGCAAAGCTCTGGCGAGTTTTTCTGCAGCATCATCTGGTCGGATGTCAAACACATGCATAGTCCAGCGACCGTTTAGCACCTCAATTGCTGTTTGAGAGGACCCCAGTCGATTGCTCACAATCATTTGCTTATAGGCAATCAGGACAATTCCAACCAAACCAAGCGGCAGAAGCAGAATCTGCAACGGTATAAAAATGAGGAAAGAGAACCGGTTTAACATGCTCTAGTGCGAGTAGTAATGCCTAAAGCTTTCATAAGAAGTGGGCACTTTGTTGCGAGCCCAATGCCAAAAGCGTGTTTTTTAGTGGGCTTGTTAGGTGCAAGGTTATCACCGTTGTTTATATTGGGTTGGGCAATAACCGCGTAAGACCTCAGGGCCTCTTAATTTCAAATGCTTCGTCTTACGCCCACTAACCCTTGTTCGCCATAATTTAAAACTCGAGGGCTTTAGTGATTTACGCATCAGTTTGATAACTTCTGGCTCTGACAAGCCATAAGATAAGTATATTGCCTCAAACGGAGTTCGGTCTTCCCACGCCATTTCGATTATGCGAGAGCTAGCTTCTTTATCAAAAATTTTTGTCATAACGTTTTCTACATCAATAGTGATTATAGACACCTAATGCCTGCAACAGTGGCCTGTCGTCAGCCATGTCCAGCGGCCGCCCGAAGGGGCCGACCCGCTTGCACTGGTTATAGGGCGACAGACTCCAAGTGTACCTCACCATTTACCACCCACAAAAAACCCCGCACTGGGCGGGGCTCTATTGTGGCATAACTGGCCGCTTAGGGTCGATGGCAGCGATGTAATAAGCGGCGTCCAAGCCTTGGACTTGTTAGCTATTGGACTTATTCAACCAACTCAATTTCACCTGGTCGCCAGGTCTTATCAATCCATGGCTCTAGCGGACCGTACAGCCTTAATATCATAAACCAGCTTTTGCCTGGCACCGTCGCCAGCCAATTACCTTCCTTACTTTTCGGTGCTTTCGGACCGAAATAAACATCATAGGAACCATCATCGTTCTTTTTGTATGCCCTGGGTCAGGCTGCCGACGGTCGGAAACTGCTGGCTAGTCTGAAGCTGGGAGCGCGTCTGAGTGTCATAGAGGGTGACGGCCCAGAAATTATTCACTGGGACATTCGGCGGAAGATGGACCTTGTAGGTCTTGGAACCATCGAAAGCTCTCTTTTTGCCATCAAGAAAGGCTAGCGCGTAATCGGACCCTGCGCCTGCTGTGGTGACAGCCATTGCGGGCGTTACACCTCCTGCATTGAAGTAGAACAGCATTCGTGCATCCAGGTTCATCGAACCATTTTCGTCAAACGATGCGTTTTTGTTCGCATATGCCATCGTCCAGCCACTGTTGGTCTCGGGATAGATCGCCACTCCTTCAAAGCGAGGTTGGATAGTGATGGCTCGCGCAGTCGCGTTACCGAGCGTTCCTGCCTCTCTCAAGAGCTTCTTCATCCGTTCATCAGGGTTGAAAGGTTGCCCTTTGACGATGCCAATTGACGCGATCTCGCCGCGTACTTCTGGCCCGATCGCATTGATGGGTTCCCGCTGAAGCATGTCGTTCAGAATTTCAAAATATTTCAAGTCGCTTGGGAACACGGTATTAAGGCCTTTGCCGGACATATCGATATATTCGGTAGGCGCGGGATTGGCTGAGTCCTTTATTGGTAAATCTTTAGCCCGGACTTGATGTTCTCAAAAGCGGGCTCGACACCATCTTTGATGGATCCGCGTAAAAACAAAAAATTCCGATTGGCCATGGGTTAAAGCAAGAAATATCCGTCAGGCACTTTATCGTCATGGCCTGGAGGTAATACTAGATACTTGCCGCCCTGCCCTTATTCAGGCCGGTGACACCAATATTGCCGACGAATCTCTACCAGCCATCGCCAAGGAAGCCGAGCATACCTGGCGGGCCTTCGATAACAGTTGGTCCGTCGTTCGTGAGGTCCGTGCCGGAATAGGCGTAAAGTGTAGAGGTGTTCGCAGTAAGCACCAGCGTCTGTGAGTCCATCAGTTGCTCGAACAAAGCGACTTTGTTAGTCTCATTGGCACCCGCTGCGGCAAGGCCATCGAGAACGGCATTGATTGAGACGCACCCAATATTATCCAGATAGCAGCCGAGGCCGCGAGAGCGGTCGAGGTTGTCATAGACTTTGTCGATAGTGGCATCGGAAGGGACTCCGCAAAAAAATCGAGAGTGCCTATGGATGTCTCGACCTTGTCAGGAATTGAGAGTGATTTCAGTGGTTCTTGCGATACTTCAGCGTGAACCATCGATAAGCAGGATAACGTCAGCGCCGTATATGTAATAAAGAATTTAAGTAGCTTGGTCTTCCGCATGGATCCATATTCTTTTTCTGGTTGTATAATTAACATATACCGAAATATCTTTAAACCTCCTATCACTGCAAACCTCAATTGATATCTCTGCGGCCTCTCGAATAGGATAACCATAGGATATCGCAGGAAAAGCTATCGATTTACAGTCATTTTGTAGGCCAAGCTTAAGAGCATTAGAATATGTAGACTTCAATAACATTTCATGATTATTTCCGCGTCTGTAGACTGGCCACCAGTGTGTACAACATACTTCGACTGCAGATTACCCGCTAGGGTTATTCGCGCCTCACCAACCGGACAACGAACTTTATTTAGAGCTTTTATTTTCCTACACTCCTCCAATAATTTATCTCCGGCAGCGCGATGAATAGCTCCATCAACACCACCGCCACCTAACATCATCGGGTTGGCTGCATTTACAATAGCATCGACATTTGCCACAGTAATATCACCTTCAACAATTTCGATATTATTAATACAATCCCTATTGGTAAAGTAGACTCTTGCATTTTCATTTAACGCTTATCGCACGGCCTGGCACGTTGTGACCGTCATAAAAATCTTGCTGTGTAATTGTGGCAGAACTTGTTAGGCGAATTTTTTCATTAACGATATTTTGCCGATGTAATAAACTCACCAAAAGTCTCACACCAAATTACAACAGTATTAAATTGAGAGACGTTGATATTAGGTGGCACATCTACAAAAAAATTATCAAACGTTTTAACATCACCTACAAGTAACATTGACGACTTCAAGGCCTCAACCTCTGATTCTGTTTCTACGAATTCCTTTGATAAGTAGAGTTTGTAGTCAGGGCCAGGAGCAAGCTTTCCCATTAAAGTAATATAATTGTTGCCGATTGAAACCTTTCCCTCCCCCCAATGGAGTGCATCACTACCCCTCAAGTCTCTTACAAATTCGGCGGTATAACTTGCCTTTGAAGACATCTCCTCTATTTCAGCCACACTTGGTGAAGGTGGCGCAATAAGAATGGGCAGAGCGTAAATTCCAATTACAAAACCGAAAGCACCGACAAAAATATGTGTAAATATTAGTACCATTAACGTTCGTATATTCATGAATCTCCGGCAGATTTTCCTAACGACTTAAGCATGCGCGAAAGCGTCGTGTGCCTTAACTTGTTACGTACCTACTGTTTATTTTCTGTGCTTTTAATTGGCATGCGTCAAGCGGTTCAACAAAACCGATATAGAAAACACAGGTATCTCCCTTATGACAGACGCTGAGTGCGGGAGCTTGGCCGGGCCATATGCGTACTCACCAACTCTTATCGTCGCCTTTTCATGATTGTCATATTTGACATCAAGAGTTCCTGAAACTAACACTATGCGTTCCTGAGATGTATGCAGGTGATGTGGTATCTCGAAATCACTAGGAACTTTAAAGTAGATGTCCAGGTTTTTCTTGGCCGGGTCACCCTGCAACACCGCAATTTCGCAGCCTTTGGGTATAAAGTCAGGGCATGGAGCCCATTCAAGTGCTTTATCTTTATGCGAGATAACTAAGGCATTTTCTCCCGCATTCACATAGCTACATATAGATAACAAAATTAGCATTAAAATTAGCGGGGTATTTTTCATTTTTAGATTCCCCTTTTGAGCGCCAAATTAAACTCTGATTTCACATAACGCCGCCCACAATGGCGGGTGCTTGTGCGAGTCCGGAAGCCGCAGGCTGAGACTTGTTATGTTTCATTGATTATAGCGCAGCAATCGATTTAGCTGAGTCCAGATCACGATAAGCAGTAGCAAGGCGTATTAGGTTCCCCACCGTAATTTCCCAGCCATAGTTTTCCGTCGGCGATGTTAGCCACCCAATATAGAGGTTCCACGCCATTGCACGGCGATATTCCTCAAACAACATATCTAATGATGGCGGTGTCTGCACGCCCAACTCGATGAGACGCTCACGGTAACCATTGATCAGGTTCATTTCGTGCTGTCTACGATCCTGGACGGCAAGCGAGGTAACTATTGTATAGCTGACATCATGCATGCAGAACCCCTGTGCTGATAACTGAAAATCCAAATAGCCGCGTTCTCCGTTTTGTGTTTTATACGTGTTGCCAACATGGGCGTCACCATGAAGGAGTGTACAAGGGAGGTTTGCCTGATGCCGCTGTACGCGGGCTACCTGCTCAGCAAGAGATTTCGGGGATTCTCCGATTGATTCAAGCAATTCGCGTTTGAACTGGTGGGTCGCGATTTCATGATCGATAAGAAAATGGACGCCTCCCTTTTCCAGTGAAAAAAGATCATAAATAGGACCCGATGTGTGAGTCTGTATCCAGTCCAGATCACCATTAAAACGGGGTGACTCCCAATAAGGAGCATGTAATAGAGCAAGTTGCTCAAGTAGAGCTGCTGTATCTTCTGCGCGAAACTTGGATAATACGTTTACAAATGTCACATTAGTTGTGCGCAAGTCCTCCAAAACCAAGCCGAAGCTAAGGCTCTCATGATCCCGGAAACCACCGAAGCATCGGGGTGTTTTCATAAAAAGCTCATCACCGAGCCGTGTGTAGATATTGACTTCGTTCTCGTATAGTGGGATTTCAATGAACTCCGGGCGCGCTACCTTAACCATCAATCGCTTAGGCAGATTTATTGTCTCACCATTTTTGAAGAATACATCAAACGTAATACGCCCTGCGGTTGATACCCTTTCTTCACCCTCGGAGGAAAGGGCGGCATCTACCAATGCAACAGAATTGAGCTGGACGTCAGGGTATTTAGTCTGAATCAATTTTTCCAGTATTGTTACGTCAAACTCCTCGGGAGTTAGTGGAATTCTAAAACCCATCTCTGCCTCCTTCGGCTATAAGTATTTTGAAGCGCACGCAGCCTTGTCGCACGGCACGTAAGTCCGTGCGGCCTGTAATTGTTATGTTGTATGTGTAAAAACTAGCGCTACACAAAAAGATGCCCCCATTAACGCCCAACCTGTAACGGGCATATACGGAACCGGAGATCCGGAACCTCGCACTGCTGACTTTATCCAAGCAAAGACCAGAAGCGCGCCAAAAATCAAAAGCAGCACCGCCTCTAAGTTCGTTACGGTTGAGTCTGCAGTAGCAAAGCTAGTGTCAATTGCGCCAGCAACAATGAACGATATCGGTCCTATAAGGACCGCAACCACAACTAACAAACCAGTAACTAATCCAGCGACGACTCCATGCGCTGACCAAGTCTTAGCGACTATTGGTATGGAAAATAGTACCCCTAAGAATAGCAATAGTATTGCACTGCCTTTTAATTGGCTAATCATCAGAGGGAAGAAACATAACGCCTGCGTTCAGGTGTGGTCAGCACGCGTAGCAGGCTGAACGTCACCTGCAACGCATTGCTATCCAACCTTTTCACCCGGATTTTCGAAGCCGAATCGCTCCCCGGCTTTCCATGCCTCGCGGTCATTTCCCTCGCTCGGAATACCACCAGCCTCCTTCAGCATCCGTGCGAGATGCATACAATTCCACGTCATGATCGTCGCGTTCCGTTGCGTGAAGTCGTTATCAAACCCGACACGACCACCACCCTCAATCTCGTCACCATACGAGGCGCCCGGTCCCGCCTCGCCAATCCATCCACAATCGGCTTGGGGTGGAATCGTGTAGCCCAGGTGGCTGAGTGCAAATCCAATACTCATGGCTGTGTGCTTGATGCCATCTTCGTTCCCCGTGATGACACAGCCTCCAACTTTGCCATAATAAATCGACTGACCCTTGTCATTGAGCTGTCCGGACATCGCATAGAGCCGCTCGATCAATATGCGGCATATCGAGCTTTCCTCCCCAAGCCAAAGCGGCGTCCCTACGATGAGTATCTCGGCCGCTATTACTTTCTCCCAAATCGCGGCCCACTCATCCACCGGCCACCCGTGCTCTGTCATATCAGGGTAGACACCCGGCGGAACATCGTGCGCTGCCAAATGCACGTGTTCCACTGCAACGCCGTTCTTCTTCATTATTCCGGCGGAAGCGTTGAGGAGCAACCTCGTATGACTCTCATCTGCTTTCCTCTGTAGCGACGTATTGATGAACAGTGCACGAAGATCTGTGAAGTCAGTCATGGCGTACCTCGGGTTAAGTTAGTGTCAGTGCGATCGTGAGCATGATAACGCCGCCACAATTTTCCATTTGAGGCGTAGCGTAACGCGGTCAAGTTGATGGCTTTTTTATATAGGTTTTCCGCCAGCGTAGCAAATTTGATACCGTATTTATTGCCGACAGACAATCCCTTGGTTGAGCCTCTTCCAATTAAAATGCCAACTCAAGTAGTATTCTTTATTTTCCGTACGCCGAGGAAAACCGGATTCCAACCGGCAGATTTTTTTGCTCATTCCCAGCGTTAACGCTGCAATTTACGGACGGAGTGGGATGGCGATTTTTGAGCTTCGCACAAAACCTGACAGCACACGGAGTTCCGTAACATTGCCTGGTTATAACTGTCTCGACGAGCCATATTCCTAAAATGTTCACGTTAAAAAACAGACTGATCACTAAGAGCCTGTATGCATTCGTCAGTATGGCTTGTAATTAAAAAATGACTTGCGCCTTCAATTTCGTATTTTTTGCTATTTGGTATGTGCTCACTCAAATGGTCGCATATTGAGCTAGCTACTGGGTTAGATTGATCACCGTAAACCAAACGGGTTGGTACAACACATTTTTCTAGATCGGTCAGATCATTACGTATAAGGGAGTCAATATCCCAGTGGCGAATATTATTTTTCATTAACGGTTCCATACTATCTTTAATGAATTCGGGTAGCGATTCAAAAGCGCCTTTTCCCCCCCAAAAATCGATAACTTGGCCACAAGCATAATGTTTTTTATCGGATGCATCCTGACGATATTTAGTCAAAAATTCCTGTACACGTGCACTCATTTCTTTGTCTCCGGCACTGTTCAAGACCCATATGGCAACTGGCTCGAATAGTGTTACCTGACTTAGATTCAAATTACCTTTAAGTGCTTGAGCTAATGCAATGACACCACCGAAAGAGTGACCAATCAAATGAACCGCCTCGTCTGTTAGTAAGTTAACAACCTGCTCTATAATTTCTAACTCTGTTTCCATGGTGGGGTTAGAAAAGTCATCTGGATTTGGCATACCACAATGACCGGGAAGTTTTATCGATATACAGTGATGATTTTCAGCTAATGGCTCAATCATTTTTTTCCATGTAGACGTGGTTGCATACGAACCATGGATAAACACGATGGGAGAACCACTGCCTTGCTCTTCAAAATAATTATCGATATTCATGCTTATACCTAAGTTCTATATTTTAGTTATAACGCTGAGAGCAAGAGTGGCGAAAGCCCGCAGCGGTTTTGGCGTCCCAGCAGACTGTGCTTGTTGCTTTTTTTACTCTTCGAAGACACGTATTTTTCTATCATGCTCGTTTGCTTCACCGTATATTTTTGCAACCTTGGTGAAGAAGCCTCTGAGCTGCACAGCTAAGGACTCCACATTTAGGTTAATGATACACATGGGAGGCTCGATACCATTAATTCCGCCACCAACCAGACTGTCGGAAAGTGCATCGAGATTGCGCCCATGCCATTCTGGCGCATCAAGTTGAGGCAAAATGGAATTGTAGAAATCCTCTTCATTCGCTATATTTTTCCAGTCAATGAATATCTTCATAGTTGCGAGGAAATATGACACTTACCTACAATCCATCCTGCTAACAGAATAGAGAATAATCCCGCTATGAATGGAATAAACTGTGAGTAGTTTGTGCCCATGTAAGTGAGGTCACCCCATCTCCATACCACAATGATTCCAAAGCCGATCACAGTAACGAAGGCATAACGAAAGGTCTCAACTTTTGAGATATACACAAGCAATGGAAGCAACACCATTGACACTAGAAAGTAGGATGCAGTTAATATTAGTACATTCACCATAAACAGACCAAACTCGTTCCCGAATTGAGCAAAAAAACACTAGGGGTTGCGATCGCTGCGGTAAAGCCAAGAACAATCTCTAAGCAAGTCGCGAGTTCTGCTGCTGTGACGAGCGCGGCATAGACTTTCTCCATAGGTCGCTCCATATCTGAGGCCGTTTAACGCCCAGCGCAGGGGCGGACTACGCAATGCAGCGAGCCCAGCACACGCAGTGTGCGGTGTGCCCAGCCTTGTTAAATGGCCTCTACTCACGGATCGCGTACCGACTTACCCTTGGCAAAACGATAAAAGATACGAATAGGAATAGCCCAATGTCACAGATAAACGATATTTTATTATAGCCAAGATCAGCCAATAGGAGTT
>JAPKAY010000129.1 GCA_028825045.1 Halioglobus sp.
ACATAGGCGGAGGTCACCCCCAGCGGGTGACCGGCCTTGTTGGCCCAGATAAAAACGCATTCACCGGCGCTGTTAATCAACTCCTGTTCACGTTCGGGGTCCAGGCGATACTGTCTTACGTCGTCGTAGTTTTTGGATTGATCATTCATGTGCGTCTCCGATACAAAAAATTCTAAATAATGACAAATAGGAACCAGGCTAGCGCCGGCAAAAAACAGACCGCAATGGCAGTGTAAATAAGCTGGGACCTGAGTACCGCATCTTTATCCACTACTGACGCGACGGTTGCAAGGAAGAGGGCGCCCCATGTAGAGAAGGGTGATATGTCACTAATAGCAGCGGAAATGGCCATGGCTGTTATTAGCCCTGTGCCTTCAAGGTCACCGGTAATAATAAATGGGGCAGACAGCGGCACCAGCATACCGATCGTGCCAATGGTAGAGGCTACGCCGGTGACGATTGAAACGAGGTAGCACAGGAATAGACCGATTAATTCGGGGGACCCGACCTGGCTCACCTGGTTTGCTAGCCAGTCGATTGCACCAGCCTTTTGGATCATGTTGACGTAAGTCAGCACACCGGAGATGACGAGGACAATCGGCCAGGCAATATTGTTGACGGACTCAGTTCGTTGCTCCTTTGGGGTAAACAGAAGCAGGATAAATGAGATAACCAATGCGGCGAAGCCAAGATGAATGTTAAGAGCAATGACAGAGGCGAGCAGAGCAGCGAATCCGGCCAGCGTCAGGTACCGCATCTTGCTGTTATCGGGCACGCTGCTGAATGCAGTTTCACTATTGCTAGCGAAAGTTAGCCCGCGTAACTTGTAACCACCCAGTAAGAAAAATACAGCTAGTACGAGCACAATATGAAAACCCACAGTGCCGAGGTACACAGAGAGCGGAGAATAGGAAATTGATAAGTCGGTCGCTAGCTGGTTAATCACGACGCCATAGGGCGCTATCGGCGAATAGGCGCCGGACTGCGCGCCGTGGATGATCATCGCAGCCACTAGCAGTGGGTTCAGTTTGAATTTTTTGATGAACCCCGCGCCAATGACAAATAGTATCGGAGCGGCACCTGGTCCTAATGAGCTAGCGACAAAAGCGGTGATGAACAATAACCAGGGCAGCAGAATCAATTTACCGCCAGCGAGTGCAAGCAGTTTGAGTACAATCCATTCCACCGTGCCGTTGCTCTGCGCGATAGCAACCAGCAATGTAATTCCTACGATGAGAATAAACATCTGCCCGGGAAAACCAGCCAGTATTTCCTTAGCGGAATAGTCCAGTAAAAGCGTGCCGAGCAAAATCGCAACCACGAAGGCTACAACGCCAACATTAAGATCAGTTGCGATTGGAATGATAAAAATTGCGGCGAGGCCGATGATGAGGAGTAGTTCAGGGGTCATTTTTCTCCTGCAATATTTGATAAGTGGCTATTTTGTGAAAAGCTATGCCATCCGCATGCCACCTGAAATAGTGAGGGTTTGACCTGTCATGCCGTCCGATTCTGAACTGCCAAGGTACACCGCGAGATTTGCCACTTCACTAGGATCAAGAAATCGCCCCTGAGGTATCCGCATCATTGCAGCAGCCTTTAGTTCGTCAAGTGAAATTCCCGCGGCCCTGGCATGAACTTCGAAGTTTTGAAACATGTCAGTGTCGACCATGCCGGGGCAAATAGTATTGACCTGTAAGCCGAAGGGCGCGGTCTCGAGCGCTACACACTTACTCATGCCTACAACAGCATGTTTAGTCGTGTTGTAGGCAGCCTGGTTAGGGCTTTCCCACTTGCCGGCCGTTGAAGAAATGTTGACAATTTTTCCACTGCCACGCTCTTTCATATGTGTGACCGCTAGTTGGGTTAGCTGGAATACAGCATAGACATTTACCTTCATCAGGCGATCCAGTTCATCCAATGTATATTGCTCAAAAGGTTTGCCCTGGTAGATCCCGGCGTTGTTAACCACGACGTCTATACGCCTTGTCTGGGCCGTGGCCCGTTCGAACAGTTGCAAGACCTGCTCTGCATCGGATAGATCCGCTGCCAGGAGCGTTGCTTCAGGTAGTGTTTTGGCCACATTAGTTAGTGAGTCTATTGTAGTGGCAGTAAGTATGACTGAAGCGCCTTCAGCGGAACTCTATTCCGCCGAAGGCGCTTCAG
>JAPKAY010000031.1 GCA_028825045.1 Halioglobus sp.
CCAGCAGCTCCCACCGATGACACATTGTCAGCAATGCGTTGCCGTGGAATACCTGATACTACATAAGCAATAGACGACGTCTATGCATAACCTAGTCGGAGATCGGCCAGCGCTTGTCATCGGTGTAGAAGGCAAACCGGTCTGCGATTAATTCGTGCGTCAATCCGTACTCAGCCAGATTGTATTCATGTCTGCCATGCTTACCCTTGGGATTAGCATCAATGTGGGCCTGCATGGCGCCCTGCGATTCTTCACTAAGCGCGAGCCCAAAGGCCGCGTACACCTTTTTAACTATTGCCAGAGGTTGATCCACAAATTCGCGCTGAGAGCAATCCACAAATAGCTCTGGTGGCAATTTATCACGTTGCGCTAAGCCCTTCTCCAGCGATAGCGCGTACCAGTCCATTACCGCTTGGCCAATAGCGCTCGCGTCAAAATGACTTAGATCACCGGCGTACATGCCCATTACCACTTTGTTCATACTGTTGATAGAGGGTACTACCGCCTGTGGATCCCGGTGGCACCAGATGAAACGGGCATCCGGGAATACTTTGAGAATCGCGTCGATACCCCACATATGCGCTGGCGCTTTCAGCAGCCACTGTTTCCCAGGGTTGCGCCAGTTGAGCATCTGCATCTGCCGCTTCTGGTAGGTGTACATCGGCTCCAGGTCGCGCTGAAGTAACCAGCTACGATAGGGCTCCAACATGATCTCAAAGCCCAGCTGGACGCCATCAAATGCATGGGCATGCAGCAATACGCACTCCTCCGGTGTATCGGCGTCTATGTAGTGAATCTTGGCAAAGTCAGAGTTGCGGGTCTCCTCCAGCGCTTTTACCAGATAGGGATAGCGCGGGTCCCCCTGCCCCGGCTTACTGTCTGGCCAGGGGTCGGGGAACTGCACCTCCCATTGCAACAATCCTCGGTTGTCCGGGGCGGCGACTAACAAGTTAAGCAGTGCCGAGGTACCGGAACGGGGCAGACCGGTTACAAAAATGGGTGCGACAATCTCCTGATTGGCAATTTCAGGAATAGTTTTAAAGGCATTCTCACATTTAAGCCTTGTCGCAAGTTGCATCACCACCCTGTCTCTGCAGCGCTTGCGACCTTCGGGGTCTTTAATGTTTCGATCATAGGTCTCAAGGAGAACCTTCAGCCCTTCGCGAAACGGCAGATCGCCAAAATCATCGAAGCCGGTCTGACGTTTTGCTTCGTCTATTAGCCAATCATCAGCAAAGCTTACGGATTCCTCTGTCATTTCAGGTCTGCCAGCTTTGCCACACGAGTCTTGAGCAGAGGGTGCTTTTGAGCGCCGATCCAGCGCCAGCACATCGTACCCATATTGTGGCCCGCAGTTTCAATCCAGTTGGGCACGCCCGGGTCGGTGTGGGACACCACCACCCGCACGCTGCCGTCACTCTTGTAGTGAGCGGTATGTTTGTTGACGTGAATAGTATGATGCCGATAGTCCAGAGACTCCATCCACCAGTTGTCCAGTTGGAAGTTCCAGGTTTGGCACTCCGGTATTTCCGGCGCATCAATAATGAAAACCTCATCATCTGCCAACTGCCAGGCGCTGTGAAAGTAAAAGATGTTGGGGTCGCCGCCAATTGATTGACAGTAAGCCTGATCCGCCGGAGGCAACTCGTTCAACGTCGGCAAAAAGCTCTCCGACCAGTTTTCGAACAGGGTGGCTGAACCCTGCACAAACATCGCCGCGCCCATCAGGCCGCGCTCAATTTTTTCCGCCGTGAGCGGCGCAGGCCGATCGTCCTTGGCACCAATACGTTCAATTTTGAGATCAGCAGCATTTTCATTGATGCGATCCTGGAAGGTCTGACGCACTGTAATGGAGTTGGTCCCCTCCCCCATTGGCAGCCAGTTACCTGGTTTTTCAGCTCGACTAATAATAATTTCAATCTCACCGTTGGGGCCGAGCTCCAGATTGCGGGCATCCACATGTCCGGTCACTTCCATGGTGCCACCAGACGCGTATTTGTTAATGATGGTGCTGATGCCGAGGTAATCTACCGTGCCTCTGTTGCCGGTAATGCGGTAATCATAATCCGGGCTCACCGTTGCGCTCTCGTAGCGGTTATCAGGATTGTCGGCCCCTAGCTTTATAGTCTCGTGGGCACCGCAGCGTAATTCCGGAAACAGGGGGTCTCGAAACTCCAGGAAACCCTCCAAACCGCCCCGCAGTAGCCGTGAAAGATAGCGATAACCCTCGGCCTGGTTGAAGGCATCCTGAGGCGCCTTGGAGCTGCGGATTATCTTTCCCGCGTCCTTCAACGCATCACAAAACTGGTCCCAGGTGGTGCCATCGACCACTCTCTTTTCGGCATCTGTCATCGACATACGAATTCGCTTCCCGTGAGGTAAGATTGTTGAAGCGTCAGTGATACCAAACGCATAGACACGAAGCAAGCGTAGCGTCCTTTGCGGCCCGATGAGGCGATCTTCGGCTACAAAGGGTCTACGACATTAAACCAGATGACTGGGTCGCGCAGTCCATAACCAGAGCTGACGCGATAGCACTACGAGGAAAAGCTGAAGCCCATCTGAAGCGTGGGCAGCCTTAGGTTAAGACGATCACTAAAAAAATGCCCACCCCAGCAAAGTTGCCCACGCTCACAAACGCCCTTCTGCAATTTGTTTCACAGCGTAATCACAGGCCCTGGCCGTGAACGCCATATACGTCAGCGAGGGGTTGACGCAGGAAGCCGAGGTCATAAACGAGCCATCGGTTACAAAAAGGTTGGGCACATCGTGTGTCTGGTTGTAGGCGTTCAAAACTGATTCACCGGGGTCGGCGCCCATACGGGCGGTACCCATTTCATGAATGCCCTCCCCGGGGGTAGACATTTTGTCATCGCCGCCAATCGCCAACACAGCGCCGGCAGCCTTCAGCAGTCGATCGGCCTGCTTTGTGGCGTCTTTGCGCAGATTGATTTCGTTTTCGCTCCATTCAAAGTCGAACACTACTTGCGGTATACCGTAGCGATCCACCTTGTCTTTGCTAAGGTACATTCTGTTCGATTCCCGTGGGAGACACTCGGTAAAACCTGCCAATGCAAAAATCCAGGGTCCAGGCTTGCGCAGAGAATCCTTGAAAGAAGCACCAAAACCTTTGCTGTTGTAGTTAGTTTGCCAGTCCGTCCTGAGCGTGACGGTTTGGTAGCCGTAGCCGCGCACAAAATCGAGGTCATCATCCTGACCTTCAAGGTTTCTAAAACGCGGGATGTATAGACCGGTAGGTCTGTTGCCGTGATAATAACTGTCCATATTATCCAGAAATAGTCCGACTCCACTAAGGCCCAGTGTATGGTCCATCATAAAGCGACCCAGTACTCCACTGCTGTTAGCGAGGCCGTCAGGAAAATCCTCGCTGGCGGAGTTCAATAAAATCTGCGTACTACCGACGGTTGAGGCACAGAGGAAAAAGATTTTTGCAGTAAAGCTGAGACGCTCTTTCGTTTCGGCATCGATCACATGCACCCGCGAAACCTTTCCGCTTTCGCTGTCGTATTCCAACCGATCGACTACCGAATTGGCTCTCAACGTGAGATTGCCGGTAGCCTGCGCAGCTGGCAGCGTAGAGCTCTGCGAACTAAAGTAGCTGCCAGTTGAACAGCCGCGCGCGCAAGGTCCACAATAGTGACAGGCTTTGCGACCTGGCAGATCCTCCGTCAGAATCGCTACGCGGCCATTGGTGAGCGTAACATCGGGTGCTTTCTTTTTTAGCCGCTCATGGATGGTTTCCTCTATCGCAAACCACGGCATGGGCTTTTGAAACTCGCTGTCGGGCAACTGCGGCAGCCCTTCCTTCTTACCATTGATTCCAGCAAACTTTTCAACGTAGCTGTACCAGGGTGCTATATCCTTATACCCTACCGGCCAGGGAATGCCGTGGCCATCCGTCGCGTTTGCCTCAAAGTCCTGCTCGCTTAAGCGATAGGTCTGCCGCCCCCAAATCAATGAGCGCCCGCCAACGACATCGGACCGTGCCCACAGAAAAGGTTTGCCCTCATCCATGGCATAGGGGTTTTCCATATCATTGTTCCAGAATTGTCGGGTCGCCTCATTAAAGGAGTGTGTAACCTTACTCTGAACCGGGTACTGAGTTTCGTACAGTTCACGCGGTTTCTTGCCCTGAAACGGAAGCTTCCAATTGGGCGCGTGTTCGCCGAGGTAGCCACTGCCGGCTTCCATCGGTTTTCCCCGTTCCAGCACCAGCACCTTGAGGCCTTTTTCCGTCAGCTCTTTAGCTGCCCAGCCGCCGGAAATACCAGAACCCACCACGATGGCGTCAAAATCAAGTTCTTTGGAATCAATCATTGCTAATCGCCATCAATTTACAGAAAGGTTGACCAACTACTGTCCTGAGGTGTCAGGGCTGTGTCGCCGTCGAAATACATCGGCATGGGGTCGTAGCGCAATACCTGTGTTGCGCCCTCCTGGGAAGTAAAGAACCCCCACACTGTAAGCTCCTTGAACTGACAGATAAACGGTGCATCGCTGATAAACTCGCGCAAAACGTTGCCGAACTCATACCAGGGGGAATCTGATTCCGCTTCCTCGAGGGCTTCCATGATCTCCAACTGCTGCTGTGCGCTCAGTTGATTGAAGGGTTTTCCGTACTGCACTGGAATGCGTGACTCAATATCGGCCAGACCGGCATTAAAGATCACTCGTTCACCATCGTTAAACCAATTGGCAACCATCAGCTCGATATAGGCAGGGACACCGGCATCAATCGCGCCGGGCGTGTCGGTGCGGGGGATGATTACCTCGCTCATCGCCGCAACAATTTTTCGCTGCCCATCGCTAAAATAATCAACCGGGTTAGTATTGTAGTTCGGGGCACTGGCAAGATAGACGGTTTGCTCCTCGTTCAGCGTAAATCCTAGCTGACTTGCAGTGGCACCCGACATCAGGATTGCAGCACATTGGAGGAATTCTCTTCTGTTCATCGTAACCTCTCAGGCTCCACGGAGCTTTTTAACCAATGTGGGAATAAGCACAATAACCACTGCGACTAGAGCGCAGGTAAGTAATTTATATTCCCATGTTCCAAAGTAATAACCTGCCGCCTTAAAGCCGCTGTATCCCCAGTAGATGGGACCGAAACCCGTCAGGTGATACAGCTCATAGAACGCTACTGCAGTGGCAGGTAACAAAAAGTACAAATACAGTGCAAACAGTATGGCAAGGACCCAGCGGCGATTGGAGGTTAACATTCGGCTATGTCCACTCTTCTCGTTTGAATTCCATCATACACTGGCCTGTGAGTGTCTCACAGGCGCTGACGAATAAACTCGATACCACTCTCGTACACGTCTTCTTCTGAACTGAATGCATTGCGCCAGATGTTTGCCGCCACAGCGAGGGCCGGATCGGTGGTGCCGAAAGCTTCAATCACCAGCCAGCCACTGTAGTCGATTGCCTCCAGTGCAGAAAAGTTGCTGTCCCAATCAACCTGGCCAGTACCCAGCGTACCACGGTGGCTTTCGCTCAGGTGTACATGGTTGATTACACCTTGGATATTCTTCAGCGCCTCTGATGTATTGGGATCTTCGATATTAGCGTGATGAGTGTCGTAGTGAACACCCACGTTGTCCAATCCAACTTGCTCCACCATACGCTTGCACTCAGCGGAGGTATTAATCAAGTACACCTCAAAGCGATTAAGAAATTCAAGCCCCAGACACACACCAAGCTGCTGTGCATATTCGCCGCAATTGCGAAGATACTCGGCTGACCAGAGCCATTCCTGTTCTGTGGGACCTCTACCGGTAAATACCTTATGCGCCTGGTATATCCCGCCCACCAAAATATCGGCACCTATATGCTTTGCGTCATCGACAGCCCTCTTAAGGTTATCGACAGCCGCAGCGCGAACAGATGGATCAGGTGAAATAGGGTTGACGTCCTCGCCGACAAAAGCCACCGCCGTGCGCGCCAGTCCCAAAGCATCGCAAGCAGATGCCATCGTGTTGAGGTCGGTCTTCGATTGCCCCACTACCGGTATCTCCACACCGTCGTAGCCAACCGCAGCAAGACATTCAAATATTGGTATATGCCGGGGTGTTATCTCAATGCCCCAAAGCAGCATATTCATTCCAATCTTCACATTCATTGACTATTTCTCAGCTACAAAGTTCAAAATATCAGGGCCACTAATGGCCCCCACCCCGTGTCATCTTTCTTTACGATCCGCCAGCCAGATTATGCCGAACACTGGCAACACCAGCAAAGGTAAATACGCAACCGACTGGAACGATTCTACCGATGCGAACCGCACGGCTTCCTGCATGGCTTCAGGCGAAAGATTCGCTAGTTTGTCTGCGCCTCCAGCCTTTTGTGCTTTGGCAGCATCGAAAATGGCGCCCATCTGAGGTAATACGAATTGAATTGACATACCACCGGCAAAACCCATCAGCCCCATGGCCATCGCGCCTCCACGGGGAAAGCGCTCAGCTACAATTCCCAACATGGTAGGCCACATATAACAC
Organism: Halioglobus sp.; assembly: GCA_028825045.1. Lineage (GTDB taxonomy): Bacteria > Pseudomonadota > Gammaproteobacteria > Pseudomonadales > Halieaceae > Marimicrobium. The sequence goes on from JAPKAY010000031.1 coordinate 6,516, forward strand.
ACACCAATGCCCCAGACGGTTGCGGCAGCAAATGCCAGCGGTGGCGAATTGGCAAGACTAAGAAGGTACAAACCAATCCCTGCCGCGAGGCAACTCACAAACATCAAACCAACGGAGGAGATACGCGCAACAATGGGGCCTGCAAAGTGCCGCATCACGAACATCAGGGCGCTAACATAGACGAGTAGAAGGATACCCTGCATACCCACGATATTTGACAGTGAGATATTGACCCATTGCCCGGGAGCCAGTTCCGAGGCAGCAGTCAGGTACATACAAACCCAAAAAACCCAGAACAAAGGGCGTTTCAGCAATTCAGCAAACATCTGCCCGTAGCTTACTCCCGCAGCCACCCGTTCGGTGACGGGGAATGTTGAAGTAGCCACCATCCATGCCAGCGCCAGCGCTGGCAGCATGAGAACCACCATATTTAACTCCCAGGGCCAACCTATTCTAGTGATAGCGACACCCATTAATCCACCCACTACAATTCCCGCTGGCCACCAGGCGTGCAAAATATTCAGGCGATGGGTTTTTTCTTCGGGATATAGAGCCGCTACCATGGGGTTGGAGGCTGCCTCCACTGCACCCCATCCTAAACCGGTTAACAGCAGGCTCACCCACACGACGGTCTCGACGGTCGAGTCTACAGGCATCGTCGTTGCCGCCAGGAGACCCACCGCGCCGGCGACGTAACCGAGAGCGGAGAGCATTAGCATTCGCTTCATACCGATAAGGTCTACCAGCGCACTCCCGAAAAGAAGCGTAAGCGCAAACCCGGTGAACGTGGCGCCCAGCGCCTCTCCCAACAGTGCAGCAGAATTCACCAGATCAATTTTGTCGTAGATCTCCCCTTGCAGATTAGATGCGATATTTGCCCTGACGGCAAAGCCCAGACCAATCATAAAAATCGACAAGTTACCCACATAATATAGACGTTTACGATCCATCACCGTATCAATCATGTTGCCCCCTCCGTATTATTGTTTTGTTGATTACAATCAGCTCAGCCCAAGGATACGTCGATTGCTATCCTCGTCCGCAGCAGCGCCGGCAAAGTCGTCAAACGCTCGATCGGTAGTACGGATTATGTGGTGGTTAATAAAATCCACGCCCTCTCTTGCGCCGTCTTCGGGGTGCTTGAGACAACACTCCCACTCCAGCACTGCCCAGCCTTCAAAGCCATAGCGCGCGAACTGACTAAAGATGCCACTGAAATCCACTTGCCCGTCGCCCAGGGAACGGAAGCGACCGGGGCGGTCTGTCCATTCCTGGTAACCGCCGTAGACACCACTGCGGCCATTGGGATTGAACTCCGCATCCTTCACGTGAAACATTTTGATGCGCTCGTGATAAAAGTCAATAAATTGAATGTAATCCAGTTGCTGGAGCATAAAATGGCTGGGGTCGTACAGAATGTGGCAGCGCGGATGGTCACCACACGCGGCAAGGAAACGCTCGAAGGTCACACCGTCGTGTAAATCTTCCCCGGGATGAATCTCGTAACACAGGTCTACCCCTGCCTCATCGAAGGCGTTAAGTATAGGAAGCCAGCGAGCAGCGAGTTCCTTGAACCCGGTTTCTACCAGTCCTGGCGGACGCTGTGGCCAGGGATACATAGTGTGCCAAAGCAAAGCACCGGAAAACGTCGCGTGCGCATTGAGGCCAAGATTCCTGCTCGCTTTTGCAGCCAGCAACATTTGCTGCACAGCCCACTCCTGCCGTGCCTTCGGGTTGCCGTGCACTTCCACCGGCGCGAAACCATCGAACTGCTCGTCGTAAGCCGGGTGCACTGCAACCAACTGACCCTGTAAATGCGTCGACAGTTCCGTAATCTCGACACCATTACTCGCACAAATACCTTTTAGCTCATCACAGTAGTCTTTGCTTTGGGCAGCTTTTGTCAGGTCAATCAGGCCAGCCTCCCAGCTTGGAATTTGTACACCTTTGTAACCAAGCTCACCGGCCCACCGGGTAATACCCTCCAATGTATTAAAGGGTGCTTCCCCACTGGCGAACTGGGCAAGAAATATCGCCGGCCCTTTCATTTTGGACATACTGTTAACCTCTTCGCTTTAACGTTGTTCGAATGTGTGCCATTTGGTTTCGCTGGCGCTTGCAGCGACGGCGAGTTCGATGAAGGTCATGCCGCGGATGGCCTCTTCAATCCCCGGACAATCCAGAGCTTGCTTACCCGATGTATCGCCCGCCTCCTGTGCACGAACCTTTTCTGCAAAGGCGATATAGAGATTGGCAAAGGCTTCCAGGTAGCCCTCAGGGTGCCCCATGGGCGTGCGTGTATTGGCAGTGCCCAGGTCTCCAAGATAACTCCCCGCCGCGCGTAACATTTCGGTGGGACGATCGGACCACTTCAGCCACAGTGTATTGGGTTCCTGTTGTCGCCATTCCAGCCCGCCTTTTTCGCCATACAGGCGGATGCTGAGTGCATTTTCTTCCCCGACACTGATCTGGCTGGCGGTCAATAATCCGCGCGCACCGTTATCGAAGCGCAGCAAAACCGAACCGTCATCGTCCAGTACCCTACCAGGTACAAATGCTGTTAAGTCGGCGCAAATTTCGCTAATTTTTAGTCCGCTCACGTACTCCGCAAGATTTGCCGCATGCACCCCAATATCACCCATGCAACTGCTAACACCGGCCTGCGCCGGGTCAAGTCTCCACGCAGCCTGTTTGTTGTCCTCATCTTCCTGGCGATCAGCAAGCCAGCCCTGCGGGTATTCGACCACAATTTTGCGCACCCTTCCTAACTCGCCTGCCGCTACTTTAGCGCGCGCTTCCTTTACCAGCGGATAGCCAGTGTAAGTATGTGTCAGGCCGTAGAGTAACCCCGTTTCCGAGAGTAGATCGCGCAGCTGCAGTGCTTCATCCACATTGAACGTGGCAGGCTTGTCGCTCATAACATGAAAGCCAGAGCGCAACGCGGCCTCAGCCACCGGGAAGTGCATATTATTTGGCGTAACAATCGCCACAAACTGCATACGCTCACTGATCGGAAGTATGGACTCTGCCTCCAGCATCGACTGGTAATTGTCATACACTCTCTCTGGAGGCAGATACAGCCTGGCGCCGGAGCGTTGGGAGCGCGCAGCATCAGCACTGAAGGCACCACATACCAGCTCGATTTCACCGTCCAATGCTGCCGCCATGCGATGCACCGCGCCGATAAACGCACCCTCCCCGCCGCCGACCATACCCATCCTGATTTTTGCCATCGTGCTCCTCCCGAGCCAAGCCTCGTACTACAAGTACTGGTTAATCAAATTTTCGAACCATTCCTGTTTCCCGCTGGTGTGGGCGGGTTCACCGTGCCGTTCAGCCAGATCACGCAGCGCGACCAGATCGAGTTTAGCCTGTTCGAACCGCGCTCCTTCGCCTGTATCAAAGCTCGCGTACCGTTGCTGCTTCGCCCGGTGTAGCCCTGAACGTTCACGGATTCGCCAAGCAACTTCCAAGCCTCGGGCAAAGGTATCCATGCCGCCGATATGGCCAAGAAAAATATCCTCAAGATCTACCGATTCGCGCCGTACTTTGGCATCAAAATTGAAGCCCCCAGAGCTGAGCCCACCGTCTGCAAGGACCACTAACCATGCCTGTATCGCATCGTATAAATCCGTAGGGAACTGGTCCGTATCCCAGCCATTTTGAGGATCGCCGCGGTTGGCATCGATACTGCCCAGTAATCCTGCATCGGTACACATTTGTAACTCGTGGCTAAAACTGTGGCCAGCAAGGGTGGCGTGGTTGGCTTCAATATTCAGTTTGAAATCGCCGTCTAAACCATAGTGGCGCAAGAAGCCGATCACCGTCTGCGCATCAAAATCGTACTGGTGTTTACTCGGCTCCATGGGCTTGGGTTCTATAAGGTAAGTGCCGGTAAACCCAATGCTACGCCCGTAGTCTCGTGACAGCTCCAGAAAGTGGGCCAGATGATCCAATTCACGTCGAGTGTCAGTATTGAGTAAACTTGCATAGCCCTCCCGACCACCCCAAAACACGTAGTTTTCTCCGCCCAATGCCACAGTGGCATCCAGAGCGGCTTTCACCTGCGCGGCAGCGTGCGTGACTGCGGCAAAGTCGGGGTTAGTGGCGGCGCCATTTATGTAGCGCGGATGCCCGAACAGGTTGGCAGTGCCCCACAGCAATTTCATACCCGTTTCTTTCTGGCGCTCGCTGGCCAGCTCTACCATTGTTACCAGCTTACGCTCAGAGTCTGAAACCGACGTCCCCTCAGGTGCCATATCCCTGTCGTGAAAGCAGTAGTAAGGAACCCCCAGTTTGGTAAAGAACTCAAAAGCTGCGTCCATACGAGCCCGTGCTGCCGCCATTGCCTCGCCAGGTTCATCCCAGGGAAGTATTCGCGAGTCCTCCCCGAAGGGATCGCCACCCTTACCGCAGAATGTATGCCAGTAACAGGCCGCGAAACGGAGATGTTGCTCCATCGTCTTATCGCCCACCAGTCGGTTGGGCTCGTAGAATTTGAACGCCAATGGATTATCTGACTCTCGGCCCTCGTAGGGAATCTTCCCGATCCCCGGAAAATATTCACGATCGCCGGTGAAAACCTGTTGTGTCATGTTGTCATTCCTTCGCTGTCATCAAGCATAAAGCGGCGTTACAACCTCAACGTGTCTGAGGTAATTCCGGTAGTGTTGATCATAGGCTTGCACGCTTTCTTTTTTCGGCACACAGGCGCGTGTAGGGTCGAGCTCCAGGTGATCATCCAGCAGGGCCTGTAATGAGTCGGCCCCACCACGCTGACCCTGGACAAGCCACATCGCTTGCAATGCCGCACCCAGGGCAGCACCCTCGTCAATCGTCTGCACCTCGACAGGCAAGTCGAATACATCAGCAAGTATTTGCCGCCATGCACCACTGCTCGCTCCACCACCCGTGACCCGAAGCTTATCGATGCCGCAACCTTGCTGACGAAAGACATCTAGACCAGTACGCAATCCGTAAGTGGCTGCCTCCATCGCGGACCGCAACAAATTGTTCTGCGTATAGTTAGTATCGTCCAGCCCTAATAGGCAGGCTTTGCCTTGAGGAAGGTTGGGGGAGCGTTCCCCATTAAAAAAGGGCACTGTCATGACACCGTTTGACCCTGGTGGCACTTCGTCAACACACCGCTCGAACGTCTCTAGACCAACCTGAAAAAGCTGCCGTGTCAGTTCGGTCGATACCGTGCAGTTCATAGTACATAGCAGCGGCAGCCAGCCGCCTGTGGAAGAGCAAAACGCAGCAAGATCACCCTGTGGATCGACGATGGGCTCAGCAGTACTGGCAAACAGTGTGCCGGACGTACCCAGGCTCACAGTCATGCGGCCGGCGCCTACATTTCCGGTACCAATAGCCGCCATCATATTATCACCACCGCCGCAGGCGACGGGAATGCCTTTGGGTAGTCCCAGCTCAAGGGCCACGTCTGCTCGCAATTGCCCGATGGCAGTATCTGGCTGCGCCAAGGATGGCAGTGTGCTGCTCAGGTCCCGATCCGCATCGATTGCGTGGAGCATTTCAGCGTGCCATTGGCGCTGTCGTACATCCAGCATACCGGTGCCGGAGGCATCTCCGCACTCCATTGTGCGCTCTCCAGTGAGGTAGTAATTAACGTAATCGTGGGGCAGGAGGATGGTTGCCAGTTGAGCGTACTCGTCGGGCCGATGATTTTTGAGCCAGCGCACTTTAGGCGCGGTGTAGCCGGGTAGAATCGGGTTGCCTACTTCACTGATACAACGCTCGCGTCCGCCAAAGTTTGCTGTTATCTGCTCACACTCGGCGAGGGTTGCTGTATCGCACCACAGTTTCACCGGTGCAAGAACCTGACCCTCAGCACCCAGGGGAACAAACCCGTGCTGCTGACCAGAGACGCCGATAGCCTCAATTCCTGACTTGTGTGTATTGCTCAAGCCCAACAGACATTGCCCCAGTGCCTCCAGCCACCACTGCGCCAACTGTTCGCGGGTACCGTCGGCTTTGCTGATCAGATTCAGGGGCGCGCTGACAATCTCTGCGACACGGCGTGAATCCGGATCGTAGATCAGTGCTTTGACGCTTTGTGTTCCTACGTCAATTCCCAGGAACATAGTAATGGTGACCCTCTGTCTCGTTCATGCGCGCGCCGCATCTGATTTATTGTCGTTTTGCAGTTCTTTTTCATCGGCCTGGCGGAGAGCCGGATTGCCTTGTGATGGTGTAGACGCCCGATATTCCACTGAATAGCCAAGGATGTCTTGAATATATTCCTTTATAATTAGAACATATTCGGCGCTGACGCTACTAAATGACAAAATTGAAGTACAGCTCACTGGCAGGGGCAGAACAAAAATTCGCCATGCTCGACCTCCTCCCCGATACTCACGCCTGGATTAAGGATACGCAGGGACGTTTTGTATATGGCAATCGCCTGTTCTTTGAGCGCTTTGGATTCAGTTCCCTGCAAGAATTGGCAGGCAAGTGCGACTACGATATTGCGCCGGCATCCCTGGCAGAAAAATACTGCAGCGACGACGAACAGGTGTTGCTGGGAGCAGTGGTAAATGACCGACTGGAACTCATTCTAGGCGAAAACGAATCCGGCGACTGGTTTCTGACGTCCAAGTGGCCGATCTACAATTTACGCGACACTATTATTGGGACATTTGGTATTAGCCGCCATCTGAACAAAACCGAACGTACCGCGATTCCCTTCCGTGAACTGCGCGCGCCTGTTGATTATATCAGCCGACACTTTGGCGACAATATCTCAGTTGAATCGCTGGCGAATGCCTGCAACATTTCGGTCAGCGCGTTGGAACGACGGTTTAAAAAACATCTGAAAAAAACGCCACACCAATACATCAGTGAAGTGCGTCTTGATACTGCTCGACAGATGTTACTGGAAACCAGAAAGCCCATCGGTAGAATTGCGCTAGAAACGGGTTTCGCTGATCACAGTCACTTTACCCGTATGTTCAGAAGGCAATTTGGAGTCTCGCCTAGTCGCGCGCGACAGAGCATGGATATGGCTCATTCGGAATAAGGCTCAGGGGTTTCTGCAGTTTTCAAAATGGCTGCAGAAATCACCACGTACAACCAGGACAGAAGTGATTTAGCTGGCATAGGCCTGTTCGAAGGCATCCACAAAGGCCTGCAGGCTGTCCTGAGGCAGATCATTGATTCCCGCCGCCCCCGCTCTACCACCACCGGTTGGAAACTGCATACACAGCTCAGCCGCGCCCTGCTTGTTTTTCATCGGAGCGCGCACGCTGATCAGATAGTTTCCATTGTCCTTCAGCGTCAGCACTGCGTGAGCCCTGCCAGGATTGGCGGTCGCCAGATCATTGCTGTAGACCCCACTGACACGTCGGGCCCAAGCCTGGTCGGGTAACGAATAGACGGCGCTGGTTTCCTTCTGGTGCAGTGGCTGTAAAGCCTCTGCCATAGCCATGTCCTCTCTGTAGCCGGTGCTGAGTTTCTCGAAATCGGGAGAATTGTGCACAAAGTCCAGTGGGCCCTGCGCATCGTACAATTTGAGATAAAGATCCTTAGGATCGAAGTGCAAGTCTTCTATCGCCGGGCCATACCCGTTGTAGTTGATGTAGGTGCCCAGAGCCTCCAGAGAAGCCAGGTCTTCAGCGGCAATATCCAGACCTTTTGCCAAATTGTGAGCGGTATCCTTTAAGTTGTCTCCAAAGGCACCTGTCACAGCCCAGTCAAGATGACTCCCATTGAGGTGCCCGTTGACCAGCACCGCAGTACAGACGTCTGCCGCCTCGTTGATAATGGACGTCAGGCCCGAGTGCTTGGGAATTTCACCGGGAAAGTGATGGTCTACATAGAACACCAATGCGCCATTGCCAAGGGCCTGATCCAGCGCAGCTCGATTCTTATCCATGGAAACATCCAGCACTGTAATCTGGTCACCAGGGCCGGCCTCCACCTTCCCAAGTAGATTAATATCCCGCTTTACGCCAGTAACCAGCGCGGCATCCCTCGGCTCGGCCTTACGCAACTGCAGTAATGCGCAAATGCCATCCGCATCTCCGTTAAAGAGGTCGTAGTTCATATCATCACCGAATAGGTCGATGCCCGACCGCTATAGGTCGAGCATCGAATTGGTTTTATTGATCCAGGGACTGGTAGTAGTCCGATAGGATCTTTGCAACTTCCGGACGAGAGAATTCAGCCGGCGGCGCAATCCCCTTCCCAAGCATTTCTCGAACGGCAGTACCCGACAACAACACAAAGTCTTCTTTGGAGTGATCAGGGACATCACGCATCATCACCACCTTGTTCAGCTTCTTACTGTAGGCAGTGTGGTCGGCAGCGAAGATCTCAAGCTCCAGCGAACCCTTGGGTACTTCTTTGTCAAAGATAGTTTGAGCGTCAAAACCGCCATAGTAATCTCCTACACCGGCATGATCGCGACCTACAATCAGATGGGTACAGCCGCAATTCTGACGGAAGACAGCATGCAGCACCGCTTCACGTGGCCCGGCGTAAAGCATGTCAAAGCCGTAGCCGGTCACCATAACCGTATTCGGCGGGAAATAGATTTCTACCATTTTACGAATTGAAGCGTCACGCACATCCGCAGGAATATCACCCGGCTTAAGTTTGCCAAGCAGCATGTGAATTAGCACGCCATCGGCATTAAGTTGCTCCATGGCCATGCGACACAGTTCTTCATGCGCACGGTGCATGGGGTTGCGGGTCTGAAACGCGACAACTTTCTCCCAGCCATGTTCGGCAATTTCTTTGCGTATTTCCACCGCAGTACGGAAAGTATCGGGGAAATCAGCTTGAAAGTAGGAAAAGCTCAGCACCTGAATTGGACCTGAAAGCAGAGTTTTTCCAAGCGCCGTAAACGTAGAAACGCCAGGGTGCTTTTCGTCATCCGTACTGAATATCTTCTGTGACATGAACGCAATTTGTTCATCGCTAACCTCTTCGACGGCATCGACATCCATTATCGCCAGCACGGGATTGCCTTCGACATTGGGGTCACGCAAGGCGATGCGACTGCCCGCTTCGACGCCCGCTTCGTTCGTCAGGTTTACAATCGGTACCGGAAAGAAGAGACCGTCAACGGTGTGCATCTTCTCGGCGACACTCATAGAGTCAGCCAAATTCATATAACCGGTGAGCGGGTTAAAATAGCCGCCCCCGAGCATCACCGCATTGGCAGCCGCCGCTGAGTTAAGTAACAAGGAGGGCAGTTGCTCAGCTTCAGCTAGCAGTGCGTGGCGCTTTTCACTGTCGTAAACAAAAAGAGGGTTAAGCTCGTCTGAGCCGTGGGGCTTGATCATTGTGTTCTCCTGACTATTGACTGATTATGCCGCGGTCACGCAGCACGCTGAGTATTTCCTGCACTTCCTCTTCCAGACTCTGTTTGTCGGAATGCAAATGGATTTCAGGTTTAAAGGGCTCTTCATAGGGATCATCAATACCAGTGAAGTTCTTGATCTCACCAGCGCGCGCTTTTTTGTACAATCCCTTGGGGTCGCGCTCTTCAGCAGTCTCCAGTGAACAATCTACAAACACTTCAATAAAGTCCATACCAGCTTCTTCATGCAGCGTACGCACCTGATCCCGGTCCGCCTTGTAGGGGCTGATAAAACTGCTGAGGGCGATGACACCGCTGTCGACAAACAGTTTGGCCACCTCACCAATACGACGTATATTCTCGGTGCGATCCTCAGCCGAAAACCCCAGGTTTTTGTTGACGCCCAGGCGAACGTTGTCGCCGTCCAAGCGATAGGACAACACTCCCATCTCACTCAGCGTGCCCTCCAATTCCACAGCCACGGTACTCTTGCCACTGCCTGAAAGGCCAGTGAACCAGAGAGTCGCACCCTTATGGCCTAACAGCTTGCCGCGGTGCTCCCGAGTAATATCACCTTCATGCCAGTGTACGTTTGTCGCTTTTTGTTCCGCCATGTTTACGCTCTCCGTGGGTTCGTGGTCATTCGTGGTTAAAAGAGGCGCACAAGGGTACGGCTATATGCTGTCCAAGTAAAACAGGATATTATGGATGATATTACCGGAGAAACCGGTACTGACGGTGCGTCAGCATCGGTTTCGGAGGCAAATGATGAATTTTACGGTCAGGCAGCTAGAGATTTTCCTCGCGGTGGCGAAGCACCAGAACATATCGAAGGCCGCCCACAGCCTGCATATGTCCCAGTCGGCGGCGAGCGAGGCCCTGCTGAATTTAGAGCACAACTACGATGTCAGCCTGTTTGATCGAGTAAGCAACAAATTGTCCCTGAGTGCCATCGGACACACATTGCGTACTGAAGCGGAAAGCCTGGTCGCTCATTGTCAAACATTTGAGGAACTTCTGCGTGACCATACCGACGTGGGGCATATAAAAGTTGGCGCCAGCTTCACCATTGGCAATCACCTGGCCACTCGCTACCTTGCCGGCTACCTCGCCAAATATCCGGAGGCTGAAGTTCAGTTGGACATTGCCAACACACCTGATGTCGTGGCAAGAGTGCTCAATTTTGAAGTCGACATCGGCATGATCGAAGGCGAGGTACAACATAAGGAACTGGAGTTAATCCCCTGGCGTGAGGACGAATTAATAGTGTTCTGCGCCGCAGGCCACCCACTCGCCCGTAAAATGACTCTGACCAATAAAGACATCAAAGAGGCGCAATGGATACTGCGGGAGCCCGATTCTGGCGCCAGACACACCTTTGACCGCGCTTTGGGCAGACTCCTGCCTGATATCTCCATCTACCTGGAGCTCAAACACAACGAAGCCATTAAGAATGCGGTTGAGTCGGGTCTGGGGATCGGCTGTCTATCCCGAATTGTATTGCAGAAAAACTTCGCCAACGGAGACCTTGTGCCTCTGGCACTGCCACGCCGCAATATGCGCCGCACATTTTACTTCGCTCTGCCCAGAAAACGATTCGCCCTGGAATCCGTTGAATCCTGGATGCGTACCTGTCGGGAAATGGATCACTAAGGCATGCCATAGAATGCAAGGGTGTCGCATAGCGTCCCTCTGTGCGAGCATGGATACTAAACAATCATCGTTAAATTCAAGTCGAGCGAGCTGTTATGCAAAATTCCTGGCTGATGCGAGGCGCCACCTTCGGGTGTGTTGTCTTAATTATTGCCGCACTGGCATGGCTAACGCTGCCCGAGGCTGAAGATCCTTGCGCGAATCCGCAGCAAAATGTGAGTGCAGCGGTGCTTGCAGATGCAGACGGTGATCAAGATGCACTAATCAACCGGGCAATCATCATCAAAGCTAAGTGTGAAAAATAAATTGAGGATTAGTAATTCCTGCCGCCCTGCCCTCGCTGCCATATTTTGAGAAAGGCTCTTTCCACCGCGCTCTCGGCAGCGAGGCCCATTTTTTCCTGCCAATTTTTCTTGTGGACGAATTTTACCTCGAACACATCCCAATCGGTCAGCCGGGCCTGCACGAAAGCATCACTGGTTTGTAGCTCATCTATCAAGCCTTCAGCGACAGCATTCTGGCCATACCAGGTTTCACCCGTGGCGACCTTGGCTATATCCAATGCGGGGCGATTCGCACTGACAAAATTCTTGAACAACGTATGAGTTTCCTCTAACTCTTCCACAAATTTTTCGCGGCCTTTGTCGGTATTCTCACCAAACATAGTCAAGGTGCGCTTGTACTCACCCGCGGTAAGCAACTCGAAATCAATATTGCTTTTCTGCAATAAGCGATGAAAGTTGGGCAACTGCGCAATCACGCCGATAGAACCAAGCACAGCAAACGGCGCTGCGATAATACGATCTGCGACACACGCCATCATGTATCCGCCACTGGCTGCTACTTTATCCACCGCAATGATTAACGGCACCTCGGCAGTCTTGATGCGCTGAAGCTGGCTCGCTGCTAGCCCGTAACTGTGCACCATCCCACCGGGACTCTCGACCTTCACTAGAATTTCATCCCCGTCCTGAATCTGAGGTAACACGGCCGAGATTTCTTCTCTGAGATTTTCAGCGGCACTGGCTCTGATATCGCCATCAAAGTTCATGACGTACAGGCGTTTGCGTCGATCTTCAGGCGAGGGTTCCTCGCCTTTCTTTCGCTGTTTTTTTGCTGCCTTCGCGATTGCCTTTTCAGACTTTTTCTCAGCTTTTTTCTTTTCTTTGAGAGACGCAGGCTCATCAATCACGCTGTGAATCACATCCCCAATGTGCCGATACTTATCGTTAAGATCCCGGATCTCGATATGACCTTCGTTTTGATCCGCCCGCTGCCGCATCGCGATCGATGCAAGGCCTGCGACCAAAATCAGGACTGCGACCACAAAAGTGGCGGCCTGGGCAAAGAACAACCCGTATTCATAGATATATTCCAAAGTGCTACTCCAAGGTGCTTAGTTCAGTGATTCGATGTAATGCTGAATGAGTTGGCCAGAGATCGAGGATGCCGGCGGGATCGTAGGTAAGTCACGGTAGTGGAACCATTGGGCATCTGCGATTTCGACCTCGTCGCAAACGATGTCACCACCAGCATGCTCAGCAAAATAACCCAGCATGAGCTGATTGGGAAAGGGCCAGGACTGTGACTGGAAGTAGCGCAGATTGCTCACTTCCACGCCTACTTCCTCGCGTACTTCACGCACAAGAGTCTCCTCAACAGTTTCACCTGCCTCTATAAAGCCGGCCAGCGTGCTGTACATCGGCACAGGGAAGTTCGCATTGCGCGCCAGCAACAATTCTTCCCCGCGAGTCACCAGTACAATGACGCAGGGAGCAATCCGTGGGTAGTTGATTGTTCTGCAGGGATCACAGCGCATGGCGCGCTCCTGCGTGTCCACTCTCATCCCAATGCCACAGCGACCACAAAATTGATGATCGCGCTCCCAGTCGAGTAACTGCGAAGCCCTTCCGGCGAGGGCGAATAACTGTTCATCAACCCGTCCCAGAATAGAATAGAGGTTGCCCTTCTGGTAGCGCATGGGGTCCGGCTGATCCACCGCATCGATCTCCAGCACGTAACAGGGCTGATCGCCCCAGTAACCCAGAAAATGTCGCCGCACTTCACTCCAGCCCCCCAGTTGCACCTCCTTCTGCGCGATGAGACAGGCGGTCTGGGAGCGCATATCGCTAAGTAGCTGGCCCGATTGGAAAACGATATGAACTTCGTCGTCACTGGATTGCGGGGGCTTGTTGTCAGGTCGAAACATCGGACTTCCTGCATGCTGTGGCAAATGACCGGCTATAGTATGTCTGCCCGTCCACGGGGGCAAGGTTACGGAGTGCCCACGAGATTCGCATAGGTTCCCGCAAGGCTTAAGGCTTTGACGGGATATTTAGGAAACTCGCCCGGAATAACGTAGAATGCGCCGGTCGAATTACTGATGGGCCCACCAGATGACCGAGAGCTTGCCCCAGGCCCTTTGGCAGAATTTTCTCGGACCTTCGCCCCAATGGTACAAGCGGGCGATACTTGGCTTTCTCCTGCTCAATCCGATTGCGCTCTACCTTCTGGGACCCTTTGTCACTGGCTGGATACTGATCGCCGAGTTCATCTTTACGCTGGCGCTGGCGCTGCGCTGCTACCCACTGCAACCTGGCGGCCTGCTTGCGATCGAGGCTGTACTGCTAGGGATGACGACTCCGGAGATGGTATACCAGGAGGCGCTGGCGAATTTTGAAGTTATTCTACTCCTGATGTTTATGGTGGCTGGCATCTACTTTATGAAAGAGCTGCTACTGTTCGTCTTTACCAAAATCCTGCTGCGTGTCCGTTCCAAAGTTTGGTTGTCCGTGTTGTTTTCGCTGGTTGCCGCCGTTTTGTCAGCCTTTCTCGATGCATTGACCGTGACCGCCGTACTGATCAGCGTCGGTGTGGGCTTTTACGCGGTCTACCACAAAGTGGCGTCCGGCCAAGTCATCAGCGATGAGGGGCACGATCACTCCGATGACAACAGAGTGCATAAGCAACACCGGGAAGATCTGGAACAGTTTCGCGCCTTTTTACGTAGCTTACTGATGCACGGTGCAGTAGGTACTGCTCTGGGCGGCGTAGCCACGCTGGTGGGAGAGCCGCAGAACCTGTTAATAGCCACTGTAGCGGAATGGAATTTTCTAGAGTTTGCGATCATCATGGCGCCGGTCAGTGGACCTGTGCTGGTTGCCGGTCTACTCACCTGCGCTGCGTTGGAGATGACGGGGAAATTCGGCTACGGCGCACTGCTACCCGACAACGTCCGCATTGTACTAAGCGAATATGAGGACAAAGCAGAAGCTCAGCGCACCAAACGCAGCAACGCTCGCCTGCTAGTACAAGGCCTGGTCGCCGCGATCCTGGTACTGGCCCTGGCCATGCATTGGGCTGCCGTGGGACTGGTCGGCCTAACGGTGATTGTGCTTTTGACGGCGTTTAACGGCGTTGTGGAGGAACATCAGCTGGGTGAAGCCTTTGAAGAGGCACTACCTTTTACCGCTTTACTGGTCGTGTTCTTTGCAATTGTTGCTGTCATCCATGACCAGCACCTGTTTACACCCGTTATAGATGCCGTGCTGGCTATGGACGCCGGCATTCGGCCATCCATGTTTTTCATCGCAAACGGTGTTCTTTCCATGATCAGCGATAATGTATTTGTCGCTACGGTGTATATCAACGAGGTGAAGGACGCACTCGACGCCGGCACTATCACTCGCGCCGAATTCGAGCAGCTGGCCATTGCCATCAATACCGGCACCAACCTCCCCAGCGTAGCAACGCCTAACGGACAAGCGGCATTTCTATTCCTGCTCACATCGGCCCTGGCGCCGCTGATACGATTGTCCTATGGCCGTATGGTCATCATGGCATTCCCCTATACGATCGTCCTGGGTGGTGTAGGCCTGACCTGCGTCGCATTGTTTATCTGACGGGCCCTGCCCGCAACGATTATTGAGCGGAATCACCCGGCACGATGATATCCCGCCAAAACACCTTACCGCCGCTCGCTGCGGCTATAGCGTCCAGCTGTGCTTCGTGCGCCGCTAACTCTTCGCTCGTGGCTTTGGTCAACGGTAACGCGGGCCGATCTGCCGCCACTCTTACAATATTTTCAACCCGCACCTGCCCATCGTTATCACTGCCAGAATCCGACAATTGCAGCGCAGTTTGACCGCCGGTCATGGCCAGATAGACATCCGCAAGTATTTCCGCGTCCAGCAGGGCGCCATGCAAATCCCGTTGCGAGTTATCCACCTGGTAGCGCCCACAAAGAGCATCCAGACTATTGCGTTGACCGGGGTGTTTTGAACGCGCCATCACCAGCGTATCGGTCACCGAACACGAGGCCTCCAAAGCGCGCTCGCCGGATTCCAACCGCTTCAACTCACTGTTAAGAAAACCCATGTCAAAGGGTGCGTTGTGGATGACCAGTTCAGCGCCTGCGACAAATTCAATAAACGCTGCTGCTATAGCATCAAACTCTGGTTTATCGGCGAGGAAATCACTGGTGATGCCATGCACCTCGATCGCGCCCTGGTCGATTTCACGCTGTGGATTAATATATTGGTGGTAATGATTGCCGGTGAGTTTCCGATTGACTAACTCCACGCAGCCAATTTCAATAACCCGGTGACCCTGGGAGACTTCCAGTCCGGTAGTTTCAGTATCGAGCACGATTTGTCGCACGTCAGTTCAATCCTTGTAGTTGGGTGGGTAGTTGGGTGGGTGGCACTTTATGGCTGCATTTCATCGATGCCGCGGTTTGCCAGTTGGTCCGCTCGTTCATTTTCTGCATGTCCGCTGTGGCCTTTTACCCATTGCCACTGAACCTGATGACGGCGATTCTGTTCATCGAGGGCCTGCCACAGATCGACATTTTTCACTGGTTTGCGCGCCGCTGTTTTCCACCCTTTCTTTTTCCACCCCTCCAGCCAGGTGGTAATACCATTCTTAACGTAGACAGAATCGGTGGTGAGGGTGACCGCACAGGATTCCTTAAGTGCTTTCAAGCCCTCGATAGCGGCCTGCAACTCCATACGGTTATTGGTTGTGTCGGCCGTCCCACCAAACAACTCCCGTTCGGTGACTCCACACCGTAACAACGCACCCCACCCTCCCGGCCCGGGATTTCCTCGGCATGCGCCGTCAGTAAATATTTCTACGTTTTTCAAGAAGCTACGTCCTTTTTATTAGACGGTTTATAGGATTTACGAGAAGGGACGCTGGGTGTAGGCGTGGGTGTGGGCGCCGGTTTCGGCACCAAACCTATAAGGGTGCCACGGCGACGCAGTGCCCGGTGGGGGCGATGTAGGCCCGCGACCTGCTTGGTGGCATGCAGAATATACACGCCGCCCACTGGCAGATTGTGCTGCGCCATCCAGGCATCACCGTGACTAATCCACTGTCGCACGCGTCCGACACCAACAGGCGGCAACCCATAAAGCCGAGAGGAAGCAAAAACCTCAAAGCCCAGAAGGTGTAGCCAATCCCGCAATCGATGCTCACTCACCGGCTGGTGTTGTGTCCACAGAGAATGCCCCATCATTGCACGCAGACGTGTCTGACAACCCAACAGGCTATAAGGGTTGAAGCCAACAACCAGCAACCTCCCGTGGGGCGTCAATACCCGCTGGATCTCACGCAGTACCTGGTGGGGATTAAGGGCAAACTCTAGACAGTGATGCGCAACTACTGTGTCGATACTATCGCTATCTAACGGCAGTTCTTCTGGTTGCGCAATCAGCCCAATGCGCTCTCCTGAGCGGTCAGCGCAATGAATACGGTGGTTAATCGGGCTTTCCAGGCATAAAGGGCGGCCACTGCGGATGCCCAGTTGCAATATGTGATAGCCAAAGGACGTGCTCAGGGAATCTTTAAGCGCTCGCCGGGTTTCCCCCAGCAAATAGTCACCATTGCCTCTGGCGAACCAGGATTCCAGTTCCGTCAAAATATCGATACACTCTGCCTGCATTTCAGGGGGTTGATTCTCCGCGCCGAACGCCGCGGGTGGCTCCTGCCTGTTACCCGTTAGCCGATGCGCTAATACTACTGTATTTTCACCTGTTTGGAACGTTGCCCATGTTGAACATCCAGCCGATCGCCGCTTTTACTGACAACTATATCTGGTTGCTATCCGATCCACAGACCCAGCAGGCCTTTGTTGTTGACCCCGGAGATGCGGAGCCGGTGCGAGCAGTCTTGCAACAACAAAAACTGCAGCTGACGGGTATTCTTCTAACGCACCACCACTTCGATCATGTGGGTGGCGTGCAGGCTTTGTGTGAAGAGTTTCAACCGGTTGTGTATGGGCCTCACAACCAGGCGATCGATAATATTGATACACGCCTGGGAGCAGGTGATGGGGTCGAGGTTCTGGGTATAGACTTCGAAGTACTGGAAGTACCCGGCCATACTCTGGACCATATCGCCTACGTACATCGCTCCGAAACACCTCTCGTGTTTTGTGGAGACACCTTGTTTGCCGGCGGCTGTGGACGGCTGTTTGAAGGCAATCCCCCGATGATGTTGCAGTCGTTGCAATCGTTGGCTGCGCTGCCACCGTCGACCCGGGTGTATTGTGCCCACGAATATACACTCGCCAACTTAGCCTTTGCGCGTGCCGTAGAACCCAACAATGCAGCCCTCAGCGCACGCATAGAGGCCGCTCAGGCAATGCGCGATCGAGGAGAGCCTACCGTGCCATCTGATATTGGACTGGAACTTGCGACCAACCCCTTCCTGCGCTGTAATACCCCCGCACTGCAAGCATCTTTGGAACAGCAGGGAAAGCTTGAGGGTGACAGCCCGGTGGACGTTTTTACCACGGTGCGCGGGTGGAAAGACCATTTTTAGTCGAAACGCCCAGAAAATACTGGCAAAGTCCCGAGCGCGTAATATCCTGTATTCAAGAGTGGCCATCCAAGGAATTTAAACTATTATTTCCAATAACTTAAAGGCTCTTCTTCTAGTAGCTTGTTACACAATACTGGCAACGGGTTGCACCTCGCAGCAAGATCAGGCACCGGCTGTACCCGGTGTCGCGGGCCCTGCAGAACTGCCGGCGGCGCAATTACCAGCAGGCAGTGAACTGCTCGGTGCTGCGGCGAATACGCAACCTGAGAATTTGTGGGAAAGAATTCGCCTCAATTTAAGTTGGCATGTCCACGACAGCGCGCAGGTGGACCGCGCCAGAGAACATATCCTCCGGCAGTCGACCTACCTTCCCGTGATCGCCAGCCGGGGAAACTACTACCTGTATTACATCGTAGAGGAGGTGCAGAAGCGGGGTATGCCCGTCGAAATAGCGTTGCTACCCGTGGTCGAGAGTACTCTGGACCCCTTCGCAGCGAATCCCTCGGGCG
The DNA here is from genome assembly GCA_028825045.1 of Halioglobus sp. Classification (GTDB taxonomy): domain Bacteria; phylum Pseudomonadota; class Gammaproteobacteria; order Pseudomonadales; family Halieaceae; genus Marimicrobium. Next base: position 24,828 of record JAPKAY010000031.1, read on the forward strand.
CCACAGGCCTGTGGCAGATTATGCCCGCCACAGGCAGATACCTTGGACTAGAACGGAATGCATGGTACGACGGACGCAAGGCTGTACGCGACTCCACACGAGTTGCGCTGGACTACCTGGAAATGTTGTACGAGACGTTTGATGAAGACTGGTTGCTGGCCCTGGCGGCTTACAATTCGGGTGAAGGGCGTGTCTCACGCGCGCGCAAAGCCAATGCGGCCAAGGACCTGGGCACAGACTATTGGTCACTAAACCTGCCCCGCCAGACGCGTAACTATGTGCCGAAGCTCATCGCCCTGGCTCAGATCATCTCCAATCCCGAACAATTTAACGTGGAAATCCCCCGCGTCAATAACGCTCCCGCATTCGAGGTAGCAAACACCAACGGACTCATGGAAATGTCTCGAGCAGCGGAACTGGCAGGCGTGGACATTGCCACCTTGCGCGCGCTCAACCCCGGCCAGCTGCGCGGCACTCTATCTCCAGACCGGCCTCCGGAGTTGCTTCTTCCAACCGGATTGCGCGCACACTTCGAGAGCGAGGTCGCCAAGTTGCCCCCCCAGGCGTTAGTTCAGTGGCGCTACTACCAGATAAAACCGGGTGACACTCTGAGTCAAATTGCAGAAAAATTCGACACGCCTGTGAGTATGCTACGAAAAATGAATGGCCTTCGTGGCAACCTTATTCGTGCTGGAGACACTTTAAAAATTGCCGGCGGCGGCCCTCAAGACAGCAGCGAGCTAACGGCCACCACCCAAGAGGGAAGCGCTCGAGGCTACCGTGTTAGAGCTGGCGATTCTCTCTATCGTATCGCGAATAAATTCAGCGTCTCTATCCGCGACCTCATTGTCTGGAACGCGCTTGATCCTGGAGTCTATCTACAACCAGGGCAAACTCTCACGCTGTATAACTAAGATGAGCAGACTCGGGGGACGATTCCGCAGGCTATGAAACCACCATCTGCTCCCCAGACATGGCAGACCGTGTTCGGGACATTCAAACTGTCACGCTATCCCGCCAAGAATGGCGACACGCAACTGGCATGGTCTGCCGCTGACGATCTATTACTGGAAGAAGTCGCTCGTCTCGATATCTCTGGGCCACAAGTCCTGGTGGTCAATGATCCCCACGGAGCGCTATGTGTCGCCTTGCAACCAGCAGCCTTATGGACAGACTCAGCATTGTCTGCCCTCGCGCTGAAGCACAATGAACACATCAATCATCGCATTGAGACGCCTGTGGTGTGGAGTACCGATGCACCCTTGTCAGCGAAAATAAAAGCACCGAATGTCGTCGTCCTGAGGGTTCCCAAACACCTGTCTTTTTTCGAACACCAGCTAACGAACCTGGCCCGGGAGCTGCCTATAGGAACGACAATTCTGGCCGCCGGCATGGACAAACACCTGTCTTCGCATACAGCGACTATCCTGGAGCGTTGCATTGGGCCTACACAACGCCTTCCCGGGAGGCGTAAAGCGAGATTATTCAGCGCGCAGATTGCCGCTCGCCCGGTAGACGAAGACCTTCCTCGCGCGTCCTACTATTGCGAACCGATTAACGGCTCGCTTCAAAGCCTGCCAAACGTCTTCAGCAAAGATAAGCTGGATCTGGGAAGCCGCCTGCTGATGGAACAATTCCCTAAACTTGCCTCTGCCAGAACGGTGATTGATCTGGCATGTGGAAACGGGGTTCTGGGCTTGACTGCGTTCAAGCTGGGCCTGGCCCGCGCACTGGTCTTCTGTGATGAATCGGCCATGGCGATTCGCTCAGCACAGCTCAATGCGACACAGTGCTTTCCCGACGATGTGCACAAGTTCAGCTTCCACCAGGGAGATGGATTGCGCATGTATAGCGGCGAGCTCGCAGAGCTCATTCTATGCAACCCCCCATTTCACCTCGACCACACTGTGGATGCGTTCCTGGGGCCGCACTTGCTTCAGCAATGTGTCCAACGGCTCTCCCCCGATGGACGCCTATGTCTTGTAGGCAATCGACACCTGAACTACGGCGATGAACTGGCGCATACATTTGCTCGCGTTGAGAAAATTGCCAGCAACTCAAAGTTCAATGTCTTTCTCGCGCATAAACATTGAAAAAAAACCGTTTTATTGGAGTTGCATCGGACCGAGTCTGGAGGGTATGTTAGCCATCCCTTGCATCTGTGAACTACAACAAACGATGCCCAGTAAACTGTGAAAGGAGTACATACATGAAATTGTTGGAAAATGCCCTCTCCCCCATCATCCGCAACGGTCTGATTGCCTTGTTAGCGGCAAGCTTCCCCATACTTGCGCAGGCTGCCCATCATGAGGAAGTCGAAACTAATGGCCGCGCCAGTGTTATGGAAATGGAAGCTGTCGTAACCGCAGTGAATCTCGAAACCCGGGAAGTGAGTTTAGAGGGTCCAAACGGCAATATTGTTACAATCCATGCGCAGGAACAGATAGTTAAGCTCGAAGACGTCAGCGTAGGCGATCGATTGGTCGTAACCTATATGGAAGCGTTGGAGGCAGAGATTCGTACCCCCACCGAAGAGGAACTGGCTGAACCCTGGGTCGTGCTTGAAGACACTGCCGTGTCAGAAGATGGTGCACAACCGTCGGTCATGGATGCTCGAATGGTCCGAGCCGTGGTTACTATCGAGGGCCTGAACCGCGAACTCGGTACCGCCACAATCAAGGATTCGCGCGGTATGCTGCACATCATTGCCGACGTCGAGCCCGAGAAAATGGAAGGCGTTACTTTGGGTCAGACCGCCGTTGTAATCTATGCGCAGGCTCTTGCGCTCAGTCTTGCGAAAAAAGAACCCGCTGAAAAGTGATTCGATAAGACTGCGCTCAGACTTGGCCGTCGAGTAGGTCCTCCGCCAAACCGGTCACTTTCGCAGTGGCCGCACCTTTTCTTTGCTAGTGCAAAAAGCCAGTCACCGCGTCATCTTTCCATCCATACCAGGATCATTTAGCGCCTCACTCATTGATTGCAGGCAGATCCAGGTCTGGTAGCCGGTGCAGATGTCCCAGCGCAGTAAAGAACAGCGCACATCGCAGAGGTTCACTGCCAAGTTGGTACAACGCGTCACGGTAACGGCGCAATTGTTCCCCATAAACGGCACTCTCACGCGCCGCAAATACCGCCAGCGACTCCCCCTCCAAGGGTAGACTATTTTTGTAATCCACCACCCACCGCTCGCCCGAAGAGGCATCAATAAAGGTACGGTCTATAATCAGGTCGTACGCAGTCCCATTGAGGTCGACTGCTGTGAGAGCCCATTCGCTGCGTGCCTCCAGGTGTGCACTGGACAGCACCCAGCGACCCATACCCTCCTCCTTCAACGTCTGCTCGACGGATGTCAATACACGTTTCCATGCATTCTCTAACGCCTCGCCCCATAGGCCTTTTCGCTGCAGCGCCATGCGCCAGCGTGTTCGACGATGATCTTTGACCGTGAGCGGCAATTGAGGGCATTGTGATAACTCTTCCAGCGCCAGGTGCACCACTATGCCAACGCTACGGTCAACGACGTTATCGGGCACTTCTGGAATATTATCAGGCCCCTGGAGAGGAAGCTTATCAATAGCAGGCTGCGCGGAGTTGAGTCGCTCGCGTCGTATGCGAACGTATTGCGTATGTGGGCGCACTGATTCTGGTGGTAATTCAGGCATCGTGGATTGGTGCAAGATCATTTGCTCTTGAACTGCTGGCCACAGTCGAGATAGCAGACTGCGATCAGCGGGCGCGGACGCCTGATCAGACTTTTCGTCCCATTTCACGCAAGCGGTTAATAGCAGCTGGCTAACGGCCCGAGTCGTACCCACATAGAGTAAGCGCGTGGCTTCCTGGCGTGCTTTTTGCTGGCTTTGCACTTTTAGATAATTGTAGAGCGTGGGGGCGTCATCAGGACTGTGGTCGTCTGCTGCAAGAAAAAACCGACGTTCGCCAGACGCACTACTGTGTTCATCCCATCGCAAGAGAGGACGATCATCACTACGAGGCACCCGGTCGAGCGCGGGAATAATCACATGTCCGAATTCCAGGCCTTTGGCCTTGTGCAGCGTCATAAGATGCACCGGACTGAGAGGATCACCTCCACTCATGTATCGCCGTTCCAGCTGCCTTGATAGCCACTCGACATCCAAACCAATGCCCTGTACCTCTGCCTCTTCAAGGAGTTGCAAAAAGCTATCGGCATCGCGTAGTGCAGCGACATCCAACGCACAGGCCGGGCCGGCCAACCCTATCCAGGCCTGCTCGATCCAAGCCCGCAGACCCAACCTGTCGCGCGTATCTTGAGCTCGTTGCAGTACCGGCACTATGTGCCGCAACCGCTCTCTGCCATCATCACTAAGTTCGGCCAGTAATGCCTCATGACAAAGATCTGACCTTACACTGGAGAACGGTGGCGCATGGCCACGCGTGGCCACGATAAGGAGATCCGCCAGCTGCAAACCACACCAGGGAGCACGCAGAAGCGCCAACCATGCCAAGCGGTCCGCATCGTTTGCCAGCGCGGAACACAGGGTCATCATATCTGCCACCAACGGCGACTGCGCCAGGCTGTCCAGATCGGGAGCATTGTAGGGAATGCTCAATTGTTTCAGACAATTGATAATAGGCTGCAGATGGCTACGGTTCCGACCCAGCACTGCAATAGTGCCCTCGACACCCTTCTCCAATAAATCAGAAATATGTCTACCGATAAAGGCGACCTCCTCCAGCCTGTCGGTATCGCCCGCAAAGGCATGCAAGGCGACAGCCTTCGAGTCTCGTCCGTTCCCGCGCACAGCAGTCGCGGCGCTGAATTTTACCTGAGCACGGTTGATGTCATTGTGCTGCGGGAATGCCTGTAAGAAAGACTCATTCACCCACTCCACTACACCCGCATCCGAACGGAAATTGCAGCGCAGCTCCAAATGCTGAAGTAGCACTCCGTTAAAACCTTGTTCGCGGGCCTTGAGAAATAGGCCAACATTCGCGCCACGAAACGCGTAGATAGATTGCATCCCGTCACCGACAATCATCAGCGTTCGTGGCGACTGCGGATGCGCAGCATTGTAGTCTCCCCAGCCTCGAGTCAGCTTGTGGATCAGTTCAAACTGATTGATGGCAGTGTCCTGAAATTCGTCCACCAAAATATGTTCAATCTGGTAATCCAGCCGCAGCGCCAGTTCAGTGGGAGCATCATCGGTTCCCAAGGCCTGCAGGGCCGACAGTGCCAACTGGCTGTGATCCGCCAGACCACGCCTTCGAAAAACCAGTAAGAGCTCGGCTGCCAATACGGGGAGCAATCTGGATAGATGCAAAACCAGCTGCCAGGAAGCACTTCCCGACTCGATGACCGGCAAGGTGTTAATTGCCATCAATCCAGCGTGCAACTGCGGAACCTCTGCCAGCAGCGGCAAAAGCTCTTTGAGCTGCTGCTTACGCTGCTCTGCCTCCCCCTTGCCCGTGGGAAAGCCCTCTTTTTTAGTAATATTCTTACGCCAGCCTCCCGTTTTAGTGAGCAGTAACGTTCTCACCTGTCGCCAAACGGCTAAATCCTCTGGCTGATTGCCGGGAAATTGACCAGGCTGTGAGGCCCCCAGATTGCCCGCGGCATAGTGCATCAGATCCAGCAATTGGCCCTTGAAGGGCTGCACCAACCTTGACAGTAATGTCAGCTCTTCTCGAACCAGGGTCTCCACCGACGTCACCAGATAGTTCTCTGCTTCCTGCGGCGCGGCGTGCACGCCAACGTAGTCTTTCCACTGTTCGCGCCGGTGTAGCATCGACACCAGCAATTCCTGCAGTCGCTCCCAGTTGTTATCAAAATGCAGTAGCAGCGCGGCAAGATCAACCGCCACCGGGTGCTCATCGTCCAGCAACTTATACAGCTCCAAAACCGCTTCTACATAAAGTGCATCTGGGTCGTCCAGCGCCTGGGCCTGCCCGCCGACCTGGCTGAGAATAGGCATTTGCCGTGTGAGCCAGGCACAAAAACTATCGATCGTTCTGATGTTCAGTCGCGTTATATCGCGCAGTATCTGCCAGCCTTCACGTTCGTTTGCTGCCAGCGTCAGCAGCGCCAGCTCCCGGGTAACCTGCTGGTGCGCAGTGCTGCAGACAGTGCCGTCCAACGCAGTCTGCAACGCCTCAACGACTCTCGCGCGCATCTCCGCAGCTGCTTTACGCGTGAAGGTGATTGCCAGTACTTGTTCCGGACGCTGCACACGGGCCAGCAGTGCCAGGTAGCGCTGGATTAAGAGTTCCGTTTTACCGGATCCTGCCGGAGCGCTAACACAGAAGCTCTGCGTTACATCAATCGCCGCGGCGCGTTCACTGGCATCGACAATATTACGCATTGATAGAAACGTCCTGCGCCAGATCAGTGTGGTCTATTCGGCACAAGGGTTGCAGACCGCACCAGGTGCAACTGGCCGTGTTTAGCGGATCTACCGCGGCATCTCCTTCGACGAAGGATTGCGCCAGGCGTTCAAGATTTTTCTGCCAATACTCATTCAGTGATTCCCAGTCATTCGCATCAACCTTGCCCTTCACCGCTCGAGCGATATCCGTACCTATCCCCGGCGCTGCGGCGACGCGCCCGAGGCCAACATAACAACACTCTCGAGCTCGGACCTGTGCGAATGCCAGCGCCGCCACCTCGCCCTGTGCGGCAATACTGTAAAGTAGCAGCTGTGGCCGCTGTGGCCGCTCCGGCCTTTTTCCCAACCAGTGTTGGACGCTACTGCTGCCCGACTTGTAATCTATAATCACGCGCGACCCGTCCGGTAGCAGATCAATACGATCTACGCGCAACCGTATCTTTAGCTGTGCCAGTTCCAGGGCGATATCCTGTTCACGCATTTCTACGCAAAATTCACTGCGCTGACGCTCAACTGCCAACCACTCGTGAAGTAATCCGCACAGGCGCTGGCCTTCTAACTCCCAGTAAGCTCCACCGAGCCGTTGACGCTGTCGACTGGAAATTGCGTCGATTCCCGATTGTACGGCGGCCAATACCACCTGCGCCTGCGCCGCATCGTCCAGTGCCAGCAGCGAAGTGTGATCGCCAATCTCGCCCCATAATGCGTAGAGCGCGTCATGTAGCAGCGAGCCACGCTCGGCGGGAGACTGGGCAATACTGAAGTCTCCCAGCGGTTCAACCACGAGGCGTCGTTTGGCAAACGCCCGGAAGGGGCACTGGGATTGATCTTCCAGCAAGCCACTACCACCGCCAAGCTCTTCCAGCTGTGCCGGAGCTATTGGTGGTGCCTGCTCATCTGACCGTCGCTCGAACCCGCTTCGATCCAGATACTGCAGCCATGAAGTGGGCACCTGCTCAGACTCTGCGAGGACCTGGGGAACAAATTCAGACAGAAGTGCACTTTTTTGCTCAGGCACGCCGTCCTTTTGGCGACAATAGCTGGCGTGCAGAAACGCGCATGAGCGCGCGTACTGTCCGAGGAGTGAAGTTCCAAAAGCCCACTCGCGCTCGGCAGTAGCGTGTGGCATCTGCAGGCTGGTTTGCAGTGCAACCGGGATAAATGGATTCGGCCGCGGTGCAGCCGGCCAGTTAGTACCTTGCATGCCAACTACCCAAAGGTGCTCAAACGCAAGCCCTGCTGCTTCCAGCGGCCCCAGTACCTGGACTGGACTGTCCACTGTTTGCGGTTGCGAAATCTGACTAAAGCAGGCTTCACGCAATAAACGTAGCGCGGCATCGAAGTCTAGCGGCGGGCATACAGCATCCAAACCCCTAAATTCATCCAGCGTGCGATGCCACAAATTCAACTGTTGAAATTCAAGTGAGTCCAATGACTCAGCACCCGGCCAACCCCACTCGGACAAGATCACGCCAAACCGATCAATCCACTGGGAAGGCTTGCATCTCCCTTTAAGTTCTCTGTGCCGAAAAAGCGCCTTTAAATGCTCTCCCAGCGCCAATCCCTTGTCCTCACCCAGACTCACTTCGGTTGCTGCTACCCGCAGCTGGCCTATGTCCAGTGTCCGGCTTCCCTGGGCATACAAACGCATCACGAACTTCTGCGTCAGGGCACTGCCTGCATCGGGCAGTTCCAGAAACCGTGATCGCAAGACCGCGACCACCGCGGGTACCGTGGTAGAGGCTAAACTCAGCGCCAATACCGCAAGGGCGTCGCGTATCAAGGGTGTTTCAGACAGCGAAATCCCAGTAGAGAAATTGACCGGCAGGCTGGTGTACCGCTCACCCAGGCAGTTAAATTCCCGACGCAACAAGTATTCTAGCGATAGGCGATCGCCCGCCATATCACTGAGCACAAGCCCAACGGTCTCTTCCGGTGACAGACTGTGCTGCTGGGCGGCCCAGGCTGCGGCGGCCCGCAGTTCACTGCGTTTGTCTGAGAATGCGTGTTCCACACAGGCGGCTTGATCGCTCCCTGCAGCGATGACACGTACTTCGGTACCCAGTGAATCGAACAGGGCATTGACCAACGGCGCAACCTCGTCGATCTCCACAAGGGCCACCCGGCTGGCGGGAAGATCTGTAGTAAGCGCCGTTAGTTGCACCAGACAGTCAGTGGGTGTGCACGCGCCTATCTCCGCCAGGCGTTGCTCAAACTGAGTAATCCAGTGAAGAAGCGTCCCACAATCCCGATCCAACTCGAATAGTTGGCGTATACCCGGCTGCCCCAGGTCCACCTGCCAGCGCTGTAACGCGTCTCTGGCACTGGAGGCCAGGTCTGCCGCAGCGATAGGGCTCAGCAAATGGAATTCGGTCCCACGAGCGCTGTATTGGTCTATCACCTGGCGCCACAGCTCCCCTATCTGCCCGGCATTGAGTGGAGTCAGCGGCTCCAATAGATCCAGACGGACGGCCTGCTCCCACTGTGAATGCAACCACTGCTCCAGAGGCTGCACTCGCGGGGACTCCCACACCTTGTCGCCCGCGGCTACCCGATGCGACTTCCACTCAGACTTGATCCGCCGCGCCAGGCGAGAGTTTGGCGTTAACAGTACAAAGTCGTCATTAATCAGCGGCTGAAGCGCGGTAATGTCGTACAAGCGGTGGGCCAATTTGGGCTCCTGTATTCCCGGTTGAATTCCCGTCTCGCCTACACAAAGACGCTGGACTACTATAAACTGCCGCGCCCGGAATAAACGTACGGGCCTGCAAGCGAGCTGCGCTGCAATCCGGCAAACACTGGAATTACTTTATCAGGTAAATACCGATGAGCAACATCGAAGTACACAATGTCAATGTCGCCTCCCAGGACATATTGATGACACCGCAGCACTTGAAGTCGACCCTGTGCACCTCCGACTCGATCCACGACACTCTGGCGCAAAGCCGCAGCGTGATCCAGAATATCCTTGATCGAAAGGATCATCGCATCTTTGTCGTGGTCGGGCCCTGCTCTATTCATGATCCCGCCGCCGCGTTGGAGTATGCAAGGCGCTTAAAGGCACTTGCGGATGAGCTTTCCGACACGCTCTACATCGTTATGCGCGTCTACTTTGAAAAACCCCGTACCACAGTCGGTTGGAAAGGCCTGGTCAATGACCCACACCTCGATGACTCCTTCAAGATTGAGGAAGGGCTGCACATTGCTCGCAAATTGCTGCTTGATATTCTCGATATCGGCCTGCCGACCTCCACCGAAGCCCTGGATCCGATTTCACCCCAATACCTCCAGGATTTGATTAGCTGGACGGCCATTGGCGCCCGCACAACTGAATCACAGACCCACCGGGAGATGGCCAGCGGGCTATCGAGCGCCGTAGGGTTCAAAAATGGCACAGATGGCGGCCTCACTGTCGCGACCAACGCGCTCAACTCGGTAGCCAAACCCCACCGCTTTCTGGGGATAAACGGGCAGGGCCAGGTGTCCGTGTTTACCACCCGTGGCAATCCCTACGGACACATTGTGTTGCGCGGCGGCAGTAGCGGACCCAACTACGATTCGGTTCATATAAAACGGTGTGAAGACGCACTGCACAAAGCCGGTGTCGCGCAAAACATCATGGTTGACTGCAGCCACGCCAACTCCAATAAGGACCCTGAACTGCAACCACTAGTGGTCGAAAATGTGGCCAATCAGATTCTGGAAGGCAACAGGTCCATTATCGGACTCATGGTTGAGAGTAACCTGCACGCGGGTAATCAGGCGATCCCCGACAATCTGGATGAACTGAAATACGGTGTTTCGGTCACCGACGGTTGCATTGACTGGGAAACCACGGAGCGCTGTCTGCGGGAAATGCGTGACAAGGTCAAGGACACGCTGGCAGGTCGAGGGTAACACTGGCTGCAAACAGCTCTAGCGCTTGCCTGCAGACTCTCTAGTGTTCTTTTGGGGACTTCACTTTTCCGGGGCTTCGCTAGCTGGTTCCAAGCCCGGGTAGTGCCGGGTTATCACTAGTAGTAAGCCTGCGAGGTATCGGTGTGATCAGTCGTATCGCGCACGCCTTGCAGCTGCGGAACCTGCTCAAGCAGGGTCTTTTCAACGCCACCTTTGAGGGTTTCGTCAACTGCACTGCATCCTTGGCAACCACCGCCAAACTGTAATATCGCAACCATTTCGTCGGTAATTTCGATCAGGCTGACCTCGCCCCCGTGGGAAGCCAGAGCAGGATTGACCTCATTATAAAGCACGTAATTCACGCGATCCTCCAAAGAGCTGTCGTCACTGACTTGAGGTAGCTTTGCGTTAGGCGCCTTTATGGTCAATTGCCCGCCCATACGGTCCTTGGAATAATCCACCAGAGCATCCTCCAGAAAAGGAAGGCTGCGTGCAACGAACCAAACCGTAAACTTCTCCAACACTTCTGTGTCATCCTCTTCCTGCAGGTCACCCTCCCGGCAATAGGCAATGCAGGGTTCCGCGCGGGGTGTTCCGGGCTGATTGATGAAGACTCGTACACCGAGGGCGTCGTCCTGTTTGGACAACAACTCCGCCAGATATTCCTGTGCCGATTCAGTGATGGTAACCATGGAAATCTCCATTCCGACTAATTTACTAGGGTATTCTAGCAAACTTGGGCATTAAAGTGTGAGCTATACCGGATACCTAAGTTCAATACGGCGGACAATCTGTTAATATCGTTACCTTTTTTGAGGGTGGACAGTCCCCTTCGCACAACTTCTCAAGGCATAAACATGGCAACTAACAAACCCGCTACAGGACTATTGGAACAAGCCCTGCAAAAGCGAATACTGGTAATCGATGGGGCCATGGGCACCATGATCCAGGCGGAAAACCTCGTGGAAGCCGACTACCGCGGCGAACGCTTTGCGGATCACGGGGCGGATGTGAAGGGAAATAACGAGCTGCTAAGTCTCACTCGCCCCGACATCATCGCCAAAATTCACCGCCTGTACTTGGAAGCAGGCGCTGACATTATTGAAACGAATACGTTTGGCAGTACCGCTGTCGCGCAGGGGGACTATGATCTGGCAGGTATAGCGCCCGAACAAAACCTCACTGCGGCAAAAATCGCCCGCGAAGTGGCCGATGAAATAACCGCTAAAACGCCAGATCGCCCGCGTTTTGTTGCCGGTGTTCTGGGGCCAACCCCTAAAACCGCCTCCATCTCTCCGGACGTAAACGACCCCGGCGCTCGCAGTATCAATTTCGATGATCTACGCGCTGATTACGCCGACTCCACCAGGGCCCTCATTGCCGGCGGTGTCGATTTCATCATGATTGAAACGATTTTCGACACGCTGAACGCAAAGGCCGCTATTTTTGCCGTCAGGGAGGTCTTTGACGAATTGGATGAGGAATTACCGCTGATGATATCAGTGACTTTTCCCGACATTAGCGGACGCGTATTGTCGGGGCAAAATCCCGAGGCATTCTGGAATGCCATTGCGCATGCGAAACCCCTGATTGTCGGCAGCAACTGCGGCCGGCCCTATCGAGAAATCCGTCCGTTTATTGAAGATCTGTCCAAAGCCTCCAACTGCTATTTCAGCGCGCACCTGAATGCCGGACTACCCAACGCATTCGGAGAATTTGACGAGACCCCGGAAATTATGGAAGAGGATTACCGCGAGTTTGCCGGTCGCGGATTTCTGAATCTGGCCGGAGGCTGTTGCGGCACGACCCCTGCGCACATTCGCGCTATTGGCGCGGCTGTAGAGAATGTTCCACCACGCCCTCTTCCACAACATGAACCCGCTTGCCGACTGAGTGGCCTTGAAGCTTTCAATATCAAAGCTGACAGCCTTTTTGTGAACGTCGGAGAGCGCTGCAATGTTACTGGCTCTGCTAAATTCAAACGCTTGATTCTTGATGACTTCTACGATGAGGCACTTGATGTTGCTCGAGCGCAGGTGGAGGACGGCGCTCAAGTTATTGATATCAACATGGACGAGGGGATGCTTGACTCCGAAGCCGCCATGGTGAGATTTCTCAACCTGATCGCATCCGAGCCAGACATTTCGCGCATTCCGATCATGGTGGATTCCTCTAAATGGAACGTCATCGAGGCAGGCCTGAAATGCATTCAGGGTAAGGCCATCGTAAACTCGATCAGCCTAAAAGCGGGAGAGGAAGAGTTTCTCACGCAGGCCCGATTGTGCCAACGATACGGAGCTGCCGTAGTTGTGATGGCTTTTGACGAGCAAGGTCAGGCTGATAATTTGCAGCGACGAAAGGAGATATGCAAGCGATGCTATGACCTCCTGGTGGGTGAGCTCGATTTCAATCCTAATGATATTATCTTCGATCCGAATATATTCGCCGTCGCAACGGGCATTGAGGAACACAACAACTATGCCGTTGAGTTCATCGAGGCGACACGTTACATCAAACAGGAGCTTCCCGGTGCGCTAGTGTCAGGCGGCGTCTCCAATGTTTCGTTCTCGTTCCGCGGCAACGATGCCGTGCGTGAGGCCATACACTCGGTATTTTTGTACCACGCCATTCAAGCGGGAATGGATATGGGAATCGTTAACGCTGGTCAACTGGCGGTCTATGACGAATTGCCCAAAGACTTACGCGAAGTGGTTGAAGACGTCATCCTCAATCGCTCTGACGAAGGCACCGATCGTCTACTGGAGCTTGCTGAAAGCTACAGGGATACGGGCGGCAGTGAAGGCCGGGTTGAAGACTTGAGCTGGCGTGAGCAGCCGGTACAAAAGCGCTTGGCGCACGCTCTTGTGAAAGGGATTAACACCTGGATCGTCGAGGATGCAGAGGAAGCCAGACAACAGTTCGATCGTCCGATAGAGGTCATTGAAGGGCCTCTTATGGACGGAATGAACATCGTCGGCGAGCTTTTTGGTGCCGGCAAGATGTTCCTGCCACAGGTCGTCAAAAGTGCCCGTGTGATGAAGCAGGCCGTAGCGCACCTGCAACCCTTTATCGAATTGGAAAAAGAGGGTGGCAACTCAACCAATGGCAAGATTCTCATGGCGACTGTCAAAGGAGATGTGCACGACATTGGGAAAAATATTGTCGGGATCGTACTGCAATGTAATAACTACGAGGTCATTGACCTGGGCGTGATGGTGTCCTGCGAGAAGATCCTGCAAACAGCTCAGGAAGAAAAAGTAGATATTATTGGCCTCAGTGGATTGATTACACCCTCCCTGGACGAGATGGTGCATGTCGCCAGTGAAATGCAGCGCATGGGGCTCAATGTACCTCTGATGATAGGCGGCGCAACCACCTCCAAGGCACATACTGCGGTAAAAATAGACCCTCAGTACACGGGAGACGTTATTGTCTATGTGCCCGATGCCTCACGCAGCGTGGCGGTAGCGACTCATTTGGTAGGCCAGGGTAAAGAAAAATTTGTTCGCGAACTAGCCGACGAATATGTGGTGGTGCGCGAACGGGTGGCCAATCGAAAACCACGTGAGAGACAGCTTAGCTGGGACAAGGCCGTTGCCAACGGCCTGCAACTCGATTGGCAGACCTACCAACCTCCGCGCCCTACGTTTTTGGGAACCCGCGTGTTCGATGATTTTCCGCTCGAGCAATTGGTGGACACGATCGACTGGACACCCTTTTTTATCACCTGGGAGCTCGCCGGCAAATACCCAAAAATTCTGAAGGACGATGTGGTTGGCGAGCAGGCCACCGAATTGTTTAACGACGCGCAGGCTATGTTAAAACGGATCGTCGATGAAAAGTTGTTGACTGCAAAAGCGGTAGTCGGGTTTTGGCCCGCCGCCAGAATCGGCTCCGACGATGTTGCGGTATATGCAGATGACTCACGCAGCGAGACAATCGGCACCCTGCATCATATGCGGCAGCAAACCGAAAAGCCCGGCGGCAAGGAAAACGTAAGCCTTGCCGATTTTATTGCACCTGCAGAAACGGCTGCACAAGACTACGTCGGTGGATTTTGCGTCACCACCGGTCACGGCGTCGATGAGCTGGCCGCCGAATTCGAGGCAGAGCACGACGATTACAACAGTATTTTACTGAAGTCCCTGGCAGACCGTCTGGCGGAATCGTTTGCGGAATACCTGCACAGATTGGTACGCACGGAACTTTGGGGCTATGACGCCAAAGAGTCCCTTAATGCCGCTGAGCTCATCAAGGAAGGTTATGTCGGCATTCGTCCCGCGCCCGGGTATCCGGCGTGCCCGGATCACACCGAAAAGGCCACATTGTTTAAACTTTTGGATGCCACAAACGGAACAGGCGTCACCTTGTCAGAAAATTTTGCGATGACACCCGCCTCGTCAGTCAGTGGATTTTATTACTCCCATCCAGAGTCTAGATATTTTGCCGTTGGGAAAATTGGTCGCGATCAGGTGGCAGATATCGCCAAACGTAAAGGTGAATCAGCCGATGTGATTGAACGTTGGCTGCGACCCAATTTGAGCTATTAGTCCGAACGAAATCCTATGGATAATTCTGAAAAAGATCAGGCTGTGCAGGACGAGAAACCGGATGAGCTGAACCCGTTACAGGTCGTGGGGAGTGTTTTTGCTGCAGGCTTGGGGGTGCAAAGCAGCAAAAACCGGGAGCGGGACTTCAAGCAGGGGCGCATGGGCGTATTTATCGCTGCGGGCATTGTGTTTACCCTGTTCTTCATTGGCGCGGTGGTGACCGTGGTGCAGATGGTTCTAAAAAACACGGGGCACTGAGCCAACCGAGCGGCATCCCCCTGCACAATTTGGAGGCTATATCAGGAGGGCATCCCCGACAGCCACGTGAACGTGGCGAATACAACGAGCGCTATTACTGCAGTAGCGGCAATTGCGTCGGCAACCCCATCGGCTGCGCGTTCAGATTTTGATTCTTCAGACATAATAAGTTCCAAAAGTGAGATTTCTTCGGCCGCGCATTATACCAATTATCCTCATAATCCCAAGCTGTAAGTAAGCTGTTGATCTAACGGCACATCTCTGTGATGGACCAGTCTAAGCTTATGAATAATATGACTATTTATCCAAGTCATTTTTCTGTTAAGGTAGCGCCTCTTCCGATAGAGCCCCATTTTTACAGGGTTATTGAGCAGGAATTGTAAATGTACGTTTACGACCAGTACGACCAGAAAATTGTCGATGAGCGCGTTAGCCAATTTCGCGATCAAACGAATCGCTTTCTGGAGGGGAAAATCACTGAAGCAGAATTTTTGCCCTTGCGCCTGCAGAATGGCCTCTACTTGCAGCGACAGGCTCCAATGTTGCGTATTGCCGTTCCCTACGGACTGCTAAATAGCCTTCAGCTACGAAAACTGGCCGATATCTCCAGAAAGTACGACAAGGGATACGCGCATATTAGCACCCGACAAAACGTGCAATTAAACTGGCCAGCCCTGGCGGAAGTCCCCGACATTCTTGAAGAACTCGCCGCTGTAGAAATGCATGCGATACAAACCAGCGGCAACTGCATACGCAACACCACTACAGACCAGTTTGCCGGTGTGGCCTGTGATGAACTGGAAGACCCGCGCCCGTACTGCGAGATCATCCGCCAGTGGTCGACCCTACACCCCGAATTCGCCTTTTTACCGCGCAAATTTAAAATTGCCGTTTGCGGCACAGAGCAGGACCGCGCCGCGATTCATCACCATGATATCGGTATAGAGCTCTTAGCCAATGCACAGGGAGAGGTCGGCCTGAAAATCATCGCAGGCGGCGGCCAGGGCCGCACACCTGCTATTGGCTCAGTGATCTGTGAATGGCTGGACAAGAAGCACATGCTGACCTACCTGGAAGCAATATTGCGGGTATACAACCAACACGGTCGGCGGGACAACAAATACAAAGCCCGAATCAAGATTCTGGTTAAGGCCATGGGCGTTGATGCTTTCAGGGATGCAGTGGCTGCGGAATGGACTGCCATCAAAGATGGCCCGACGACGCTCACTAATGAAGAAATACTCAGGGCACGAGCATTCTTTAAACTACCGGACTATGAGATTCTGGATGGCGAGGTTGCCAGTGCTCAACTCACTGAACAAACTGTCCAAAATCCGATATTTGGCAACTGGATCAAACGCAATACAGAGAATCACCGGACGCCCGGCTATCGAATTGTGACTATATCGCTCAAGGCTACCGGCTTTGCACCTGGAGACATCAGCGCTGAGCAGTTAGAGTTATTAGCTGATTTGTCGGATACCTACAGCTTCGGTGAGGCCCGCTCTACCCACCAACAAAATCTGGTACTGGCTGACGTTCCCACCGCATGTTTGTTGGAATTCTGGGAACGACTACAAGCCGCCGGCTTGGCGACACCGAATATCGGGTATCTGACAGATATAATTTGCTGTCCTGGCGGCGACTATTGCGCCCTGGCCAATGCCAAGTCGCTACCGGTAGCGGAAGCCATCCAGTCGCGCTTTGAGGATTTGGATTACGTGTACGACCTTGGCCCGCTCGAACTCAATATCAGCGGTTGCATGAACGCTTGTGGCCACCATCATATCGGACACATAGGCGTGCTTGGGGTAGACAAGAAGGGTCAGGAATTTTATCAGGTCTGCCTGGGCGGCAGTCAGGCCAAGGATGCGTCAATAGGTAAAATCCTGGGGCCCTCATTCCAACAGGCAGATATGCCAGATGTCATTGATACAATCTTGTCCACCTATGTGGCGCTGCGACAGGAAGAAGAAACCTTCTTGGACACCTATCGGCGTGTCGGTATCGAACCGTTCAAGGAGCGCGTCTATGCCTCTGCTAATTAAGAATGGCTGCATCACTGAGGATACGTGGCAGCCTGTCAATCAGGACAGTGGTCACGCGACACACGACCAGGTCGCTACTCTGGAGCAATGGCAACAGCTTGCCGATAAAAACGGCAGTGCGGTGCAACTGAAGCCGGGCGAGTCACCTGCTGCGCTGTATGACTATCTGGATCAGATCGCACTGGTCCTCGTCAATTTTCCCGCATTCGCAGATGGGCGCGGGTTCTCCTATGCACGAGACCTGCGTGAACGAGGCTATAGTGGGGAATTGCGAGCAGGAGGCCACTTTATACGCGATCAGCTCACTTATCTTAAACGCTGCGGCTTCGATGCCTTTCAGCTGGCGGATGACAAAGCGCTGGAAGATGCCCTCACCAGCCTTGAAGACTTTTCTGAGCACTATCAGGCATCTATCGATCAACCCCTGCCCCTGTTTCGCCGTCGCTGAGAAATACCGCTCTTAGTTCTTAAAGCAGTGTTTTGCTATACCCTGAAAATTATTATTGCGCTCGAGCACTTCTCTAGTCAAAACGGCTCAAAACCGGCTAATCTCGCCATCAATGGGCAGCCTATGGCCAACAACACCCGCCGCGATTTGCCCGTAGGGGGGTTGATTTAATACTTGCATTGATGGCGACAAGGGATCTAAAACCATACAATGATGCAAGTCTTGGATACGACAACTCCAGCATAGCGGAGCATTACGAATGCCCCAACACAGCAGCTTTGGTGACCGCATCAGTAACCGGAAAATCGCCCTGATAACGCCGCCGTACGAGCGTATCGCAAAGGGTTATGAGTTCGTTAAGCACGTCACCAACCAGGCTCCTTCCTTGGGTTTGTTACATCTAGCGTCTGAGTTGCGGTGCCATAATTACGATCCGGCCATCATTGAGAGCGATATCTTCGATATGACGGTGGATGACGTCGTGGCTCAAGTTGAACGCGATAAACCCGCTTACGTAGGTATTACTCTGTTCACGGTGGGCGTCTGGTGTGGCGTCGAGATCGCCCGCAGGATCAAGTTCCAACTGCCTGATACAATAATTATCGTCGGCGGGCCCCATATTTCGTCCATGGCAAATGAGACCATGCGGCGATTCCGGGAGTTTGACTACGCGGTAGTTGGTGAAGGCGAGGAGATCCTGATCAATTTGCTCAACCGCCTAGAGCAAGGTGCTGCAGTAGATGAAGTCGCCGGGCTGGTCTACATTGCCCGGCATGAAATCATGGATAAACTTCACGTGGCACCCAAGCACCATATTAACAAGGACATGGATCGCCTCCCCATGCCGGCTTGGGATTTACTGCCTGACTTCCCATCTGCCTACCGCCCTGCTCTTTATGATTTCCCCTCCGGGCCCGTGGCATCCATCGCGGCATCCAGGGGCTGCCCGTTCCATTGTAAATTTTGTGATACCTCGACTTTCGGTGACGCCGTAAGGGCTTATAGCGCGCAGCGGGTGTTTGAAATCATGTCGCATCTGCAGTCC
>JAPKAY010000130.1 GCA_028825045.1 Halioglobus sp.
GATATTCAAGGGTTGATCCGCTATCAACACGTCCTAACGGGCTGGATGCTGGGGGTTAAAATCGATCATCATCCAAAAAGCGTTCTGAATGCCTCAAAAGAGAGTTTCTGAACAATACGCGCGCGCGGAGAGTTTTCGGACTCTATAGGGGCTGGGCATAAAATTCCTGAGAAACGGCTTGTGGGTGCCGCATCAATTCTTCTGTATACCGCTTGTCTTTCATAGACACCTCTCGTATAGCTACATTTTAATGCTATTTAGTGTCTAGCAAAGGCTGGGAAGTCCAGACCTCCGAATGTTATGTTTCATTCTGATCAAGGCTGTCATCATACAAATAAGAAATATCACCAAGTCTTATGGCGCTGCTGTATAAAACAAAGCATGAATCGCAGATGTAACTGCTGGGACGATTCACCGATGGGTAGGTTTTTCCGGAGCTTTAAAAACTGACTGGATGCCTCTGATAGGCTGCCGGTCTTTTATTGAAGCGAAGCTTGCGGCGAATAATTACATAAAGGACTACTATAGTTGTGTAGGGCCGCATCGACACATCGTTGGACTATCACCAAACGAGTCAGAGAAGAAATACTGGCTTGCACATAAACTGGCGGCCAGTATTACTTCGCCACTACAGTTAGGCAGGGCTGTCTAAAGTTATTGGGTCATCAGCATCCCTATTAATCTTAATCCTATTCAGATTCGCACAATGTCGACAATTATTGTATTTTTGGCGTTGGGTTTCAGCCTCCAAATGAACCGGCAACTCAAGATACACGGTTCTTGTTGGGATGGAGCTATCGACTAACATCCACTGAACAGGCATTACTTATGTTTTTTTACTCTTGTCTTCTATCAAGTTTTAGATCTTATCCCGCCTTGGTCGCGCTACTAAGCGCAGGCCTGATCGCTGCTCAGCCTGGCTTGGCTCAAGAGCTGACCACAGAAGAGGGGATCGAGGACTGGGTCGCTGCAACCATGTGTGCGGCGGATAACCGCGCTGTAGACCTAAGGCGGGGGCTGTCCTTCTCCTTTACAGGTGCTGATGGCAACAACCCACGCCACCTTGATGCAGCTCAGGCGGGCCTCACCACGAGCGATATGTCAAACCTAGAGCTGGCCTGGGCGGTCGCTTTTCCAGAGACGTCCAGTTTGCGAGCCGCGCCGGTGATCGTTGGCTCAACAATTTTTTATTCCGCCACCGATTCCGGTCGAATTTTTGCGCTGGACACCAACAGCGGCTGTGCCAAGTGGGTCTATAATGCTGACACACGCTTGCGTTCGTCATTGGCCTACGGGGTAATTGATGGCTTAGGTACACTCGTGTTTGGTGATGGTCGCGGCATGATTCACTCCATCAATGCTAAAAATGGCGAGGCGATCGGGGTCGCGTGCGGCCAAGCCTCCGACAACCAAGCAATGATTACCGGCACACCCGTTATTCATGAAGACAAAATAATCGTGCCGCTTTCCGGTTCCGGCGTTGTAACCGGAGGCAATCCGAACTTTGAATGCTGTGAAAATCACGGCGCCGTCACCGCGCTAAATGTGCGCACTGGAGAAAAGCTGTGGGAATACCACACTATGCCAACGGCTGAATACACTGGCATGGTCAGCTCAACTGGAGTTAAACAACGCGGCCCTTCCGGTGCCCCAATCTGGACTACACCGACGGTAGATGCACGGAGAGGTCAGGTTTACGTCACCACTGGCGAAAATACCTCACACCCCACTACTAACACCAGCGATTCAGTCATCGCCCTTAATTTGGAAACAGGAGAGGCGAACTGGGTCTTTCAGGCACTAGAGCACGATATGTGGAATTTCGCCTGCACGGCAGATGGCCCTAACTGCATAATTCTAGACAATACCAACTCCGTCGACTTCGATTTCGGTGGCCCGGCCATCCTAGTAGAAAGTGACGATCGAGACCTGCTAATTGCCGGCCAGAAATCCGGTGATCTCTGGGCACTGGATCCCGACACGGGCGCACTGGTCTGGAATCAGCGCGTCGGCGAAGGCACAGCACTGGGCGGTAACCACTGGGGCATCGCCACCGATTCCGAGCGGGCCTTCATGACCATCAACGATCCAGGCACTATGAGCGA
>JAPKAY010000131.1 GCA_028825045.1 Halioglobus sp.
CGCCAGCAAGAAGCCAAGCTATCGGCGGGCAAAGGAACATTTGTCCCTTTGGTCTTTGCTCCCGGCGAAGCTTTCCAGTTCGACTGGTCTGAGGACTGGGTGGTCATTGGTAATGAGCGAACCAAACTACAAGTTGCCCACTTCAAGCTCTGTCACAGTCGGGCCTTCATGTTGCGGGCCTACCCAATGCAAACCCACGAGATGTTGTTTGATGCCCATAACCACGCCCTTGTCGCCCTGGGCGGTGTCACGGAGCGAGGTATTTACGACAACATGAAAACGGCTGTCGATAAGGTGTATCGCGGCAAGCGCCGAGACGTCAATAAGCGGTTCAAGGCCATGGTCAGCCACTTCCTGTTTGAAGCGGAGTTCTGTAATCCGGCAGCAGGATGGGAGAAAGGCCAGGTTGAGAAGAATGTGCGCGACTCTCGATATCGCATCTGGCATGACGCCCCGTCGTTCAAGACATTGAATGATCTGAACGATTGGTTGGAGCTACGCTGCAAAGATCTCTGGCAGGAGATATCGCACCCGGAAGAACCTGCTCGCAAGGTGGCCGATGTCTGGGCAGACGAATGCAAACACCTCATGAGTGTACCTGCACCGTTTGACGGGTGCGTGGAACACACCAAGCGGGTCTCTTCGACCTGTCTTATTCTGTGTGATCGCAATCGCTACAGCGTTCCTGCCGCCTTCGCCAACAAACCGGTGAGTGTGCGGGCTTACGCCCGCCGAATCGTTGTGGTCGCCGAAGCCTGCGTCATTGCCACACATACCCGGGTCTTCTCAAGGGATCATAGAAATGCTGGGAAAACCGTATATGACTGGCGGCATTATCTGGCGGTTATCCAGCGCAAGCCCGGTGCCCTGCGCAATGGAGCGCCCTTCACTGAACTACCCGTTTGCTTCAAGCGCTTACAGCGGATTCTCCTGAAACGATTAGGTGGCGATAGGGAGATGGCTAATATCTTGGCCCTGGTTCTGCAGCACGATGAACATCTGGTGATGCAGGCGGTGGAAGCTGCGCTTCAGAGCGGCCGACCTTCTCAGCAGCACGTGACCAATGTGCTGGGACGATTGCTGGAGGGGCCCTTGCCCGCGCCGCTTGAGCCGCCTCCCGCATTGGCATTGGTCAGTGAGCCGGTGGCCAATACACAGCGCTACGATGACCTAAGGGAGAACAACCATGTCCGTTAATGCAATGATCACGACACTCAAAGCGCTGCGGCTATACGGCATGGCTCAATCCATTGAAGAGCTTGCTGATCAGGCCGCGCCCGCCTATCAACAGGCAGAATACATCTTAAACGATCTGCTCAAAGCAGAAGTTGCGGACCGGGAAGTCCGCTCGATCAATTACCAGATGAAGGTTGCCAAGTTCCCAGCCCATCGAGATCTCACAGGCTTCGATTTTACCGAAAGTAGGGTGACAGAAACACTGGTGCGCTCTCTTCATCGATGTGAGTTTATTGAGGAGGCCCAGAATATTGTCCTGATTGGTGGTCCCGGCACGGGCAAAACCCACCTGGGAACAGCACTGGGTGTGCAGGCGATTATCCATCATCACAAACGAGTACGGTTTCTCTCTACGGTTGATTTAGTCAATACCTTGGAGTTGGAAAAGGCTGCTGGTAGACAGGGCCGAATGGCCAATCGACTGGCGAGTGCCGATCTGGTGATACTAGATGAGCTCGGCTATCTCCCGTTCAGTCAAGCTGGTGGTGCCTTGCTGTTCCACCTGATCAGCTTCTTGTATGAACGTACTAGCATTGTGATCACGACCAACCTGAGCTTCTCGGAATGGCCGAAGGTCTTTGGTGATCCGAAGCTGACGACCGCACTGCTGGACCGTTTAACCCACCACTGCCACATCATCGAAACGGGTAACGACAGCTACCGCTTCAAAAACTCAACATGTAATCAAAAGGAGAAAAGGACTGGCAAAAAACCGACCAAATGAGTAATACTTTAACGAACTAGGCGGGTCAAAATTAGATGCAAATAGTGGGTCACTTTTAAGTGCAATTTAACACCGCTGGTTCATTTTGACCATACTTGGGCAAGCTGAGGAGCGTGCCTGGCCGGAACTCGTTCGCTGCCTTGA
>JAPKAY010000005.1 GCA_028825045.1 Halioglobus sp.
CCTGATATCGTCGTCGCTCATGCTCTCGGTCAATATCGACACCTGTTCGTACCTGCCGTTTTCAAAGTACAAGGTGGCCATGCGAGCCTGCAATTCCAGATTACCAGGATCCTGATCGCGCGATTCGATTAAGTACTTTTCCGCCTCCTCGTAATCACGGGTTGCCACAATCAGCTCTGCCCGAATACCGATAGCCTCTTTGTCGTTCGGGAATGCTTTCAAATAGGCGGAGATAAGCGCCATCCCACGCTCTCCCTCCCCCGTACTGAGATATATTTTCGCCAGCGTCTTGGCCGCAGACGGTTCCAGGGGATCCAGCGACAACGTTTGCTCTAATAACGCCTGTCCCGTGCGCCAGTCGTTGACAGACAGGTGGATGGTAGCCAGCATTTTGAGCGGCCCTACACTGTCAGGGAACTGCTGCTGCAGATTCTCTGCGATCGCCACCGCTTCTTTCAACTGGCCCTGTTTGAGCGCAGCGGCGGCCGACAGGAGCATCCGGTCATAATCCTCAGATGCCACCTGCTGCTCCAACGCACTGGTCACTTCCGTAATATAGTCGCCGCGCATGGTCATCGCCAGGTTCAACATTTTCTGCACCGACTCATCATCCGGTGAGAGGGCGGACAACCGTTGTAAATAACCGACCGCTTCGTCTCCCTTCCCTTCCATTAGTGCCATTGAACCCAGCATTCCCAGCGCCACAGCATCGTCTTCTTGAACTTCCAGCAACGTGCCAAGCCTCTCTTTAGCCGCGCCAAAATCCTGCTGTCGAATATTCAGAGAGGCAAACATGCGCGCAACTTCAACAGAATTTGGAATAGTGTAGTAAAGCTGATTGGCAATAACCTGAGCCTGCTCCAGCTTCCCTTCCTCTAAATAACTGGCGACGAGGTACAATTTACTGAGCGGATTTTCCTCGTCAAATTCCACCGATTTTTCCAGTGCTGCCGTTGCCACGGCGTAATTCGATTGCCGAAAAGCGATGTAGCCTCTTACAAAATTCACATAAGGTTGATTACTATAGCCGGCGGCCTGCACCCGCCGAATATCAGCATTCGCCGCACCATATTTCTTCAACTGCGCCAGCACCATCGCGCGCCGGGCCAACACCAAAGAGGCATATTCACGACCCTCAATCGCCTTATCGTAAGCTTCCACCGCCTCAGGCAACGCGCCTTCGGCAGAATACAAATCACCAATCAGCGCCCAGGCGTCGGTTGATCCAGGGTCAATTTCTACAGCTTTTTTAGCCAAAGTCATCGCCGTCTCGCTTCGACCCACCTGCGCCTCATAACTGGCTTTGGCATGCACCGCCAGCGCTGAATTGTTATGGCGGTTTAGCGCCTCCGCTATGGTGGCGTCGGCCAGCTTGTATTGTTGTAGCTGCATTTGCGCGTGCGCCCGATAGGCCAGAATATCGGCCATGAACGGGCCCTCCAACTGCACAGGAAAGCGCTCGGTCTCGAAGATCACTCTCTCAAAGTCGCCCTGCAGATAAATCGCACTGACTAACAACAAGGTTAATTGCTCAGGCGGCATGCCCAGTTCCACCGCACGACGAATCTCTTTTTCTGCGGCCGCACCATCGCCCAGGGTCACTGCCACGCCGACCATTTCGCTACGAATCTCAGCGTTGCCGGGGTCCTTTAATGCCGCGCTTTTAAGTTCGATATTGGCCGAAGCATAATCGCCGACAGCGATGTAATCACGGGCTTTGGCAATACGCTCTTCAGAGGTCATGTCTCTTGCGCACGAAACGACCAAGAGGACAGATACCACCACTAAACATTTTATAATTAGTTTATTCATAGGGTCGAGTCACTCTCCAAAAACATCGTCTGTGAAACTGTAAAATTTTACTTGAGCTCTGACTGCACTTATCAATCACAACTTGTTAATAACGCCTGTTTTAAACCCTCTTCGCGGTACCTGACCATTTTTAAAACCGCAGGGTGTAACGGGTGTGCAGATCATTTACCGCCACTGGTTGTTGTTTCGATTTTCCGTGCAGGCACGCCTGCCCAATGTTCCCCGGGCGCGATTTGCGTGCCCTTTTTCACCACAGCACCCGCCGACACTATGGCACCATCGCCCACGGAGACGCCGGACATAATGATCGCGTGCGCACCGACAGTCACATTATTGCCCAGGATAATCCTCTCCAACGCAAAGTGGCTGCCCTCGATCGCGTGGGAGTATAAGGTGGCAGCATGACCGATGATGGTGTTATCCCCAATTTCAGTCAGGGGCGGATCGAGTATTGTACCGGGACTGAAGCTGTTCGACCCGATCTTGGCACCCAGTAAAGAATACACCAGCGTTTTAATTGGAACGGGTAAAAAATCAGTGCGAATCAGGGTGTTAAACAGCATCAAATAGAACAATATATTCACCTGTGCGGCAAATTCCGCCCGTGAACCGGGCTCGATATAACCTTCCTGAAGTGGACATAGGCGCAGAAAAATCCGGTACACAACAAAAGCCCAGAGGTAAACGAGCACAATGAGCGCGATGATAAAAATCACCCCATAGAAATCGCCCAACCAGTCCTTGCGAGCGAGAAAAATAGTGCTTACCACGGCCAACAGAATGCTTAAACTCAGAAGAGTCAGGAAGAAACTGATCTGGCCCATTGTTATCTTTCTCATGCTCACCCCGTCCAGCATCTGACTAGGGCAAATCTTATACCTACCTCATTGATTAATCTACAGAATCCAACCAATCAACCTACCGAGCAGCGCGCCCCAAAGAACTGCAACCTGAAGTACAAAACCTAATCCGATAGGGATATCCCAGCTAAATTCGATCAATTTTTACCGGCCTGCCTGCGTCGCTCAGGGTGTTCCCCAATCTGTTTGATGATCCTCTGAAACTCGATTGCTGAATCGTATTCGGTAAACCGCACGGCGAGCCGGCGGGCGGCTGCGTGCGTGGCGGCATCGTCGAGCACACGGGATATAACAGAATGTAGCGCCTTTACTTCGCAGGAACTTGCGCGCAGGCACTGCCCGGCACCGCTCTTTTCTATAGCCGCCATATTCAGGTACTGATCCAGGTTACTGGGCAGACCAACCACCGGGACCCCCTGCGACAACGCTTGATGGGTGGTCGGACTGCCACCATTGCAGATGACCAGACTGGCCATTTTCACTGCGTCTTCGCCGGGCAGATAAGATGCCACGTGCACATTCTCTGGCACCAAGGATGGCACTGGCGCGCCTGCTGTGGACACCAGAGCGGTTACGTTAAGGCTTCCAAGAGTCGCTAATAGCATGGGCAGTAGACCCGCGGGTCCAGAACTGCCCAGGGTCACATAAACAATCGGGCGCTCCGACGGCAGACTTTGCCACCAATCAGGCCGAGGAACTTCAGGTGACCAGACTATTGGCCCAATGAAACGGTGGTTCGGTGGAAGCTTGCGCATGCGGTACAAATCGGGCGCGTCCACATAAAGCGTGTAATTCGCGTGGGTGTACACCTCTCCCAAATCATAGCCCAGACTCGGCAACCCATAGCGTCGTCGCACTTTGTTCATCGGCCGGCAGTGCAACGCAAACGCCAGAGGACGCACCAGCGAAAACAAGGGCTGAGCCAACGCGGGTCCCAAAATACGGGTAATGGGCAGATCGGGCACAACATACTGCTGCTCACAATAGGGTGACCAATAGGCGTTACTCAGCGCAATATAAGGCACGCCTGCGAGCTCAGCACTTACGGCCAGGGACAGCCGAAAGTCACCAACGATGATATCCGGCTTCACGGCATCAATTACTCTCAGGTCTTCCTCTACATAAGAACTGAGCGTGCTCACATCGTACAGGGGCTTCCCACCCGCCAGTGCCTGCATAAATTGCTGCGGCGATATCGAATTGATTTCATGCTCGCTAAACGCGAGGTCGCCCAGCAACTGGCGGTAGCGTGGATGGTGTGCCAGGTGAACAGCAAAAAGTTGTTCATCGAGCGCCTGGGCCAAGGCGACGGGCCGCGCAACGTGAGCGAGCGTTACTGCCTCCGCAAAAAATAACAGGCGTGTTTTGGGACGGGACGTCAATGGCCGGGACATTCGGCGCTAACGGGGAGGTTCGACGAGAAGCTGTTCCAAAGGGGGACGCACGGAACGTGATTGCGGCGCCGCGCCAAAACCGATACGCCCCATATAGACTCTTTGCAGCGGGGATGCGCCGTCACCCAGAATTCGACTCAAATCTCCAGCCAGGCGCTCCGCAAGCATCGCCTCTGCCTCCACGACGGTAAACTTGCGCGCCTGAACCACATAGCGCGAGAAAATAACCGGGGTCATTTCCGGCTGGAACTGCAAGCCCTGACGCGTCGCCTCCAGCCAAAATCGCTGCACCGCTCGACCACCGCATAGGTAATCATCAACGGTGGTCATTGGCGCGTCGGCAAGAATGACAAAATGTGCCGCGCATCCCTGTGCCGTGCGCCAGTCCATTTGCAGACGCGGCAACCACGTCCCGGCCAAGTAACGATTCAGGAATTGCACACGCTTCCAGCTCTGTAATGCCCAATGCATAATCTTACGCGTGGGAAGGTCAATGCCCAAAGCGCCCTCCGGAATACGGTCTTCGCTGAACTGCACCCCCCATTCAATATTCTGCCGGTGAACCTCGAACGCTTCAGGTGTCGTCAGCCGGATATGGGCATTGTGAAACAGCAGTTTTGCCATTTGCCTACGACCAGCCTTACCTTCGATCCAAACGATCCGAAAGCCCGCAGGCACGGCCTGCTCCAGCGCGCGCTTTTGCGCTGAGGACAGAAACCGAGTAGACAGCGGACTGCGCTGGGTGACCCGAGCCCTGATAAACGGGAACAGGGGATCCTGGGGAATGCCGTCATCGGCGACCAGCCGCACATCAATCATTGGCAGTTCTTCCGATGAACCGGGTCGCAGCGTTGATTCAGCGCGCAGGCCCTCGGCGGAAGCGGCAATAGAAAGTGTTTCCAGCAGGGCACCAATGGCAATTTGACTGGAGGTTCCATCCAGATCATAAACACACCAGTCCCGCGTATCGTTGCCGTGAACTACCAGATGATGATCGTCAACGAGTTCAAATTTCCAGGGCTGGTCATTATCGCCACTGGGTGCCCAGCGCGCGAGATCCACAATCCGCTCAATCGGCCTGGTTCTCAGCTCTACGGCCGGCCGAGACGTTGCGGAGCCTGACATGGTCCGTTTGCGGGCGATCATCAGTCCCAGGCGCTGCAGGGGGTTTGCATTGCCCCAGGGCCGCCAGGTGGTTGTCAGGCGGTTGCGGTAAGCATCGAAGTGAATACCCCGTGGCGCCGCAGGTACCTCTCCTCGGTTGAGCAATATTTTCAATGCGTAAGTGCCTGCAAATCCGGCACACAGCTCGCAGGCCATAGGGGTCGATGGCCCCTTGCCAGCCTCGAAATCTATTCTGCTGTCATCCACCAGGTAGCCCATGTGCTGGGCCGCTGGCGCAAGACCCAACATGAAACGCAGGGCCTGCTCTTCCTTGGGCTGGCCCTTGAGCAAGAAATACTTCTCAAAGCTCATCTGTCCGGGGAAAAAGCACAGTATTGCTGCTCCCATGCCCAATGGAGCCGCCGTTATCGCAGGGATCCCCTTTTCATAACAGGCGGCGAATACGGCTTGGCGAATTTCCAGTGCAAAAAAATCGAGGGCATCGACATAAAGATCCACGCCCTCAAGAAAATCATCGAGATTATCGACATCGACACCCGCAGGAAACTGCTGAATCTGTAGGGTCGGATTAATTCCTGTGGCGAGCTCCACCATAACCTCGAGCTTGTCCCTCCCCAGGTGTGGCGTACTGGCACCAGCCTGGCGGTTGAAATTCGGCAATTCAAACTGGTCGAAGTCGGCAAGATTGAACGCGCCTATCCCCAGGCGCGTGAGCGTAAGCAGGTGACTTCCGCCGACACCGCCCATGCCGGCAATTGCTATACGCTTACTGCGCAGGATCTCCTGCTCCGCCTCGGTCAACCAGCCCAGATTGCGAGAGAAAGCTTCATGGTAATCAAATGACATATTGAGCTCCGAACTCCCCGCGACAATGAACAGTCCGCCCCACGATCACAAAAACAAATCGTGACCACGGCAGATCGACTCGCATCTTATTCAGCAGCCTTCTGTCTGACAAGTGTACGGCGGTAAAAAAATGTGTGGCTCCATTCGTTCGCCATTATGTGGCGAATGAATGGCCATACAGACTGGGTAACCAACTCGATGGGGACGACTGCGGGGGACTAGTTCGTGGAGCTACCCTGGCACTCTGTGGGGTATAGGATCCGCATGCGGCGAAATTGGAGTAAATGACCGCATAAAAAGCGCTGAGCTCATCCGGCATCCCCTTCATTATTTCACCCGTTTCAAAAAAGTAGGGCGCTCTTTGCCCATGGTATTCAATATTTTCACCGATACGATGGACGATCAAACCCGATCTTTTCAGCAGGCGC
Organism: Halioglobus sp.; assembly: GCA_028825045.1. Lineage (GTDB taxonomy): Bacteria > Pseudomonadota > Gammaproteobacteria > Pseudomonadales > Halieaceae > Marimicrobium. The sequence goes on from JAPKAY010000005.1 coordinate 6,466, forward strand.
GGAAGAAAGGGCTCCATCATGGCAAAGCAGTAGGGCCGCCCCAGCAATTCACTCATCGCGAATCCAGATAGGATAGTAGCGACTGCAATGAGAGAAAACGTACGTTCCTCTCGCTTGCTGCAGTCTATTGCCGCGACCTTGCCAAACCGTGACGCGCTCTCACCGGCTCTCCGCCTGAACGCTCCATCGACTCCCAAACGGGAAAACTCACAGATGGTATCTCGCCGGCCATCATAGGGTCGGATACTTTTATCATCGATGGCATTGGCGCAGTACTTCTCCATTGGCATTTGGGAATGTTCATCTGGAAACACCAATCGCGCACAACCGGCACCCATTCCCGTAGCCTTATGCGTAATCAGGGAGTGCCTGGATTTCTCATCAAACTCATCAGTTTCAAGCTTATTTGGAAATGCTTCAACGGGCTCATAGTGAAACTCTTCACAGTAAATCCGATACCGGACTCGAAAAACCTGTTCCTGCTGCGCGGGTGTGGACGCCAATCCCACATCGAAGTAGCGCTGAAAGTCTTCTACCAACGATGCACTCTTACTCATGAGAATCACCAATAATTCGCTGCCACCTTAAAGGCCTTCCCACTGCTGCAGTGAACATAGCCATCTCGGCCATAACCCTATAATGAGTGCGATGGGTATTCAATCGATATTGTTGCGGATATACCCAACCAGGTCATCCATGGCCTCATCGAGAATCCTGAAAACACGTTCAAACCCTTCGGTACTCCCATAATATGGGTCGGGCACCTCAATCAGTGATTCTCCGGCGTGATGACTAAGCAGTAAACTGATCTTATGCTGATGCGCCGGCAGACAAACTTCAAGCAGATCGCTCACATTAAATTCATCCATCGCAAACACAAAGTCGCTGCTTAGAAAATCGCGTACGGTGACACGACGCGCTCGCATTCGCCCAAGATTAATCCCCGCATACGCCGCCACTTTTTGCGCTCGCAAATCAGGTCTGCAGCCCGGACGGGACGCCTTTGTGCCCGCAGAGCATACTTCCACGGCATCCCTCAGCTCAGACCGCTCTATATAGAGCCGCAGCAGGCCTTCGGCGATGGGCGAACGACAGATATTTTCCGTACAAACCAATAGTACGCGGGTCTTGAGCTGCTTGCGCTGAAAGAAGGGCAACTAGAAGTCTCCGATCGCGCACCACGGTAACGTGGCTACGCCGAATCAATTTGTAATCATGCTAACAGAGAATAACAAACGGCTGTCTTTGTGATTTCGTCAATTTGAAATAGATAACCCTGGCAACGACTCCCAATGCAGGTGACACAAAGTACAAGCGTTATATAAATGCGGTCCGCTTTGACATTGCGGGCCAACCGCAAATCAAGGAGGACTCAACAAAGGCGATAGGTATTTTGCAGGGATCGCGTAAGTGATTCCTGACGGGTGGGATAGTAAGCTCTCCCTGGTCTCTTTCACCAGAACGCTGTTAATCACTCCAATGACGTGCCCGCGCTCAAGCTCAAAAACAGGACTGCCGCTATTCCCTGGATACGCCGTGGCATCCAGCTGAAATGCTGCAAACTGACCGCGCATGCGCCTGATCATTGCCGCATTAAGCCCACTGGAATTTGCTGAAGGCTGGGCCATTGGAGCAATAGCCGAGACAATGCCCCGGTGTGTCACCGGATAAAGCCCCAGCGCCATACCGAGTGGGAACCCGGTAAAGGCGATTTTCTGGCCCTCTCTCACTGACTCGGAATTACCCAGCTGCAAAGCGGGCAGTGCCGGACCCTGAATTTCCAGCAACACCAGGTCGTGGCTTTCATCCCGCCGTATCTCAGTGGCCACGTAGGCCATCGCCTGGGCGCCATTTCCGGCAAAAATAGCCAGCGTCTGGTTGTTGTCCACATCCAGCTGTTGCGGGATCACATGCGCATTAGTAACAATCTGCAAGCCGTTCCCCACCACAAAGCCTGTTGCCAGGTAGGCCACACGGTCTACCTTTAGATTCGGCTGGCGCGGCGGATAGGCTGTTCCGACACCGACAACGGAAAGCCGCACCTTGTCAATCAGGTCGGGTAGCGGCAACGACCAGGCACATTGCGCCAGGACGAGAGTAATCAGCACACCGGCTCGACCAAAAGTCGCAACGCCTCTCATATACACTCACTCACAATTTGCCACACGGTCCGTTTTCCTCGATTTGCCGGGCTGCGCACGCTCACTCTTACCAAGCTGCAATTGGTCGAGCTACGATACCACTCTTGTAATTTGAGCCCACAACAACAACCTATACCGCCTCACAGAGTCGTTGCTGGCGTATTGTGGTCGGGGAATGTCCAATTTCATATCACCCACCGCGATCGTTATCCGTCCGAGTCTGCCTGGCAATCAGAACCCCAAACTCGCCCGCCGTGCCCTCGCCGACGAATACCAGACTTTTTTTCAACACGCGCCAAATTGAAGAGGACACACCCAAACGCTGTGAATTAACGTAAAAATTCTGTTAGAAATACGTCATATCATACTGTAATAATTGACTTTTTTAAATTTATTGGCTTATACTTCCGCGTCACGGTATTACGCTAAGTCACTGCGCTGTCATGCCGCTACAACGGGGTCTGCGACGAAGCGAGAGAACAAGTTCACAGTCTGATTAATATTTTGGGCAGAAATATGAAAGCCATGCTACTTTAATACCTCGGCAAGCTATTTTGTGTATAAGTATAATTAGTCGCTGTGCATAAGTAGCTGGAACCCTCCCCGATGTTTGGGGTCAGACAGAAAAGCGTCAAATAAAAAATTAGTAGAGCTTTCAGCCGCTTCGGCGTGGCGGGGAGCCCTTTTCGCTCAACAAAGTCTACGACAAGAGCAGTGGAAGGAATTGGGTAATGGCTACGGTCAGGGTTTTTAACCACCATATTCATACGTCATTCTATTGGCTCGCCCTGATCGACGCCGCACTATTTGTTCTGGCCCTGTACGCGGGCACATATCTCTACTGCTATGTTTCGCTGGACATCGCCAGCTTCCAGGAACACTACCCCGGAATCGCCAATCGCGCGTTCATCTACGCCTTAACAACCGTGATCTGCCTCTCGACTATGGGTCTCTTTGAACCCCGCATGCGTGAAGGGCGGTCAGGAATATTGGTGCGTACACTTGGCGGGTTTTTCGCCGCAAGTGCTATTACCGTAGGCGCCTTTTCGCTCCTACCCGATTTTGAATTATGGAGCGGTATTCTGGTATATACCTTACTTTTGTCTTTCATAGCCCACCTCCTCAGCCGCATGGCATTTATTAACGTCACCGACCTCGATCAATTCAAAAGCCGCGTATTGGTCTTAGGTTCAGGCTCAGTCGCTTCCACAATTACCAGCTCCATGCGCCGCAAAACAGATCGACAAGGCTTCAACATTGTGGGTTACGTGCGAGTAGCGAATGAAGAGCCCAGAGTGAGTGGCGAACGCATTATCAACTTGCGCCAACCATTGGATGAATACGCGAAGCAGACAGAAATTGATCAGATTATAGTGGCGCTGGACAACAAGCGGGATCAAACCCCGACTGACGAATTGTTTAAATGCCGTTTGCAGGGCGTAAAGGTGCTGAATCTAGTGAACTTCTTCGAACGGGAAGCGGGCAAAATACTGGTCGACTTTGCCACCCCGGGCTGGATGACACTGACTGAGAACCTGCGCAGTAATGCCTCCACCAGTCTGAGCAAACGCTGTTTCGATATCTGCGCCAGTTTCATTCTACTGATGGCCACATGGCCTCTGATGCTCGTTACAGCCCTGGCCATCTACCTGGAAGACGGTATCAAGGCCCCAATCTTCTTTAGTCAGGAGCGCGTGGGACTGAACGGCAAAGCATTCCGAGTACTGAAATTTCGCAGCATGAGTGTGGACGCAGAAAAAGATGGCAAAGCGCGTTGGGCCACCGAGAACGACACGCGAGTGACCCGAGTCGGCAGCTTCATCCGCCGCACCCGAATTGACGAACTCCCGCAAATATTCAACGTACTAGCGGGCGAAATGGCTTTTATCGGGCCGCGGCCCGAGAGACCGGAATTTGTGAAGCAGCTGGTCGAACAGATTCCCTATTACAATTCCAGACATGCCGTGAAACCCGGTATTACCGGTTGGGCGCAACTGTGTTATCCCTACGGCGCCTCGGAAGAAGATGCCCGCCAGAAACTCCAGTTCGATCTTTACTATGTCAAAAACCAAAGCTTGTTTTTGGATTTCATGGTCACTCTTAGCACCGTCGAAGTTGTTCTCTTTGGTAAGGGTGCCCGCTGACCCAAATGTGTCAGGAAATTTTACACTTCTCAGTTGTTGCCATCTGCTCGCGGCGCTAATATGCTGCAAACACTTGCAGAATAAGCCCTAACAAAACCGGCGCGAATCTTGCATGTAAGTTATCTAACTCGCTTGTGGCGGCTCTGGGACTGTAAAAAATGGATGTGATACTCGTAATCCTTGGGGTTCTGGGCGTCGGTGCGATACTCATATCCGCCTATGTGTTTACTGTTGCGGCCCGCAACTACGTCTCCGGAGACTACAAACGCACGCATATTTTACCCGGTGACGCTGGCCCGCCCCGCCTCGTTGAGCGCAGCCCCATCGACCGCCGAAGCAGCAGATCCGTGACCTTCCCCCTTACCGTGAATGGCCTCCTGATCGCCAAAGATCGCAGACATTTAAACGACCGGCGCCTGGCCTATTAATTCAGCGGCTTTAAAACCCATCATTTAGGCGATATTTTGTCGCACTATGGACGATTGCGTCTCCTCAGCGACTCGTGCTATTTTCCACGCAAGTGCCTGTTTTTAACAAAAAAATTGGCTTGTACGGTACAGTTAATCACTGCAATCATTCGGCGCGCAGCTCACCAACGCTGATTGAGGTAATTGGGGTATTGTTTGATGGCATTGAGGGGGGCGGGCTCTGCAATACCCACCGTGGCTAGGCCTAAATGTCCATGACTATTGCCGGCAGAATCAATGCGCTAGTCTTGGCAACCACCCTTGTGGCCGGTTGCCTGTTCACTGCAGTCACTGGTTACCGAGAGTATTCCCTGGCGCAAGACCGCCTTGTCCAGGAGTCCCATAACAGCATCCAGAGCCAACCACAGTTACAAGTCGCCATCTATATGGATGATCAGCCCGAGCTGAGGGCCGTATTGCAGGGCTTGATGGCACCCTCGCCTAGCATTCGCTACGCCGTTGCGCGGAACACCATGGGCAAACCACTGGACCGCGTACCGAGTTCCGTGGGGCCTGATTTCACAGACAGGCCCTTTGAGCAAATTCGCGGTACGACCTCCGTCGTGGAGACAAGCCTAACGTCCCGGACTAGTGAGATCACCGGGGAAGGGCTTTACAAACTGGTAGCGCTGGCCGGGGGCAACCTGATTTGGGACCTCACGGTGCCCGTGTTTTCAGTGGTCAACCCGCTGCAAAAGAATATCAGCCGCCTCGATTTAGGTGCCTCCCTGGCTGATTCTCGCAACGCGGCCAGTCTCCATGTTATCGGCTATGTACAACTGGGAATTAGTCAGACCATGCTTGTGTTGGCAATTCTTCCGATCGTGGGCAAAGCGATGCTACTTGCGCTCGTCTTCATTCTCGGTTCTTCCATTCTTTGTAGCTACATCACACGTCGTATTACTGCGCCATTCGCAATCATCAAACGCATGGCAGATGACATTTCAGCGGGCCACGCCGTCAAATATGAAGGCCTTGAACGCAGCGGAGAATTTAAGGAAATCGTAGCCCTGCTCAACACCATCATTGGCGGCCTTCATAAATACAAAACCCGAATGGATGTCGACCACCAATTGCTGAGCATGAAGGTGGAAGAACGCACCTCACAATTGTCGCGGCGCAACGAACAACTGAACAAGGCTGTAAAAGAGGTGACTGAAACCAAGGATCGATTGCGTAAACTGGCATATTACGACAGCCTGACATCATTACCCAATCGGCGTCTCTTTATCGAGCAGCTCGATTTACTACTGAAATTAGCGAGGCGCAATAAGCAAAAGACTTCACTGTTATTTCTCGACCTGGACAACTTCAAACGAATCAATGATTCCCTCGGCCACAGTGCGGGAGACCTACTGCTGCGAGAAGTGGCAAAACGTCTTTCTCGCTGCGTCAGAGAGAGTGATGTCGTTGCCCATTATGTGGAACTGGATTCGCAAATCAATGTTTCACGACTCGGTGGTGATGAATTCACCGTAGTGCTCAATCAGCTGGACAGTAGCGAATCAGCGGGCATAGTTGCACGCCGCCTGATAGAAACTCTGACCGAACCGATGACCATAGAGGGACACGAACTGGTGGTAACTCCGAGCATTGGCATAGCGATCGCTCCAGGCGACGCCGATACCGTAGAAGGTCTGCTAAAGGCAGCCGATACGGCCATGTACCACGCCAAAAGCTCAGGAAGAAATAAATTTATGTTCTTCGACCGTGGCATGGGTGCCACCGACGTCGAGCGTTTGACCCTTGAAAATGACCTGCGCAGAGCGATGGAACGCAAGGAGTTAATGCTTCACTACCAACCGCAAGTGGACACACTGACCGGGGCAGTTGTAGGCGTAGAAGCCCTGATGCGCTGGAATCACCCGGAACTGGGCCTCGTACCGCCCTTCAAATTTATCCCGCTGGCAGAAGATATTGGGTTGATTGGCGAGCTTGGCGAGTGGGGTCTGGAAGAGGCCTGTCGTCAGATGGTGGAACTTCAAGTTCTGGGACTGAGGTTGCCAAAAGTCTCCGTCAATGTTTCCGCACTTCAGTTTAATCACGCCTTCATCAAGCGCGTAGCGGAGGTATTGCAGAAAACCGGGCTACGACCGATCAGACTTGCGCTGGAACTCACCGAGGGAATAATGCTCGATGACGCTGAAAGTACACTCAGCGCGCTGACAAATCTCAAAGAAATGGGAGTCGGCCTCTCAATTGACGACTTTGGTACGGGTTACTCGTCCCTGAGCTACCTGAGCCGATTCCCCCTGAACGAGCTCAAAATTGATCGCAGTTTTGTCATCGATTTTGACAAGAGCGAAAATGATGCCAGCCTGGTTATCGCCATTATTGCGATGGCCAAGAGCATGCGATTGGGACTTGTGGCCGAGGGCGTGGAGACCCTTGAACAATACCACTTCTTGCGCCAGCAGGGCGCCAGCGTTATTCAGGGCTACTTATTCAGCAAACCAGTATCGCTGGACGAATTAAAGCCTTTGCTGGCACCGGGCTACTTCACCACTCAAATCGCCGACTTTAACTCGCAGCCTTGCTAGTACCAAGACTGCCTTTTATCCTGCGCGATACTTCTCAGTCCGCTGAACGATGACGGCCTGTAATGTATCTGCCGGGGCGGTTCCTATACCCCGCTGTTAGCTTTCTTGATCTTCTGCAATCTTTCCAGTTCAAGTCTGAATATTTCGGCAACCTTTGCCACACCGGACTCCGTCAGACCACCATCATTCCCTGCAGCGACATAACTGGCATAAAGACCGGCGGCTGTGATCAACCCATTGGATACGATGTTCGTACTGACGCCCTCGTCTTTCAGAATATTGGCAAGATCAATAAATCGCTGGGTGCATTCCTGATGATAATCTGCGTCAGTTTTAGTTTTGGTCATGGCAAAAAGTCCGTCCACAAAGAGGATTAAAGAAAGCGGCGGATTCTACCATTTCCTATCACTTGGGTGCGAATCTTCCGGTTCCACCTGCACGCTGGGGTATACTGCGTCGCCATGAGCGAAGCACTGAACATCTTACAATCCGTCTTCGGATACGAGTCTTTTAGAGAACCGCAGGACGCCATCATAGAGACGGTACTGAAAGGCGGCGACGCCCTCGTACTAATGCCCACAGGCGGCGGAAAGTCCCTGTGCTACCAGATTCCAGCCCTCGCCAGATCGGGCTGTGGAATTGTTATCTCGCCCCTGATAGCCCTAATGCAAGATCAGGTCAGTGCCATGCGCCAAATCGGGGTCCGGGCGAGCTTTTTGAACTCGACTCTGGACCCGCACGCCGCACGAGAGGTGGAAGCGCAACTATTATCTGGTGACCTCGACCTGCTCTACATCGCACCGGAACGACTGACCCAAGAACGCTGCATAGCGTTGCTGAAACAGGCTTCGATTGCATTATTTGCCATTGATGAAGCGCACTGCGTATCTCAGTGGGGCCACGACTTCCGTGCGGACTACTTACAGTTGAGCCTATTGCACCAGCGCTTTCCCGAGATACCCCGTATTGCTCTCACTGCCACTGCGGACGCGCGTACTCGCGAAGAGATCATCATGCGACTGGATCTGGGGGAGGCACAGCAATTCATTGCCGGCTTTGATCGGCCCAATATCCGCTACCGTATCGCACTCAAACACAATCCCAAACCGCAACTTTTACGTTTCCTCAAAGAGGAACATGCACATCATGCAGGTATCGTTTACTGCCTTTCCCGCAAGAAAACTGAGGACGTGGCATTCTGGCTACGAGAACAAGGCTTTAATGCCCTGCCCTATCACGCAGGCCTGGGCGCCTCCGTTCGGGCTGATCATCAGGCGCGTTTTTTGCGTGAGGAGGCCGTCATCATTGTGGCCACCATCGCATTTGGTATGGGCATAGATAAACCAGACGTGCGCTTCGTCGCTCACCTGGATATGCCTAAAACGGTGGAATCCTACTATCAGGAAACGGGTCGTGCCGGACGTGATGGCGAACCGGCAAATGCCTGGATGATTTACGGCTTGCAGGATGTAATCAAGCTGCGCCAGATGATGGCAGGCTCCGAAGGCAGTGAAGAGCATAAGCGGGCGGAACAACATCGCCTGAATGCGATGTTGGGGCTCTGCGAAATCACTACCTGCCGACGTGAGGGCCTGATGAACTACTTTGGCGAACACCTGGCAGAACCCTGTGGCAACTGTGACACCTGCCTTGAGCCCGCAGATACCTGGGATGGTACAGATTCTGCTCGCAAGGCACTGAGCGTCGTCTACCGCACGGGCCAGCGCTTTGGCGTCAATCATCTTATCGATGTATTGCGCGGCGCGGAAAATAAAAAGGTGTCTCAGTTTGGCCATCAGCAGCTTCCGACGTACGGCATAGGGAAAGACCTGGACAACCAGCAATGGCGGTCCGTCTTCAGACAACTGGTCGCGCGCGGACATCTAAGTGTGGACCTGGAACAATTCGGAGCGCTGCGCCTGGAAGAAAAGTGTCGTCCACTACTACGCGGCGAACAGGCCATAGAACTACGCCGCGATACCCGCGGGAAAAACATCAAACTTCAAACCAAGACCGAATTGCCCAGCGACATCGACATCGCACTGTGGGAAGCATTACGTGATCGCAGGCGAACCCTGGCTGAAGAACAGGGAGTTCCCCCCTATGTCATCTTTCACGATCGCAGCCTGAAGGAAATGTGTGCTCTGTTACCTAGCAACCCGATGCAATTTGGGCGTATAACCGGTGTCGGAGAGCGCAAGCTAGACAAGTACGGGGAGGCCTTTCTGGCGGTGATCAATGATCACTTGACTCCGAATTAGCGCTTGAAATAATAGCCAAAATTGTAATAACGCTACTCAGGCTATGAAACAGCTGTCCTAGCGGCAGGCGAAACTGTGGCCAGACGAGGGCCCATCATTAAGTGCGATTGACCCAAAGCGCGCAAGCGCGTAATTTCAACGCCACATTGCACTGCAGGAAAATTGGAATGAGCAAGAAAATACCCCGATCGAAGGACGACGATTACAGCCTGGATATCATCAAAGAGCGCCAGAGTTTTATCGAAGAGAACACAGCAGCTAACCTGGAGCACACGAGGCAATTCTCGTTTGATCCGGAGGAAATGTCGGGGAATATAGAAAACATGTTTGGTGTGGTTCAAGTTCCGGTCGGTCTGGCGGGGCCGCTGTTGGTTAATGGTGAGCATGCCAACGGCGAGTTTTATGTGCCCATGGCCACCGTCGAGGGAACCATGCTGGCCAGCTACAACCGGGGCATGCGTGTAATCAGGGAGAGCGGAGGCGTAATTACCACCGTTTCCGGCGACGCCATGCAGCGGGCTCCTGTATTCGTCTTTCCAAGCGCACGCGAAGCGCGAGATTTCGGGTTGTGGCTAGATAGCAACTTCGAGCGCATTAAGGCGGTAGCAGAAACCAGCACCTCGGTGGGCAAACTAAATGAGATTGAGCACTACCACGCCCACAACATGATATTTACCCGTTTCGACTACAGCACCGGCGATGCTGCTGGACAGAATATGACCAGCAAGGCGACCTTCGTCGCTTGTGAATGGATTCACAAGGAATTTGAAGGCATTTCCCACTACCTACTGTCGGGCAACTTCGACACTGAGAAAAAAACCTCCTCAGTCAATCTACTCAAGGGCCGCGGAAGAAGAGTCACCGCCGAGATCACCATTCCCCGTGATGTCATGATCAACAACCTGCGGATTTCACCTCAACAAATGCACTACGGGCAGGGCATCAGTACTCTCAGTGCCTTTCTCACAAACTCATCCAACAATGCTGCACATCCGGCCAATGGTCTGGCCGCATTATACTTAGCCACAGGGCAAGACATCGCCAATATTGGCGAATCGAATCAATGCACAACGTATAACAAGGTCACCCGGGAGGGCGATTACTATTTCTCTATCACTTTCCCGGCCCTCATCCTGGCCACCTACGGCGGCGGCACCGCCCTGCCCACCCAGAGAGAATGCCTGCAGATTATGGACTGCCTCGGATCGGGTAAGGCGCTCAAGTTAGCTGAAATCGCCGCGGCGCTAGCACTTGCCGGTGAGCTCTCCCTGGGCGCCGCCGCCAAGATTGATCGGGAAACACGCACCAATGAGTGGGTAGATGCACATGAAAGACTGGGCCGCAATCGCTAGCGGAACCCGTTCTAAGCCGGCGAATGAAGATAGTGACATGTTATGCGTTTAAAAATATCGAGCCATGTGAGTATTCCATTGACGGAGATTCAGTTTCAGGCGATTCGCGCGCAGGGAGCCGGAGGCCAGAACGTCAACAAGGTATCCTCCGCAGTGCACCTGAGATTTGATATTGAAGCTTCCTCACTACCGGACAGCTACAAGGCAGGACTACGCAAGCTCAGGGACCAACGCATTACCGGTGAAGGGGTACTGGTGATGAAGGCACAACGCTTTCGGAGCCAGGAGAAAAATCGCGAGGACGCACTGGCGCGCTTGCGGGAGTTGGTGATAATTGCGGGAACACCACGGAAACGACGCAAACCTACCAAACCGACTCGCGGTAGTCAGAAGCGACGAGTGGACAGTAAAACCAAACGCGGTCAGCTCAAATCCCAGCGGGGCAAGGTACCCTTATGAATCATCGCCACACACAAAAAGCCGAACAGCATTCTTCAACGACTACCGGAATCCCATCATGAGTGACAACAGCGACACCAACAAGGCCATCGTCAAGAAATTCTTCGCCGCCCTGAACTGCGGCGATGTAGACTTTGTCGTCAATGCCTATGCCGAAGCAGGCAGCATACAAACCATGGGTAATACGTTGATATCCGGTATTTTTACCCGGGATGAGGTCGCAGCAACTGCCGGTGGGATTTTCGACGTGTTCCCCGATGGACTGAAGTTTTCGATTTTGGGTATGGTAAGCGAAAGCGACAAAGTCGCAGTGGAAGCCACCAGTGAGGGCAAACACATCTCGGGCCAGATCTATAGCAATGAGTATCACTTCCTGTTTGAGTTCCAAAACGGCAAACTACTTAAATTGAAGGAGTACTTGGACACCGAGCGCGTCACAGATGTACTGTGCGGCGGGCAACGTCCACCTGCTGGCACCTGAACGCTCCCGCGCCCCTCCCCCCACTCATTTGAAGGAGTAAATACCATGCAACGTCGCGAATTAATAAAAGGCGCCGCCCTCAGCGGATTAGTAGGCGGGCTGCTTTCGTCCACAACTTCTGCCGCCGACCTGAAAAACCCAGACAGTCAGGCTGCGCAGGCACTCGCGGAACTGCAACAAACAATGAACGATTTGGAAACGGAATTTTCCAGTCCGCAGTGGAAGCTGCGCACGCCTCAGGATTTCGCAGAGGCTCGACGAGTACTTCTGCACGCAACCATGCACGCCCTTCAGTGCTGGCTCGAAGGGGATCCCGCTCGGCCGTTTTTTACTTCTTTTATCAACCAGCACAAGAAACTGCTCGGAGATAATCCCGACGCGCGCTACTACTCCGCCGTTATCAATGACCAACACAGTTACCGCATTCGCGGGAACTTAGCCGATGCGACCTATACCAGCTTCACCATAGAACTGGGCGCGGGCACGGACGGTGATGGCATTGGTTCAACACTCAACGACACGCAGTTCACGGCGGACGAAAATGGCGATTATGAAATTATCGTGAGCGCCGAAAAAGTGGATGGTAACTGGATGCCTATGACCAAAGGCGCCAGCAGTCTTACTACTCGCCACTATTACGAGCGCGAACAGTGCATCAACAATGATCGTCTGCATCACATTCCGATAGATATAGGGAATCTAGACAAAGTACCACCAAGACGCACCCCCAACGACGCTGATATCGCTGCTGGAATTCGTCGTGTTGCGACCTTTGTCAAAGGTAACGTCATCACTATGAACAATGAGAACAGCCCAGCGTGGGTGTCGCGGATACCCAACCAGTTTGTCCCACCGAAAAAAGACAATAGTCACGAGGCGATTACTTATGCTTCCCGAGACAATGTTTACAGCATGGCACCCTTTGTACTGGGACCCAACCAGGCACTGCTAATCCGCGGGCGCTTCCCGAAATGTCGCTTTTCCAACCTGGTGTTATTTAATCGCTTCCTACAGACCTTTGATTATGAAGAGCGCAGCGTATCGCTAAACCGGGCTCAGACTGTGTACGAAGAAAACGGCAGTTTTGAGATGATCGTAGCCCACAAAGACCCTGGTCGTCCCAACTGGCTAGACACGGAGGGGCGTCCCTACGGCATCATGTTTTGGCGTTTTCAGTTGCCTGAGGGTGACATCACACCGCTGGAAACTGAGGTGATCACGCTAACATAGCGCTCGTATCCGGGAACCGGGCCGATGCAATGCACCCGCTCTAAGGACAACCCTTGCCCGCCGGGGCCATCAACCAGGCAAGTGAATTGGCGATCAACTGCCGAAACTGCGGCTGTTCGAAGGCTTCTGCCTTGTGCCCCATAGCGGCGTAAACACTGCGCCCCTCCTCGACACAGTTTGCCCACACCACGGGATGATCACCCATACGCAGATCGCGCTCATCACCCATAAACTTTTGTACAGGAGAGTAGGAGTCTTCATCAAGTGTGGCGAGAATGGTAAAACCCTCGACCCGGGGACTCTGTTCCCAGGAGTACCATTCTTCCTCATGCTGCCAGACATCGGGCAGGCCCTTAAGGACCGGGTGCTCCTGATTCTCCAGCACCACACTGGCTCGCTGAAATTGAGGATCCATAATATGGGCGGTGAAGTTCGCGCCAATGAAATTATCCCGGTACCACTGCCAGCCGAGGTGCGAATCGTCTCCCGCTGAATGAATCCCCAGCCAACCACCACCGGCCTGCATCCATGCCTGGAATGCCTGCTCTTGTGCCTCGCTGAAGACATCGCCTGAAGCATTGAGAAATACGACGGCATCGAACCGCACTAGATCCTGTTGATTGAAGACAGCCCCATTTTCAGTGTGGAACATACCCCAGTTGTTCTTCTTGGCAATGGACTGCAAAGCCTTTGCGCCACCTTCGATGCCATCACGGTGACGAAAACTGTTGGTTTTACTGAAGACCAGAACTGAGGGGGAAGCCAGACCAGAAGGGATAGTGGGGGCCACCGTATCGTGATCGTGGGAGGGGAATATCAGGTGCCAGGCACCGACTCGCCAGATTGCAAACATGGCCACAGCAACGCTCAGTGCGCCGAGCAGCAATAGCCATCTGACAACTCTCATCAACAACGATCTACGCTTTGCCATGCCGAACCTCTCACATTTTCACTGTGGCCCAGTATAAAGATACCCACTAACCAACGCGAATGCCCACTTACCTGGCACCATCAAACCAATCTTCAAATCCCAGTTTCGTCGAAGGTCCTAGATGCATCTGTTCCAACACTCCGTGCCCGACTTTGTCGCCGCAGGTCGCCTTAACGACCTGCTGGACATGTATATTTTCCAGCGCGAGAGGGTCCAGATCACCGTCCTTGAAGCTCTCGCCGGCAATTACCAGCTCCCCGTGCCACTTTCCGTGGCCCCATTCAGGGTGCTGGTAGCCCAGGCCCTTCATTCGATGCACCAACACGGGCTCCAGGTGCACCTCCATACTCTCACCCGAGCGGTCATGCATAGTAATAACTGCCGAACTGGCCCGGCGAGTGCCAGGGATCATGGTGATCTGGTGCTCCACCTCGCCCTGCCAAACCCGAGCGCTGGGATCGCTGGTACCGGGAATCGCATCCATACTCGTATAGTGTGGTAAAAAAGCCTGGTCCGTATGCCATTGATGGCCCGTGCCATCTTCAAACCACCCGGCAAGACTGCACTCTGTTTCCCAGTTTATCGGCATCCAGCAAAAGTGCACCGCCTGAAACTCCGGCAGGGGCGCGCCACCCGTAAAAGATTCTCCGACCGGACGGATTCCCCAGGACCGGTCCTTCAAGCCATAGGTAGTGCGTCCGTCAACTTTCAGTTCGCGCCCGTCATAGCGAATCCAGCCAGACCAAAACCCGAACTGATCCAGCCGCGTTGCATCCATCACAATATGGCGTTCGTTACGCAGGGTCTGGCGACCCTCTTCAACGCAGGCGGTACGCGGTGTAAATACCAGATCACATTCAATTCCGGTCTCGTTGGGCTCAATCAAAATGCGGTGTCGGCCCATGGGCTCCAGTATTTGCAACGCAAAAGGCCCAACACTGGTATCAGTGGGCTCCTGAGGCGCCCGGCGTGAACCGTGAAAGGCATACTGGTGTCCGTCGATAGCAAGGCTCAGACTGCAATCGAGGATGCCGAGATTGGCATAGCGGCACATTCCCACGCCAAAGTAAAAGCTGCCATCCTGGGCGTGACCGTTGTACCAGTAGCGATCATAAAAAAATCGATCACTGGAAGCAGTGTGAAAGACAGGCTCCGCCGTCTGATGAATCGGGTAGTCGTCAAATTTGGATAACATGTGTTCCATCTCCGAGTGGCAGCCGTGCAAGCATGAACCACATCAGAGCGGTCAACAAGCCGAACGGCAAATCACCCTATACGTGTCTATAAAGTCAAACCCCGGCGGACACAAACCAACGTTGCTACTTGTTCACGGCGCGGCTAAGTAACGCCAGTGGCCCGGCACTGACTCGAGTAAAGAGTATTGAGACACGCTTTTCACGTTTTCACTTACATTTACCGCCACTCCTCCTGGAAAACGTACGCCAGGGGCCTAGGCTCTTCTGCGGGATGGACTTTTTTGCAAAGCTCCACTACCGTCTAATTTCGTCCACACGAGCCTCACACTATGTCCCAGGCCCTGCTAGGCCTCCCGTGTATCATTTTGCTCGCATGGCTGACCAGCAGCAATCGTCGGCGCTTTCCCACGCGCCTGGTTATCACTGGTCTGCTGGCCCAGCTACTCCTTGCCGCATTGTTTTTGAAAGTCGCACCGCTACAGGATGCGCTACTAATGGTAAACAAGCTCATGTTGACCCTTGAGGCGGCAACTCAGCAGGGAACAGCCATGGTATTTGGCTTTCTTGGCGGTGCACCTTCTCCATTTGAGGTCACCGGCCCACAACATAGTTTTGTGCTGGCTTTTCGCGCTCTACCCATAGTGATTGTATTCGCCGCCCTAAGCGCACTGCTGTGGCATTGGCGGGTGATTCCAATTGCCATATCCGCCCTGTCCCGACTGTTGGCAAAAACCATGGGGCTTAGCGGCGCGATCAGCATGGGAGCCACCAGCTCTATTTTTATTGGCATGGTCGAGTCGCCCCTGCTAATCAAGCCCCATCTTCGATCGATGTCCAACAGCGAATTACTAATGCTGATGAGCTGCGGCATGGCCACCGTAGCCGGCACCGTCATGGGTTTGTACGCGGGCATCCTCGCCGCCACAGTGCCCGCCGCTCTCAGTCATATTCTGGTCGCCTCCCTGATAAGCGCCCCCGCCGCCTTGATGCTTGCCGCCGTTATGCTGCCGCCTGAGGCCGATGCAAACATTGTAGCCGTTAACATGCAGTCGCCCTACAGCAGCAGCATGGACGCACTAGTAAGCGGAACGGGAGAAGGGTTGCGTCTATTGGCCAATATTGTTGGCATGCTGATAGTCTTTGTCGCGTTGGTCTATCTCGTCGACCAGGGATTGGCACTGATTCCCGCAGGTACCGAGCCCCTCACCCTGGTCGGCTTATTCGGACAGCTACTGGCTCCGCTGGCATGGCTGATAGGCATACCCTGGAACGAAGCCCATATTGCCGGGGAGTTATTGGCCACCAAGGTGTTCATCAACGAATTAGTAGCGTATCTGGAACTGGCTGCACTGGAACCGGGTGCACTGAGCGAACACAGCCGCCTGATCATGACTTACGCCCTTTGCGGCTTTGCGAATTTTGGCAGTCTGGGCATCATGATAGGCGGCCTGACTGCGATGTGCCCGGAACGTTCGGCAGACATTCTGCGTCTCGCCCCACGATCAGTTTGGGCTGGCCTGCTAGCAA
The DNA here is from genome assembly GCA_028825045.1 of Halioglobus sp. Taxonomy (GTDB): domain Bacteria; phylum Pseudomonadota; class Gammaproteobacteria; order Pseudomonadales; family Halieaceae; genus Marimicrobium. The sequence continues at coordinate 23,195 of JAPKAY010000005.1, forward strand.
CCTGCATGACTGGCTGTTTGGCGGGCCTTATCCTGTGACAACGCGCTTTGTACCCAATGCAACAGGAAACCATTTGTCGAAACCGGTTCCTTTGCTACTCTCTATTCACGCCCTGACCCGAAATGACAAAAACCATGAACAAACCCTACGACATCCACACTGACTTCGCCAAATTTCCAGTAGTCACGCTAAAGTTCAGCCCACTAATTCTGTGGCTGCTCAATTCATTGATGAAGGTGCAACGTTATTTCACTAAACGCTCTTACAATCTTGGCGTCGCCAGGCACACGTTAACCAGCACCGACGGGGAACCCTTCAAAATCATAGTAATGACACCCCACGGCCTGGAAAAACCCGGACCTGCATTGCTTTATTACCACGGTGGGGCTTTTGCACTGAGTTATGCCAGCACACACCTTGAAAGTTGTGAGCGATACGCCAATGAGGTGGGCTGTGTTGTTGTTTTTGTCGAATATCGGCTAGCGCCAAAATTCCCATTTCCCTGTGGTTTCAACGATAGTTACGCAGCGCTTGAATGGGTGACGCAGCAAGCGGACAACCTCGGCATCGATATCACCCGTGTCGCCGTGGGTGGTGACAGCGCCGGAGGCGCGCTGGCGGCAGGCGTCGCACAAAAAGCCAGAGACGAGCAACTCCTGAATCTCTGCGCACAACTTCTCATTTATCCGGTGCTGGACAACAGCTGTTCAACACCTTCCGCCACCGACTTCGTCGATGTACCTCTGTGGAATGCCACCTCTAATCGGCGCATGTGGGAGATGTATTTGAGTGGCTATGATAAGAGTGAAACGCCACTTTATGCCGCCCCGGGATTCGGCGAACTGCAAGCCCTGCCGCCGAGCTACGTGGAAACAGCCGAATTTGACCCACTGAAGGACGAGGGACTGAATTATATCCGCGGACTACAAGCACAAAGTATTGAAGTAACAGTTAATGAAACGCAGCAGACCATTCACGGATATGACGGCAATACCAAAAGCGAAATTGCCAAAAAATCGATGCTGCAGCGAATAGCCTTTCTGAAAACTACTTTTGGCTTCGCAGACTCACCGACCCACTAGCGCCTTCGTGAACCGTTCTAGCCGCCATCATACCCACAATTTTTTTCGTGTCCTGCCGAGCATAACCAGAAGATATTCTGCACAACTCAGATTGATAGTGACGCAGGTTCCGCGTTTAATAGAGCCTTCAAGGCGCTCCTGTCTAAATTCCCGGAAAATCTATAACACTGGAAAAACAAATGTTGAAAAAAATCCTGATCGTCATACTGCTGCTTGTTTCGATCGCAGCACTGGCACTTTGGCTGGCGGGCGGGCGGGATGTTTACGCGCTTTATCGCGGCACCGCCGTTTCTACAGCGCTAGGCGATTATGCGCTACAGGATGACAGTGCAATTACGATTCCCACGCCAGAACCGAGACAAACCCAGCCTTACAATCCTCTGAAAAATGTCTATTGGGGTGATCTTCATGTGCACACGGTGGAGAGTTTTGATGCGGTCTTGTTTGGCACCACGCTGACCATCGAAGATGCTTACCGCTTCGCCCAGGGCGACTCTCTACGAAACGCTGGCGGCGAACTAATGCAGTTATCCCGCCCTCTGGACTTTGTCGCAATTACAGATCATGCAGAGACTTTTGGCCTGCGCACCCGTTGCGGTGATGAAGGCCTGTCCGTGATGGAGAGTCTCAATTGCTGGGTCATGGAGACGCCCAACGTTACGACCTTTTTACTGGTGAAAGCATTTGCCAGCGGTCCAGCAGAAGACCCCGTTCATAATGGAGCCGCCGGCGTCTACAGCAATAAAGCCCGCCAACAACCGACACAGGCAAGCTTGCCTATTTGCACCCTCGACGAATCCGATCCCCAGCGCTGTTTTCGCGACAGCAACAGCGACTGGGCTCGATATCAGGCTCTGGCGGATAAACACAATCAACCCGGGGTCCTGACTGCCTTTTCCGCCTACGAGTATTCTCCCCCGCTACCCGACTCTGGAAAGCATCATCGCAATGTCATTTTCAATGGCACCACACTCCCGGAACACGCTACCTCCTACTTCGATGCAGGAAGCGCTGTTGCGCTGTGGCGGGCACTCGAAGAGTCCTGTGTTGGAGATTGTGATTTCCTGACGATTCCCCACAACATGAATAAGGGTTGGGGTCTGTTCTACAGCCGCCACACCTGGGACGGCGGAACCTACGATGAAGAAGCCTGGAAGTTGCGACAACGTCGCGAGCCGCTGGCTGAGGTGTATCAGGTGAAGGGGGCGTCGGAGTGTGCATTGGGCGTAGGTGCAACAGACGAAGAATGCGCATTCAGCCAGATACTAAAGCCCTGCGAGCCCGGTCAGGAATCAGGATGCGCCTTTACCACCGGCTTCACCCGCCAGGGCCTGAAGGTTGGCCTAGAGCTGGACCGGGAACTGGGATTTAATCCTCTGGCCTTCGGTGTTATTGGCTCTACCGACACCCACAATTCCAACCCGGGCGACGCTGAAGAGTGGGACTTTGTCGGCAAAGTAGCTGCCGCCTCTTCCCCGGCCATTCGCCGGATCACGGAATGGCCAGATCGCAAACCCTATGAGTCGACCTTGCAATTTCACACCTCAGGTGGATTAGCCGCAGTGTGGGCGGAGGAAAATACACGCGATGCCATCTTTTCTGCAATGCAGCGCCGAGAGGCGTATGCCAGTTCCGGGCCGCGTATAAGCTTACGATTCTTTGCTGGATGGGGCTTCGATGAAAGCATCGTCGATGCCGTCGATGCGGTCGCACTTGCTACCACGGGTGGCGTCCCCATGGGCGGCGTATTGGTTCCCGATATCGAGCAAGCAGACAGTCCTACATTTTTTGTCTGGGCGAGCGCCGACCTGATGAGCGCGCCACTGCAGCGAATTCAGATGATTAAAGGCTGGATAGACGACCAAGGACAGACACACGAACTTGTTCAGGACATTAGCTGCTCCGACGGCTTACAGGTCGATTCTGCCACGCAGCGCTGCCCCAACAATGGCGCCTCGGTAGACATCAGTAACTGCACAATACTCGGCGATTCAGGCGCCGCTCAATTAGTCGCAGCCTGGAAAGATCCGGCTTATCGTCCGGACCAAACTGCTTTTTACTACGTGAGGGTTTTGCAGAATCCAACGTGTCGCTGGTCAACGTATGACTCTCTACGACTGGGTCAGGCACCACCAACGCATGTTCCCTCGACTATCCAGGAACGGGCCTGGTCCTCACCTATCTGGGTGGATGCCGTCGATTAAGTGGCAGACTAAACTGGCTGAAACGATGTAAATAGCATCAATCCCGCAATTTGAAATACACCGGCAGCCCATCGCGCGGTTTAGAAATCGGAGATTGTTGTACCGGCATCTCATAACCGTCTTTGATAGACCACTGGTATCTCCGGAGCATCTCAAACATGACAAGCTTCACTTGCATAATGGCAAAATGCAAACCAATACACATGTGCGCTCCCCCGCTGAACGGCACCCAGCAATAGGGGTGGCGTTTGTGCTCCATTCGTTCCTCACTGAATCGCAATGGATCGAACTTTTTCGGCTCAGACCAATATTCCTCCATATAGTGTGTGTGAATGGGGTACGTTGCCACCATAGCCCCAACCGGAACTTTCAACCCTTCAAATTCAAAAGCTTTGAGGTTGAATTTTGGTAGCGTCGACAAGGGTGGGTACATGCGCAGCGCCTCCTTCATCACCCACTCCGTCTGCGGCATGCGCTCAAGATCTTCGTAACGCAGCTGGTCCACACCCAGGCCATTCACTTCATCGAGCAGACGCTGCTGCCACTGCGGGTTACGCGCCAGTCCGTAGGTCATACTGGTGAGTGTACTGGTAGTGGTATCGTGTGCGGCCATCATCAGGAAGATCATGTGATCGATCACCTCCTGGTCCGTGTATTGATTGCCCTCTTCGTCCGTCGCTTTGCACAGCAGTGAAAACATATCAGTATCACTTCCGGCGCGTTTGGACGGTAACTCCCGCTGAAAGTACTCGCACATATAATTGCGCGCACGAATACCACGCCATAATAGTGTCCCAGGTATCGCAAGGGGAAGAAGCGGCATAGAAGCGGCCACAGTAGTCTCAAAGGCGTTGTTAATCCGATTGGCTTCTTTGCCCAGATCCATTCCCAGAAAAATAGTGGCGGCAAGGTCCAGTGTCATTTTTTTAAACGTTGGAAATGCCAACATCGGCTCGCCGGGACTCACCGGCCATTCAGCAACCGCTTTTTGAACTTGCGGACCCATTTCGAGCATGTAGCGTCGCATGGCTTCGACCTTGAATCCGGTCTGCATCAAGCGACGGTGGTATCGATGGTCATCGCCATCTCGCAACATCAGGCCATTGGGAAATATCCGGCCAATAATCTGGTCCCAGGCTTTCTTATTGGAAAACACCTGGCCGGTGTTGACCAATGCGAGCCGGTGGGCATCGGCACCATACAGATTGACAAACGTGATGCGAAAAAATTTCTGCATCACCGCATTGCCGAAACGAGACTGAAGCTCCTGAGCGTGCTCCAGAGGATTGACATAGCTCTTTCGAACCAGTCGCAGAGTCTCGAGAAAGGTCAGCTTGGTAGGTTGCAGCTCCGGGGCTTCACTTTCGCGCATCATAGCGTCAGACATGTTGAAAACCTTCATCTCTAATTACAAAATAAACCGCTGCACGCCATCAAAATGCAGGCCGAGTGACTTGATTGACTCTAGGAATAATCTGCTAACTTGAGGCTGCAGAAAATTTAGCGTGTTAAGAGCATGTCAAACACGGAAAAGGCGGTCAAGGCTATCTCCCGATATTCTAATGGGAGAATATATAATTGGCCGGCACAACCCTAAGCTCGAATCCGCACTATACTGATTTTAGGAAGAATACCGTCAAATGAGGGAATATGCTGGAATACGCCAGTTTTACTGCGATCGGCTCCAGAGAGGAAAATCAGGATCGCTTCCTCGTATTAACCAATGAGGCCGACGGTATCTATTGGTTTGCCGTCGCCGACGGCATGGGTGGTCACCGCTGCGGCGGGCAGGCAGCCGAAGTTGCCATTGCCGCCATAGAGCGAAGCTGGAGAGCAGAAAGCCATTCCAACAATATTCCGGACTTGATCACGCAACTGATTAATCGGGCACATGATGCGACACGTGACCTGGCCGAATCCGAAGAGCTGCAACCACCACAAACGACTCTCGCTATTCTCGCCGTAACCCCGCATGGCACGTATTCAGGTCATATTGGCGATACCCGCGTAATGCAGTATTCCCAAGTGGGGCTGGTGAAACGCACGCGGGATCATTCGGTTACCGAAATGAAATATGCTTCGGGCAAAATCACCGATAGCGAAATGGCGCTAGATCCTGATCATAACCTGATCACACAAGCAGTGGGTGGAGCCCACCCACTGGACATTCGCATAGAGAAATGGGACCTGCCTTCGGGTGACCTCATCTGCCTGGCCAGTGACGGCGCGTGGTCACTACTTAAGGATGGCGATTACAAAGTGCTACTCGCATCGCCTGAGATCCGAGTAGCCACAGGAGAACTACTCAACCAGCGTATACGTTTGGGGCCGGACAACCCGGACAATGCGACCTTTTTGGCGATCCGAAAACTGGCTCGGTAAGCTGCCGCTATTTGATACATCCCCGATCTAGAGTCCTTCAATAATGTTCAGCAATGTTTCCTGACTGCGCAGCTGTGCTACTTCACTGACACCCTCAATGCCCGCCCGAACAATCAGATAAGTGAGTTTGAGCCGCTCAACATACTCGGCCAATTTATCGCGCGCGTAGTGCCGATCGCCCACAATAGCCCAGTCGTCCACCGAAACAGGATCAGGTCGCATGGATGAGGGGACAGCGTGCTCGAGCGCCGCACGCACTCGCGTGGATTCGTCAGTGCTATCAGTAACAAACACCGAGCGCATGACAGGAATGGTGCGCACAGCACCCTGCCCTGCGGCTGAGACATCCAAATGAAAACGCTGGTACTTCTGTTCGAGCACTGCCAGAGATTCTATGGGCGAGGCAAGATAGGGAAGGCCCAGGCGTGCCACCTGCTGTAAGGCAAGGGGTCCAAATGCCGCTACCCAGATTGGCGGTGACGGTTGCTGCACGGGCAAGGGCGCCAAACATATGGGCGTACCATTCTCATCATAGTCCAGAGGCTCACCACGCCAGGCGCGTTGCATAATCTCCAAATTCGCCTGAAACAACTTGCGCTTGTTGGCGGAATCCACCCCAAAAGCCTTGAACATCGCGCCCGAAAGCCCGCGACCCACACCGAGAATTAATCGGCCCTGACAGAGCTGATCCAGCACCGCCACGTCTTCCGCCGCCAGCAGCGGGTGACGGATTGGCAAGAGGTACGAGGTACACCCTAACCTAATAGTCTGCGTGCGACCGGCTACCGCTGCCAGAAGCATCAGCGGTGAGGGAATCGCACTGCGCTGGCCAAAATGATTTTCCGGCAGCCAGAACGAATGAAAACCCATGGCCTGTGCTTTTTCAGCCTGGGCGCAGAGCGAATCGGCAGCACCGAGCGAGCCCCAAGACCAGGCAGTCGTGCCGATCTCTATGGTTGCAGCCAATGGTATGTCCGATCAAAACTACAAAGAAAAGTAAGCTGCTCTGCTTTTGCAGCGTTGACCCGCCTCAACTTACCCGCACCACCAGTTTCCCGAAGTTGGCGCCGCTAAAAAACCCGAGGAACGCTTCCGGCGCATTTTCCAGCCCGTCCACAACATCTTCCCGGTACTTTATTTTTCCCTGAGCCAGCCAGGCACTCATATCGCCAATAAAGGCCGGGATACGATCGCGGTAATTGCTGACGATAAATCCCTGCATTTTCAAGCTGCGCTGCAATATCATGCCTTGTAACAGAGAGACCCGGTCCGGCCCTGGTGGCAACTCGGTCTGGTTGTAATGTGCAATCAGTCCACAAATCGGCACGCGCGCAAAGTTGTTCAGTAGTGGCATCACCGCCTCCCAGGAACTACCGCCGACGTTTTCAAAATACACGTCGATACCATCGGGGCAGGCCTCGACCAGCTGACGTCCCATGTCCTTGTCATAGTGGCTGATACAGGCGTCGTAACCCAGGACGTCCACCGCGTAAGCGCACTTTTCTTTCGCGCCCGCGATACCTACCACCCGACAACCCTTGAGCTTGGCGATCTGGCCTACTACAGACCCAACTGCACCGGTAGAGGCAGCCAACACCACAGTTTCACCGGGCTTCGGCTCGCCGATATCCAAAAGGCCCACGTAGGCCGTAAGTCCAGGCATACCCAACACCCCCAGCGCGTAAGAAGAAGGTTTAATTCGGGGGTCCAGCTTCATCAGATCGTTGCCATTTGACACGGAATAGTCCTGCCACCCCGCGTAGGCGGTAACAAGGTCCCCTGCAACAAATGCCGCATTTTGGGAGGAAACGACTTCGCTGACCGTACCACCCACCATGACATTACCCAGCTCCACTCTGTCTGCGTAACTCTTCCCTGCGTTCATGCGACCTCGCATGTAGGGATCCAAGGAGAGATACTTTGTCCGCAGCAGCAACTCGCCATCACCCGGCTTAGGCACCGGTACTGATTCCAATGCGAAGTTATCCAATGTGGGGGCTCCCACCGGGCGTGAGGCGAGCACTATACGTCGGTTTACCGGTGATGTAGCTGCCTGCGCTGGGCCAAGCGCAAAGGCGCCGAGGGTTGAGAGCGAAGCCAGCGCGAAATCACGTCGATTTAGGGTCATAGATATTGCCTCTAAGCTAATTGTATTAAAGGGCTGCTAACCATAGACGAGTATACGCACAGTGTCTTGGGTTTCACCCCGTCAACCGGTGAAATCAGGAAATAGCGAAGCCAGCGGCAGCAAGGTCGTCAAATTTAAACCGGCCGAAGCATTTGACCTGACTTCACTAACCCGTCCCTTTAAAAGTTAAGTAAACTCTCACCAATACTCAGCAGGAGACTATACACATGTACGATCTGGTGATTCGAAACGCAACAATCGTTGACGGCACAGGCAAACCCGCCTTTCCCGGCGACCTGGGCATTGCCAACGGCAAAATTATCGCTGTAGGCGAAGTCAAAACCGATGGCTCGCGGGAAATCGATGCCAAAGGGAAACTGCTGACCCCTGGGTGGGTGGACGTGCATTCACATATGGATGGCCAGGCCACCTGGGATCCGCTGTGCAGCCCGGCGGCAAACCACGGTATTACCACTCTTATTATGGGCAATTGCGGTATCGGGTTTGCGCCCTGCGAGCCCAATAAGGAAGCACAGGCGCGTCTGATTACCGTAGTCGAAGACGTCGAAGACATTCCCGGAGCCGCACTGCACGAAGGCGTGAAATGGGATTGGGAGAGCTTTCCAGAATATCTTGATGCGGTGGAAAGGTTTCCGCGGGCCATCGATGTGGGCGCACAGGTACCCCACTGCGCGGTGCGCACTTACGTGATGGGAGAGCGTGGAGCCAAAAACGAATTGGCAACCCCCGAAGATGTGACCGCGATGGCCGCCATCGTCAAGGAAGGTATTGAACACGGCGCTATTGGTTTCACCACCTCGCGCACAGAGTTACACACCACCGGCGGCGAGCAGGCTATGCCGGGCACCTATGCGGACGAGGACGAGCTGTTAGGCATTGGCAAAGTCATCGGTGAACTTGGCGGCAAAGGCATCTTTGGTCTGGTCTCTGACTTTCACAATTGGGAACAGGAAATGGATTGGATGAAGCGCCTGTCCATCGACAACAATTGCCAAATTAACTTCGTCCTGTTTTTCCGCGAGGAGGCAGATTGGGATCGTGTACTGAAACAACTGGCCTATAGTCGCGAGGCCAATGCCGAGGGCGCACAGCTGATTCCCCACGTCGGTGCCCGCCCGGTAAATATACTACTGAGCTGGGATGGCACAATTAATCCTTTCAGCTTTCACACCAATTACGGCCCGCTGTCCGTCATGTCTCACCAGGAGCGCCTGGCAGAACTGCAAAAGCCGGAAGTGCGCGCCGCCATTCTGGCTGAGGATCTGCCGTCAATGGGTGACGAATTTATGGACACCATCCTCAGCGGCTATGACAAGTTGTATCCGCTGGGAAATCCTCCGAACTATGAGCCCGCGCCCGAGGACAGCATCGCCGTAAGAGCTGCCGAGGCAGGCGTTTCACCACAAGAATTCTGTTATGACCTGATGATGGCAAACGCCGGCAAAGGTGTCGTGTATTTCCCCTGCTTTGGATACGGCTCGAACGACCTGAGCCGCCAGGTGGAATTACTGGAAGATGACAGTACCGTGATTTCACTCGCGGACACTGGCGCCCACTGCGGCGTCTTATGTGACGCTAGCGTTCCCACACAAATGCTGAGCTACTACGTGCGCGATCGGGAACGCGGCCATCGTCTCCGTCTCGAGGACGTAGTGAAAATGCAAACCCACGATACAGCGCGTTGTGTGGGGCTGGATGATCGCGGTACCCTGGAAGTTGGAATGAAGGCAGATCTCAACCTGATAGACTTTGAACAAATACAATTAGAGACCCCAGAAATTGTTTTCGATTTGCCTGCAGGCGGACGACGCATGTTCCAGGGCGCACGAGGCTATATCGCCACCGTCGTTAGTGGCCAGGTAATTATGGAGAACGGTAAACACACCGGTGCGGTACCAGGCGCGTTAATTAGGGGCAGCCAAGCCGCACCAAAAGCAGCCTGATTAAAGACTGATGAATATCAGCAGCAATCTGCGCCTTAACATGACCGGCGCAGAAGCTGACCCCACCCAGCGGTCACAGCGTTATCGCGCAGCGATCGACATGGCCAGTTTTGCTGATCAACAGGGCTTCTCCAGCGTCAATGTGGAAGAGCACCATGTGGCAGAGAACAGCTGGCTGCCCTCCCCCCTCACCATGGCTGCCGCCATCGCGGCACGAACAGAACGCTGCAGCATTGGTGTTATGGCGCTCTTGGTTACCTTGTACGACCCTATCCGGCTGGCGGAAGATATAGCCGTGGTGGACCTGCTCAGCGAGGGTCGCCTTAATTTTGTTGCTGGCATGGGCTACCGGGAAGTGGAATTTCACATTGCCAACAAGCCCTTTGCCGAGCGCGGCAAGTGGATGGATCACGTACTGGAAACCTTACTCAAAGCCTGGGAAGACGAACCTTTTGAGTATCGCGGCAAGATGGTCAACGTCACGCCTAAACCCTTCAGCAGACCTCACCCAATGTTTCTGGTGGGCGGCATGAGCAAGCCCGCAGCGCGCCGGGCTGCGCGCCTCGGCCTGCCCTTTGCACCGCCCGTGGCAGACCCGGTACTGGAAGCATATTATTATCAGCAGCTAGAAAAATACGGTACCCAGGGCTTTACCCATTCTCCACCGGCGGATTTTTCTATCCTGTTTATTCACGACAAACCCGACCAGGCGTGGGAAGAGCTGGGGCAGTACTTTTTGAACGAGGTCATCGAATACAGCAGTTGGAAGACTGAGGGCGTCAACCGCCCACTGGAGTTCAGCAGTGATTCGGTTGAGGCATTGCGGGCGGAAAAACGCTACGAGATCATCACGCCAAAGGAATGCATGCAGCGGCATCGGGATCGCACGGACTTCTTCGCCGCAATTCATCCCCTGATTGGCGGCATGCCACTGGACAAAGCCTGGCAGAGCCTGCATCTTTACGCCGAACAGGTGCTGGCCCCGTTGCTGGCAGAACAAACGGGCTGATCAGCGCAATTCACCGAGCAGAAACCTGAAAATAATGGAGCAGACGATGAGCAAGTCACTGGAATTTTATTTCGACTTCGGTAGCCCCACCGCGTACCTCGCGCACAAGCGCTTGGGCCAATTATCTGCCCAGTACGCCTTGGAAGTCATCTATAGACCCATTCTGCTCGGTGGAGTATTTAAAGCCATCGGTAGCGCGTCCCCCGCGACTATTCCAGCCAAAGGGCATTATATGATGATTCACGACTTGCCACGCTTTGCAAAGCGTTACGATGTGGAACTAAAACCCAATCCTTTCTTCCCCATCAATACACTCAACCTGATGCGCATGGCTATAGCCGCCGAACGTCTGGGGTGCGCAGAGCCACTCATTGCCGCAATCTATGACGCGGTATGGCTTCAGGAAAAAAATATGGGCGAGGCCGACGTTGTCGCAGATGTACTGACAAAAAACGGATTCGACACACAGTCCCTACTGGAGTTATCCCAGAATCCAGAAGTAAAGAGCCACTTGATAGCCAATACCGAGGCTGCCGTGGAACGCGGCATTTTCGGCACTCCGACTTTGTTTATGGATGACGAAATGTACTTCGGGCAGGATCGACTGGATTTTGTGGAAGAAGCCCTCAGGGCCTGACCTCGATTAGATTAGCGGCTCCGATAAGAACGTGTATTGGCATCGATTGCGCTTTACTTCGACTCAACTCAACCACAGTTAGGCACACAGTGTCCTCCAGTAGCGAGCTAAACAGCATCTCAGAATGGCAGCAGGTCTTCCTGGAACGCCACGGGCTGGGTATTGATTTTCTAACAGTTGCACTTAAATGGTTTAACCCCCTGGCACAAACCCTGGCCGCACACCAAGACCAAGCCGGTCGACCCATACTGGTTGCAGTTAACGGCTGCCAGGGATCTGGAAAGACGACCATCACCGACTACCTGCGTACTTTGCTAGTAGAGGAGCATGGACAAAATGCGGTCGCCCTATCGTTGGATGACTTTTACCTCACCCGCGCCGAAAGGGAGGCTCTGGCAACCTCAACTCATCCATTGTTGGCTACACGAGGCGTACCAGGGACTCACGATATGCAGCTTTTGCAGCGAACACTGACACAAGCCCTGGATGCCAAATCTTGTGAATCCATCGCGATTCCGAGATTTGATAAGGCCACAGATGACAGGCGGGCCATCACCGAGTGGGACGCCATCACCGGCCCCGTTCAAATAATTTTTCTCGAGGGGTGGTGCCTGGGAGCTACGCCAGAACCACCCGATAACCTGTCACGACCACACAATGACCTTGAGCGCGATGAAGACCCCGATGGCGTGTGGCGCCACTACAGTAATGAAGTGTTACGTCAGGAATTTCAGCCGCTGTACGAACTGGTCGATCAGTGGATCATGCTCCGAGCTCCCTCATTTGACTGCGTGTTTGACTGGAGGCGCGAACAGGAACGCAAACTAGCTGCCACACTCTCGCCAGACCAGGCCGCTCAACTTATGAATGACGACCAACTCCAAAAATTTGTCCAGCATTACGAGCGAATCACCAACAATTGCATGGAAGAATTATCGAACAAAGTCAATCACTTATTCCTACTTAACAAGGAACGTCAGGTAACCGCGTATCGCCAACGCTAACAGGCGACAACGGTTCGTAGGAGCACGATAGTTTTGTTAAGCTCCAGCAATGCCGAAAGCGGGCAGGAATTAGTGGCACAGTGAGGGATACGCTAGTATTGTTCCTCTGAACGCTCTACAAAAACCTTACGTCCAGCCAGAGAAATTTAGGGCTCGCAGCATTCCCAAATCGATGCTGAACGAAGGTGGCGCGATGCGTTCAAGCCATTTTTTCATCGAGTGTACAGTTAGACTCAAACAGGAGCACACGTTTTGACATTTATGCAGAAACTATTTTGGATTATGACACTGATAGTCTTCCCCATCTCTGTCTATGTCTCATGGGTTGTTTGGCCACCCATGCATTTTTTCAGCATTATATTTGGCATCTATGTCATCACCGGTGCCTACGATATGTGGTTCAGTCCCCACACGCTGAATCGTCTCTATCCGGTTGCAGCCTATATGCGTTATGCGCTCGAGTTTATCCGGCCAGAAATTCACCAATATTTTGTTGCCGGTGATACCGAGGAACTACCGTTTAGCCGGGAGCAACGCGACCTCGTCTACCGCAGGGCGCAGGGCCTGGACGATACGCAGCCCTTTGGCACCGAACACGACATCACTGCAGCCGGTTGGCTGGGTGCAGCCCATTCCATAGCCCCGACTGAGGTTCGCGAAGAAACCATGCGCATTGTGATTGGGGGAGAACAATGTACGCAACCCTACACCGCAGCGCGCCTGAACTGTTCGGCGATGAGTTTTGGTGCACTCAGCGCCGAGGCAATTATGGCCATCAACAAAGGCGCCAAGCGGGCAAATTTTTACCACAATACCGGCGAGGGAGGATACAGCCCTTACCACCGGCAGGGCGGTGACATCGTGTGGCAGATTGGCACCGGGTACTTCGGTTGTCGGAATGCCGATGGCAGCTTTAATGCTGAAGCCTTTGGCGAGTCAGCCTGCCTGGAACAGGTCAAGATGATTGAAATCAAGATCTCTCAGGGCGCCAAACCGTCCCATGGCGGGGTGCTGCCTGCCGCAAAGGTCTCGGAAGAGATCGCTAGAATCCGGCTGGTGACTGTAGGCGAAGACGTTATCTCACCACCTGCTCATCGCGAATTTAGCACGCCGAAAGGGTTGCTGAACTTTGTGGTGAAACTGCGGGATTTGAGCGGCGGCAAACCGGTGGGGTTCAAATTGTGTATCGGGCGCAAGTATGAATTTCTGGCCATCTGTAAAGCCATGCTGGAGACCGGGATTACACCTGATTTCATTACCGTCGACGGCGCGGAAGGCGGCACCGGCGCCGCACCCGTGGAATACACTAATCGTCTTGGCGTGCCTTGCCTGGAGGCCACCAACTTCGTGCACAATTGCCTTGTGGGAGCCGGGCTACGCGACAAAATTCGAATTATTTCTTCGGGTAAAACAGCCACCGGTTTCGATATTGTCACCAAACTGGCCATCGGCGCTGACCTGGTTAATGCCGCTCGCACCATGATGCTGTCTCTGGGCTGTATCCAGTCACAGTCGTGCAATACCAACAATTGTCCTACGGGCATTGCCACCCAGGACCCGATAAGAGGCAAAGCTCTCGATGTGGAAAGCCGACACCTGCGGGTAGCCGGATTTCAGCAACGCACCCTACGTGCCGCGTTCGACATGATTGGAGCCATGGGATTGGACGACCCGGGCAAGTTGTTCGCACACCTGATATGGCGGCGCAGCGCAGATGGTGTCAATCAACACTTTGATGAGGTCTTTCCTCCGGTATCAGAAAATTGTCTACTGGGGGACGACCTACCCGAGGCATGGAGAACAGACTGGGAACTTGCTTCGGCGGAAACTTTTGCTCCCAGCATATAGTGTTTTAACTTTTTGCATGCACGGGTCGCATTTTTCATGATTTCCGCGATTACTCTCGGGGCGGGTCACCAGGGCCCGTTGGGCGCGTTATTCTAATCACCAATGCGGATAATGTCAGATACCCCGCTGAAGGGTTTCCCGTCATTGTCGAACCCAAGGTGAGTCAATCGGTATTCACCAGACTTTGCATCACCTGGCACCTTCCAACTTAGCTCAGCAATATACGCGTCACCTTCAGGCCGCCAGCGCACCCGGGTATTCCAGTCACCGTCATTTGCTACCGCTTCCCAGCCTGTTGCTGTTTTACGTTCTAACAGCAGAAAATTGCTACCTGCCGGGTAGTGCGCAGTCGGGTTGCCAGACCAAAACTCGGCAATAACGGTGTCTCCACTCCGGTATCGCTGTTGGGCCAACGGCAGTGCGTCACCAAAGCGCTTTTGGTCTGGTGCAGAGCCGGCCGAACCGGTGGGCAGTGGTTGGCCTACAGATTTTTCGCGCCAGTCATCGTACTCAACGTCGCTGGTCACTTCGGTGTTTGACTGCAATGAGGCTGCGAGCTCGCTCGCTACCTGCTGATAGGCGGGCAGGCTCCAGCGCCCGTGCAGCGTATGCCCGCCCTCGTACTGTTGCAGCATGTACTCCTGTGGAGTAGTGACATAGCCAGCATAGCCGTTGGAGTAGCCTGCCAGCACAATGTACTTCGCCCAAGGGCCCAGTTCCTGCATTACGCTATCGCGCAGTCGACGACCGGCCATGGTGGTGGCTTCTGTAGGCATTGCGAGGATAACCAGTTGGCCGATACGCGCCACGGTAACGGAGTGAACCTGCGATTGCAGAGACGGCTGGCCGGTGCCCGTTTCGAACAGGATGGGTTTGGGTGTCTGGCAGGTTTGCACTGACTCAGTCCACTCCGGCGCGCCGGTGACCAGGCGAATCAGCCAATCCAGCCACATGCTCTGATCGGTCATTCCTTCCTCGAACAGGAAGTGGCCACCGCCGTCTTCGCCTGAACCGCCGGCGAAGGAGTAGCCATAAGCAGATGGGCACGTGTACTGGACGCCTGTCCCGGTGAATTCATCCTGAACCGCGTAACCTTTCAGGTCAACATAGACGCGGCGTGAATCGACTGGACCTCGCAACGGCTCCTGCGCCCTATCAAACAATAATTGCGCAGCCTGCAACTGGCGTTCACCCATAATACGGGTGGTCTCTACATCAGTAGCACCCGGTCCGGTATTGTCCAGATTCGTATTTGGCGTGACGTCACCTGGGTCTGACTGCGCGAAGGCTGCCACAAAGTCTCCTGCAGACTCATACATCGCGCCCTGCTCCCGCTCCATTTGCAAGGAAGCATAGCCTTTGTGATCTCCGGAGATGAGGCGATTATGAAAGTTCATGGCAGTGGGATGCAGCGCATACCAATTCAACATGCCAATAGGGCCCGAATCATCGACAAACTTCAGCAGAGTCATCGTCGTATTGGTGTTAACGCTGTATCGAGACCGCTCGGCTGCTGGATTTTCCAGGTACGCCACTACCGACCGGTTGACGCCCGCATTGGCGACATTGCCCCGGTTAATGAGTATTTCTCCAGGCTGTACGTCTTCATGGGCTGTCACAATTGAGGCCATGATGCCCGTCACAATAGCTTCAAAATGTTCGGGGAAGAGGCCTCCATCAAGGCCAGTCGCAGTGCGCGACTGCCAATAACCTCCAGGGCCTGAGTGGGTATGGGTCGCACTGATGATGACATTGTCTAAATTGTAGAGCTCACCAAAATATTGCTGCAGTCGCTCAACAACTTCCAGTGTGATGTGATGATCAATGCTGCCTAGATCAGCACTCACAAATACCAGTCGCCGCGCGGGATCGTCTGCCTGCGCAATCACAAAAGCACGCGATCGCTGGCGGATGTGGATTCCCTCACCAATCTGGTCGGCACGCCCGAAACCCCATAACTGCATCCCGTATACGGGTCCAGTAACGTCAGCCATACCGCGCCCAATCAAATACGCTGGATTGTCCTCGGCAGTGAGCGGGAGCGCGAAAAGCAGCATGCCAAAGCAAATCAATAATCGTTGACTGATTGCGCGTTTACGCCAGCTTGCAGCCGATACGTTCTGCATTATGCGGATACCTCGGAAATTATGGAGTGGCGGATGGATGGCTATGGCAACCAAGGCACCGTTCACCATCGGAAGATACACCGGCCGTGCTCAAGAAGATAGAAACTCCACCGGGGACTAAGCACTCCTATTCACGATCCGCGCATACGGACGTGACCGCCAGGACCCGCCGGCCAGTAGGCAACTCTTCGTACAGGTGATAGACGCTACTTAAGCACAGCAAATACCGGAACGCATGCTCCAGACAAGGATTCTGACCAAACAGCGGACGTTCCGGGCGTTAATCTTCCTCTCGATACCGATAATGTTCCATCGCAAAGCCTCGGTACTGCATAAAGCGTGCGCGCCGGGCTTTTTCTTTGATGTCGACGGGCGCATCGAGGCCAAACTTTTTTTGCATTACCCGTGTCGCAAGCACGCGCCAGTCCACCTCGAGTTCTTCCAGCGCCATGTCGACCTCGGCCTCAGTAACGCCACGCTCGCGCAGTTCTTCGCGCAAGCGCACAGGCCCATAACCTTTATCAGCTCGCTGGCAAGCATAACTCTCTGCGAAACGCGCATCGCTTTGAAGGCGCTCCAGTGTAAGCCGGGAAATCTGTTCATCTATAACAGCTTCATCGGAAAAACGACGTTTTAGCTTATTGCGTAATTCACGAACAGAGTGTTCGCGCCGTGCCAGCAGGTTCATTGCTGCCAAACGAATATCAGCAGGAGTGGGCGTCGCAGCCGCCTCAGTGGCGTTGTCGTCAGACAGGTCGATCGATGCAGTGGTTTCAGACATAGTGAAAAAGGGCGCCGGGTATATGAGAGGGGTAAGTGGGTTCCCGGCGCCTGAGGAAAACAAACAAATGTGAGGCTACTGTCTGTATTGAATGACTACTCCTTAGCCGTTGCCTTAGCAGCGGTCTTACCAGTTGCTTTGGCACTCTCTACAACACCTTCAATAGCACCTTCTTTGGCTCCGCCGGCGGCATCAGCGGCTTTATCTGGCTCCGCCGGGGTGAGCAGCTGTGTTCGAATCTGCCCTTCAATTTCGTTAGCGACGGCGGGATTATCACCCAGGAATTTGGCGGCATTGGCTTTACCCTGGCCGATTTTGTCGCCCTTGTAGGAATACCAGGCCCCGGACTTCTCCACCAAATTTAACTTCACACCCCAGTCGACGACTTCGCCCATACGGTAAATACCCTTCCCGTACATAATCTGGAATTCTGCCTGTTTGAAGGGTGGCGACACTTTGTTCTTCACCACTTTCACCCGGGTTTCATTCCCAATCACCTCGTCGCCATCCTTGACCGCGCCAATACGACGAATATCGAGACGTACAGACGAGTAGAACTTGAGCGCGTTGCCCCCGGTGGTGGTTTCCGGGCTGCCGAACATAACGCCAATTTTCATACGGATCTGGTTAATGAAAATAACCAGACTGTTAGTCTGCTTGATAGCGGCCGTTAGCTTGCGCATGGCCTGGCTGAGCAATCGCGCCTGCAAACCCACGTGAGAGGCACCCATTTCGCCTTCGATTTCTGCCTTGGGCGTCAATGCCGCCACTGAGTCGATCACCAGCACATCAACCGCGCCGGAGCGCACCAGCATTTCCGCAACTTCCAGCGCCTGCTCTCCGGTATCGGGCTGGGACAAAATCAACTCGTCCATCTGTACGCCTAACTTCTCGGCGTAGGCTGGGTCCAGCGCGTGCTCCGCATCAATAAACGCAGCGGTACCACCTACTTTTTGCGCCTCGGCAATCACCTGCAGTGTCAGCGTGGTCTTACCGGATGACTCGGGACCATAGATTTCACAAATTCGCCCCCTGGGCAGCCCACCTATGCCCAGCGCAACATCCAGCCCCAGGGAACCGGTGGAAATGACAGGAATAGCCACGTGCTCCCTGTCGCCCATACGCATAACGGTGCCCTTGCCGAACTGTCGCTCGATCTGGCCCAGTGCGGCATCCAGTGCTTTTTCTTTATTAGTGTCCATAAATCACCCCTATCGTGAGTACAAATATTCAGCAGATTTTCGTTAGTTCTCTGCTTGATCCCGGTTTAGCTTGCTCAGAACTACTTCGTCGTGCACTTTTGTCATCCAGCAAACTACTGTATATATACTCAGTGGTTTGAAAACGGATTGCAAGCCCCAAAACCAATTAAATGCGGTCTTTTGGCGGAGGTGAAAAAAACCGGCCTGAATGAGCGACAGGTGCAACCGAGACCGCCTATAACCCCGACAAAACACCGGAACCACCAAACACTGTGGCGGCATCGGGCAGGTACTCGCGCTCCAGAGAATCGCGATCGGCCTGGTCCAGCGCGCGCCAGCTGTCCTTAAGCGCGCGCCAAACCCGTACCTGAAAGGTTTTGACGACGGCCCGGAACGGATAATCCAACAGCTGACCGTTGTACAGCGCGCGATTACGGTTGAAGGCCGCCTCATTGAAGTGCGTCTCGCCGGCGGCCACAGCATTGAGGTACGCATCTTCGTTTTGCGTCATCAGTGGAATAAAGGTTTGACTGATAATTTGCAACAGTGGCTTCAGCGCCGAGGTAAGCACCGGTCCCTCCAGTTGGTTACCAGGCGGAGTGCCAGATTGGCAGGCATGTTTACCATCGCGTATCGCGCACAACCAGCGATAGGTGCGCGGTGCCAACTGCTCCATCAGCGCGACAGCCTCAGGGTCGACCAAGTTCATACCCAGTTGACCGTAGGCGCTAGCGTCGGCCAGCGTGAAACGCGCTCCCAGCAGAAAAGATTGCTCACTGAATACCTGCTCCATGGCCGCCAGGTAAGTTCGCCAGGCCTTATCAAGCAGTGCGTGCGTGGGCGGAAAATGGCCACGCGAAGGCGGGGTTCTGGCGCGGCTTACACCCGCGTCAAACCCTGCCGGTGCAACACTAAACAAGTAGGGACAGCGCCTTGTCTGGCGCCGATGAAGATGCCCTGCCATAAGAGGTGTAAGGCCCGGCGGGAGCAGTTTGCTAAACTCTCGAGCGGTCATTTCCCCCATTGGCGTAGTGCGAGTGGAGCCCACCCAGCGCATGTGGTGCACCATATACAGGCCAAACTCGTCGAACGCCTCGTCGATTAATTGGGCGATAAATGCCCTCTTTGGGTTCTGTGGAATCAACAACTGCGAGTGACGCTGTGGATGCTGATCCAGATGGCACGCCAGTGAAGAAGAGTCGTAGTAGAAAGTGCGTTCATCGAGCGTGTAGAAAGGAACGGAGGGGTACTCATCCAGCTCATGTGACATCTCGGGATAGCGTTTTATCGCGCGCCGACGCTTTGCCACGTCGAGTCTGACTGCCATCGAAACCGCCGCCACGCGTTCAGCCTGCGCCGGCCAACGCTCCCAGTCATGGCCCGCGAAGTCCAATAGTGATTGCATCTTCAACTGATACGGTGAAGCGGTCAGCCCCCAGAGGACAAATTTCGTCATGCATCGGCCTCTTGGCGACTGCGTGCATCTGCGGCCATGTGCTCCATCAATCGAAAGGCTGCTGTTGGATCCTCACGTTTCAATTTCAACAATTCCATTTCAGGCCTACGTCCTACTGCGATTTCTTCACTGCCCTCACTTATGCCGCGCAAAATTTCACTAGCGCACTCAACAACATCCATTCCAGAATTGATGTCGACATCCGCTTTCCCTGTAGGTGCTCCCGAGCCAGTCAGGGCATTAGAACCGATGTTGGTGCGAATAAAGCCGGGCACAATGGTGGTCACCCTGATACCCAGGTGAGCCACTTCTGTGCGCAGGGAATCGAAGAATCCCATCACCGCATGCTTTGCCGCACAGTAGCCTGTTCGAAGTGGTACACCCACTTTTCCCGCCACGCTGGCAGTCACCAGAATGTGCCCACTGCCCTGCTCGACCATTACCGGCAGAATCGCCTTGGTCACTGCGATCTGGCCGAGAACATTCAACTCAATGAGAGTGCGATATACCTGCATATCGGTATCGAGGCAAAAAGATCGCTGCGAGTTTCCCGCATTGTTTACCAGCATATCCACTCGACCAAAGCGCTTCAGTATCGCTTCTACAGCGGCTGGCAAAGCATCGTAGTCAACCACGTCCAGCGGCAGCACCAGCAGGTCGCCTGAATCTGCGCCTGCGGCGATACATTCGTCGCGCACCCGTTGCAGCTCGGATTCCCGACGCGCCGAAAACACCACCCGTGCACCGCTGCCGGAAAGCGCTTTTGCAAGTGCCTCACCGATGCCCGATGACGCTCCGGTTATCCATACAACTTTGCCCTCAAACGTGTCTTCATTGGCGCTATTTGTGGCAGACATTATTTTTACCTGCTAACTGGCTAATTGTTAAGCACGATATTGTACAGAAACAGAGGTGCAACTCTATAAAGGTTAACGGTACCCCAACCCAAAAATATTCTCACCGGCAGCGTGCAGGTCCCCCAATTATCCCTGGGTAATCTCCAGGCGATGCAGTCGGAACACACGTATATTACGCTCTGTTCGCGTTTCGTAGACGCGTATCTGAGGTATGGAGTCCAGAATTTTCTGCCAGATTTTTGCTTTTTCCTGCTCGGTCAAAACAACGGCGGTGGCGGTGTAAGATTCACCCTCCATCTGAACTTCCACAATCGGATTGGCCTCCAGATTGTATCGCCAGGATGGATGACGCTCCTGCCCCATAGCGCTGGCAACAATAAGCGGGTCACCCTCATCGTCTATTGTCGCCAGATGTGCAGATCTGGGTTTTCCAGATTTTCGGCCAATCGTGGTGATGGTTAACATGGGAAAAGCAGTCGGTCCAAACATTGTGAGACGACCATTGGTCGCTTTGAAGATTACCGGGTCAATATGTGAGGCAATGTTCCTGAGAATCCAGGTAAATAGCCTGCTAGTGGTTATTCGAACAAGTAATGACGCCTGCATCGATCAGCCTTTAGTCATCAACATAGGTCAGTCGCTACTCCGCCATGAGTTCCGCTGATCTTGCTGGGCGTCCCATCCTGCGATGGCCCAGGCACCCAGGCCATCCATACCAAATATTGGGCAGCCACAGGGTATCGAAGCCCCGTGCCTCTGCATCCCTGACAACGGCGACGAGATCTTTGAGTCCAAAACTCGTATCGGGTGTAGTTCCTGCAAAAAGCCCTATGCGCATAAAGCCTGAATCTCTATTGATTAGCCGACAAACCCTACATTTACGACGCGCTCTGCCCCATCATCAGAGACAGAGTACACATCGGGATGAGACTAGTCGTTGCAAAAAATGCCGCGGCGGTGGGGTTACTGCTCAATAGCCAATGACACATTCACCGTCACTTTATACGTATTTTCGCCCGCTGCAATGGGTACGGCATCTGCAGCCGAGTTAGCGGACATCGAGGACCTCATCATCGGCATCGGTCGCGGGTTGTGGGATTGCTCCGATATCTCCAACACCTTACCTACCCTCACATTCGCCGCGCCTGCAAGTGTCTGAGCCTTACTCAAAGCCGCCTTCATTGCTCGCTCGCGCGCCTGCGAAATCGCTTTGGAAGGGTCGTCATTGGTGAACACAATACTACCACCCTCGTTGACGCCCAGAGTAACCGCGGTATCAAGCACCTCTCCAACCTTGGCAAGATCACGGACTCGCACAGTCAATCCATTGCGCACTACATAACCCACCAGCTTAGGCGCCTCTCCGACGCCTGTGCCTTGCCGGGGCGGATAGGTGTAGCGCGGATCGATAGAAAAATTAGAGGTCTGCAAATCCCGCTCTGCAATTCCCAGCGAGGACATGGCGCTTTGCACCTTACTCATTGCCTCAGAATTAGCAGTCAGTGCAGCGCGTGCTGTTTTTTTCTGGCGCATTACACTCAAGTTCAGCACGGCCATGTCAGGTGCGATGTCGGCTGCACCCTCACCTGTAACAATAATACGCGGCGTAGGGTCTGCCTCACTGGCGCCTGCTATCGCGGAGAAAGCGACCAGGCACACGGTAAAAATTGTTACTGAGGCCCTCTGCAAAAATTGGATATTTCTCACGACAAACTCCTTTCAGTAGAATAAATTCTTATATCTTCGGTCTCCAGCAACCGCTTAACCGCAGGAGAAAAATCCTCATCACCCGATGCGGCTATGTTCAGGACGATCTGGTGTGTCATGTTAGTGGCTGATTAACCTGTCCTGTAAGCATCATCACACCTCATCGTGTCTACCCGCAACTGAGCTTCGCCTGGCAACTACTGCTGCCGCCGATCGAACTGCCGCTGGCGATACTACCAGTCCGAGTTATCCGTCGTAATCACGTTGGCGCCCAACATCAGGCGTAGGCGTCTTTGCCTACTGCAATTACCGTCAGTATTTAAGGTACCAGCATCAGCGTAATGACCAGACCGGTCACTATCGCGATGATAAAACTACGTGACAATACGCCTTGATCAATCTTCGAAAGCTCTGCCAGAGGTTCCCTACTGATACGAGTGCGCCACAGTACCGGCCATTCCACGCTGGCAGCAAACGCGAAGCTGCCAATGGCCGCTCCCTGTAAAGCGGCCCTCCCCCAGCCATCTGCTGGCACTGCATTTAACAGAAAGAGAACTGCCAATGCACCACCAACACTTCCGGCGATGCTCATAATAAAAAACTGACGTACGCTGTTTTGGGAGTAATTCCAATCGTAGAGAAAAAGACCCGCACGAGTGGGAATGTCATAGCTTGCATTACTGAAGCGCGCGCCCAAAAAATGAAACCACTCGTGTACCAATGTTGTTAGCGTAATACCCGCAACAATGCCGGTAATGACACAAAGCCCGCCAGCGAGACCCAAGCCAGTGACAGTGCTCCAACTATCAGCAGCAGCAAACAGTGACAGGGCCAGCAACCCGATCAGGGCCTGTATTCCCATCAATTTGGCCAACCGCGCACCAGCAGTTACTTTTCTACGCGATGTTTTTCCATCCCTATCAGCAGCCCGTTCAAATGAACCGCGAGCGCCCTCAATAGGATCGACAATGTCTTCGGCTGATTCAACCGCGTCCTCTCCTTGCGTTTTTTGGTTAGCCATTTTTGAGTTGCGCAGCTCCACTGATTGGCGGCAAATCTAACACCGTCACAACACCTGGTTTGGCAGCGCACACCCCGGGAATAGCGTTCACCACCCAGTTAGCAGCGCTCGCATTACCTCCGCCGGCGGCACCTGGCTCATGATGATCTTCAGCATGTACCGTCACGTGCAGGTCCGGGTCGCCGCTGATAATTACCTGGTGGCAACCACTGCCCTGCGGTGGGTAGGGCCAGTCGGGTGCGCATTGCTCATCGATTCTGGTGACATGTTCGAGCGCGTAAAAAGGAATATCCCCGTGGTATCCCAATACCTCAAAACGGAATGCGCCCTGAGTACCCTTTTCAAAAGTTCCCATACCGGGAACCTCTATTGTGCGCTCCAAAGGCAAACGCTCAACACTCACTTCCACCCGCTCCACTGGCTTGCCCATACCTTTCCCCACCAGACGAATCATCGGCGCCCAGACCATCTCTATGGCAAAGTCGTGCAACATAAGCGGCAATTCATCCATCGCGCGCCCGAACCCGATGACTTCACGCACTACCTGTGGCTGATCGTACAGGGCATAGTTGAAAATTTCCCGTACTCGCAGTTCGCGAATACCGGAGACTGCGCCACTCAACACAATAGGGAGCATATCCATTACCCAACCCGGATCGATTCCAGAAACGAATAGAGAGGCTCCTGATTTTTTACAAGCGTCTTCAACTAACTGCAAAGCCTCGGGCGGCGACGAACCCCGCTCGAGGAAGGCATAAAAGGCGGTAGATACCACGTTGGTGCCGGCTTCGAGACAGGCAAGCAGGTCGGTCATCGCTTCTTCCGGGCGAATATCGGCGGTCGCGGTGTAGACCACCACGTCGGCTCCACATTGCAGCACACTGCGCCAGTCATCTGTAGCGATGACCCCGGTTTTTCCCGTTCCAGCAATCTCGCCGGCATCGCGACCCACCTTATCCTTGCTCGCAACGACCACACCCACCAGTTCCAAATCCCGGTGCGAAAGCACGGCGCGAATTGCCGGACGCCCCACATTGCCTGTACCCCATACCACCACTTGCAACGCCATAATCCGAATACCTTTCACCTTTTGGACGCAAGTATATACGATGAAAAGCGTGACAAAGGGCACCACCAGAGAATGTAGGGGCGCAGACTAATGAGTAATACTCTTTTACAACAATATGGACCCTGGGCGCTTATTGCAGGCGGTTCGGAGGGCATTGGCCTGTGTTTTGCCCGGCAGTTGGCCGAGGCAGGGCTAAATCTTATGCTCCTCGCCAGGCGTCCGGAACCGTTGCAGGCAGCCCAGGAACAACTTTGCCGAGATTTTTCAGTTGAGGTGCGTACCCATACGATGGACCTGACGGCTGCTGACCTGGAGGAACAACTGGAGAGCGTCACTGAGGGAATCGACATCGGACTGCTGATTTACAATGCAGGAGCGATTCACGGCGCCGGCCTGTTTCTCGACGAACCGCTGCAAAAAACCCGCAGCCTCATTCAACTGAACTGCCTGGGGCCCGCAATTTTCAGCCACCATTTGGGGAACAGAATGCGTCAACGCGGCCGCGGGGGTATTTTGCTCATGAGCTCTCTTAGCGGGCTCACTGGCGGCGCCTATATCGCCGCGTACGCGGCTACCAAGGCGTTCGACATCATACTGGCAGAGAGCTTATGGGCGGAACTAAAACCGTTCGGCGTGCATGTCCTTGGACTGGTCGCGGGAGCTACCGACACGCCAGCCATGGCTGCCTCAGGTATCGATTTCGAAGTAGGTCACACCATGGACCCAGCGGTGGTGGCCAACGAGGGTCTGACCCAACTACCCCACGGGCCACTGCGCATAGCCGGCGCCCAGAATCGTCTCGGCGCGGCGATTCTGAGGGGCGAGGATCGTCGTCAGTCGGTGGCATTAATGAGCGCTGGGACCGCTGGACTGTACCATCTGCCGGTTCCTGATCTCTCCACTACTGACATGGCGTAACAGACAAAAGACAGTTTTGGGGTGCCTAATTTGAGCCCCTCCAATTTTCAATGATTAGAATCACTAACGCCCCGGGAGACGCTTTGCCGGTTGCCAATGGGCGTCACTGTCACGATTCTTTACAACTGAGTGAATCAACCCCCTGAAACCCCGCATGAGTACTAGGCTGGCATGATTTTTGCTGCACTGTCTTTAGGGAGTTCAGTAGCGTCTCATAGCGGCGGCTGACAACGGCATATCTAACATAGAGCGCAGCGCAATTTTTTAGGCGCGCATGCAACAACTGAGGTGACATGAATGGTTAAGTTGGCGGAAAAAGCGCGCTTTGATGGCGCGCAGTTAATTTTCGAGGAAGGAAATACCACCGACTCCTACGACGCTGGCTTCTTAATCTCCACACTATTGATTTTTGTTGCCAAGGGTGACGGGCAAATATCGCACCTGGAAAGTGGGAAAATGATCGAATTACTATCCTCCAGATTAGAAACACATAACGCTGTGGCGCTGGGGCGTCTTTCCGGTGCAATCATGTTTCTGGCCAGCGACACTAAGGTCGCGCAAACGTTGCGAGAGATTAGCGACGGCTTGTCCCCGGCTGAGAAAGCCGAAGTCTTTAACATGGTGATGGAATTGGCAGAGGTCGATGATGATCTGGACCTTCGTGAAGCTGAAGCCATCCATTTCGCTGGTCAGATTCTCGGCATATCCAAGGACACTATTCACTCGAAGCTTTCAAAGAGTTTTGCCGAAGATTAACGGACATTCAGTCACGCTCAAGGTCAACTGACACCAACAGGTGGACACGGTATTGGCGATCAAGTCTTTCTACAAACAAAATAGGCGAAGTTTGCTATCCCTTAATAGGCGCTAACACGCATAAGCGATCACCTGAACTGAACTAAAATGCAATGTCATACTGCCAGGCAAGTGAGGTCCGAAGTCCCTCAGAGAATCTCCGCTCACGTTCTAGCCACAAAATTGTCTCAGAAACCGTGTTGTTGAGGGCTGAATCCCTTATCATACCGCCTCAAAGCACACCTCTAGCCACTAATATTTGAAGATATTTTCCCTTTGAATCAAGACGTTACCCACACTCCAATGATGCAGCAATTTTTGGGCATCAAAGCGAAACACCCGAAAGACCTGGTGTTCTATCGCATGGGTGATTTCTATGAGCTGTTCTTTGATGACGCCAAACGAGCGGCGGAGCTGTTGGATATTACCCTCACCGCCAGGGGCAAGTCTGCTGGCGAACCCATCCCCATGTGCGGTGTTCCCTACCACGCCGCGGAAGGCTATCTTGCTCGACTAGTGAAAGCGGGCGTCTCGGTTGCCATCGCTGAACAAATCGGCGACCCGGCGACAAGCAAAGGGCCCGTCGATCGTCAGGTAGTGAGAGTTCTTACCCCGGGCACACTGTCTGATGAAGCTCTGCTGGATGATAAAGTCGACAACCTACTCCTGGCCATTTCCCAGCATCAGGAAAAATACGGTATCGCCTACCTTGACCTGAGCACAGGACGATTCCGGGTCTTGGAAATATCAGGCGAGGAAGCCCTGACGGGTGAATTGCAACGACTGGACCCTGCAGAGACTCTATACAATGAAACTATCTCCCACCCAGAGATTACCCAGCGTCGCGGCGCGCGCAGCCAACCTGCCTGGGAGTTTGATTCACAGAGTGCGCATCGTGCCTTAAATGCCCAGTTCCAAACACATGATTTGCAGGGCTTCGGCTGCGAGAACCTCGACCTCGCACTCAGCGCCGCAGGATGCTTGCTGCAGTATGTAAAAGATACGCAACGCGGAAATCTGCCGCACATTCGATCCATACAGCAGGAAAGTCGCGCCGACAGCGTCATCCTCGATGCGGCTACGCGAAGAAACCTCGAGATAGATATCAACATGGTCGGTGGCGACAGCAATACACTGCTGTCGGTAATGGACCGTAGTGTGACGGCTATGGGCAGCCGGTTGCTCAGGCGTTGGTTACACCGACCGCTCACCGATGTAGCAAAATTGCGGGCGCGCCATGAAGCAATATCTGCTTTGTGCAATAACTACGCCTATGAAGCACTGCGCAATACCCTTAAACCCATCGGAGACATGGAAAGAATATTGACTCGCGTGGCGCTACGCTCTGCGCGGCCGCGGGACCTAACGCGATTGCTCAGCTCACTACAAGCGCTTCCACAGCTACGCGAAGAATTATCAAACCTCGATTCGCTATTGCTGTCTACTCTCAGCACACTGACTGGCGATTACCCTAGCCTCTGCGATTTATTGAACAGCGCGATTCTAGAGAACCCACCGGTCCTCATCCGCGATGGCGGCGTCATCGCGGATGGCTACGATCGGGAGCTCGATGAGCTGCGGCAAATCAACACTAATGCTGGCGATTTCCTGCTTGAAATTGAAAAGCGGGAAAAGCAGGCAACCGGCATAAGTACGCTGAAAGTAGGCTACAACCGGGTACACGGCTATTACATCGAAATTAGCCGAGCACAATCTGCGCGTGCGCCTACTGAGTACATCAGGCGTCAGACACTTAAAAATGCCGAGCGCTTCATCACGCCCGAGCTCAAAGAGTTCGAAGACAAAGCCCTCTCCAGCAAGAGTCGAGCGCTAGCGCGGGAAAAACATCTGTACCAAGAATTACTGGAACGGCTCAACGAACAGCTACCGCCTCTGCAGGATACCGCGGAGGCCGTAGCTGAAATCGACATACTTGCGAATCTCGCGGAGCGGGCGGACAACCTCGGTTTTTGCCAACCCCAGTTCAGTGAAGAACCTATTTTCGAAATTGTCGCTGGACGCCACCTGGTAGTAGAGCAGGTGTTGCAAGAGCCGTTTATTGCTAACGATACGCTGCTCAATGAACAGCGGCGCATGCTCCTCATTACAGGCCCGAACATGGGGGGCAAGTCTACTTACATGCGCCAGAACGCAGTCATTGCACTGCTGGCCCATATTGGCAGTTTTGTACCCGCCACTGCTGTGAAACTGGCCCCTATCGATCGCATCTTTACGCGCATAGGTTCCTCCGATGATCTGGCCGGTGGTCGTTCAACCTTTATGGTCGAAATGACTGAAACCGCGAATATTCTGCACAACGCCAGCCCTCGCAGCCTCGTGTTGATGGATGAAGTGGGCCGCGGCACCAGTACCTTTGACGGCCTTAGTCTCGCTTGGGCCTGTGCGGTGCAACTGGCGCACTCGGTCAAGGCGTTTACACTCTTTTCCACCCATTATTTTGAGCTGACCAGCCTGCCCGAGCTATGCCCCACAATGGCAAACGTGCACCTGGATGCCACTGAGCATCAGGATCATGTTGTGTTCCTGCACAATATTCAGGAGGGGCCAGCCAATCGCAGCTTCGGATTGCAGGTGGCAAAGCTGGCAGGTATACCCGGCCCGGTATTAAAAGCGGCCCAGGAAAAACTGCGCGAACTTGAACTCACAGTGCCCGGCCAGGCTTCTTCTGACAACGCCGCAGCGGACCTCTCTGCACAGAACGACCTGTTCAGCCTCGCCCAACCGCATCCGTCTCTGGAATTGCTCAAAGCCATGGAACTGGATGATCTCAGCCCCCGCCAGGCCTTGGAAAAACTGTATGAGTTGAAGTCGCTTCTGGATTAGACCTCGGCTACCTCAACACCCAAATCTTACCCACAGGGGTTTGTGACAGTCTTCACAGAGCCTGGCAATATCCCCCGAACAGACCTTCTTTTCTGGACTTCCAGCAGGTAAACTAACGCCCCTTAGTTAAGATATAACCATTTTAGAGGCGTTTTAGTAATGACATTTGTTGTTGGAGAAGATTGCATCAAGTGCAAGCACACAGACTGTGTTGAGGTCTGCCCGGTTGACTGCTTCTATGAGGGACCGAACTTCCTGGTCATCCACCCGGATGAATGCATTGACTGCGCCCTGTGTGAACCCGAGTGCCCCGTGGATGCGATATTCTCGGAGGACGAATTACCTGAAGATCAGGCGGTGTTCCTGGAGCTGAATGCGGAGCTGGCCGAGATTTGGACCTGCATCACTGAAATGAAGGATAGTCCACCTGATGCTAAAGAGTGGGAAGGCAAACCGAATAAGCTGGCACTACTGGAGCGTTAACAGGACGCTCCGATCAAAGATCCTGCCCTGGTAACACGGCGGGTTTTTTTTTCGCCTGACTCGAGGCTTAAAAGCATATGCCGTAGAGTACCCACAACTTACTTTTTGTGCCTACGCGACACATTCCTGCTCGAGCGGCCATCACTAAATGCGAGTCGAAAGCATTCTTTCAGCCGTGATGATTCTCGAAAAACTCGATCACCAGCGGATCACCCGAGCGTTCCAAATAGGCGACCGCTAACCCTTCTCCGTAACGCTTTTCCCAGATTGACTCATAGCCCAGCGCCTCAGCCGAGGCGACCGCACTAGCTAAGTCAGGCACAATAAATCGTAAGTGATGCATACCCTCTCGACCAGCGTCCAGAAATTCCTTGTGTGGGCAACCTCCCGCTACCCACTCGATCAATTCGATCTCCACATCGCCGCTTTTACCAAAGGCGAGGCGCATCGTGCACTCCTCCTGCTGACCCCGGTAGTCATAGGTCATTGGACCCGGGTCCATCATTGAAAAGGGCCCAAACAGAGGTTCGTACAAGGCCAGCGCCTGCTCCAGGTCACGTACTACAAAACCCACCTGGTTGAGATCAGGCAAATCCAGTTGTGTTTGAATATCAGTCGTCATCGCTTGCAGTCCCTGTGTTTTCAAGGCTTACAGCATAACCGTCTGGCTCTGATATGCACTATTAACTAGCAACATATTATTTATGTAAATCACTTGGTTTGATTTCTTGGATTCGGTCGCCCAGATGCGCAATTCTGCACTTCACGATAGAAACCGTTGACCTGCAATTGCTGGACCGTGGAAGGCGCGAGGGAGAGCCTCTCCGCAGCTTATCGGGTAATGTTGCGGTGTTCAGCGCACAGTAGCCATGCCCAGAACGGCAACTTGGGATGCAAAAGCTAAACCCAAAAGAAATTCAAAGATAAAAAAATGCTAGCTGAACAGCGACTCGCCACTAAGTCCCTGAGTCTCCATAATAGTACGCAATCGCTTGAGCGCCTCAACCTGAATCTGCCGCACCCGCTCTCGAGTCAGTCCGATCTCACGCCCCACTTCTTCCAGTGTACTGGTCTCATAACCACGCAGCCCAAAGCGACGAGAAACCACCTCGCGCTGCTTGTCGGAAAGCTCTTCCAGCCAGACGGAAATATTGTCTTTGATATCGATATCCTGCAACAACTGCGAGGGGTCGCAGACGTGGATATCGGGAATCATGTCGACCATGGAGTTGTCTGAGTCTGGACCAACAGGCGTATCCATCGATACAACGCGTTCGTTAAGTCTCAACATGCGCTTAACATCTGAAGCTGGTCTATCCAGCATTTCCGCGATATCTTCGGCGGTGGGCTCATGATCTAGTTTCTGTGTGAGTTCCCGTGCAGCACGCAGGTAAACATTAAGTTCCTTTACCACGTGAATAGGCAGCCGAATCGTGCGTGTCTGATTCATGATCGCACGCTCTATCGTCTGGCGTATCCACCAAGTTGCATAGGTTGAAAATCGAAAACCAAGATCCGGGTCGAATTTTTCAACAGCTCGGATCAATCCCAGGTTGCCCTCTTCGATAAGATCCAACAATGTAAGCCCGCGATTGATATAACGACGAGAAATCTTGACCACCAGCCTCAGGTTGCTCTCAATCATCCGTTTGCGTCCCGACTCATCACCGCTTCGCGCCTGCCTGGCGTAGTACTTTTCTTCGTCGGCGCTTAACAGAGGGGAGAAACCGATCTCGTTGAGATACAGCTGGGTGGCATCCAGGTTTTTTTCAATTTTGTGTGCTGTATTGCTTTTGGCGATGTCAAAATCTACATCGGTGTCATTCGTTGCCGATTCAGACCCTTTACCGACAGACGCCTGATGCTGTTTCGCTGATGGGGTTTCGCGCTGCCTGTTGCGCATGGGAGTTTCGGGCGAGGCGCTATCAGAAACGGTTTTACTGGCAACAGCCGACCGCCTGTTGGCTGCGCTTGATTTCGAATCTGTGGTTGTTGGATCCACATCCATGGCTTTATCCCACTCTTTTTTTTTACGATTATTCAGAGTAATTCTTGCCCGGTCGGCCAGATTACCCCAAGTGTACTGCCAAATGCAAACAGCGGCAGACTTCGTATTTTATTTAGTGATTGTTGCTATTTAACGCCCTCAACACCCCCAATAGTGTCCTAAATCTCGCTGAACTACCGTCGCGGCAATAACCTTTGCGGGTCAATGGGTTTGCCCTCCTTACGAATCTCAAAGTGCAATTTGACAGTATCTGTGCCGGAACTCCCCTTCCCGGCAATGGTCTGACCAGCCTGGACGGTCTCGCCTTCAGCCACCAACAAGCTGTCGTTATGGCCATAAGCACTGAGGTAAACCTCGTTATGCTTAATGATCAATAGTTCACCAAACCCAACAATCCCAACCCCCGCGTAAACGACTTTACCATCAGCCACAGCAACGACCGTATCGCCCCTGGAGCCCGCAATATCTATGCCTTTATGCACACTGGACGAGTATTTCCGCGTCACCGGGCCTGATGTTGGCCAGCGCCAGCTATTAACCTTCCCGCCTTTGTATGTGGCAGTTCCGGCGCGCGACCGGGTAACCGTTGCGGGTGGTTTTTTCGCCGGTAACGGCCTGGGCGCCGAGGCAGCGACTGTGGGTTTCGCCCCTTTGGACGAGGGCGTTGCCACTTTGGGGGGTGCGACTGCCTTGGGAACCGCAGTTTCAGGAACCGCAGCCTCATTTAAATAAATCTGCTGTCCGGGAAATATGGTGTAGGGCGCCGGAATCTTATTCGCGGCCGCCACCTTGCGGTAGTCCAGACCGTAGCGAAAGGCAATGGAATACAGCGTATCACCACCTTGTACACGGTAGGCGGAAGCAGAAGCGCGATGAAAAGATGACTGCGAGCGCTCAACCCGGTCTTCCACCGGGGCGCGCGAATTTCCACCACATGCGAGCAGGCCGCAGATCACGAGGCTCAACCCTAACCGTGCTAGCACAAGCTTTCCTCAATGCGTGGGGACACTATTTGTCCGAAGTACTGCCCCATCGGGCATGAATTACCCAGACAACAGCAAAACCCATTATCATCAGCGCCACGCAGAACCACAGCTGCGGCTCCTGACCGGTGTAGATCTGGTAGTCTGTGGGCGACACTGGCAACTGTTGGGCCGGTTTTAACTGGCCGTGACTGCCCTCAATCCACGCTAGCACGCGCTTCCAAGGCCATACCGCCGTCAGGGAACCAAACAGAAAACCCGTCAGCAATGCCATTGTTGCCTGATGAAATCGATGCAACAACCAGTGCAGCAGACGGGAAAAACACAGCAGTCCGGCACCAGCACCAAGAATAAACACCAGAATAAACGGCACATCCAGGGATTTGATGGCCATCAATACGGTGCTGTACATGCCCAACAGCACCAGAATAAAGCTGCCAGATATCCCGGGCAAAATCATCGCGCAGATGGCAAGAAATCCCGCCAGGAACACTCCAGCAAGGCCCATATCGACACTCATGACCGGCGACAGTGCAATGAAAACTGCCACCAGGATACCCACAATCAGATTTAGTATCGTGGCAGCGGTCCAGCGATGTACCTGCACAAGCAGTACCCCGGCGGAGGCGAGAATCAAACCAAAGAAGAATGCCCAAAGCGGCACCGGATGATTCTCTAACAACCAGGAGACAACTTGCGCGAGGGAAAAGATACTGGTGGCAATTCCCAGAAAAAGGGTCAGCAGAAAACCACCATTGATATGCGTCCAGGCGCCGGCGACATCAAACTTAACGAGTTTGGATAAAAAGGCGACATCAACTGACCGGATACTGTCGATCAGGGTGTCATAGATACCGGTAATAAATGCAATCGTCCCTCCGGACACCCCCGGTACGATATCCGCTGCACCCATCAGCATCCCACGGAAAAATATACCAAAAAATGACAAGGCCGTTACCTCTCTTTGCCGGATCGTAGTGGCACAAAAAACACCGCTTCTACAATTTCCGTCTCGTAACCTTCATGTGTGCGGGTCACCACCTGCAGGTCCTGAACATCGCCCCCCACCGGAATCACCATTCGACCACCGAGAGCCAATTGCAACAACAACTCCTCCGGAATGCGCTCCGGGGCGGCAGTGACAAGGATGCCATCAAAGGGGCCGCTCTCTTCCCAGCCCATACCACCATCGGCATGACTCATATGAATATTGCGCAACTTCAATTGCCGCATCCGCTGGCGTGCCTTCTGCTGCAACTGCTTGATACGCTCTACGCTGTATACCTCATCGACCAGTTGCGCCAGAATTGCGGTCTGGTAACCCGAGCCCGTGCCAATTTCCAGCACCCTTTTGAGCGGTCCGGCGGCTAATAACAATTCCGTCATCCTGGCGACCACATAAGGCTGGGACAAGGTTTGCTGAAACCCTATCGGCAGGGCCACATCCTCATAGGCGCGATGCGCCATGGCTTCATCGAGAAACAGATGTCGCGGCGTCGTACGAATGACATCCAACACTGCCGCATTGTCGATACCTTGATCGACCAGCCTTTGTATCAAGCGCTGCCGTGTGCGCTGGGAAGTCATGCCGATGCCGTTGAGATCAACCCTGTTCACTACCGATACCACTCTCTCTATGCCCCTCTTTGTACTGCACAAGCTCCGCCAGCAGTGCGGTGGCGTAACTGCCAGCACCCAAGGTGAAATTCAATTGCAGCTTGTCATCATCACAAAAGCGCCAGGAAAAGTCATCTGGCATCATCCGCGCAGGCCGCCAGGCAAGATCCAGCGCAGATGCCTCCAAAAAATCGCAAACCTCGCGACATTGCTCCACAGTGTCTTTGCAGGTTCCAGCAGCCTCTAAATCCACGCCCGCCGGCGCCAGACCCCACAAAGGCACACCGGGATGTACGTCACCGCGTTTTGCTCGTTCCTGAATCTCCTCAGTCGGCTCCTCACAGGTGAAAAAACTACGTGTGCCATGCAACATACAGACATCACCGGGAAGTACCTCACTCCAGGTTTCACTCTCGACCCGTTGCGCTAGCAACCGATTGAAGACGTGCGCACGCAACGCCGAGAAGTAGAGGCTACGCTGGTTGCGTGACACCCGGCGCCCGCCATGCATCCATCGCATCGCCTGCTCAAGTGTTGAGCCGTCCCGACCAAAACGTTGTTCACCGAAATAATTGGGCACGCCCTCTGCACGCAACTTTAGTAACCGCTGTTCGAGCGCCCCTCGATCTCCCCTCAATTCACGCAACAGTAGCGTGAACTGATTGCCACGATGCACGCCGCGCCGGAGTTTGCGCAGATGACGCCCTACCGCCAGAACCTGCACATCGCCAGCACCCTCAAGAGCCTGCCAGTCGGGCTCCGGTCTCCCGGCCATGCCAACGCTAAACCATTGTCGGGTGACTGCGTTGCGATCTTTTAGGCCGCTCATACCTATGTCACGTTGCGAAGTACCACTGAGCTGCGCCACTCTTTGCATCAAGTCCATACTATTGAGCTGACGTTTCTGCAAATGCAGGAATACATGCTCACCTGCGCCGGACAGTTCAAATCCCAACTGCTCACTGACTTCAAAATCTTCGGGATGGCAACGAATCACGCCACTAGCGATGGGGGAGCCCCATGCCCGGGGCGGCCTCGATGTCATTCGGGAGCAGTTTGTAACAGCACCACCGCATGGGCTGCAATACCCTCCTCACGGCCGGCAAAGCCCAGGGCCTCTGTGGTTGTGGCCTTCACATTCACCTGTGTTAGAGCGCTGCACATATCTGCCGCAAGGTTCTCACGCATTGCTGTGATATGGGGCGCCATTTTTGGCGCTTGTGCAATCAAGGTCGCATCCACGTTTCCCAGCACCCAACCCGCCTCTTGTACCAGCTGCATCACATGGCGCAGTAGAAGGCGGCTATCGATATCCGCATTTGCCGGATCCGTGTCTGGAAAATGCTCGCCAATGTCCCCCTGCGCAAGCGCTCCCAAGAGTGCGTCACAAATTGCATGAATTAATACGTCCCCATCAGAATGCGCAATAAGCCCACGATCGTGTGGGATTTGCACACCCCCGATTATCAGTTTTTCGCCAGCGCCGAGGCGGTGCACATCGTAGCCATGTCCTATACGTATCACGGCCAGCTCCGAGTATTATTTATCACCCTCATTCACTCCCCGTTCGCGCTTGCAAATACCAGGCCGCGAGCGCCAGATCCGCAGGCACCGTGACCTTTAAGTTGGAAGTCGAGCCGGCAACCAAGTGCACAGGATACCCGGCCAACTCCATTGCTGAAGCCTCATCCGTCACCGCAACATTCAGTGATTGCGCACTCGTCAACGCCTCTCGTAATTCCACTAGTCGAAACATTTGCGGTGTCTGAGCGCGCCACAAAAGAGTACGGTCCAGGGTCAGCTCCACCAGTGCATCTGCTGTCGCCTGCTTGACGGTATCCACGATGGGCTCTGCAAGAATTCCGCCACTGCCACTGTCAGTCACCGCTGTAATCAACCGCAGTATGTCCTCGGTCTGCACGCAGGGACGCGCCGCGTCGTGCACGAGCACCCAATCTTGTGGCGCCGCCTCTATTGCCAGCGCATCCAGCCCCGCCAGCACCGAACCGCTGCGCTCCTCGGCGCCGGTAACGGTTCGTATGCGCGGATCCGCAAAAATTGGCAACTGCGCTGCCCGGCTATCATTAGGATGCAATGGCACTACCACGGCCGTGAGCTGCTCGCAGCCCAGTAGAGCACGCAAACTGTGCTCTAGTAGTGTTGCGCCTGCAGCCTCCAAATATTGTTTGGGCAGATCACCGCCCATGCGACTGCCCGTTCCAGCAGCAGGTAGTATCGCCCAGCACCGCGCTTCGTTGCGGCTCATGGCGAGTCCGTTTCAGGGCTGTCTACTGTCTGGTAAAAGGTTTCGCCCTCGCGGACCAGCCCCAGCTGCTCCCGTGCGCGCTGCTCCACTCCCTTATTGCCGCCTTCTTGCAACTCGATCACTTCCCGTTCCAAAACCCCGTTGCGTGCCTCGAGGTCACTGTTGATACGGCTCTGTTCCTCAGCCCGCATCTCAAGGCGACGTTGCTCGGCCAGGCTGCCATCGGCTATCCACAAACGGTATTGCAATACACCCAAGAGCAATAGCAGAGTGACCAGGAGCCAGCGCATTAACTAGATGCTCACTGGCGGGAGAATTCGGCCAGTCCGCGGTAAGGCGCACGGCCAGCAAGTTCTGCTTCGATGCGCAGCAGACGGTTGTACTTGGCCACACGATCCGATCGGCACAGCGAGCCCGTTTTAATTTGGCCCGCTGCTGTGGCCACCGCCAGATCAGCGATAGTCGTGTCCTCAGTCTCACCGCTGCGATGCGAAATCACCACGGTATAACCAGCCGCTTTGGCCATTGCAATGGCATCGAGTGTTTCAGACAGGCTGCCAATCTGGTTGAATTTAATCAAAATGGAGTTAGCCACCCCTTTGTCGATGCCCTCCTGGAGGATTTTTGTATTGGTAACAAACAGGTCATCTCCCACTAACTGCACCTTGTCACCAATCTTGTCGGTGAGGAGTTTCCAGCCATCCCAGTCCGACTCGTCCAAACCGTCTTCGATGGAGATAATCGGATGACCAGCCGCAAGATCAGCGAGGTAGTCGGCGAAGGCTTCGCTACTAAACTGCTTGCCCTCACCAGCAAGATCGTAAATACCATCCTTATAAAATTCTGAGGCCGCACAATCCAGAGCCAGGGTGATATCCGTACCCAATTTGTAGCCAGCCTTGTTCACCGCGTCGGCGATCGCCTCGAGGGCCGCTTCGTTGGACGGCAAATTAGGCGCAAAGCCGCCCTCATCACCTACGGCCGTGCTCAGGCCTTGTGCCGACAACACCCCTTTGAGACAGTGAAAAATCTCTGCTCCAGCGCGCAGGCCCTCGGCAAAACTGCTTGCCCCAACCGGCTGCACCATAAACTCCTGGATATCCACGTTGTTGTCTGCGTGCTCACCACCGTTGAGGATATTCATCATCG
The DNA here is from genome assembly GCA_028825045.1 of Halioglobus sp. GTDB lineage: Bacteria > Pseudomonadota > Gammaproteobacteria > Pseudomonadales > Halieaceae > Marimicrobium. Next base: position 60,735 of record JAPKAY010000005.1, read on the forward strand.
GCACGGGCATACTGAACTCGGTGCTGCCATTTAATTCGCCGATGTGTTGATACAAAGGAACACGTTTGGACTTGGCGGCTGCCTTTGCGGCCGCCAGTGATACGGCAAGAATCGCGTTGGCGCCAAACGTTGCCTTGTTCTCAGTGCCGTCTGCCTCGATCATGGCTGCGTCCAGTTCGCGCTGACCTCCAGCGGCACGCCCCAACAACAAATCTTTGATAGGGCCATTGACGTGACCGACGGCCTTCAGCACACCTTTGCCCAGGTAGCGCCCTTTATCACCATCGCGAAGTTCCAGCGCTTCGCGGGAGCCGGTCGATGCGCCGGAGGGTGCATAGGCAGAACCGACTTCGCCGGACTCAAGGGTCACTTCGGCCATCACCGTCGGATTACCGCGAGAATCCATGACCTCAAAGGCCTGCACATTGGTGATATTCGTCATGTAGTCAAACTCCGTAAATGCTAATCGATTTGCAGGGGGGGCAAGGACTTTACCAGGTCATCAACCGCCTTCACCTGAGCCAGAAAGGGTTCCAATTGCGCCAGAGGCAATGCACTGGGGCCATCGCAGAGTGCTTTGTCGGGTTCGGGGTGGGCTTCCAGGAATAGTCCCGCCAGACCCACCGCCATACCAGCGCGCGCAAGCTCACCTACCTGCGAACGGCGACCGCCGGAAGCCAACCCTCCCGTATCCCGACACTGCAGAGCGTGGGTAACGTCAAAGATGATAGGGGCGTTCCCGCAGGTGCGTTTCATCACCCCAAAACCGAGCGTATCCACCACCAGGTTGTCGTAGCCAAAGCTGCTGCCGCGCTCGCACAGCATTACGCGCGTATTGCCGCACTCTGCGAATTTCTCCACGATGTTGCCCATCTGGGACGGGCTCAGAAACTGCGGCTTTTTGATATTGATCACCGCGCCGGTTGCGGCCATGGCAGCCACCAGATCCGTCTGCCTGGCGAGGAATGCCGGAAGCTGGATAATATCGCACACCTCAGCGGTGGGTGCGGCCTGTTCCGGCGTGTGCACATCGGTAATGATCGGAACATCAAATGCTGCCTTCACCGCCGCCAGAATAGACAACCCCTCGTCGAGGCCCGGCCCACGAAAGGAGTGGATAGAGGAGCGGTTAGCTTTATCGAAAGAGGCCTTAAATACATACGGTATGTCCAGGCGGCGACAGACATCGACATAGTGCTCCGCCACTCGCAGCGCAAACTCGCGACTTTCCAAGACATTGACACCACCGAGCAACACAAACGGGGCGGCATTATTTATTTGCAAATCACCTACGGAAACAGTCTGATCAGTCAAGGCCTTGTACTCTGAATCTCAGCGCAAACGGTCACCGGCCTACGCCCGGGAATGCGCGATAGCGGCTTCGATATAACTGGTGAAAAGTGGATGCCCGCCACGCGGCCTGGACGTGAATTCCGGGTGAAACTGACACGCGATGAACCAGGGGTGCTCAGGCAACTCAATTATTTCTACTAAAGAGCGATCCTCCGACCACCCGGCGACCCGCATTCCCGCTTCCTGCAACTGGCTAAGATAATTGTTATTTACCTCGTAGCGGTGACGATGGCGCTCGGAGATAGTGTCTTCGCCATAGACCTCTCGCACTTTGCTATTGTCCTCCAGATGGCAGGGCTGGGCGCCCAGACGCATGGTTCCCCCTTTGTCAGAAGCCTCATCCCGCTGCACCGAACTGCCATCGGCATTCATCCACTGTGTGATCAGCGCCACGATGGGATGCTGCGTGGACAAATTCATCTCCGTTGAGTCTGCTCCCTCCAGGCCAACGACATTGCGCGCATACTCCACCAGGGCGACGTGCATACCCAGACAAATTCCCAGAAAGGGAATGCTGTTCTCTCGCGCATAGCGCACCGCTATAATCTTGCCTTCAACACCACGATCGCCAAATCCGCCGGGAACGAGAATAGCATCGACACCCATGAGCGCCTCCGTGCCATTGCGCTCAATCTCCTCAGCGTCAATATGTTCAATTTTTACATCCGTTAAAGTCTGTAGCCCAGCATGAGCCAGGGCCTCATTAAGGGATTTATAGGCGTCCTGCAGGTCCACGTACTTGCCTACCATGGCAATGCGCACTTGACCGCGAGCGCTGGCAAACTCTCGCTCTACAACATCTTCCCACTCGGACAAGTCAGCCGCGCTCTTGCATTCAATTCCGAAACGCTCCACCACGAAATCATCCAGACCAAAATCGCGCAGCATACCCGGGATTTTGTAGATGGAATCCACATCCAGCAGCGGAATAACGGCCCGCTCCTCCACGTTGGTGAACAGGGAGATTTTCTTGCGTGCGCCTTCGTCGATATCCACAGAGCATCGGCACAGCAGGATGTCCGGCTGCAAACCGATGGAACGCAGTTCCTTCACTGAGTGCTGTGTGGGTTTGGTCTTTATCTCGCCGGCAGTGGCGATGTAGGGCACCAGCGTGAGGTGCATTAACAGCGCGCGGCTTGCCCCCAACTCAACCTTGAGTTGTCGCGTCGCCTCAAGAAAAGGCAGGCCTTCAATGTCGCCCACCGTGCCGCCAATCTCAACGACTGCAACATCGGCGTCACCCGCTCCGAGCACCACCCGGCGTTTGATTTCATCCGTGATGTGGGGAATCACCTGCACAGTGCCACCCAGATAGTCTCCACGGCGCTCCTTGCGCAGCACGGCGTTGTAGACACGGCCGGTGGTAAAGTTGTTGGTGCGCTTCATGGTGGTATTGGAAAAGCGCTCGTAGTGCCCCAGATCCAGGTCCGTTTCGGCACCGTCTTCAGTAACAAACACCTCCCCGTGTTGAAAGGGGCTCATGGTTCCAGGATCGACGTTAATATAAGGGTCGAGCTTGAGCAGGGTAACCTTAATCCCTCTGGCCTCGAGCACGGCCGCCAGTGAAGCGGCCGCGATACCTTTGCCAAGAGACGAAACCACACCACCTGTGACGAAGACGTAACGCGTCATGAAAAGCCTATACTTATGCTATTGTTTTGGGCCTGCAATCTCTGGATCCGGCGCTGACATGGCGCAGTGCTGAACGGATCAGATCCTGCAAAAAGATGGAAAGTCAGGTTACCAGAAAGGCGGCGCCAGCTCAATCACAAGAGGGGTGAAAGACCCGTTCCCAGTGCAGGGACCACAAGTTTTCGCCCGCAGGTGCCGACTGACACCAACGATCGGATTTACACTGGGCTATATCCCCAATAGCCAGAAGTTCGCCCTTCAGGCTCAGCAAGGGAAGGCGATTTCGCCACCAGGGTGGGACAGTATGGTCTTGCAGCAGTCTCTTCACACTGGTACTGCCAACCCGACCAGGCAAATGGCAACGCTCGCCTCCACGACGCCAGTGCAGCGTGAGCAGATCGTCGGGCGCTAATCTCAGGCCAGCACCGACGGCAGGCAGAAGGCTCACGATGCCCACGCCCGGCACTACCCTGCGCTCGCCCGCGGCCAGCACCAGATCTTCCACTGGAGGAGGCTCATCAAATACCGGAACCCGGTAGACGCCTTCACCATAGTGTTGCAGAACGTAATCACCGCAGACCAACTGAGGATTAGCATCTGCCGCTGACGAGCGCAGCTGACGCAGAAACTCTGCAAGTGCAGCCTGATCCGGAGCTCGACAGCCAGACAACCGCAACCACGCCCGCAATCGGATAGCGGCGACGGCCTCTTGTGCTGTGATCAACTCCTGTACCCGCAGGCCCTCGTCTCCCATCGCGCTGCGCACAGTCTGTGGAACTCCCAGCCCGTCAGCAAGGACCCCCGCAGCAACGGCCATGTGCTCACTGGCGCGGGCAATAGATTGACGATAAGCCGGCCAGCGAGTGCCCAGCAGCGGCAACACCTGAGCGCGCAGAAAATTGCGATCCATGGTGATGTCGCTGTTTGACGGGTCTTGCACCGAGTCCAGGTCGTGCCGCGCAGCGTACTCCTCGATCGCGCTACGTGTGCAGTCAAGCAGGGGGCGCACGAGTGCGCCTGCCCCCAGGGCTCGTGTACGCGGCATGCCAGCCAACCCTTCCACTCCAGCACCACGCATTAATCGCAGGAAAAATGTTTCTACCTGATCATCCAGATGATGCGCCAGAAAAAGAACGGCGCCCGGTTGCAGTTGCTCCTCGAATGCCCGATAGCGAACGTCCCGCGCTGCGGCCTCACCGCTACCGGCGCTGCCAACATCCACGATTCGCGTAAGAAGAGGAAGGCCCAAAGACTGACACACTTGCTCACAGTGCCGCTGCCAGAGTGGGGCTGCAGTCTGCAATCCGTGGTTAATATGAATGGCACTTAACGGCGTCGCAGTAGGATTTTGCGAGCGCCAGGCATGCAGCAAGTGCAGCAATACCGTGGAGTCCACACCGCCACTAAGCCCCACGTACCAGTGAGTAGCGGCAGCTAGCTCGTTCAGCGAATGGTTAAAATCAGCGTAATGGAGCAATCCCGCTTACGTTCCGTAGGACATGAGTCGCTGGTAACGCTTATTCAATAACTCTTCCAGCGGCAATTGTTGCAGGTTATCTAACTGCTCGACGATATGCTCTTGGACTCTCTGCGCCATCATGTCCACATCCCGATGTGCACCACCCAGGGGCTCGGGAATTGTGGCATCGACAATGCCTAAATCCTGGAGATTTTTGGACGTCACTCCCATCGCCTCGGCCGCCTCCGGCGCATGTGCAATATCTTTCCAGATGATATTGGCGCAACCCTCAGGTGAAATTACGAAGTAGGTCGAATACTGCAGCATCGCCAGGTGATCGCCCACCCCGATACCAAGGGCCCCACCGGAACTGCCTTCTCCGATCACAATGCAGATAATGGGCGTTGCCAAACGGGACATCACCGCCAAATTGCGGGCGATGGATTCACTGATACCCCGCTCCTCTGAATCAATGCCGGGATAAGCCCCAGGAGTGTCAATAAGTGTGACGACGGGCATTTTAAAGCGCTCTGCCATCTCCATCAGCCGCAGGGCCTTGCGGTACCCTTCTGGCTTGGGCATACCGAAATTACGCAGCACTTTGTCTTTTACTGCCCTACCCTTCTCCTGACCAATGACCATCACCGGCTTATCGTCGATACGGGCAATGCCGCCCACAATCGCTTTGTCATCACCGAAGTGGCGGTCGCCGTGCAGTTCATCAAATTCGTTAAAAATACGCGGTATGTAGTCCAGGGTGTAGGGACGCTGGGGGTGACGCGCGACTTTCACAATTTCCCAGGCGGAGAGGTTGGAGTAAATTTTTTCGGTGAGCTTGGTGCTCTTGTCCCGCAGAGTGTCGATTTCCGAGCTGATATTGATCTCGTTGTCGGAGCCGACCAGTCGCAACTCCTCGATCTTGACTTCCAGCTCTGCGATCGGCTGTTCGAAGTCCAGGAAATTAGGGTTCATGCGTGGGTATTCTCGGCGGTTTGGGAGTCGTACAGTGTACAAAAATTCTGCGTGGCGTACCAATAGTGGGATTCCAACGGCCTGTCTCAGTCTAAAAATAAGTCGGGTTGCGGAGAATGCGGCGTGTATTTGCCGCTGGGACAGGCCAAAAAGCGTGCATCCTTGCGCAGACTCGCTGGCGACGACTTCGCGGGCGCCTGGATGGGGGTTCTGGGCGCCGATCCAATAGTGTGAGGCAGCCCTCCCGCAGGTAGGGTGTAGACTAGGCAACTCAATTCAAATCACCGACCCGCAACATCAGGCCCATCGACCAAACCCATGCAACCACCACCCTACCTCGTCCCTCACAGCAAAGAAGAGATCACCATCCTCTATGAGGACAGCGACTTATTGCTGGTGCGCAAACCTGATCTGCTGCTGAGCATTCCGGGGCGCCACCCGCTGAACAAGGATTGCATGATTACCCGGCTACAACAGCGCTATCCGACAGCGAGCATCGTGCACAGGCTGGATCTGGATACCTCGGGCATTATGGTGGTGCCGTTGAACAAACCTACTCACGCTCACATCAGTCGACAGTTTCAGCAGCGCGAGGTAAATAAGACCTATCACGCGATTGTTTACGGCGTTTTGGCGAGCGATGAAGGGGAGGTGAACTTGCCCATTGCCAGTGACTGGGAAAACCGTCCCCGACAAATGATCTGCCAGCAACGGGGTAAATCAGCCCTGACACACTTTGAGGTGTTGGAGCGCTTCGACGATCGCACGCGGCTGCTGCTAAAGCCGTTCACCGGTCGCACGCATCAGCTGCGTATTCACATGCGTGAATTGGGTCACCCGATTCTGGGCTGCGATATGTATGCCCACGAAACCGCATTGGGCATGGCGCCCCGACTAATGCTACATGCCACGATTCTGGAATTTACTCACCCCTCGACCGGACAGTGGTTGCGGGGTGAGTGTCCCGCAGACTTTTAGTCGTCTGCCTGCAATAACGGGTGATCGGGGGGCAGTTGCCGTGACATCCACAGCGCCAGCTTGTGTTTCATATTCGGCTCACTCTCCTTGCCTTTCGCCAGGGGCTGAACCAACTTGTCGTGTACCAGAAGACGATACAGATAGGTTATTTTATTCTTGGCTGAATCGGTTCCCTCGAACTTTCCAACGCCTCTTTTTTTAGCGTACACCGCGCCGACGCGCAAGGCATGCGTGACCAATTCGGCTTCGTGCTTTAGCTTAATCATGCGCGTCTCCTCAATTCTTTCTCTTTTTCACTAAAATCTTGCGACCTCACTCGCCGCCGTCTTCCTCACTATAAATAGCTGCACCAATCACTCCAACTGCCAGGATACAGCGCGGCATCCTCCCGACCGAGTAGAGCCAGTGAAAATAGGTTAACGCAGGCCGTCACGCCAGAGCCGCAATAGACTACCAGCTGCTGTGCCTCGAGGGCTTCACTGAAGTGCGCATGCAGTCCCGCTCGACTTAACACCCTGCCTTCAGCACTGGTTACACCCTGCCAGGGTCGATTGATGGCACCGGGGATATGGCCCGCGACCGGATCAATGGCCTCCTCAATCCCGACAAAACGACGCGCCTCCCTAGAATCGACCAGCAAAGCGCCCTTGGCCTGGGCTGCGGACACTCCCTCGATATCGCAATATCCCGTGTAACCCATCACCAGCGACGGTGCCAACCCGTTTGAATCTCGAGTTGGCAGGGCGGTATCAGCAGGCCCACCCGCCGAAAGGTAGGCCCGGTAGCCACCATTGAGCAGCCGCGGGGGACGATAACCCAGGGACCGCATTAGCCACCACAGGCGGGCAGCAAAACCCAGGCGAGAATCGTCATAGACGACCACCCGTGTGTCAAGCCCAACCCCGCACGCTGCCAGCGTGGAGGCGAACTCAGCGGGGTCCGGCAGCGGGTGGCGACCACCGTGCGTACCCTGCGGAGCAGCCAGGTCGTGATTGAGGTCCAGATAGTAAGCGCCTGGAATATGGCCCTGCTCATATAACGCCCTTCCCTCCTGCGAATCCGCCAGAGAAAAGCGACAGTCAAATACCACCGCTTCGTAACCGGATAACAATTCAGCTGCTTCAATTAACATGGCCGTCACGCAACAACCCTCTATGCATCACTAATTCTTCGCTAGAGAGTAGGCGAGTCCCGGAAAATTAACTAGACTTGAAAGAAAGAAGCACAGGAATTATCGCCGTGGTTAGCAGCACCCGCACAGCGTCTCGCCTGATGATCATTGCCAGGCCCAATCAATCGGCCAGCTGGCGAGCCAACCTGCTGCTGCTATTTGCCCTCTCCTTGCCCGTTCTCGCCATTGCTGTAATCTTCGCGCTGCTGGGCGCGTGGCTTATATTGCCTTTTGCGGGCGCAGAGATGTTGGCATTGGGCGCTGGACTGCACTACGCAAACCGGAAGCAACAATTCCAGCAGGTGATAACCGTCAGCGAGGACTCTGTGTGCATTGACCAGGGTCGCCGCACACCTAGTGAACGCTGGGAATTTTCCAGGCAGAACTCCGGACTGACCATCACCAACGAGCAACACCCCTGGGATGGGCCAGCCCTATGCGTACACGACCGCACCGACCGGGTCACGCTGGGAGATTTTCTAAATCGAGAGGACAGCCTGAAGCTAATGGCGCTGCTACAGAGCGAGTTCCATGTGCGCGCTCGCAGCAAACGCAGTACGTCCGAATTTTAGCGCTGCTCAGATAGAATCAAAATCGCCGTGCCGACCCTTCCCGGAAGCAAACCTGTTAGCACCTTCCCACTGTTTCATTTGATTCAATCACGGACAGGCCGCGCTCAAATTCATAGCGCAGAGCTTCCTCCAATGGCATTCCCCACTGCTCATAGGTACTCGGCCGATCAACACTGGACTGCTACGCCTCCGCCGCCTATCATCGGCCCACACAAAGCGGCTGGGAATAATCAAATGCTCAACGGAAAAATCCTCCTCAATGGCTGCCTAATCGTCGGACTGTGTGCCTGTTCCGTATCTGATAATTCACTCACCGATTTCCAAACCAACGAGGACAGGGGCTTTGCCGGAGCGGCTCGCGACAACAATTCGCTGCTACCCATTAATGAGGAAATTCTGACACTGCGCCAACCGCCTAACCCCGATCGCAACGCCTACTTCGGCGATCTGCACGTGCACACCGCCTATTCTTTTGACGCCTATGTTTTTGGCACAGTCGCCACACCGGACGACGCCTATCGCTATGCAAAGGGAGAGGCGCTGGATCATCCCAGCGGATACCAGGTGCAACTGCGACAACCACTGGATTTCTACGCCGTCACCGACCACGCTATGCTGATGGGCCTGGTCAAGGAGGCCGCTGACACCACCAGTGAATTTTCCCAATATGATCTGGCCAAACCACTACACGACATTAACGCCCCCAATAACATGAACACTCTTAGCCTAATCCCACGCGGAAAAACGTTCGGGACATTCCTCCCGGCGGTACTGAATGGCTTGCTTGATGGCAGCATCGACTCACCCATGGTGGAAGCCGTAACCAAATCCGCCTGGCGTGACACGATTCGCGCTGCCAACGACGCCTATTTGCCCGGTAGCTTCACCACCTTTGCCGCCTTTGAATACACCTCGTCCAGCGATGATCAGGGCAACCTGCATCGCAATGTGATCTTTCGCGACAGCGAGCGCCTGCCAGCCATGCCTTTTTCCCGGTTCAATTCCCAGAACCCTGAGGGACTGTGGACATGGATGGATGATTTGCGCTCGCAGGGAATAGAAAGTCTGGCGATTCCACATAACTCCAATGGTTCGAACGGCCAAATGTTCAAGCTAACCGACTGGGCGGGTAATCCGTTTGACGATGCCTATTCAGAGAAACGTTTGCGCAACGAGCCACTGGTGGAAATAACCCAAATCAAGGGCACCTCCGACACACACCCCCTACTCTCAAAGAATGATGAATGGGCAAATTTTGAAATAACGCCATATCGGGTCGCCACTAAGCTTTATAGCGAGCCTGCCGGGAGCTATGTCCGCGACGCCTATCTAAGGGGATTGAATATTCAATCGGGCGGCGTGGTGAACCCATACAAGTTCGGTGTTATCGGCGCCAGTGACACCCACGATGCAGCCAGCTCGGAAGATGAGGAAACCTTTTTTTCCAAAGCCGGCATGCTCGATGGCAAGCCGGATCTCCGCGGCTCGATTCCAGTCTCTTTTCTGTACGGAACGGCGATAAAGTATATTGACCCAAATCTGGTAAAAGAGGTGGATGGAAGGAGTTACCTAGCCAGTTCAGGTTTTGAATTTTGGTCAGCTTCCGGGTTGGCGGGTGTATGGGCCGAGGAAAATACCCGAGAGTCAATCTACGCGGCCTTCCGGCGCAAGGAAACTTTTGCCACCAGCGGCCCGCTTATGAAAGTGCGCTTCTTCGGTGGCTACGATTTTAAATCAAATATTTTGCAGAGCCCCCAGCTAACGTCAATTGCTTACGCAAACGGCGTCAGTATGGGCAGCGACCTAGCGGCAGACGGATTGCGTACACCCACTTTTGTCGTATGGGCAGCGGCAGACGCGAGGGGCACACCGCTGCAACGAGCACAGATTATTAAAGGCTACCTGCGCGACGGGGAGCATCAGGAGCGCATTTACGACGTCGCCTGCTCGGACGACCTGGACGTTGACCCCGCAACCGGACGCTGCCCAGACAACGGCGCCACGGTGAACCTCGCTGATTGTTCCATTAGCGCAAACAATGGCGCCAGTGAACTGAAGGCAGTATGGCGCGACCCTGATTTTGATCCGCGACACGAGGCCTTCTACTACGTGCGCGTGCTGGAGAACCCCAGCTGCCGCTGGTCGACCTGGGATGCCATTCGTGCTGGAGAGGAGCCGCGCTCCGATCTACCCAAAACATTGCAGGAACGAGCGTGGTCTTCTCCTATCTGGTATCGACCCGGCAATGAATCAGCCACTGAAACGTTGCCGATGACTGATCCCACGTTAACGCTTTCTACCAAGCAGTAGATCTAGCAGCAACAAATAATGGCTCGTCATACCAGGAAACTGCGACAGCTTCGCAACATTGTGGTCGTGCTCCTGGGCTTCAGCCTGTTGCAGTACATCAGTACAGGCCAGGTTACCTGGCCTGTCGATCTGTACCACCAAGTCACAACAACGTTAAAAGAATATGCCGCACGACCTGACGCAGGATGGCGGCGTGCCGCAGAGAAAATGGACGAGATTGGGGCTGCCAGAGAAGGCGACCCCATTCCCGAGTTCGATTTTTCCGGACGCGTGGTACGTGTCGCCGATGGCGATACTGTCTCAGTGCTGGACCCAAGCAATACACAACACAAGGTACGCCTCTTTGGCATTGACACTCCAGAGCGTGACCAACCTCACGGTAAAGCCTCGAGCAGAGCACTGGCGAAGCTGGTAGACGAAAAAACCGTTGGTGTGGTAATCGTGGAAACTGACCGTTACGGCCGCACCGTAGGGACGCTCTACCTGCGCGACGTTAACATCAATCTGGCTATGGTCGAAAACGGAGACGCCTGGTGGTATCGCCACTACGCTCCCCATGAACACAGACTGGCCGAATCCGAGCAACAGGCTCGCGAGGCTGGTCGAGGACTGTGGGCCAACCCAGATCCAGTGCCGCCGTGGAAATGGCGCCGAGAAAATCGCCAGGGAAGGTAGTCAGCAGTCAACATCAAGGCATAATTGCTGTCCTAGCCGGGTAGATTGAGGTAAGTTTATTATTCCCAGCGAACATTGCCGGAGCCCACAAAAGAAACAGGAGCGAATCATGATAGTCGTCAACGCCGTAGTCAAAAGTACGAGTAAAGATATCGTCGCCATGCAAAACGCAATCGGCGCGATGGAAACAGCCAGCCGCGCTGAGGAAGGCTGTGATGACTACACTTTTAGCGTTGAGTTGAACGACCCGAACGCACTGCGGATTACTGAAAAGTGGCACAGTGTCGAAGCATTAAAAGCCCACATGGCAACTCCCCACATGGCCGAATTCCAAAAAGCCATGGGTAACAACCCACCCAGTTCACTTGAGGTCAAATTTTACGAAGTGCAAGAGATACAACCGTTCTAACGCGCGATGGATTCGACCACCTGGTGAGTACCCCAGCGTTAGGTATGCGCCGGTGGTATGCACTAAGAAGTAAAAGGTTTCAAATGACATTGACGACCATCGAAGAAACTTGGCTGCCACAGCCCTGATTCGGAAACTCAACATGAAATTCAGCATAAACTGCTTCGCATCATTTATCCTGCTTGCTATGCTCAGCGCATATACCGCACGCGCTTTGGCAGAAGATAAACCGTCCACGGCGCCCCCCCCGACTACCAATGTCGTCGCCAACAGCGAAATAATCGTACCCACCCCGGAAGCCGCCATCGCGCCTGCTGGTGATGGTACTGCGTCCGCACCGAAAACTATGGACCTGAGCGAGGTAATCGCACTGTTGCATGAGCAACAGCGAGAACTCGATTCCCAACGGCAATTACTGGATAGCCAGTCTCTAAAAATAGCGAACCTCACCCGGGAATTGGATGGACTGCGTGAGAAGCCACCCGTTGAAAGTGGCGATTTTGTGTCTACACCCGATGCTGAAGAAGAGTTGACGCCGGTGACAGTGCTAGTACAAGTTGCCACCGTGGATACAGAGCCGGATACGACCAGCGCTGAGACCGAACAAGACATCGAGACCGGGAACAAAGTTGCGCAGGCTCAGGCGGACGATCCCACCCGGGACTCACTCAAAGATTTCAAAGGCGCATGGCGTTTACCTGGCACAGACGCGGCACTGGCTATTGGTGGGTTTGTTAAAACGGATATCGTCTACAATTTTGATCCCCTGAAAATCAAGGACAGATTCATAACCGGCTCGATACCCGTGGGAGCAGATGGTACTGACGGCGAATTGGCGCAAAGTAGTATTACCGCCAATCAATCCAGACTCAACTTCGATCTCAGGCAACCGACTAACTACGGCATCATGCGTGCTTTTATTGAAGGCGATTTCGCCGGTGAAGATGACACCTTTCGTCTTCGGCACGCCTTTGGTCAATGGAATCGCGTGCTTGCAGGCAAGACCTGGACAACTTTTATGGACCCCGCTGCATCACCCGAAGAAATAGACTTTGAGGGTTTGAACGGCCGTATCAATGTGCGCCAGAGCCAGGTGCGATACAAACCGAAATTAGGGGAACAATACGAGCTCCAGATTTCCATGGAAGACCCCAACCCGGAGGTTCAAAACGGATCTGGCGTCACCCGCACACCCGACATGGTGCTGGCAGGACGATTCGAACCTGACGACCGACTCCATATCAAGCTGGCGCTAATAGGCAGAGAAATTCGGGGGCAAAACTGTACCGGCGTCGTGGACAAAAAGTACGCCTGGGGGACGTCAATCAGTGGGCGTTTCAGGACTCCTCGGTTGAATGATCGTGACACACTTGTATTTCAGGCGAGTTACGGGGATGGCATAGGACGTTATGTCAACGATCTGTCCAGCATTGGCAGTTACGACGGTATATTTAATAAAGACACAGAAGAACTGAAGCTCTTTAGGATCTTTGCCGGGTATGGCTCGTGGCAACACTGGTGGGGCGTAAACCAGTTACGGTCCAACTTCACATTCGGTCTAGTGGACGTAAACAACCCGAGTTTTGTTGAGGGTGACGCTTACAAGCGTACAGTGCGTTTTTCGTCAAACCTGATATGGTCGCCGATCCCGCGCATCGATATTGGTGGGGAGTACCTGTGGGGCCGCCGTGAAAATGAAGACGGTAATACGGGGGATGCTAGACAACTGCAAGTCGCAGTGAAGTACCGCTTCTGATCTTGATTGCGCTATTCATAGACCTCGATCATCTTTGCATCAACATGAAACGGTAGTTGCTCGCAGAATCCCGCATCGATAGGTAGCTGTCCATGGCGCCACAGGGGTTCCCAACAACCGTATTGCTCCAATAATGCCTGCGCCTTAACTTGATCTGAAGACGCAAGCGCTTTGAAATGGACGCGCAACTGTTGCAAACACCATACCCTGTATTTTGACCAGCGGGCACCCCGGTACTGAACACCATCAATATTGGCGTCAAATCGCTTTCTTCCTGCCGTTACCGCGTCTACATTGGCGCAAAGGTAAGGCAGGTACTGCCTGCCAATCTCATCAAAAATAGGTCCCCAGTCCGCGGGAATACCTTGCAGCAATGCACCAGAACAATCCTGCAATCGCGTATTCCACAGTCGGGCGGCCCATTCCCAAACGGCAGGGGCCTCCTGACGCATGATCTCGGCGGGCACAGGATCTAAACCAAAATGGCGAAAAAAAGGTCCGGAGAATCCAATATCGGCGAGGCTCGGTTTGTCGCCCAGGAGAAACGGTCGGGTTCGGAAAATAGCCTCTAATTGCTCAAGCGTACGCCGATAAATAGCCTCTACCCCCGGCACCTGGTCTACACTGATCCCATCACCGGTGGTGTACCCTCCTCGCTGACGCCGCGTAATGATTGCTCGCTTGATAAAAGCGGGGGCGGGTACGTCCGCTGCAATCTCATTAACAAGATGACGACTCGCAAAATGGGCACCTTCGCGGTAATACCAGCGGTAGTGCATTGCCGGGCGCCACAGCCACTCGTCGGCGTAATCTTCAAGCAACAGACTGAAGAATCGCTGCAATGGGTCCTGGGGTATTACCGCAGTTGCCGGGTACTCAGCCTCGAACCATTCGATTATCGGCGTACTGTCACTCATCCAACGCCCGTCAGCGAATTCAACCGCCGGCATCTGCGTCGACCCTGTTTTTTCCTTGACCACAGACCGCGCCACAAGGGACTGCAGTCGATAGGGAATACCCTTAAGCCGGAAGTAATTCTCTAATTTGCCGGTAAAATAGGAAATACTGGAACCATAGACTGTGAGCGGGAATCTCGCGTCAATTGCCATTTGAAAGTACTCTCCCTGACATCTAATTTCATATCCTCTCTCCCGGCAAGGTAATCATCCCCAATCGGGAATACACTAGCAAGCCCACAATATATTTATGCTGATTGTTCAGACGATATTCGTTAGCATTCACCTCCTTTGAAATTCTCGGCGCCACTCCCAAGGTCTCACAGCAACTCGAGGCGACCACGAAGTCTCACCGTGACAAAATTGGCCAATGAATGAATAGTTCGAAAAAAAATAAGGTGGGATTTGTCAGTCTGGGCTGTCCCAAGGCGTTAGTGGATTCCGAGCGCATCCTCACCCAACTTAAGGTTGATGGTTACGACTTAGTGCCTACCTACGATGGTGCCGATATCGTCGTAGTAAACACCTGCGGCTTCATCGACAGCGCCAAGCAGGAATCACTGGACGCTATCAGCGAAGCCATCAGCGAAAACGGACGGGTAATCGTTACCGGGTGCATGGGCAAGGGCGACGACGCACAGTCTATTCGCGAGTTACACCCCAAGGTCTTGAGTGTTTCAGGGCCAGCGGCCTACGAAGAGGTCGTCAGTGCTGTACACAAATACGTACCTTACACGCCGGTGCATGAACCCTTTGCCGACCTTGTGCCCCCTCAGGGAATCAAGCTAACGCCCCGTCACTACGCCTACCTGAAAATTTCCGAAGGCTGCAACCATCGCTGTAGTTTTTGCATTATCCCCGATATGCGCGGCGATCTCGTGAGTCGACCGATCGGTGATGTCATGGAAGAAGCCGAACGCTTGGTACGCGCCGGTGTACGCGAGTTGCTGGTAATATCGCAAGACACCAGTGCCTACGGCGTAGATACCAAATACCGCACTGGGTTCTGGAATGGTCGACCACTAAAAACACGCATGCAGGAACTGTGTGAAGCGCTGGGCGAATTTGGTATCTGGGTGCGACTGCATTACGTTTACCCCTATCCGCACGTTGACAACGTCATTCCATTGATGGCCGAAGGAAAAATTTTGCCCTATCTCGACGTGCCCTTTCAGCACGGCAGCACGGAAGTTCTCAAACGTATGAAGCGACCGGCAGCGGCAGAAAAATCTCTAGAGCGGATTAGGTCCTGGCGCGACATTTGCCCCGATATCACGTTGCGAAGCACTTTTATCGTGGGCTTTCCAGGCGAGACAGATGCGGATTTTGAAATACTCCTGGATTTCATTCGCGAGGCCCAACTGGATCGCGTGGGCTGTTTTCAGTACTCCCCCGTAAAGGGTGCTCGCGCCAACGCGCTTGCGAACCCTGTTGCCGATGATTTGAAGCAGGAGCGCTGGGATCGTTTCATGGCATTGCAGCAAAAAATTAGCGCGACGAAATTGCAGAACAAGATCGGCAAGACTATTGAGATCCTCATCGATGAAGTCGATGCATCGGGGGCGGTAGGCCGCTCCAGCGCAGACGCTCCGGAAATTGATGGCAAGGTTTACCTGGAGGGCGAGTCTGGCCTGCAACCGGGAGACATGGTGGAAGCGGAGGTCAGCGCAGCTGACGAATACGACCTGTGGGCCGGATGAGGGCAACTTGAACCTGCTACTGTTTTCCGACGACGACCGCCTCGAAACAAACACGATCGCGGTGCGCGGTCGGCGCCTGAAGCACCTGCGGCAAGTACACCGCGCGAATGCCGGAGACAAATTACGCATAGGCGAGATCGGTGGTTTGACCGGCGAGGGTGAGATTCTCGACATCAGCGAAGAAGTCGCCACGTTAGCAGTCGCACTGGATTGCCCATCCCCTGAAAAACTACCCCTGACTCTTGTTCTCGCCCTTCCGAGGCCTAAAATGCTGCGCCGTATTCTGCGCACAGTGGCTGAATTCGGTGTGGCTGAGCTACACCTGATTAACAGCTACCGAGTCGAAAAAAGCTATTGGCAGAGTCCGGTACTGGAGACTCAATCGATTCAAGAGTTTTTGTTGCAAGGGCTGGAACAATCCCGAGATACCATACTCCCTCGTGTTCAATGCCATCAACGCTTTAAACCCTTTGTAGAGGACGTACTACCTGGATTGATTGGACACGACACCGCCTTGTTGGCTCATCCGGGCAATTATCCATCCTGCCCCAGGAATATAGAAAAACAAACCGTCCTGATTGTTGGCCCGGAGGGAGGACTAATCCCCTATGAGGTAGAGAAACTGCAAGGTGCGGGTTGTGAGGCCGTGTCGCTGGGGAAACGTATCTTGCGGGTAGAGACTGCCATCACTGCCTCATTGGGGCGGCTTTTTTAACGCTTGAAAAACACCGAAATTATCGCCCTGTAGCAATATGGGCAGTCATCGCACAAAAATCTAAACCCCCTATTCATTTTTTTATGACTCACCCAAGAAACCCTAGCGGGGCATAGCTTTCGATAGCGCATGGTGCTAGATTTTACTAAGCGGTAATCCACGACGGAAACGCGCTTGCGAAAAGATAATAAAGTAACGAAGAAGTGTCCACAACGCGCAGGGCACTCAGTCGCTCCATCAATGGAAAGTCTTGAGAGGCACCGTATGTCTAGAAAACAACGTCTTATTGTATCTCATCTGTCGGCTGCTATTGCAGCGGGTTCTGCTGGATTTATCCCCAGTGTCGCGCTGGGCCAGTCGGTGCTGGAAGAGGTCGTCGTCACCGCCCGTAAACGCGTGGAATCACTACAGGAAACCCCGGTCGCAGTCTCTGCTTTTACTGGCGAGACCCTGCAGGAACTGGGCCTCAATAATATCGCCGACCTGACGCGGGTAGTACCCAACGTCGACATGTATACCGGCAATGGCACAACGGGCGCCGGCAATGTATTTATTCGCGGCGTTGGCGCTCGCAATACAGGTGTCAACTTTGACTCGGGCGTTGGCATATACGTGGACGGTGTTTATGTCTCTCGCGCAGACGGCGCAGTGCTGGACAACGTCGACATCCAAAGTGTGCAGGTCCTGCGTGGACCCCAGGGCACTCTCTTTGGTAAGAACACAACCGGCGGCGCCATTCTTTACGCTACGAATAAGCCCAACGAGGAATTTGGTGGCCACATAGAAGCTCGAGTGGGCAACTACAACCAACTCGACGGGAAAGCCACGGTGAACATTCCAATCATCGGCGACACGCTGATGTCGCGCTTTTCTCTGTTTAGCACCAACCGAGATGGTTATGTGCACAGCGAGATTCCCGCTGGTTTGCCCCCACAAGCCGCTGGAAACTATCCAGGTTTTACCGACGATGAAGAATACAGCGATGTCGAACGTTATGGCGGCCAGGCCCAGTTGCGTTGGGTAGCCAGTGACAGCCTGCTTCTGGACCTCAATTACAACTATGCCAGGACTGATCAAAAGGCCCGAGGCCAAAACTGCCAAGTGGTTAATGGCATTGACGGTGCAGGCTGGCAGGCCGCATTGCAGGATCCTTTTATTATTGTCCCGTCAACGGGTAAGACCATCAAGGAATGGTGCACAGAAAATGAGAACCTCGGTATCGACAAGATAATGTCCGATTTGCTGCCTAACAAATACCAGGCCAAAGTAAATACGCTGGCACTGACGGTAGACTGGGAAGTCGGCGACATAGGGACATTTAAAAGCATAACGGCCGCGCGCAATACTGAGGGCGGAGAAGTCAACGAACTTGACGCCTCCGGCATTGCACTACTGGGCCGCACCAATTACGGATACCAGACCACTGCACAGCGTAATACCGATAGCTACAGCCAGGAATTCCAGTTTGCCGGCACTGCGTTTGATGACAAATTAGACTACGTTGTTGGCACGTTCGGATTTTATGAAAAAACGGACGCAGGGACGTCCGCCGGGCCATCCGGTCCGTTCTTTGGGTCACTTAGTATTCCGAACCTAGCTTTTTATATCAACACTACCACGGAGCTTCTGGCGAAGAATGAATCCGTATCCTTTTACAGCCAGGCTGATTGGAATTTTGACGAGTACTGGCGGTTAACATTGGGCGCACGGTACACCTGGGAAGAGAAAAAGCTGACTCGCAGGTTTCGCGTGGCAGACCTAGCCACTCTGGCAACAACCGGTGATGCTCAGGTATCTCCGATTAACGAAACTTTTTATGACTTTCCCAGCGGCGCGGATACGTTTAACCCCAACCACGGATTCACCACCGCTATCAACCCTGTAACAGGACTGCCCGACCCTCTGGCAAACCAGACCCAAAAATACGACGATTCCAAGGTCACACCCATGGCCAGTATCCAGCGAAATTTTGACGCTATGGGTTTTATGGATTCGGGGACCCTGTACTTTACGGTTGCCAACGGCTTCCTCTCAGGTGGCATCACCGAT
Organism: Halioglobus sp.; assembly: GCA_028825045.1. GTDB lineage: Bacteria > Pseudomonadota > Gammaproteobacteria > Pseudomonadales > Halieaceae > Marimicrobium. The sequence goes on from JAPKAY010000005.1 coordinate 79,442, forward strand.
ACGATTTCTGTCGCCACGAGCCTGATAGAAGACTACAAACCGGAAGAGGTCTGGAACTATGAGATCGGTTTCAAAATGGAGGCCTGGGATAATAGGCTGCGCCTCAACTCAGCCCTGTTTTATAACGATTACACCGATCGTCAGTTGACTACCGTGCGGATCAACCCCGACACGGGTCGCATAGCAGGCGCGTTGATCAATGCCGAATCTTCCTGGATAGCCGGCGTAGAATTCGAGGCGGTGGTGCTCCCCGTGGAGAATTTGCAAATTACGGCAAACCTTACCTTCAACGACAGTGATATTGAAAAGTACGAGGATGAGCGCATCTTTGCTGCGGTGCCTGGCGCCCCGATACCGCCGGGCTGCACCAATATCCCCGTCGGCTTGAGCACAGTGAATAACTGTCCGGTAGACCGCTCCGATGAGGACCTACCGCGCCTGCCAGACAGCATCTACTTCCTCGCTATCCAGTATACCTTCCAGACCGATATGGGCGATGTCGTACCCATGGTGTCGTGGTCCTACCGGACGAACCTGGACAACTGCTTCGACGTGTCCAGTTGCCAGTCTGGTGTTTATAAGGTGAACCAGGAAGATGTGACCGCCCGATTGACCTGGACGTCGCCTGAACTGGCCTGGCGAATAACCGCTTATGGTAATAACCTCACAGACGATCGTTACGTCACCGGAGGTACACCTTTGGTGGACGTTACTGAAACTGCCGGCACCATTTACAATCTGCCGCGCACTTACGGTATCGAGGCAGCCTATACCTGGTAGTTTTAGCCGGGCGAAATGCAAGGGCCGGATTGATCAAATCAACCCAGCCCTTTTTTGTGCCGTCGAAAACAAGCGCGTCTGGGTGAACAGTAATACCCCAAGCGCAAATGAGTTGATATCAGCTAATCGATAAACCCTCAGGACAGCTCACGCCAGTCCCCCCCAGACCACAGTAACCGTGCGGATTCTTGGCCAGGTATTGCTGATGATAGTCCTCTGCATAGTAAAACGCAGGTATGGGCACTATTTCTGTAGTGATGGCTCCAAAACCGGCCTCGTCCAAACCACGCTGATAAACATCTCGTGACTTCACTGCGAGCGCAGACTGCGCATCACTGTAAGTATATATGCCCGATCGATACTGCGTGCCCATGTCATTGCCCTGTCTCATGCCCTGCGTCGGGTCGTGGCCCTCCCAGAACACTTTGAGCAGTTGCTCATAGCTCACTTTAGTGGGATCAAACACCACTAATACCACTTCGTTATGCCCGGTACGCCCGCCACACACTTCCTGATAAGTTGGATTGGGCGTCACACCCGAGGCATACCCTGCGGCGGTGGTAAAAACACCGTCCAGCTGCCAATACTTGCGCTCCACACCCCAAAAACATCCCATACCAAATACTACTTGTTGCAAGTGGGGGGCAAACGGCCCCTGCAATGGATTGCCATTAACATAATGCTCACCGGCAACGGGTATTGCGTCTGCCCGGCCTGGCAATGCGGTATCCGGTGTTGGCATGCTGTGCTTTTTGCGAAGATCGAAGAGGCTCATAGAACCCAAGTATAGCGAAAAATGATATAAAGTAATCCGCCTAGCCAGTAAAAGACTGACTCATCATGCCTATATCTCGCAGAAGCCTGCTGGAACTGTTGTCCAGCAGCACATTCTTTCTAACAGTCTCTCCAATGGTAGGCATAGCAGCCGAACTACTGGAAGAATCAGTACCCCTTGAATTCCCCCAGGGCGTTGCCTCGGGCGACCCGCAACCCGATGGCGTCATGCTGTGGACCCGCGCGGTTCCGCTATCCGGCGAGGATTCGCCGGTGCACCTGCAATTACAAGTCAGTGCGGATAGCGGCTTTTCAACGGTTCTACTGCAGGAACAGGTACACACAAACACTGCCAGTGACTACACCCTGCGCACGTATATCGACGGTCTTTCCCCGGACACTTACTACTACTACCGCTTCGTAGGCGCCAACGATACTGTCTCGAGAGTCGGGCGCACACGCACCGCGCCGGCGCTCGACCAACTGCGCAAGGTAAATCTAGCCTTCGCCAGCTGCCAGAGCTTCGAGCAGGCGCACTACGGCAGTTGGGCACGTATGGTGGCAGACGACCGCGCCGCCGCAGAGGAAGACCGGATTCAGTTTGTACTGCATTTGGGCGACTTCATCTACGAACGCTGCTGGAACCGGCGTCAGGATGGCAGCCCCCAATCGAGGATGGTACCTCCGTTCCCCGATGGTGCGGATACACCCAAGAATCGAGTTGCGGTGTCGCTGGCCGATTATCGTCATCTGTACAAGACTTATTTGAGCGATCCGCACCTGCAGGAAGCGCGGGCCCGCTGGCCCTTTATCTGCACCTGGGACGACCATGAGTTCAGCAATAACAATTTCCAGAGCTATTCCACCTATGGTGGAGAAACCGTATTGGACGCGCAGCGCAAATTGCGCGGAAACCAGGCCTGGTTTGAGTACATCCCGGCTGTATTGGATGAATTGAAGGGACAACCTGCGCATAACTTTCGGCCACCCTCACAGGGTCCGGATGAAGCCGAGCAAAACGAGGCGGCCGTTGAGAGCCTGCGTATCTACCGAAAACTAGCCTGGGGCAAGCATCTGGATATCGTGCTTACTGACAACCGCAGCTATCGCAGCCCACCCTCCATGCCGCCCGGGCTGGCTGACCAGCTGGGGCTACCCTCGGACCCGGTAGAACTGGTCGCCATCACAGACGCCGGAAGCGCTTACCACGACGGTAAGCCGCCCGCCGTCCTGCCTTACGGCGACGGCACCGTGCCCAACCCTGCTCGGGATCGTAAGCCTGGCAGTATGCTGGGGCTGGAACAGCGGGCTTGGTTTCTCAGCACGATGGAGGCGTCCGCTGCCCCCTGGAAATTGTGGGGCAATGCATTACCCCTACTTCCCATGCGTCTGGACCTATCAACCCTGCCTTTTACGGACTACCAGGACAGCGTGTTCAATCTCGACAGTTGGGCCGGGTTTCCCTATGAGGTGGATGTACTGATGACCCATTTGGGTAAGCAGGACATCACTGGCGTTGTCTCTTTGTCAGGTGATCATCACATGCATGGCGCCGGCACAATCAGACGATCGACCACCGCGACAGACGCACCTCCGGTCGCTGTAGATTTTACCGTCGCCGGCATCAGTTCTTCTCCCCTTTTTGACGATATCGTGGCAGTCGCCCAAAAAGACCAGTCGGGACTTGCCGAATTTGTTTATAAAGAGACGGGAAGCGGCCTGGAGCCAGTGTGGCATATGTCCATGCTCAACGGGGTTTTCGCCGCCCTTACCTACTCAAAAACGGGGCTCCAACCCGTCGCCGACTGGCTGGGACCAAACGCTGCGAATCCGGGCCTGCAGTATGTGGACACGATGGCCAATGGCTATGGCCTGGCCACATTTGACGCCCAGGAACTGCGCGTGCAGATGATCACCATGGAGGATTGTCGCCCCGATTTTACTACGGCTCCTGCGATCAAATATGTCGCCAGTTTTCGTTTGCCACGCTGGCACGATACAGACACCCCGCAACTGGAAGGACCGACATTTACAGGCGGCGCACCCTTCCCTTTTGAGGCCCCTGAGGTGTAAGCTGTGCTGCAATTGTTGACCGGGATGCATGCGCAGACCGTCACACCATCATCATTTTCATCAATTACCACCCACCCCATAGGCAAAAACAGGGGCTTCCCCAACACTTTGATATTCATGGGAAGACAATACGAGTGAATAAGCACTATGAATAACACAGAAATTAACGCGCAAGAGTTGTCCAGTCGCAAACTCTGGCAACTGGCACAGACCACGAGCGAAAATGCAATCAGCAAGCAGGAGCTGTCGGAGGTCGTTGCCGAACTGGCCAAACGTCGCCACAATCTGGAGAAACTACAAGAAGTTGGTAAACTGGGCGATCAACACACCGACTGACCCTGCGCGGCCCGGATAGCTATATGGCCAAACCTCCATCCCGCCGAGCTTCCTCTCAGGACGTGACGCAATTCCTACAAAAAAGCAGGGCTGTCTCGGAATTTGTCGAGCGCCAGCCGCGACTGCTTTTTGCCGTGGATGCAACCGCAAGCAGGCAACCCACCTGGGATCGCGCCACGCATTTACAGCAGGAGATGTTCCACGTCAGCAGTAAGCTGACAACACTTTCGGTGCAACTGTGCTACTTCCGCGGCTTCAATGAGTTTCGCGCCAGCCGCTGGCTGACGGACAGCGCCGCGCTGACACAACTGATGGGAACAGTTCGCTGTGAGGGCGGACATACGCAAATCATCCGCCTTCTCCGTCACGCCCAGGAAGAACACCGCAAGACCGCCATGAGGGCACTGGTGTTTATCGGTGATGCAGTAGAGGAAGCGCCAGACAGTCTTTGCGATCTAGCCGGTCAGTGTGGGATCAAGCAACTACCACTCTTTCTTTTTCAGGAGGGCGGCGACCAAAATGTGGAGCAAACCTTTCGCACCATGGCAAAACTCAGCGGCGGTGCCTATGCCCGCTTCGATACCAGCAGTGCCCAGACACTGGCCGCCCTTTTGGGTGCGGTTGCCAGCTTCGCCACGGGCGGTCACGCGGCACTAGAGATGCGTGACGACGACAGTGCTAAACTGCTGCTCCAACAACTGAAAAACTGAGAGGAAAGGTGCCCCGAATCATACTGCTGGTGGCAGTCATCGCCGTAATCTACATACTGCTGCGCCGTGCACAGGCCATGCCCCCACACAAACGCCGGAGCGAGTACATCAAACTCGGCCTGGGCATCGTGCTTGTCGTAACCGTAATCCTTGCTGCCACGGGTCGCATGAACTGGCTGGGCGCCGCTTTCACCGGCCTGCTGGTAGCGGCACGTCAGGGGCTACCGATAGTCATGCGCCTGTTCCCCATGCTCGCAAATCTCCGGGGAAAGACCGCGGCAGCAGCCGGACAAAATTCCACTGTGGAAAGTGCTCTGCTGCGTATGCAACTGGACCACGACAGCGGTGACCTGCAGGGCGAAGTGCTCAAGGGCGCATTCCAGGGTTGGCATCTGGCGGATATGGACAGAACTCAGCTGGAAGAATTTTTCGCGTATTGCAACAGCGAAGACGCCGACTCACAACGGTTGCTCGACAGTTACCTGCAACAACGTTTTCCCGGCGACACTAGCTTTGGCAGTGAACAACAGGCCACAGGGACCAGCAGTAGCGCCATGGGCAGCACCGAAGCACTGGCTGTACTGGGTCTGGCCGAGGGTGCCACGAAAGACGACATTATCGCCGCACACCGGCAACTCATCCAGAAATTACACCCTGATCGCGGCGGCAATGATTTCCTGGCGGCACAAATTAATCGAGCCAAGGATCAACTCCTGGGCTAATTCCATTACTGGCGTCAGAGCGGGCAAATGCTTACACTTGCGCGCAGAATTTCTCGAGGATCGGCCACAACCATGACTGACGTATTTGTTGTTCGCAATCAACTTGGCCACTACTGGGGCAAGGCAAAAACCTGGGTGGATGGATCAAATACACGCACTGTAATGCGCACTCGGCATGAGGACGAGGCGATAAACAGCTTGTTCGAGTTGAGTTCCAAGGATATCGAATTGCGCGGAGAGGTCATTGCCGCGACGCTGACAGAGCGCAGTGAACCCATCATCGAACCCAGCGAGAACCCACTACCTGAAGAGCCAGAGGAGCAACTCGAGCCAGGAGAGGAGGAACCCGATCTCACGCCAGCGGCGGATACGCCCCAGTCTTCCACGACTGCTTGAAAAGCCTGCACCGCAGCGCCCCCATCTTGCTAAACTTAGAAAAGAAATAACGCGGATCTTTCGGAACCCTTACAGGCCCTCATTGTCCTACCTGTAACGTTCACCACGCAACGAGGGTAAGCAAGCTCCCATGCGAATACTTCTGTTTCTTGGCACTAATATTGCGGTGCTGGTGTTGGTCGGCTTCATCTTTAATTTGCTGGGATTACAGGGTGTCCTTGCGGAAAATGGCGTTGACCTGAACCTCAGCTCACTGCTTATTATGTGCGCTGTTTTCGGCTTCGGCGGATCTCTCATCTCGTTGTTTTTATCCAAGTGGATGGCCAAGCGAGGCACCGGCGCAGTCGTTATCGAGCAGCCAGGCAATCGTGATGAACAATGGCTGGTGGACACCGTGAAGGAGTTGTCGCAGGCAGCCGGCATCGGCATGCCAGACGTGGCCATTTTTCCCTCACAGGCTGCGAACGCGTTTGCCACAGGCTGGAACCGCAATGCCGCGCTTGTAGCGGTAAGCGCAGGATTACTGGAACGCTTTCAACCGGAAGAAGTGAAAGCGGTAATGGCGCATGAAATTGGCCATGTGGCTAACGGCGACATGGTCACACTCACGTTGATACAGGGCGTGATCAATACGTTCGTTCTATTCCTCGCGCGTATCATCGGCCACACGGTAGACCGAGTCGTGTTTAAGAACGAACGCGGCTTTGGCATTGGGTATTTTGTGGTCTCTATAGTGGCGCAGATTTTACTGAGCTTTTTGGCCAGCATCATTGTGTTCCGATTTTCTCGCTGGCGCGAATATCGCGCCGACCACGCTGGCGCTACGTTAACCACAAAAGCGCATATGATTGCCGCATTGCAACGCCTGCAATACGAGCAGGGGCAACCTCAGGATTTGCCGGGGGAATTAACCGCATTCGGCATTAGCGAACAGCTTAAGGAAGGGATTTCCGGTTTGTTCCGCTCTCACCCACCGCTGGATGACAGGATCAGGGCCCTACAAGCGGCTTAATCAGGTATTCACTCATTGGAATTACGTCGATTTTTTGAAAATCGATAAAGCGCGAACAACTTTCCATCATCGCTGTCATGTTTTTCTGAAGCACGGCTGCATCGCCGCCTGTAGCGTAAAATGCGTGATCTGAGGTCATGGCCTCTGGTGGGAAATTCTCTTCCACAATCGCATGACAAGGCACAGCATCTTCGCTCAGAAGACGTACGACGAGGTTCTGACGATAGCCAAAGGTTGACTGTGTATCGATCGCCACCTGGGTGTGGCTGTCCTTCCATACCGCCAGCCACTGCTGCGTTTCCATCGTCGAGGGTGGCGACATAAACACCACATGGCACATCCCGTAAACTCTTTCACCAGGCTTTGACGGGTGGTGCTCCTGATTGACCAACGGTTCAGCCTCAGCCACCAGATACGCACTGCTGCGGCTAACATGAGCATCGATCAGAGACTGCCAACGCTCTGCTGCACCGGCGAAATCAACCCACAGTGATAACATGGCATCCGGAACCAGCGCCTGACTCTCGATACGGCGTCCAGCGGCAGCCTCCACCGCACTATCGGCCACGCAAAGTCGGATGCTATGCACACCCGCAAGCGCGGTAAGCCTTGGCGCTAACTTTTGAAGCAGTTCCTCGCGAAACTCATCCCCGGTAAGGGCACTCGATTTCCACAGGGGATACAGCAATTTTTCCATGGCGCGCTCCCTAGATCTGCGGCTATATACCCACGGGAGGTGTAATCGTCGATGCGTTGTCTATCAACATTTCTGCGCCATTGATAAAGCTTGATTCTTCCGATGCCAAAAACAGTACCAGATTAGCGATATCCTCAGGCTCACACATATTGCCAAATTTCCCGATCTCATCCAGATCTTCCTGGGTGGCTGTCTCTTTACCCATGGCCACCTTCACCACCATGGGTGTTTTTACACCGTCGGGATGTACCGAGTTACAGCGGATGCCATTCTTCTGTTCTTTGCAGTACATCGCCACGTTTTTGGTGAGCGCACGCACGGCACCTTTGCTCGCGGTATAGGCAGACACAAAAGACTGTCCATGAATAGCAGCAACCGATGACATGTTAATGATGGAGCCTCCTCCCGACTTGGCCATTTCAGGAATAGCATGCTTGCACCCCAGGAAAACGCCATCGCTGTTGACTGAATTGACCAGACGCCAGGATTCCAGGGTGGTATCGACGATGCTACCCAAGGCTATAATGCCCGCATTATTGACCAGAATATCGAGCTGACCGAACGTTTTGACCGTCGCGGCAATGACAGATTTCCAGTTTTCCTCATCTGTCACATTCAGGTGCATGAAAACCGCGTTCTCGCCGATGGCTTGTGCTACCGCTTTACCATCAGGTTCATTCATGTCTGCCACAACTACCTTGGCTCCTTCAGTGGCCAGCAAGTGTGCATCCGCTTTACCCATGCCGCTGGCAGCTCCCGTCACAATGGCTACTTTTCCGGTTACTCTACCCATAGTTTTACTCTCTCAATATGTCAGTGCCCTTTATTGACGGCAATTGCACCGTATCGAGGCTTAAGCTGCGGCCAAGTTAATCAGATGCCTCGCCCCAGCTCAAATTCCGCAAGCTGAAAAACGCCACATGGCTATCCAATTGAACCAGTCATGGCACTCGCCAGCGCCGACACTGAGTAGTATTCTTGGCTTCTTTGTCAGCTTCACCATGGGAGAACCACAATGGATCAACAGAACACAACGCCAAGACTGATTAATTGGGCAGGTTATATCGCACTCACATTATTGTTGGTACTGCCGTTGTCCGTACTCACAGTACGTTCCGGGGCCTGGCAGCAGGGTTTGATGCTTTACGCATTCGCCTGCCTCGGCAGTACCCTCCTCATGATCCTGTTGATCACACTGCTGTTATTGCCGCGATTTTCCACGTGGCGCAAGGGTATTTTTCAACGCGCTCTTGTTGCGCTGCCAGGTACGGCACTACTTTTAGGACTGGCCAGTGGTGGCGAGTTGCCGCAAATTCACGATATTACTACTGATACGGCGGACCCACCCCTGTTTAGCGCTGCCCCGCAACAGCGCGGTTCAAGTGCGAATTCGCTGGAGATAAACGAGGATGTAATCGCGCTACAAGTAGGTGCTTACCCCGATATGCAATCACTCCTGACGCCGCTGCCCCTCGAAGAGGCCTTTACCCGCGCGCTACAGATAGCAGCAGAAATGGGCTGGGAGGTGTATCGTCAGGACCTCAACGCCGGCGCTATCGAAGCAGTCGACACCACGGCAATCATGTCCTTTAAGGACGATATAATTATCCGGATGCGCAGCAACGCGCAGGGGACGCTGGTAGATTTACGCTCGGTGTCGCGCGTCGGTGAAGGCGATTTAGGCGCCAATGCCAAGCGGATTCACGCCTTTCTTGAGGCGTTCCAACGGCAGGGGTAATGTACGTGTTCGGCGTACTGCGTTTCACCCCAGTTTAGTTGGGCTATTACTTCTTATGCCTCTTACCCAAGACTAGGCGCTGATCTATTCACAGCCATGTGATTAGGACAGCGTCCCCCCGTCCACGCGGATATCCTCTCCCGTGATATGCACACCATCTTCAGACACCAGCATGACGATCACACCCGCGACTACCTCCGGCGACTTGGCGCCGGTCAGGGACATAATGCGCGGCATCAAATCGAAATCCATCGTCTCTGGGAAGCTTATGTTATCCGTCATTCCTGTGTTGATGTCGCCCGGACAGATACAGTTGGCCCGCACCCCGCGCTTGGCGTATTCCACGGCGATGCTACGCGTCATGGCGAGAACGCCGCCTTTGCTTGCCGAATACGCCAGTCCGCTGGGTAGGCCTGAGAGTGCGGCGGTCGAAGCTGCGTTAACAATACTACCCTGTGTCTCCACTAAGTGCGGCAGAACCGAACGGCACAGAAACATGGTGCCAGTCAAATTAACATCGATAACCTTCTGCCAGTGAGCGGTTTGCAGCTCCTGTGTGTCATCAAAGCGCAAAATACCCGCCATGTTGACCAAACCATCAAGGCGGGAATAGCGGTCAACACACGCCTGGACAGTTTTCTGCACGCTGGCTTCATCGCTCACATCGCACACCCTGGCAGTTGCTTCACCGCCGTTGGCCGCAATTTCACCTGCAGTGGCCTCCACTGCTTCTGCGTTTAAATCTATACAAAATACAGACCCGCCTTCCGCTGCGATCCGCACGGCGCTCGCCTTGCCAATTCCGCTGCCGGCGCCACTCACCAGCACCACTTTTTTTGTCAATCGTTGCATTATCGTTCTCCTGAGCTCCGTCGTGCAGAATGCCCCCGGCGCACCACCCGGTCAATCTCGCCGGTACGCGGCAATAAACCGGCTCCATGTGATTGTTCACCCTGATTCTGTGTAGCGTTTTTCGTCACTTCGGGCTGACTTATTAAGCCATTGCATTGATCTGCGCCTGATGTACCTTGAGCTGCCCCAAGCACGTCCGTATCATAAGGCATCCGGTTACTTTAGCCCGATGAAAGCCCCGGGGCGAGAACCAACCAAACCCGTCAGGAGAGATATTTTGGAAGACCTGGAACAATTTCGTTTGGACGTGCGCGAATGGTTGGAGGCCAACTGTCCCGAATCTCAGCGCCAGCCAATGACACCAGAGGAACAATACTGGGGCGGTCGGCGGGGAGAATTCCCCAGTGAAGATGCCAGGCGCTGGTTCGAGCGGATGCGCGACAAGGGTTGGACCGCGCCGGAATGGCCCACAGAATACGGTGGAGGCGGACTGACAGCGCTGGAAGGTCGCGTGCTTAAGGAAGAAATGAAGCGCATTCACGCTCGCACTCCGCTTTACGGCATAGGCATATGGATGCTTGGCCCCGCCGTGCTGGAATACGGCAACAAAGAACAAAAAGAACAGCACATACGCGCGATTGTTAACGGCGAAACCCGTTGGGCCCAGGGTTACTCCGAGCCCGGCGCAGGTTCTGATCTGGCCAGTCTGCAATGCAAGGCAGAGGACAAAGGAGATCACTTCCTTGTTAACGGTAGTAAAATCTGGACCACCGCTGCGGATAGATGCGATTGGATTTTTTGTCTGGTGCGCACCAATCCCAATGTAAAAAAACAAGAAGGCATTAGCTTTCTATTGATCGATATGGACGATCCAGGGGTCAGTACTACACCGATTGCACTGATCAGTGGCGAATCGGAATTCTGTCAAACGTTCTTTGACGATGTGAAGGTGCCTAAAGAAAACCTTGTCGCAGAGTTGAATAAGGGCTGGTCAGTTGCCAAAGCACTCCTTGTGCATGAACGCAAACTCATGGCAGAAATGGGCAGCGATAGTCCCAGACATATTCTGGTGCCAAACATGGCTGCACATGAGTATCTCGAATTTGAAAACGGCAAGATTGTGGATGCGCGTCTGCGCAGCGATTTGGTCGATTATGACATGCAGATGCAAGCAGTCGCGCTAACACATTTCCGCACCTTCGAGGAAAAGTCTGCAGGCATCCGCAGCGCCGCACCCATGGTTATGAAATATGTGGGTACCGAAGCCGAAAAAACCAAAAGCGAACTGCTACTGGCCATTATGGGCAGCCGCGGTCTGGGCTGGGAAGGTGACGAGTTTAACGCTCAGGAAATCGACACAGTGCGCCTATGGGCTATGTCCAAGGCCATGACCATCGCCGGCGGTAGCAGCGAAATACAGCTAAACCTGATCGCCAAAAATGTTCTCGAACTTCCACAGTCCTAGGAGCTGCGATCATGGCATTGGTATTGAATGAAGAACAACGTCTGCTCCAGGACACCGCAAGGGATTTCCTGACAAGCAATGCGCCGGTAGAAGCATTACGAATGTTGCGAGACAACAACGATGCGGTTGGCTACAGCGGGCAACTATGGCAACAAATGGCAGACATGGGGTGGGCTAGTATTATCCTACCCGAGGCCTACGGTGGTTTGGACTTCGGCTTTGTCGGATTAGGTGTGATTCTTGAGGAATCAGGCCGTACACTTACGGCCTCTCCCCTGTTTGCCTCCGCAGTGGTCGGTGCGAGCGCGCTGCTTCTGGGCGGCAGTGAGGCGCACAAACAAACGCTGTTACCCGCAATAGCGAGCGGAAAACTCACACTCGCGCTGGCGCTGGAGGAATCTCACCACCACCGACCGACACATATCGCCACCACAGCCGAAAAACAGGGCGATTCTTTTCTGCTAAATGGCCGTAAGCGGTTTGTACTCGATGGCCACAGCGCCGACAAATTGATCGTGGTAGCACGCTCCTCGGGCGCAGAGAGTGACAACCAAGGTCTAAGCCTGTTCTTGGTTGATCGAACAACGTCCGGCGTGACATGCCAGCGCACCGTGTTAATGGACAGTCGCAATGCCTCCAATATCCAGTTCGAGAATGTGGTGGTTCCCGCCACCGATTTGTTGGGAGACGCAGACGAAGGCTGGAAGATTCTGGAACCGCTGCTGGATAGAGGACGCGTGGCCATTGCGGCTGAAATGATGGGCTACTCCCTGGAGGCCTTCGATCGCACTGTAGCCTACCTCAAGGAGCGGGAGCAGTTCGGTGCGTTGATCGGCTCATTCCAAGCACTGCAACACCGCAAAGCACATATGCAGTCCGAGCTGGAGCTGTGCCGATCGGTACTTTTGCAGGCGCTGTCCGCCGTTGACGATTCGCCTGAGGATCTGCCCATGCTGGCGAGCCTGGCCAAAACAAAATTGAATGAACTGGTTAAGCTAGTTACCAACGAAGCTGTACAAATGCACGGTGGTATCGGAGTGACTGATGAGCTCGAAATTGGCTTCTTTCTGAAGCGAGCCCGGGTTGCCATACAAATTTTTGGTGACACTGGCTATCATAAGGATCGCTACGCTACATTATGTGGCTACTGACAACGAGGGTAGAAATATGGAAGCCAACACTATGATCGCAATGGTCCACAAATACGTGGAAGCATTCGACAAACAGGATATAAACATAATTAAAGAGATTTACTCTGAAGATGCCATTGTTGAGGACCCAGTGGGTACGGACGTGCACGTTGGAATTGATTCGGTCTGTGCGTTTTACGAAGGCGCTTTGAAATCAGGTGCCAAACTCGTCCTCAGCGGAGACCCCCGCTGCAGTGGCAATGCCGTTGCCTTTCCCTTTCAGGTACAAATGCCAGGCATCACTATTGATATCATCGATGTATTTGAGTTTAACGCAGATGGCAGGGTCAACAGCATGAAAGCGTACTGGAGTGACGGCAATATGAAGTCAACTTAATGCCGGGAGAATTGCCTCATCGACGCATTTATTAACACATCACGCCTTCCATTGTGCTTCAGTTGCATTGCGGGGAACGACAAATATTTGAATAAGCTTTGCTTTAAGTTATGCGGAGATCGTTTGCGGCTCGGGCGCTCCAGCCAAAAGAGACTTGCTCATTCTCAGGACTGATCGAAGGTCGCGGCGAAACGCTCTATCCACTCCAATGCGGCCTCATCAGAACTGATGTTACGCCCGCTCTCACGAAGCATCACTTGTCGGTAATGCAGTATTTGCCGGCACTGCTCTTCCATGCGCACCCTGAAAGCATCCTGCCCCGACAGCATCTCTATTGTGCTATTTGCGATCCCACTAGACACATGTTTCTCACGCTTTGCCTTGTTGCTCTATTCATAGCATCACTTGGCAGAAAAAACAGGTGCATTGCCCGGACGATGTGAAGGAATGCACAGAATTAGTCGGGTTTAACAGTGGTTTGTGCAATATTACCGGCCGATTGTAACTACGAGCGACAGTTACAGCGTCCTCATTGAGATGCGCAAAATTATGGGTTCGGCCGAGAGGGTAAAGACTGCCTCTTCATAACTTGGCGGCCCGAAATTCCATACCGCATTATTGGACCAGGCTACTGGCTCTTGAGGCTTACCCATAAAGTTGCTATCTAATTCACCATTGTCATCCACATCGAAAAATACAGCCAGCGCATAGTCCCCGAGCGGCAACTGAAGCTCGGTTCGAACGAGTTCCCCATCCAGCGCATCTGCAATAGAGATTCTTTTACCGATCACAGTTTCTTCACTTCGCCAGGCCGAATCGGAGTCATAGACCGAGATATAGAGGTTACCGGTCTCGTCTTTGAGGCCAGCGATCTCGACCATCAAAATACCGGTCAGCTCATCGGCTGACGCAGCCTGCCAGGCCAATATCGAAATAAGTAACGACAATGTAAGAACTGCGCGCTGCGAAAAAACCCTCATAGTCCTTCCTCGGCAATAAAAAAACAGCATAACGCAAAAGTGTAATGCCTTCAGCAATACGCACACTAGAACCGGGAAGATATCAAAAAGTGCAGAAATGGCTGGGGCTCCGCAAAGTGGACAAGCCTGCCAGACCCCTCAGTTTTAAATCTAAAGTGAAAAAATCACGAACATTTCTAGCTCCGTGAGATTGCACCGTCAAAAAAATTCGTTATGATATGCCGCGCTGGCACACGGGTTGAAACGTGATCTCTGCGAAACCTGAAAACCGTGCGGTTTTTTTCTGAATTGCACATCAACAGGTCGCCTTGAATCCTACTCGCACCGTATCGGTGCATTCGGATACCACTTTCGCGTACTTGCAACGTCGATTTACCACATCATTGGGATAGGAGATTATACGATGCAAACACAGGACTTGCCTGGCAGCCGCATTCGCCGAACCGTCAACGATCTGGTCATGGCGGAAATGTTTCTGGTACAGGCTACCATCGAGAGCGCCACGGCCATCGGTGAAGGTATTGAAGAGTTGGGCAAACAAATCGCTGATCGCAACGAAACCGGACAGACCTCATGGGAATCTCTTTCACAGGTGCTGCAACGTATTAGTGATGAGGCGTTAGAACCCTATACTACCCGGTACAAGTACTTTAAGGACATGATCGGTAGCGATTCCTAATTACCTGCCTCCAACAATGTCCCGCAGTGACAGCGGAAGGCTTTTCACTCAACCTGTAAATTACAGTACACTATCCCCCTATTTAACCCTCTGGCAAACACTATGTCACTTGGCACCTGGGATCCAAAAGCCGACCCGACAGACAACACGTCCCTTTTGCAACCTGGTCTCCTCCGCCAACTGATAGAGTACGACAAGGAAGATCAGTTAGCGCAGCTGGAACGTTTGCTGGACGAGGCAGACAAGCAGCGTCTTGCCGGCCTGATGCACGTAGACCACAACGAGTGGCGAGACGCAGCCGTTTCTCTTTCCGAGGAAGACCTGTTACACCTCATCCGTTTTTTTGCCGTGGCAGAGAATCTCCCGGGGTGGGAAGCGGGGGCAGACTCTCCGGTGATTCCCCTGGCAAAGATGTTACGTCAGCGAGGCGCGCGTCTGGATAAACCGCTGTTGCAGTGGCTGCGAACGGTCAGCGACAACCGCTACCTGCCCTACGGCCCGCTGTAAACGCTGGTTCCACTTTACTTTTTATCGAAGGCGCCCATCTGCTCAGCAGTCGCCGGCGTCTGGTATTTCTCCTTCCATTGCTCATAAGGCATGCCGTACACCCGCTCCCTGGCCTGGTCGTAATCCAATTCCTGCCCGGCGTCTTCGGCAGCCGCCAGGTACCATTTGGACAGACAATTCCGGCAGAAGCCCGCCAGGTTCATCAGCTCGATATTCTGAACGTCTTTATGAGTATCCAGATGTTCCAGCAGGCGGCGAAATACCGCCGCTTCAATTTCGTCCGTATCGGTCATACTATTAGTGCTCCGTTCATTGCATCAACTGATCAAACCGGCATGTATTCGCCACCATTAACATCCAGAGCAGCACCCGTCACCACCTGTGCATAATCCGAACCGAAAAAGAGCGCTGCTTTGGCACATTCCCCATCATCGGGAATTACGCCCAAGGGGATACTACGTGTGACTTCACTAATCAGCTCTTCCTGGCTCTTACCCGTTTTTTGTGCCTGCCAGGAAAAATAGCCCTCCACACTCGGACCCCACATCCACCCCATGTGACAACTATTGACGCGAATATTGTACTTCCCCAATTCCAGTGCCAGGTGCTTGGTAGCGCAGCGAAGAGCGGATTTAGAGGCGCCATAGCCGCCCTGTGTCGCCAGAGGTTTGTGTTCCACCATCGTGGCAATCATCACGATGGCCCCACCGCCACTGTCTTTCATGTGCGCGACGCATGCTTTAGTAAGGTGCATAGTTCCGAAAAAATTGACGTCCATCGCCCGCCGCCAACCGTCCATGCTGGCTTCCTCTATGGGCTCAAAACTCCCCGGGTCGTAGGCGCTGTTAAACAATACGTCGATGCGCCCAAACTCTGCCACGGTACTATCCGCCAATATTTTGCACTGAGCTTCATCGGAAATGTCCGTGGTCACTTTAAGCACTTTAGTCCCAAGACCCAGATCAACTATCTCCTGCTCCGCTGTGTCCAGTTTTGCCGCAGTACGGGCCGCAAGCACGACCGCTTTTGCGCCCTCTTTGGCAGCGAGCGTGGACAATTCCTGTCCTAGGCCGGGGCCGATTCCCGACACTATAACTACCTTATCTTTCAGTAACATCGTCAATCTCTCCAATTTTGGTGGGTTACAATAATCGTGGACTCAGTGATACTGAAGGGCAACCTTTTCGGCACCCACGACGTCACGCAATTCCTGTAGTAATTCATCGCTGGGTACGACCTGCCAGCGCGCTCCCAGCCGTATCCGCGCCGAGTTGCGCGGCTGCCGGTATATCAGCGAGACAGGACAGCTGCCGCCTCCAAAGCCAGCCAGTATCTTCTCCAGCTGCTCGACAAACTGCTCGTCAGCCGTTTCTGCACTGATTTCAATAGTAAGATCCGACACACTGCTTTCACGGGCAGCAACAAGGCTACGCATACCGTTAGCCCGCATCGCCAATCTACCGGTCTTGTCATCCACGGAGATCCGGCCCTCAGCGATCACAATGGTGTCCTTCACCAGCAGGTCCCGGAATTCCAAATACGCTTCAGAAAACAAGGTTACCTCGACTTGAGCACTACTGTCATCCAGGGTCAGCACCGCCATCGTGCCACGCCGACTATTCATAGTGCGCGTTGCCATGATGAGTCCAACGATGACCTGATTGCCGGGGCTACCATAACTGTCCGGTGAAAGATCAGCGATACGGTTCGGTGCGAACTTGCGCACCTCCTCCCGATACTCGTCGATGGGGTGCCCAGTAATGTAAAGTCCCAGGGTGTCCCTTTCACCACCCAAACGCTCCTTATCCGACCACGGACGAACACTGCGAAATGCAGCAAAGACGTCGCCACTCCCATTGTGCTCGCTGGGAACCACTTCCCCAAATAGATCGTCGATACCGCTGTCGCGATTGCTCGCGCTCTGCTCGGCTGCCTTTAAGGCATCATCCAACGCCGCCATGAGAATCCAGCGATCCACATCCAATGAATCCAATGCACCGGAACGAATCATCGCGTCGAGGGCACGACGATTCACTTTTCGCGGATCGGTACGAGCGCAGAAATCAAACAAATCGACAAATGGCCCGCCCTCATTCCGCGCATGAAGGATACTCTCTACAGGCCCTTCTCCCAGGCCCTTGATGGCTCCCAGTCCATAGATGATTTCACCCTGGACATTCACCGTAAACATGTACTGGCCCTCGTTAACGTCGGGCAGCTTCAATGACAACTTCATGCGCTTGCACTCGTCCACAAACACAACAATCTTATCGGTGTTATCTAGCTCTGAACTCATCACCGCCGCCATAAAATACGCTGGATACCGGGCCTTCAGCCAGGCCGTCTGATAAGACACAAGGGCATATGCGGCCGAGTGCGATTTGTTAAAGCCATAGCCGGCAAACTTTTCCACCAGGTCGAAAATTTTGATCGCCAGATTTACGTCCACGCCTTTATCATTGGCTCCGGTTTCGAATATTTCCCGCTGCCTGGCCATCTCCTTGGGATCTTTTTTCCCCATTGCGCGGCGCAACACATCAGCGCCGCCCAGGGTATACCCTGCCAGGACCTGGGCAATCTGCATCACCTGTTCCTGGTAGAGAATAATGCCGTAGGTCGGTTGCAGAATGGGCTTTAACCACTCGTGCTGGTACTGGGCATCCGGGTAGGCCAGTTTTTCACGGCCTTGCTTGCGGTTAACAAAGTTATCCACCATTCCCGATTGCAGTGGGCCGGGTCGAAATAGCGCTAACAGAGCCACAATGTCCTCAAAGCAGTCCGGTTGTAGCCGCTCGATCAGCTCCTTCATACCGCGAGATTCCAACTGAAACACGGCGGTGGTCTCGCCAGACCTGAGAAGTTCAAAACTGGGCGTGTCGTCTAGTGGGATCTGCATGATATCCAGTGGCAACTCTCCCGCTCTCTTCCGTGCGGGGTTGATCATTTTCACCGCCCAGTCGATGATCGTTAGAGTACGCAGGCCGAGGAAGTCAAACTTCACCAAACCGGCGTCCTCCACATCACCCTTGTCAAACTGGGTGACGAGACCAGAGCCGCTTTCATCACAGAATAAGGGCGCAAAATCAGTGAGCTTGGAGGGCGCGATGACTACCCCGCCTGCGTGTTTACCGACATTGCGCACGACCCCTTCCAACTGCTCGGCCATGTCCCAGATTTCCTGAGCCTGATTGTCCTCCTGCAAAAACTCCCGCAGGGGTTCCTCCTGATCCAGTGCCTTGGACAGAGTCATACCCACTTCAAATGGAATCATCTTTGAGAGTTTGTCCGCCAGGCCATAGGACTTGCCCTGCACGCGGGCGACGTCGCGCACAACCGCCTTAGCGGCCATAGTGCCGAAGGTAATGATCTGGGACACGGCCTCCCTACCGTATGTATCGGCGACGTAGTCAATCACTAAGTCGCGCTTCTCCATGCAGAAATCCACATCAAAGTCGGGCATGGAAACCCGCTCGGGATTCAGAAAACGCTCAAACAGCAGGTCGTATGCCAGTGGGTCAAGATCGGTAATTTGCAGTGCATAGGCCACCACGGACCCTGCTCCAGAGCCGCGCCCCGGACCCACGGGAATATCATTCATCTTGGCCCAGCGGATAAAATCCATGACGATGAGAAAGTAGCCGGGGAAGCCCATCTGGATAATAGTCTCCAGCTCAAACTCCAGACGGTTACGATAGGTCTGTTGTTTCAGCGGAAAATCTTCCGCGCTACTATCAAAAAGGCTATGCAGGCGTTTGTCCAAGCCCTCGTGGGATTGCTGCCGGAAGAACTCATCCATAGTCAGCCCCTTCGGTACCGGGTAATCCGGCAGGTAGGGCTTGCCCAACTCCAGTATGACATTGCAACGCCGCGCAATTTCTACGCTATTGGCGAGAGCTTCGGGAATATCGGCAAACAGTTCCATCATTTCCTGGGGTGTGCGCAGGAATTGCTGTTCGGTATAAGCTCGAGCGCGGCGCGGGTCATCCAGGGTCCGACCCTCACGAATACATACTCGCGCCTCGTGCGCCTCAAACTCACTCGCATCCAGAAAGCGCACATCGTTAGTTGCGACCACCGGGCACTGTACATCCCGGGCCAATGCCACCGCCGCATGCAGATGGCCCTCATCGCCCTCTCTGCCGGCTCTATGCAGCTCGAGGTAATAGCGGCCAGGATACAGTTGCATCCAGTACCGGGCTCTTTCGGTAGCAAGTGCTAGCTTGTCACTCAGCAGAGCCTGCCCCACATCACCTGCGACACCGGCAGACAACGCAATCACACCTTCGGCCGCTGCTTCCAGCCACCGCTTACTCACATAGGGCATGCCCAGATTCTGACCCTGCGTATAAGCCAGGGAGATCACCTCTGTGAGATTGCGGTACCCTGTTTGGTTCATAGCCAGCAGACAAATGGGATACGCCCGCTCAGGGTCATCTGCCTCCATCACCATCAGGTCGACACCAAAAATTGGTTGCACACCTGCGGCAAAAGCCGCCTTGTAGAATTTGATCAAGCCGTAAAAATTACAAATATCGGTCACCGCAACCGCCGGCATGCCTAACTCGGCCACTCTGGCAATCAGCGGTTTTAGGCGGACAAGACCATCTATTAGTGAGTATTCAGTATGAACGCGCAGGTGAACGAAATTAGTCATGCAGAGATTCTAACCGGCCAGCCAGGGATGTTGTACTGGGAGGCTATAATGAGGCCAGTATTTTTTTTACCGGCGCGAAGCTGCGGCGATGGATTGGCGTAACGCCCAGAGTTTGCAGGGCCTTGAGATGTCTCGCCGTGGGATAGCCCTTGTGAGCGGCAAAACCGTAGCCCGGATATACAGCATCAAGTGCTACCAATTCATTGTCCCTGTGTACTTTAGCCAGTATTGAGGCAGCGGCGATCGCCGGCACCCTGTCGTCTCCCCCTATCACAGGCTCAGAAGCATAGTCCCACTGTGGCAAGCGGTTACCATCGACCAATACGTATTCTGGCTCTGGATTCAGCGCCCCAACGGCCCGATGCATGGCCAGAAGCGACGCTTGCAGTATATTGATTTCATCGATTTCGGCAACGCTGGCACTGGCAATTGACCAGGCCAGAGCGCGTTCTCGAATTATCTTTGCAAGTTCATCACGCCGGGAGGGGGACAGTTTTTTGGAATCGCGTAGCCCCTCAATGGGGTACTGCGGATCAAGTATAACCGCCGCTGCAACGACCTCCCCGGCCAGAGGGCCGCGGCCCACTTCATCCACACCGGCCAGACCGGGACCGTTGTAATTTACATCAAACAGATCCTTCACCGTTTGGCTTCACTGTTCACTGCCCGCTTCAGAAGGGTCTCAGTCTTAGGGAAATACACGTCACCACTCATGCTCTGACGGCTAGCGATCGGCGCAAAGAATGGTAGCGGCCGCCGCTACCTTGCCTTCAACGTCCGCACTGACGTCGAATTTCCAGATACCACGCCGCTGCGAGAGAATGCTGGCGCGCAGCATGACTTGATCACCGGGTACGCAAGGGCGCCGAAAACGCAGATTGTCAGCTCCCACAAAGTAGTAGGTCGAGCCGTCTTCGTTGGTTTTACCCTGACTGTAAAATCCAAGAATTCCGGCGGCCTGGGCCATCGCCTCGAGCAATAACACACCGGGGAATATGGGGTTATCCGGAAAGTGTCCCTGGAAAAACGGCTCGTTAACGCTGAGGTTTTTGTAGGCGACGATGGACTCCCCTGCGGTCACTGACACCACACGATCAACCAACAGGAAAGGAAAGCGGTGAGGCAGATGCCTACGAATTTCTTCGATGTCCATCCGATGCATCCGCCGCTGCTTACTTCGTCGTGATTTGGTTCAGCTTATCCGTGACCTTGGTGGTAATACTGTAGCCGGCATCAGCGTTAATAACCGCTTCACTGCGAAGTAAAAGCCCTATCTCGTCCTCGCTGATAATCTCCCGCAGAACTTCCTGCACCTTGGGCGACATCTCCTGCAGCAATGCCTGACCTGCGACTTGTTCGGTTTGCTGCAACTTACCCGCTACATGCTCCAGATCAGCCTGCTTAGTCGCCAATTTGTTACGTGCTGCTGTCTGTTGCTCGGCGCTCATCACCGCCGAGTCCTTCTGGAATTTTTTAAGGAGTACTTCAAATTCGGACTTAAGCCGATCGAACTCTACCTTGTCCGCCTTGTAGTCCTTCTCGTCCCTGACCTCAGCCATCCGCTTCTGCGCAAGATCCGTTGCCAATATGGCTCCCTGCACGTCCACCACGGCTATCTTTCCCGGCTCAGACCACGCCAGAGTGGATAGCGAAACAGCGACCACAGCAAGCACAACTTTGAATAATCTAGACACAGCTTTTTCCTCTTTGAGATAGTATAAAATATTAGAATCCACGACCCAGAGTAAACTGGAACACCTCTTCCTGGTCAAATTCACCGGAATTCAGAGGCTTGGCGAGACTGAAAGACATGGGCCCAAACCCGGTTACCCAGGTTAGTCCGACCCCAACAGAATAACGCAATTCACCCAGATCGACATCAAAACAGTTTTGTTGCGTAGACCCGCAATCCGTGTCGAATACGTTACCGATATCGAAGAATAGTCCGGTGCGCAACTGGCTTTGATCCTTGATAAAGGGGAGCGGGAACAACAGCTCGGCGCTGCCTTCGATCAGTACGTTCCCACCAAAAGGATCAGGCCTATCATTGACCTGATTAAACTCTAGCCTTTCATCATTGGCGACATAGCCGCCCTGCGCTCCAAACTCGAGAGCTTCACCCGTAACAGGGTCAACTTCCGTGACAGGACGATTAAAAACGTATTGATCGGCGGGGGTACTGCGCGGCCCTAGCGTGTTGCTTTCATAGCCTCTGACAGACCCAAAACCACCGCCGAAAAAGTTTTCATAGAAAGGCAGTTCAGACGTATCGCCATAACCGCCGCCATAGCCTAGCTCAGTACGGAGATGGAACGTCCAGGTCTTTAACAGCGGCACCGGAAGGTAAATTTCACCGTTGTAGGTTAATTTGTAAAATTCCAGATCGGACAGGGGCACTGATACTTCCAGTGCCACGTTTTGGGCTGCGCCCCGTGTCGCCATTCGACCGCGATTGAGGGTCGACTGGCTCCAGCTGCCGGTCATGGTGAAATTCAGGAAACTACTGCCGTTTGCATTCAGAAACCCCTCTTCACCAGGTTCAGCCAGATAACCGGGAGGCAAGTCACTGATGGGATTCAATACTTCGACGCCAGAGTAAGTACCATCAGCATTGAGAGTACTGTCGAACCAATCGTTTACATTGCTATTGAGTCGCGGACTGGACTCGATTTCCTGAACCGCAAAATCCCCGGTATTAATTTTTGTGTCGGCGACACCAAAGCTAAACCCAAGACGTTCCGTCTCCTTGATGGGGTACCCATAACTGATCGCGGCGCCCAGAGTATCAGTGCTATAGCTCGCCACATTGACCTCTTCTAGATCTGTAGAGCGATAGAAAATATTGAAACCACGGCTCACCCCATCAACGGTGTAGTAGGGGTTGGTATAGCTGAAATTGTAAACATCCTGATAGCGGGAGGAATTGATGCCGATGCCAACTCGCTTGCCGCTGCCCATGAAGTTGTCTTGTTGCAGGTTCAACCCCAAAATCACACCTGCGTCCTGGGCGAATCCAATACTTGCGCCGATACTACCAGACGACTGCTCTTCGACTGTATATTCCACATCAATCAGGTCATCGTGACCTGCAACACCGGGGGTTTCAACAGTTGCCCTGCTAAAAAATCCAAGTCGCTGGAGGCGCACCCGTGACTGCTCTATCGCCGCCGAAGATGCGGGCGCACTCTCCATCTGCCGCATCTCGCGTCGCAGCACATCATCCGCAGTTTTAACGTTACCCTTGAAACTGATACGCCGCACGTAGGTACGCTTACCCGGATCAACGAAAAACTTCATAGCGACGGTGTGGTCTTCGTCGTCGACCTCAGGAATACCAGTGACTTTGGCAAAGTTGTAACCTTCATCTCCCAGACGCCTCGTCAGATACTCCTCCGTCGAGGTCACCATCACCTGGGAGAAAACCTGACCTTCGGAGATAAGCAAAAAACGGCGCAAGTCAGACGCAGGTATAACCAGATCACCGGACAAATCCACCGAGCTCACGGTGAATTTCTCGCCTTCGGAGATATTGGCCGTGATATAAACTTCTTTCTTGTTGGGCGAGACCGCCACTTGCGTGGAGACTATACGAAACTGCAGATAACCCCTGTCCATGTAGTAGGACGTGAGAGTCTCCAGGTCGCCAGTTAATTTTTCCTTGGAGTACTTATCGTCGCTGGTGAAGAAGGAGAGCCAGCCGGTGGTATGTAGCTCGAACTCAGCGCTGAGGTCTTCATCAGAGAAGACCTCGTTGCCGACCACATTAATGTGTTTGATCGAGGCGACTGTGCCTTCGTCGACGTCGATATTGATCGTGACGCGGTTGCGGGGCTCGGGAATAACCTCGGTCTCGATATTGGCATCATAACGACCCTGTTGTACGTACTGGCGCTGCAGCTCCAACTGCATACCTTCGAGGGTGGAGCGCTGAAACACCTGGCCCACGGCAAGGCCCGAGCCCTTGAGCCCCTCCAGAAGGGCCTCAGTTTCAATCGCCTTGTTGCCCTCGATATTAATTTCGCTAATGCTCGGCCGCTCGGTCACGATGATTACCAACACATTGCCATCCCGGCCGACGCGTATATCATCAAAATTGCCCGTGGCAAAAAGGCTTCGCGATGCACCACGAAGGACAGAGTCGTCGACGGTATCCCCTACCGCTACGGGAAGAGCGGCGAACACAGACCCCGCCGATATGCGCTGCAGACCTTCCACCCGAATATCAGAGATGATAAACGTCTGGGCAGCCGCGAAGGGTGCGGTCAAAAGTAGCGCCAGCGCCAATACTTTCAGCAGTTGTTTAGTCAAAATATACCCAATTGGCGTTTGTAGGCCGCGAGACGAAGGCTTCCACTAGTTAGTATTTTCACTGGAATCTCTAGAGGCGCGAAAAATCATTATACAGGGCCAACACCATTATCCCGAGAACCATAAACAGGCCCAATTGATACCCCACCATCTGTATCTTCTCAGGTACCGGACGTCCCGCCAATAGCTCGATCGTATAAAACAACAAATGACCCCCATCCAACACCGGAATAGGCATGAGATTCAACACCCCCAGGCTCACACTCAGCAATGCCAGAAAGCTGATGTAGGATTCGAGGCCGGATTTGGCAGAAGCGGCTGCCACTTTAGCAATGGTGATAGGACCACTCAAGTTTTTTGTCGATATAAGGCCCATCACCATCTTTTTAATAGAGCTGACTGTAAACGCAGACAGATCCCAGGTGCGCGCAACGCTGGCTCCAAGCGCCTCTAGCGGACCACGCGAATACCGGCGTACCATCTCCGGCGGCATTTCAGGTATCGCCACTCCCAGGCCCACTCGACCAAACGCTTCGCCGTTATCATCGGTCATGCGCTCCGGCACCAGCGTGGCACTCAACATCTGATCCCCACGCTGGAATTCCACGTCGATCGACTGTTGCGGGCGGGCTCGCACATAATCGACCCAGTCCATCCACAGGGGCATGGGCACCCCATCCGCGCGCACTACCACATCTCCAGGGCGCATATCGATAGCGGCTGCGGGGCTGCCGGCCACTACCTCGTCTACGATGGGCAGCACATCCGGTGTATATAGTGTGATGCCCAGACCACCGAAAAGATCGGGCTGTTCCTGCTCCGACAACCACCGATCAACGATCGCCTCCGATTCGTAAGTCACCTCAGAATCTGGATATTTAACTGCAAACCTGATTCTGCCGGTATCACCTATACGCTCCAACAACTGGAAGCTGAGCGCCTGCCAGGTTGGTGTCGGGGTACCGTCCACGGCCACAATTTCCTGTCCCGGTTCCAGCCCTGCAACGGCAGCCACAGAATCCGTCTCAACCTTTTCTATGAGTGGCACATACCCGGACTCTCCGGCCATGAACAAAAACCAGTAAGCAACGACTGCCAGTAAAAGATTCGCCAGCGGACCGGCGATGACGACGGCGATTCGCTGCAGCACCGGCTTGCGATTAAATGCTCGATGTAGCTCCGAATCGGCAACTTCTCCCTCGCGCTCATCCAGCATTTTGACGTACCCGCCCAGGGGTATCGAGGCGATACTGTACTCAGTGCCCTGGCGATCCTTCCAGCTGAAGAGCGATGGGCCAAAGCCAATTGAAAAGCGCAATACCTGAACACCACAGCGCCGTGCCACCCAAAAATGGCCAAATTCATGAATCGCCACCAATATCGCAAGTGTGGCGAGGGTCAAGGCAATGGTAGTGAGTAGTTCCATTAAATTCGCTTTTCTGTAGTAGCGGGACGCAGCACATCTACGAGGAATTTGCCCGCTAGTTCCCGCGCCAGCGCATCTGCCCTTTCGACCACTTCCACTGTTGTGGGTTCTACAATGTCCATCCGCTCAAGGGTGCGCTCGATCACGACGGGAATATCGGTGAATCGGATTTGATTCTCCAGAAAAGCGGCCACTGCGATTTCATTGGCGGCATTACATACGGCCATTGCAGTACCGCCGACCGCAACGGCCTCACGCGCAAGGCGCAAACAGGGGAAACGCGATTCGTCAGGCGCTTCGAAGTCCAGGCGAGCCGTAGACACTAGATCCAGCGGTGCCACGCCGGAAGCCAGCCTTTCAGGCCAGCCCAAACCGTAGGCAATTGGCGTGCGCATATCCGGATTGCCCATCTGCGCCAACACAGAGCCGTCCAGATACTGAACCATCGAGTGAATAATGCTCTGCGGATGGACGACCACTTCTACCTGATCGGGCGCCAGATCAAAGATCCAACAGGCTTCAACAAATTCCAGGCCTTTATTCATAAGACTTGCCGAGTCCACAGAGATTTTTCGGCCCATCGCCCAGTTGGGGTGAGCACACGCCTGGTCCGGTGTGGCCTCATACATCTGGTCCCTGCTCCAGCGGCGAAAGGGCCCGCCGGACGCCGTCAGCAGGACTTTGCTGACACCTCCATGCGTTGGAACACCTTGTGAGTCCGATGGCATGCATTGAAAAATGGCATTGTGTTCACTGTCGATTGGCAACAGATGCGCACCGGCTTCGCGCACGGCCTGCATCAACAAATGCCCTCCCATTACCAGAGACTCCTTGTTGGCAAGCAACAGGGTCTTCCCCGCTCGCGCAGCCGCGAGCGTGGAGGAGAGTCCGGCAGCGCCCACAATGGCGGCCATAACCACATCGACTTCAGGCGCGATAACAACATCGGATAAACCTGCTTCGCCATGCTTTACTTGCGTTATTGCTTCTTTGGGCAGTCGCTGGTGAAGTTGGGTCGCGGCCACCTCATCCATCATGACCGCAAAACGCGGTTGAAATGCCAGGCACTGTGCGAGCATGGCGTCTACCGATGTATTAGCCGCCAGGGCGTATACCTCAAACTTATTGGGATGTCGCGCAATCACATCGAGCGTATTGACGCCAATGGAGCCAGTGGAGCCCAGCACAGTCACTATTCGCTTTTTATCGTTCATAACTACCACCCCGCCAGTAGCAGGCCCAATGTATACACGGGGGCTGCAGCCGATAAACTGTCCAAACGATCCAGCACTCCACCGTGGCCCGGCAGCAAACTACCACTATCTTTTACGCCGCTTTCGCGTTTGACCATACTGACGGTCAAATCGCCCACCACCGAAGCAAGTCCCGTTGTAATTATCACCGCCACAACAGAAACGAGCCCAATGTGTGCCGCATGATCAGGCAGCAGATAAAATAACAGAAGTGCCAAGAGCGCACAGGCGACAACGCCCCCCCAAAATCCCTCCCAAGTCTTAGCCGGACTCACCTGGTCAGCCAACTTATGCTCACCAAAACGTTTGCCCGCGAAGTAGGCGCCTATATCCGCCGCTGCCACCACAATGACCATTACTACCACCAGAATACCCCCTTGCGGGAAACTCAGAAGATAGACTGAGGCTATCCAGGCTGGTACCAGAATAAGAAACCCCATCAGGCAACGCATAGCAATGTTGCGCCAAAAAATTGCGCTATCTGGATAGCTCTTGACCCATAACAGGGCGAATGACCACCAGAGGCATGCAACACCCAGAAAGGGCTGCACCATCTCCCTCGACGGCGCATCACCCAGATGGCAATACAAATAGACGGCTACTAATCCCGCAAGCACTAATAACACATAGATTGCCCGCACCATGGGGTTCAAAAAACCAGCCATACGCGACCACTCCCATGCACCCAGCCCTATGAGAATACCAAACAAGAGCGCAAGCCCAGGCAGTGGCAAATAAACAATAGACGCCACAAATAAGCCAGCC
The DNA here is from genome assembly GCA_028825045.1 of Halioglobus sp. Taxonomy (GTDB): domain Bacteria; phylum Pseudomonadota; class Gammaproteobacteria; order Pseudomonadales; family Halieaceae; genus Marimicrobium. Next base: position 107,096 of record JAPKAY010000005.1, read on the forward strand.
ATGATCAGGGCGGTGATAACGCGCTGCTTAAGCATTCAAATCTCCGACCCCAGCCACTCCGTCGGCCTCTCTGAGACCAAAACGACGTTCACGATTACTGTATTCTGCCAATGCGCGAGCGAATTCAGCTTCCCCAAAGTCGGGCCATAAAATGTCGGTGAAGTACAACTCACTATAGGCAAAATGCCAAAGCATAAAGTTACTAATACGGGCATCACCGCCGGTACGTATACACAAATCCGGTGGGGGTAAATCGCCGATAGAGATATTCTGATCAATCAGCTCGGGCGTAATATCCTGCGGCTGAAGGCTTCCCTCCTGGACTTGCAGAGCCAACTTTTGCGCCGCTTGAGCAATATCCCACTGACCACCATAGTCAACTGCAATCACCACCGTGGCGTCAGTATTGTTCCTGGTCAGAGCCTCAGACTGGTCCATTAGGCGCTGCTGTCGCTGACTGAACCGGCTGCGTTCGCCGATAAATCGAACGCGAATTCCGTCCTCGTGCAATTCTCTGACTTCATTTCTCAAGTAGCGAGACAAGAGGGCCAGCAACGCGCGCACTTCAGGTAACGGTCGACCCCAGTTTTCGCTGCTGAAAGCAAACAGTGTAAGCACTTCGACACCATGGTGCTTACATGCGCGCAAAACATCGCGCACTGCTTCGACGCCCGCACGATGCCCGACTGGACCCGATACACGATTTCGCTTTGCCCACCGATTATTACCATCCATGATTATAGCGACGTGCCGGGGGATTACCGGAGCAGCGCCCTCGCCCGACGAAGAAAAATTATCACGACTAGACACCGGCGAGCGCTATATTTCCATCAGGTCGGCTTCTTTCTCAGCCAACAACTTTTCAATTTGAGTAACGAAACTATCGGTCAATTTCTGCACGTTATCCTGCCCGCGGCGCTCCTCATCTTCACTGATTTCTTTTTCTTTCACTAAGTCCTTAAGCATAGCCATGGCATCGCGCCTGGCATTGCGCACTGAAACCCGAGCCGATTCGGCCTCTTGTTTAGCCTGACGGGTAAAGCCCTTACGGGTATCTTCGGTCAACATGGGCATGGGAATACGCATTACCTCTCCCGCGGTAGCCGGGTTCAGGCCGAGATCGGACTTGTAGATGGCTTTCTCGACGGCCGGAATCATGCTTTTGTCCCAAACGGTCAGCAACAGCGTACGGGCATCTTCTACCGAGACATTCGCAACCTGATTGATGGGTGTATCAGAACCGTAGTATTCAACTCTCAATCCTTCCAGCAAGCTGGGGTGCGCCCGCCCCGTACGAATCTTATTAAAGTGATGGGACAAAGATTCCAGGCTTTTGCCCATTCGCTCCTGTGCTTCATCCTTTATGTCATCAATCATATTGATAGTCCTCTCTCGGTCGCGTTACGCGATCAAGGTGCCTTCGTTTCCGCCTCTGACAATGTTGAGCAATGCACCGGGTTTCTCCATTTCAAATACGCGTACCGGCATATTGTGATCACGACAGAGACAAATAGCAGTCAAATCCATGACCTCCAGTTTTTTGTCCAACACTTCATCATAGGTAAGGTGTTCGTACTTTACCGCGTCTGGAACTTTCATTGGATCGGCGGAGTAAACGCCATCAACCTTTGTGGCTTTAACCACGAGATCTGCATCCATTTCAATAGCACGCAAACAGGCCGCAGAATCAGTGGTAAAGAAAGGGTTTCCAGTTCCCGCAGAAAAGATAACAACATCGCCATTCATAAGTGCACGAATTGCCTTGCGCCTGTCGTAGTGATCTACCACGCCACTCATAGGGATGGCAGACATCGCTTGAGTTGCAATGTTGGAGCGCTCCAGAGCATCGCGCATTGCCAATGCATTCATGACGGTTGCGAGCATGCCCATTTGGTCTCCGGTCACCCGGTCGAGGCCCGCTTTTTGCAGTGCCGCGCCGCGAAACAGATTACCGCCGCCCACCACGAGGCCCACCTGCACTCCGATTCCCACTAACTGGCCTATGGCCATGGCCATCGAATCCAATACTTTGGGATCTATTCCGAAACTTTCACTACCGGTAAGTGCCTCGCCACTGAGCTTGAGCAGTATCCGTTTATATTTTTTATCCGCTGCCAACTGGGGCATAAAACTCCCTCCAAAAGCTGCTGGGTATATTACAGGACATCAGGCTATAGCCCTAGTGGCTTTGGGTTATATTTCTGGCTCTTTGGGTTGATCGCTGGTCCAAGCCCGAGAAATGGCGTCGATTGTGTCCACAAGCGTTTCTGGAACACGCTAAGGACGCACCCATATATCGAGGTGAGCGGCATTCAGCAGCATCAGATCGAAACCTGGTTTCAAGGTTCCTCTGTGTAATTCTAGTGCTGCACAAAAGTCCAACACACAAAAAACGAGGCCTAAGCCCCGTTTTCGAAGATCTACTCATGTAATCCTAGCCGTTGAGCTGTGCCGCAACCTCATCAGCAAAATCAACCTTCTCGACCTCAATCCCCTCACCCACTTCAAAGCGCATAAAGGAAACCGCCTCTGCACCAGCAGCGGACACCAGCTTGCCGACGGTTACATCAGGATCCTTAACGAAAGACTGCTCAAGAAGACTGTTCTCTGCCAGGTACTTCTTGATACGACCACCTATCATCTTTTCGATGATCTCCGGTGGCTTGCCTGACTCCTGAGCCTGCGCCATGAAGATTTCTTTCTCCTTCGCCACCAACTCTTCCGGCATATCAGCCGCAGCAACAACCTGGGGGTTTACTGCCGCAATGTGCATTGCTACATCTTTGGCCAGATCCTGATCACCACCTTTGAGCTCAACCAGAACAGCAATTCGATTATTACTATGAACATACGCGCCCACGACACCTGAATCGGCATTAACCAATTCGATGCGACGCACACCTATATTCTCCCCAATTTTTTGTACGAGCGCTTCCCGCGTGGTTTCTAATTCACCCGCCATCAGCGTCGCCACATCCTTGTTCTTGGAAGTGAAAGCAGCATCAACTACTTTGTTAACAAAACTTAGGAAGTTCTCGTCTCTAGCGACAAAATCAGTTTCGCTATTTACCTCTACCAGCACACCGTAGCTACAATCATCTGCGACTCGAGTAGCAACGACGCCATCGGCCGCAGTACGGCCGGCTTTCTTGGCAGCTTTCATGCCGCTTGATTTTCGCAGTTCTTCTATCGCCAGATCGACGTCGCCACCGACAGCAGCAAGTGCTTTTTTGCATTCGAGCAGACCGAGACCCGTACGCTCTCTCAATTCTTTAACCAGTGCTGTAGACATTGGTATTTCTCCTCTTAAAATTCCAGGAACCCGATTCCTGAAAACAAAAACCCCCGGGAGTTATACGGGGGGACATTCAACTCCCTGACGCGTAACGTGCTCGCATCAAACTCTGTCAACTATTTTGCCGGTGATGCCGGTTTTTCACTGACTTCAGCTTCAGTTGCGGGGCTAGCTGCCGAATCCACCTCAGCAGGTGCAGG
>JAPKAY010000132.1 GCA_028825045.1 Halioglobus sp.
GTGACATAGCACGATGCAGGGACTCGAGGCGCGCTGACGAGAACCGGCGACCGCGCACAACCGTTGTGCGCGCGCCCACCGGCACCCCGCCGGTTACGAAATGGCATGGTCTCCTGGTTTGATGCCGTGGTAGGACAAGTGCTGGCGGGTGTGCCTGCCGACACAATTGTCGTATATCTCGCCGACAATGGATACGTACAATCCTCGTTCGGCGGCGTATCCCAATCCCGCTCCAAAGGTACTCAATATGAAAATGGTATCCGCACCCAATTACTAATTCGACATCCCAACAAGCCGGCCACCATACAATATGACCTCGCCAGTGATGTAGATGTGACAGCTACCATCCTTGCAATGGCCCAGGGCGTGCATTCAGATCTACCTGGCCGCGATCTGTTCACCGCAGCACCCACACCGCAGCAGGTATTCGGTAGCCGCTCCACGCTCGGTATTTCCAATCCCAATAGCACGCTTCTCTGGCGCTGGATACGCTCAGACAATTGGAAACTCGTGGACAGCGCGGAAGGCACAGACGAGCTGTACGATCTGGCCAGTGATCCGGGGGAGGCACAAAACCTGATTAACGCGCCGCAATGGACGTCGCTGTTAAGCGACTTAAGAAATGGCCTCGAAACACTGTGGCTGCAATAAACTAATTCCCGCCTCCTATTTATGAAAAATAGGCCATTCAAGGATAACGCGAAAAACTACAGACCAACTCGTCGTTGCACCTGACGCCTGCGTTGAGCGACCTGAGATTTGCGTGTCTGCGCTGAAATCTGAGGCTCATTGTCTTGGATTAGTCCGGGGGAATATCTGAGGGCCTCCAGTCTAAAGGCCGCAATCACATAGAAGCAAAAAGCCCCTAACACCTCAGGCGGCCAAAGTATTTGGAAGATTTCCGGCTTCGGAATCGTCCATTAGAAGTTTAGGCAAATCTTTCCAAAATGTTTTTGTGACTCCTGAAGCCTAAAAGCCTCTGCAAGGTCCTCTAAACCGAAACTACTATCGATTACAGGCTTAATCCCGTTAGTGTTAATGGCCTTTATCATGTCTTCCTGATTTGAACGTGAACCTACCGTGATACCGCTAATCATCGCGTTTTTCTGGAACAGCTCCGCCGTAGGCACCTCTCCTTGTACCCCCGTAAGTACACCAATCATGGAGATATGCCCTCCCATGGCAACCGCACGGACTGATTGTGCCAATGTGCCAGAGCCGCCAACCTCAACTATCACATCCACCCCTCTTCCTCCGGTGATTTCCAGCACTCTGTCACCCCATTTCTCGACTTGGCGGTAGTTGATGAATTCGTCGGCACCCAGCTCTCTGAGCTTTTCCAACTTGGCATCTGACGAGGAAGTGGCAATGACATGGCACCCGGCCGCTTTTGCGAACTGCAGGGCAAATACGGATACTCCACCACTTCCCTGCACCAGCACTGTATCGCCCGGCTTAATCTTCGCCTCCACCATCAGCGCGCGCCATGCCGTAGCTGCAGCACAAGGGAGGGTAGCCGCCTGCTCAAAAGTATAACCGTCAGGCATGATAGTAAAAGCTGAGGCAGATTTGGTCACCGTCTCCGATGCAAAACCATCGACATTATCGCCCGGAACCCCAGCAATTTTTGCCAGGTCATCCGCACGGCCATCGATCCAATGCGGGAAGAAAGAAGACACCACCCTATCACCGGGCTGAAACTGGGTAACGCCCGAACCCACAGCCTCTACTATCCCCGCCCCGTCCGACATAGGAATACGACCGTCATCTACGGGCAATAGACCAATTGCGACAACGTAGTCGTGAAAATTGAGTGAGCTTGCATGATTAGTAATACGGATTTCACCGCTTTTCGGCTCGACGATATCCAGTTCCACCAATTCTAATTTATCCAATCCACCAGGTTTTCTTAATCTAATTGCGCGCATTACCAGCTCCATTGCTTGTCATTTTTTTACTCAGAAACGCCACGTCCATTACAAATAGCTTCGTTTGAAATACATTCCCTGCCTGATCGCACACAATCTATAACTCAGACGGTTTTCGAAGCAAACATATCGACTACCTTCAAAGCGTACA
>JAPKAY010000133.1 GCA_028825045.1 Halioglobus sp.
GTCTTGATCAAAAAGCAGGTAAACACCGAGGGCAGCAGGACGCATGTAGAACTTAGTCGCAGAACTTGTGTCTCGAGATAAGGCATAATCCTTATCAGTTTTAGAAAGATAACTATTACTCGCGGACACATAAACCAGGTAGCACTGATTTGCAAACTGATAGATGTTACCGTTTTTTTCAACCACCCCCTTATCTGGCTCGGCACCGATCGATTGAAAAGCCAATAGCATAAATGCACTAACCAGTGTTGAAAGAAACGTTACTTTCATGGCTGTCACTGTCCTTTGTTATTTTGGCTATTAAAAACCCGGAAGCCGCTAGCGCCAGTTTCTGTATCGGTGTTATACCTCCATTAGTCATATTGGATCGTTCGTTGTTGTAAGTCCAGAGGCATTGTGTTGGGTGCCCCCACCCTACTGTGAATACAGATATTGACTGAGCCAATCGCAGCAGCTAGCGCGAATCCCAGACCACTACGCCGGCGTGACCGTTTGTTGACAGCAGTCAGGGCAAAAACAGTCTCCTCTGCGAAGCGGTCTACTCACGGCGCGCCCTTTATGTGTTGCACACCTTTCTAAAAAGTGGGCATCACGCCTCTTTTATTTCGGCTATACTTAACGGAACTTCAACTGATACATAAGGGAGTGACCGCAGATGTTTCAATTTATCTGGCAGATTTATACGACGGGGATTGTGATCTTTTTCTTGGTTTTCTTGCTGCTTGAAGACAAGCCCTTTGGACCCGCATTGATAAACGCGATCTTCTGGCCCTTCGGCATCTATAATGTCTATATCGCCGGTCCCTGAATCAGCTTTATCGGCGTCCGATCTTGGGGGACCTTTCGAACTTATCGACCAGGATGGGGCGACGGTAACGCAGGCGAATTACCTGGGCGCCCCTGCATTACTGTACTTTGGCTTCTCAAATTGCGGGCATATATGCCCCACAGATCTAGCTCGCATGGCCTAAGTGACCAGAACCGTGGCGGATGAAAGTGGCATCAACATCACACCGATTTTTGTCACGATTGATCCCGAGCGCGATACTCCTGAAAGGCTTGCCGAGTATGTTAAACAGTTCCATCCGCGATTCGTCGGGCTAACCGGTACCGACCAGGCGATAGCTGATATCGCTGACAAGTATGCGGTATATTACGCGCCGGCCCCGATGGGCGATTCTTACATGATCGACCACTCGACGTTTACTTTCCTGGTAGGAGCAGACGGCAACTATCTCGCGCATTTGGCAAGAGACATGTCGCTGGAGCAGATGAGCGAGAGAATTACCGATTTGTTGTCGCAGCAGTTAGTCACGCCCTAAACCGAAAGAGCTGCTGGCCCGTTAAGGCATTGAGGCAACAGGAATCTACCACCCAATCTCAAGTCACCGCCCTGCTCCACTCACTAACTCTGATCGCCTCATGCGACTGCTCAACAGGGAAGCCGATGAAAAATCTCCTGACCTGGGTCGCTATGCGCATTATTTTATGATCTTCAGCTATTGCAGATTCCGGGACTATTTTCTGGACGGCCAATGACTATTGATAGCCCGTTTGTATTTGTTAATCTTTGCAATTAATCTTGTGACAATCTGGCAGAAGTCGAATATGCTAATCGCAGCTAGATCCGTGCCCTCTAGCAATAGCCATTAAGGCAATAAAAATATCAGGACTCTACTCATGGTTTATCTGCGAAAAATTACCTCAATCATGTCGGTTTGTATTGCGCTATGCGCCTGCATTCCAACGGCCGCACTCGCTGATGGCGTCTTAGAGGAGGTGGTGGTAACCGCCCAAAAACGCTCACAAAACCTTCAGGACGTGCCTGTTGCGGTGACAGCGTTTACCGGTGAACAGCTGCGCCAAGCCGGTGTTCGCGACATGTTCGAACTGGCATCGATCGCACCTAGCCTCCGGGTAACTCAATCGCAAAGCTCGTCCAACACCAGCTTCGGCATTCGGGGAATTTTTACCAGCACACAGAACTTCGGACTGGAGTCGTCTGTAGGACTCTACGTTG
>JAPKAY010000078.1 GCA_028825045.1 Halioglobus sp.
CGAATATCAAATATACGATTCTGGTACCTGACGAAGTTTCAGTCAAGGAACCACCCCTCATTTCAAACTAAACGATTTTCAGTCCACCGCTCGATGATTCTGGCAGCACCACCGCAGCGACCGCACACTTTCAGGACCAAGGTCACAGTATCCCGATTCGCGAGTGACCCAATTCTCCTTTCTCAATACCTGAAATCGACAACCGTCAGTTTACTTATTAGACTGCAAGAACAGGAACACTTAGCGGGAAGTATAGAATGATCGGTCAACCTACCCACCATGAGTCCAGTTCCCGACAACCGATGTCGGCTAGTCATCCCGAGATGCCCGGTTCGTCCACATGATCCCTTCTCTCGTAATGGTGCTTTTCCACCTATCAGCAGCAGCGTTTTGCCTGCTCACCCTTACTCAAGGTATGTTCTATCAAGGGCTCCTCCGGATTGGCCTCGAGAGCACCGGCTGGCACCCGGTGTTGGCATGGTGGACTGTCGTATTGGGAGTCGTAATGCTGCTGTCCATCGCGGTGCTCGCGATAAAGGAGACGCGACGCACAGTGCGACGTTTGCGCGCGAGGGAGCCGGAGCCGGATTTAGCCCTAAGACTGCGGGTGATGATCTACGCGGCCCTGGCCTGTATTGTGATCAGCGCGTTGCTATGGTCTAGCCCCGAGGGCGTTACCGGCCCATTCAGGCTCAGGCTGCCAGTCATGGGATGGATGACAGCTGCATTGGGCTACGGCGGCTTTGTCTTGTGGTACCGCAAGCTACCCTGGTTACGGCAGACGCTGTCCGCACGAGTCCGCCGGGGCGCGGACACTATCGCTATCAACCTCGCATTGATCCTGGTCCTCACCGAAGTGAGCCTGCGAGTGCTGGCCGGGTTTTGGTCTTCGCCGCTCCTCGTTACCGATTCGATGCCCTTACAAGTTCGCCGCGAGTCGAACCGCCTACCCCCGGCGATGATGTGGCACGGATACCCCATGAATAGCGGCGGCCACTACGATACCGAATTCGATGTCAATTCAGCCATACCCGGGCCACTCGTCGTCAGTATCGGGGACTCGTTCAGTTACGGAACCGTGCCGCTTCCCTACCATTTCACCACTGTTGCCGAAGCCCTGAGACCTAGTGTCGAGATCTACAACATGGGGTTTTCCGGAATCGGGCCCAGCGACTATCTCCACCTACTGGAGCAAGTTGCCCTCCCCCTGCAGCCGGACCTCATCGTGATTCAGCTGTTTGTTGGAAACGACCTCGTCGAAGGATACGCATCCGGTGGGCCTGCCCAATGGTATGATGGTGACAGCTATCTCGTTGCGGTCGTATGGCATCGCCTTCGGCTCATGGCACGCTCTGAAATTTCCGACGAGGGAAGGGTCATAGCGCAGACGCCTTACCCGTCTCAGGAGGCGTTGCTATCCGCCATGCCCCATATCACGGATCCTTTCCTCGAGGTACAGAGCCTCACCGAGTCAGCGTTCCTCGATATCGAATTTCGCAACGCAAAGAGAATCCTGCTCCCGGCCCCCGGCGTATACGAGCGATTCTTCGAGGAACTCGCCAAGATTGAGCAAGCGGCGGGAGACATCCCTCTCAAGTTCGTGGTGATTCCCGAGGAATTTCAGGTCGAGGACCATGTCTGGAAGGCGGTTGCGAGCAGAATCGGGCAGCCGGTCAAGCGCAATTTTCCGCAGCGCAAGATCGTGGAATGGATGAAGGCTCGTGATCGGCCAGTCCTGGATCTACTCCCTATCCTGCGGGCGGCCGAGCCCCTGAAAGATGGGCGACTACACCTTTATCACCTCCACAATCTGCATTTCAATGCTCGTGGCAACGAGATCGCAGGTCGTGCACTGGCGAAATTTATAGGTCCGCTGGACACCGCACCTTCCCGCCCAATCTCGGATTGACTAAACCCAAGCGTCCCCATTTTCGGTTGCGTCCTACTTTTTCGATATTGGTGGGCACAGCCCAACGGCCAGGGCCCGCAATCCATCGATGTCAGCTCGGTATAGCCTATTTCACAGATATCTCGTTCAAGGCCATGTAAGCGGCAAGCAAAAGAGGGATAAACAAAGTGTCGCGAAAGTATAGCTCATGCGCATTTTCTCAATCCAATCCGTAACCTAGTCGGGTCAAGGTCTCATTCAGATCTCGCTGCTCCAGATCAACGACTTCCTCCCAAGTTTGCTGCTGAGGCCCCATCTGATCGAGATCCACAGCAGTGGCGCCGACATCCGGTTGAAAGAACGCCAATACTATAATCCCTGTTATGAAATATGTCTTGGTCTCCTCCTCGTTAGCGATTCTCATCAATTGAAGAAGGGCGGCAGTAATTCTGAGTTTCGTGTCGGGCAGGAGCGAGATGTCATGCACAGCCTGATTATCAATGCCTATGCGGCTCAATTCTGACATATAGTTACGCACGATCTCTTGCGATTCCTCAAGCGGCAGATCTTCAAACTCGTCCGATGCCGATAACAAATTACTCTTCGGGCCTCTCGTAAGCGGCAAAGGTTCCTTGCGATCATACACAAGCCCATCGACAAGCTGTGATCCAAACCAGGCCGCTCCCTGTACAGTAAAATGGTGCATATCCCAGAATAGCAGCGATCCATCATCTGCGAAAAACTTGCAACGGTTGCTGGAACAGATAATGTCGAATGAAGAAATGAATTCGATTCCCAGTTCCTCGGCCGCGGCTTTCATCTGTCTGTCCAAATCCGCAAGGTCTTCCGTGATCTCCCTCGCACGCTGTTCAACTTGGTCTACCGACTGGTCTTGGGATAGCATAGAAATCGCAATTGAGTGAAAATCGGGGAACTTGGGACGGCGGCCTAACAAAACGATTCGCGCCTCTGGCTTCGTCCGTTGCTTGACATACTCGATGAGAGGGACAAACTCTCTCGCCCAGGAATGCGGGGGGATCATATTGAAAGTAATATAGACTTCGTCAGCTACGGGAAGGTTCGTGGAGCTTTCAAGCTCTGCCAGAATGTCCGCGCAGAGTTGAGAATCAGGCACCGGTTTTTCAAGAAATATCTTGTAGCAAAAGTGTTTGTAACGCTCCCTCTGCACCTCGTAATCGTCACCCAGGTTCTGCACCAGACCAATCAGCAGATCATCACTGAGGCTATCCCCGACCACCAGGATCTTCCGCTTGTTCTCCGATTGGTAAATCCGCTCGCTTAGGTACCTTCCCAGATAATCTGACCGCTCCCGCTCCAGTGCCTTGACATCACCGAATGCCTGGACCGCAGCACTTTGTCCAAACCGCCACGTCCATCCCTTGTTGGCCCACGCACTGGCTGCCACTACACAAATGACCAGCGCAAGCATGGCGCAAACAAAGCCGAAGCCGCTGGGGGACAGCTTATTCGTTGCGCTTGAATTGTGCCGAAACGGTTTTTCGACCCAGCGGTACATCATCTCGGCTGCAACGATTGAAACAACGACAATCAGCCATCGCTCTCCAGTCGATAAGCCGGCCTTCGTGTAGTAGGTGTAGAAAACGATGATGGGCCAGTGAATGAGATACAGCGAGTAACTAATCAAACCCAGTCTGACAACCCAACGGTTACTCAAAACGCGCTTGCAGTACTTTGACGTACCGGCGAAATAAATTAGCAGGGCGGTGCCCAGGCAAGGTAGCAAAGCGTAAATCGTTGGAAAAGGCGTCGCCTCCGAATAGAATAGAACGGCGAAAAAAATCAGTGCCAGTCCCAGTACCGACAGCATTTCGGCCACGATTCGACTGGTCGGCTCTCGCCCTCCCAGAAAAACGAGACTGGCCCCAATCGCGAACTCGAATACGCGAAACGGTGCGAGGTAATAGATGGTGGCCGGTCCATCGGAAAACCAACTGCTGATTGATGGCGCAATGGCCTGCACGATTCCACTGTTCCCGCCGTAGAAATCGAGATTAAGACCAAGACTGAACAATCCAGCCAAGACCAGCACAACCGGAACCGTATACCGCGGTGTCTTCATGAGTAAGAACACCAGTGTGGCCGGCCAAACCAAATAGAACTGCTCCTCAACGCTTAGCGACCAAGTATGGAGCAGAGGCTTGACGGTCGCCGCAGTATCGAAATAGCCACTCTCCGTCCAGAAATAGAAATTTGAAAGGCTCACGACAGCATAAACGAGGGCGCCCGAGAATCGTTGTAGGTCGCTTGGCGAAAACAGCACCACCGCACAAGCGAAGCATACGGCGAAGGTAAAAAACAGGGCGGGCGCGAGACGACGAGCACGGCGCATGTAAAAATTAGAAAAGCTGAATGAGTCTGCGCTTTGTACTTCCGCTCGAATGAGCCGTGTAATGAGAAAACCGCTGATCACGAAAAACACGTCGACCCCAACGTACCCTCCTCCAAAGCCCGAGAAACCGAGGTGAAAAAACAGCACACTCAATACGGCCAGGGCCCGCAATCCATCGATGTCAGCTCGGTATAGCATATTTCACAGATATCTCGTTCTAAGCCATATACGCCACCAGTATAAGACGGGTAACCAGTGTGTTGCGAGCAGAAGTCCTCGAACAATTCACATCCGTCCATTGCTGAACTGTCGAACGCAGGGAGCCGAGCCAGATTTTTTTCAGTGGCTTCCTTGCTGATTGAATGCTGTTGCACTGAATTCTGCTACCGCGCGCGGTTTCCAGCGAAAAGCGGTAATGTTTCAGGTGGTGCCCTGGGGCGTGGCGTGAGTAAACTGTTAGGCATCAAATACGGAGAGCCAAATGGAAAATAATATGACCTCGAACGAAACCCCAGTAGGTTCTGTTGACCCTGATGTTAGACAACCGAATGAAACGTACTTTTTTACAACATCCTCTCTTAAACTCGCGCTAATGTCAGTCTGCACATTTGGAATCTACGAGTTGTACTGGTTTTACAAAAACTGGGTATTGATAAAGGAGCGAACTGGAGAAAGCATAATGCCGTTTTGGAGGGCCTTTTTTGCTCCGCTTTGGGCATATAGTTGCTTTAAAAAAATTAAAGCATCAGCGGGTGAAAATCATATTCAGGAATCGCTGTCTATAGGTTTGCTTGCTTTTTCTTACTTTATACTGCAAGCGTTTTGGCTACTCTCAGGCCCATTTGGGCTTATTTGGTTTTTCAGTTTTACGTTGCTGATTCCCGCAAATAGTGTCGCGCTTAAAATCAACAATGAGTTGTGCACGGAGTTTTCAAATAACGACAAATTTACAGGTTGGAATTGGGTTGGTCTGATTTTTGGTGGCTTGCTGTTTACGCTAACCGTATTAGGCACATTCTCTGAAAAAGCGGCTGAGCGGGATGCCAACCTAGGGTTTATGTACCACAACGGGAGAGGAGTACCGCCGGATTATGCGCAAGCGGTGACGTGGTACCGCAAGGCGGCTGATCAGGGTCATGCCGAAGCGCAATACAATCTAGGCGTTATGTACGCAAAAGGCGAAGGCGTTCCACAGGATGATAAGCAAGCGGTGACGTGGTACCGCAAGGCGGCTGATCAGGGTCATGCCGAGGCGCAAAACACTCTAGGCTTAATGTACTCCCTCGGCAAAGGCGTACCACAGGATGATAAACAAGCGATGACGTGGTATCGCAAGGCGGCTGATCAGGGTCATGCCACTGCGCAATTCAATCTAGGCGCTGTGTACGACAAAGGCCAAGGCGTTCCACAGGATTATAAGCAAGCGGTGACGTGGTATCGCAAGGCGGCTGATCAGGGTGCTGCCGATGCGCAATACACTCTAGGCTATATGTACTACAAAGGCCTAGGCGTTCCACAGGACTACGTCCAGGCACACATGTGGTGGAATCTAGCCGCTGTAAGTGAGCTGGAAAGCGCCATTAAAGGTCGGGACGCGGTGGCCGGCATGATGACCCCAGCACAGCTAGCAGAAGCACAAAAGCTGGCTAGAGAATGGAAGCCAACCGATTGATGTGCGAGCCTGCTCGAAACAATGCCCGCCACCGTGCGGGCTTTTTAATGTCTGGGCGTATGACCTGAGCGAAATGTGCACTAGGTGTGCACCAACATTTTCTCAAGGCGATGCAAGGCGCGGGGTTATCCTCGCGTACCGCGTATGCGCATTTGGAGTTTGCCGGGGGCGTTTTGATACGTTGAGCATCTCGGCGGCTTCGGCGCGGGTGGGGGTCTGCAAATTTGCAGAAGGTTCAACGTCTGAGCGGCCCTTCCCAGTCAAAAACGGTAATGTTTCAGGTGGTGCCCTGGGGCGTGGCTTGAGTAAACTGCTAGGCATCAAATACAGAGAGCCAAATGGAAAACAATATGACCTCGAATGAAACCCCAGTAAGCTCGGTTGACCCTGATGTTAGACAACCGAATGAAACGTACTTTTTTACGACATCCTCTCTTAAACTCGCGCTAATGTCAGTCTGCACATTTGGAATCTACGAATTGTACTGGTTTTACAAAAACTGGGTGTTAATAAAGGAGCGAACTGGCGAAAGCATAATGCCGTTTTGGAGGGCCTTTTTTGCTCCGCTTTGGGCATATAGCTGCTTTAAAAAAATTAAAGCATCAGCGGATGAAAATCGTATTCAGGAATCGCTGTCTATAGGCTTGCTTGCTTTCTTTTACTTTATGCTGCGAGCATTGTGGATACTCCCAGACCCATTTTGGCTTATTTCATTTTTCAGTTTTACCTTGCTGATTCCCGCAAATAGTGTCGCGCTTAAAATCAACAATGAGTTGTGCACGGAGTTTTCAAATAACGACAAATTTGCACGTTGGAATCGGGTTGGTCTGATTTTTGGTGGCTTGCTGTTTACGCTAACCCTATCAAGCACATTCTTTGGAAAGGCGGCTGAGCAGAGTGACAGCCCAGAGTTTATGCGCCACGACGGGGAAGGCGTACCGCCGGATTATGCGCAAGCGGTGACGCGGTACCACAAGGCGGCTGACGAGGGTGCTGCCGAGGCGCAATTCAATCTAGGCCAAATATACAGAGAAGGCCAGGGCGTTCCACTGGATTATAAGCAAGCGGCGGCATGGTTTCGCAAGGCGGCCGACCAGGGTCTTGCCGAAGCGCAATTCAATCTAGGCGAAATATACAGAGAAGGCCAAGGCGTTCCACTGGATTATAAGGAAGCGGAGGAATGGTTTCGCAAGGCGGCTGACCAGGGCGTTGTCGAAGCGCAATTCAATCTAGGCCAAATATACAGAGAAGGCCTAGGCGTTCAAGTGGATTATAGGCAAGCGGCGGCATGGTTTCACAGGGCGGCAGATCAGGGTCTTGCCGAAGCGCAATTCAATCTAGGCAGAATATACAGAGAAGGCCCAGGCATTCCACTGGATTATAAGGAAGCGGCGACGTGGTACCGCAAAGCTGCTGATCAGGGTGATCCTAAGGCGCAATTCAGCCTGGGGCTTAGGTACGACAACGGGCAAGGCGTACCGCAGGATTATGCGCAAGCGGTGACGTGGTACCGCAAGGCTGCTGACCAGGGTCATGCTGCAGCGCAATACAACCTGGGGCTTAGGTACGGTGAGGGGCAAGGCGTACCGCAGGACTACGTTCAGGCACACATGTGGTCCAATCTAGCTACTGCAAGTGGGGATCAAGACGCCATTACGAATCGGGACAGGGTGGCCGGCATGATGACCCCAGCTCAGATAGCAGAAGCGCAAAAGCTGGCGAGGGAATGGAAACCGACCCCCGCCAACTGACCAAACTACTTAGCCAAATGATAGAAATGGACTTGTCATGAAAAACAGAAAATATTTGGAGCGATTCTGATCTTGGTTGGGGCGGGGGTGGTTTACGCCTCTTCTAATTATGGTTTCAAAAATTTTCCTGCAGCGCTGGGTGAGGTTACTGGCCAGGCGCTGATTATCTCTCTTCTGGCCATGTTGCTGCTTGCACTAACGCCGATCAGGAAAAAGCAAGCAGGACGCTCTAACGCGCGGCTCTTCTTTCAGCGTTAACTGCTAACTGTTTCAAGGGGAAAACTATGGCATTCATAGTAGGCGCGGTCATAGGCATGTTTAAGTAGCCAAGGATTAGTTGGTCGGGGGCGTTACCTAATACCATCGAACTGTCCGCGCCATATCAGATAGCCGTATGGGGGGGGGATTGGCGTACTTTTGTCAGTAGATTGGCGCAAATGGCAACATACGAAATAACGCTGGGCAAGGACACTGAGTCCATCAGTGATGAGTACTCCACTTCGAGTGGCGCATCTTTTGAGTTCTCGAGGAATAACAGTATGGAGAAACTTATTATGGCAGATGAATATGTCCGGAAAAGACCGCGAACAACCGGTCGACCACTGTGAAATCTTACCGGCCTCAGTCATCGAACAATTCACATCCGTCCATTGCTGGACTGTCGAACGCCCGGAGCCGAGCCAGATTTTTTCAGTGGCTTCCTTGCTGATCGAATGCTGTTGAACGGGATTCTGCTACCGCGCGCCCTTTCCAGCGAAAAGCGGTAATGTTTCAGGGGGTGCCCTGGGGGGTGGCGTGAGTAACGCGATGATAGGGATATCCTGTTCCTTCTTGCGAAGATGAGCCAGAATATTGTCGAGGGCCTGCCCCGTTTTATCGGGTATAACGTTCTGGTCCTCAATACACGCAACCCGGCTCCTGAATATAGATAAACACCACCGATTTCCGCCCGATATTATTTCCTATGCAGTCTGGCTCTACTAAAGATTTAACCTGAATGATCGGGCCATCGAGGATCTATTCGCCGATCGGGGTATTACGGTCAGTTACGAAACCATCAGACCGTGGTGCATCAAATTCGGCGCGAAATACGCTGGACAACGTAAACGCCGGCGCCGTGGATACGGCGATCCTTGTCTGAAGATTTTACACTAGCGCGAACGCTTGTCGCGGCTGAGACGGTCGCCTGCTATTATAGCTGTGCTAATCTTCCCACAGGGGACGATCTGGAATATCAACTCGTTTGATCAATGGGGTGTCGAATTGGGTAAGGTCCTTGCCAACAAGATCGTTCCCGAGCTGAGGGCTGGCGAAGAGCCGCCGCTCTCCTATGAGAGCTCCATCCACGACCTCATTCACCGCTGCCGTCAATGGCTTCACGCCTGATGGAATTACCGGAGAAATCCCGTTGGCGGGAGAGTCTGTTCTCGTGGCGCGCGCTCCGCCGACACTCGGTATGGATTCTAGCAGCATCGGCAACCGGCGCTGTAGCCGCCCTGTTCCGATACCTTGACGATTGGAGTGTCCAGTTCTCACATTGGCTCGCAACGGTTTCACCGTGGATTCAGCCGGCCATGCTTTTCTTCGGCATGATTCTTATCTGCCAGCTACGCGACCGCTTCTTCCGTGGCACCGATGGCACCGGGATCCCGCAGGCCATTGCTGCGTTGAAGATCGAGGACGGTCCGGCCCGCGATCATGTTCTTTCCTGGCGTATTCTTGTGGGCAAGGGACTGCTTCTTGCAATTGGCTTGTTTGCTGGGATGACGATCGGCCGCGAAGGCCCCTCCGTTCATGCCGGTGCGTGCTTCATGTACCTCTCGAATCGCTGGGGGAATTTCCAGGGTTGGCTGGTGCAACGAGGGCTGATTCTTGCCGGCGGCGCCGCCGGGATCGCCGCGGCATTCAATACGCCAATCGCCGGTGTCGTTTTTGCGCTCGAAGAAATTGGCCGTTCCTTCGAGAAGAAAAATGCAGGCACCATTGTCCGAACAGTCTTGGTCGCGTGTATCGTGTGCATGGCTCTTTTTGGCGATTACTTGTTTTACGGAAAACTCGAAACCCGACTGGACCAGCCGCTCGAATGGCTAGTCGTGCCCGTTCTCGGAGTGGTCTTCGGCCTCCTCG
>JAPKAY010000006.1 GCA_028825045.1 Halioglobus sp.
CGCTGTTATCGCCGTCACTCGCCGTAATAGTACTTACATTCAGGCCTCGCACAGTGAGTGTATTGCCGCTGCGGGGCCCCTGATCTACCACCGTCAACCCCGGCACTACCCGCGCGACATCGGCCAGGTCCGTGAGGCGGTCGCGCTCGATGATCGTATTGCTAAGGGCCGTGATATTGATTGGAACATCCTGAAGCGATTCCGATCGGCGTGTGGCCGTTACGGTAACTTCCTCAATCAGCAGTTCTTGCGCTGTGGTATAGCCTGAAAGCAGAGTGGATGCGATGGCGGCTGATAGCGTGCTGATCTGAAACCTGGTGTTGTTATGCATAGTTGCCCCTAATGCCTCTGACCGTCGCGGGCACCTTATTATTGAAGCAATAAGACGCTTACATGTTGCGCGATTTAGTCAATGTGCGGTTGGTGTCCTCTGGGCTGCTCTGACGCAAAGAAGCCCACCTCTTATTGTGTATTCCCTTGCACAACGTACCACCGCCGTAATATCAGCGATACGGACTAAATGGCGCAAAAATACCGTTTGCCAGTGGCGGGAAAAGCCCACGTATTCAAACTATTACGCACTAGGGCGCAGGCCTGTCCGTGATTGATTGTTGGATCAGAACAGGACGCGACTGCGAATAGTTCCCTCAATTGCCGCCAGCTTTTTCAGGGCGAGCTCACTGTATTCGGCGTCGATGTCGATTACCACGTAGCCCACGGTATCGTTGGTCTGCAGAAACTGCGCCGATACGTTGATCTTGTTATCGGAAAACACGCTGTTGAGCGCGCTCATCACACCGGGAATATTGTGGTGTATATGCAGCAGGCGGTGACTACCAGAGTGTTCTGGTAGCGCCACTGCGGGAAGGTTGATCGACGACGTTGTGGTGCCGTTGTCGCTGTAGCGCGCCAGCTTCTCGGCCACTTCCATACCGATGTTTTCCTGGGCTTCGATGGTACTGCCACCGATATGCGGCGTGAGAAAGGTGTTATCGAAACGTCGTAGGGGTGAAAGAAACTCATCCTCGTTAGAGCGCGGCTCCACCGGAAAGACATCAATGCCGGCACCGCCCAGTGCGCCACTTTCAAGCGCGGCAGCGAGGGCGTCGATATCGACCACAGTGCCGCGCGAGGCGTTGATTAGAATGCTGCCAGCGGGCATCTGCGCAAGTTGTTCCGCGCCGACCATGTTCTGCGTCGAGGAGTTCTCGGGTACGTGCAGGCTAACCACATCGGAACTACTCAGAAGCTGATTGAGGCTTGGTATTTGGCGGGTATTGCCCAGTGGTAGCTTGTTGATTACATCATAAAATTGTACCTGCATACCCAGCCCCTCGGCGATTACGCCCAGTTGCATGCCGATGTTGCCGTAGCCGATGATGCCGAGTTTTTTACCGCGAATTTCAAATGCGTTGACTGCTGTTTTTAGCCATTCTCCCCGGTGAGCAGCAGCGTTTTTCTCAGCAACTCCGCGCAACAGCAGGATAGCTTCTGCCAAGACTAGTTCTGCTACGCTGCGGGTATTGGAAAAGGGCGCGTTGAATACGGTGATACCCCTAAGGGTAGCGGCCTTCAGATCAACCTGATTGGTGCCGATGCAGAAACATCCCACAGCCACAAGTTTTCTGGCAGCCTCAAATACCTCTTCAGTCAGTTGCGTGCGTGAGCGAATTCCGACGAAGTGAGCGCCTGCAATCGCGGCCTTTAACTCCTCAGCGGACAGTGCTTTCTTGTGTTGTTCGATATTGTTGTAACCGGATTTTTGCAGTGTTTCAACGGCCGAGGGATGTACGCCCTCCAGCAGCAGGAACTTGATTTTGCTTTTCTCCAGTGATTGCTGTGCCATGATTTACTCAGTCCTTAACCAGTAAGAGTCGGGTGCACCCAGGGGCTTGGCGGTGCGGTAAAAAAGGCCGCGTATGTTACCATATGCGCCGCTCGAACCAGTGCCCTGTGAAAATTACCGGAGGATCTATACGTGGCCGCAATCGACGACGCCGTCCTCATTGCATTGGAAAATATTGTCGGACCTGACAGGGTGCTGACTGATGATGACTCTCGGCAGCGCTATGGCCGCGACTGGACGAGAGCGCATACACCCAATCCTAGCGCTGTGATATTACCCGGGAGCATCGATGAGGTGCAGGATATTGTGCGCTTGGCAGCCCGGAACAGGATTGCCATCGTGCCTTCCGGCGGGCGTACTGGTCTCAGCGCAGGTGCAGTCGCCTGTAATGGGGAGTTGGTGCTGGCATTGGATCGTCTCAATAAGATAGAAGACTTTGACCCCATCGACCGGACCGTGCGCTGCGGCGCTGGTGTGGTGACCGAACAATTACAAGCGTTTGCGACAGAGCAAAACCTATTCTATCCGGTGGACTTCGCGTCCAGCGGTTCCAGCCAGATCGGCGGTAATATTTCTACCAATGCGGGGGGAATAAAAGTCATACGCCATGGCATGACCCGCGACTGGGTGGCGGGTTTGAAGCTGGTGAACGGCGAAGGGGAGCTACTGGATCTCAATCGGGGCCTGGTGAAAAACAATGCCGGCTACGACCTGCGTCAACTGGTCATTGGCGCAGAGGGCACCCTGGGTGTTTTGGTTGAAGCGACCATGCGGCTGTCTCGCCCTCCACTGGATCCGGCCGTGTTCGTATTGGGCGTTCCGAATATGGCTTCCATCATGGATGTGCTGCGTGTCTATCAAGGTGCCATCGAACTCAGCGCCTTCGAGTTCTTTTCGGAGCTGGCCTTGCAGAAAGTGGTTGAGCACCAGGGCTTGCCGCGGCCCTTCGATTCACCCGCTGAGTATTATGCGCTGCTGGAATTTGAACAGCAGGATGAGAATACGCTTACGCGGGCGATGGAGCTGTTTGAGCACTGTATGGAGCAGGGTTGGGTAGTGGATGGAGTTGTGAGCCAGAGCCTTGCCCAGGCCAGCGCGTTGTGGCGTCTGCGAGAGGATATCTCGGAGACAATCTCGCGCTGGACGCCCTATAAAAATGATATCTCCACTGTCACCTCTCGCGTTCCTGATTTTCTGGCTGAAGTTGAAGCTGTGGTGAATGAGAATTATCCGGAGTTCGAAATCATTTGGTTTGGTCATATTGGCGACGGCAATGTGCATCTGAATGTTCTGAAGCCTGATGAATTACCGTTGGATGAATTTCAGCAGCGGTGCGGTGAGGTGAGCAAGTGGGTGTTTGATATTGTGCAGCGGTACGGTGGGAGTGTTTCGGCTGAGCATGGGGTCGGGTTGTTGAAGAAAGACTACCTGCATTACAGCTGCTCGGAGCTGGAGATTTCGATTATGCGGTCGGTTAAGAAGGCGTTTGATCCTTTGGGAATTATGAATCCCGGGAAGATTTTTGATAGTTGAGTGCCTGTGATCCGCCTAGGTGTTGTGTGAGGGCTACCCAGGACACGCAAAAGCCGCCGTCTAGCCCTGATGGATGGGCTGGTAGCGTTTCTGAAACGCAATAACCACATCTGCAGCGAATTCAGTAGCACACTGAGCTTGAATTTTACGCAGCGTAAAGTGTTTTTACACCCGACGCTGAGCCCAACAACAACACATCCGCAGGCTTCAACGCAAACAGGCCATTAGTAACAACCCCAGTAATGTTGTTAATCTTGCCCTCCATCGTCAACGGCTGCGCAATAGAAAAGTTGTACACATCAAGAATGACATTGCCGTTATCAGTTACTACACCTTCGCGGTAAATCGGATCACCGCCAAGTTTTACCAACTCCCTTGCCACATGACTGCGCGCCATCGGAATAACTTCCACCGGAAGCGGAAACGTTCCCAGCGTATGAACCAACTTACTCTCGTCCGCAATGCAGATAAACTCTCGCGCCACTGCCGTCACAATTTTTTCGCGGGTCAATGCCGCGCCGCCACCTTTGATCAGTTGCAATGCGTGATTACTCTCATCTGCTCCGTCAATATAGAAATCAACCTGGTCAACAGTATTGAGGTCGTAGACCGGAATGCCATGGCTCTTCAATCGTTGTGCAGAGGACTCTGAGCTGGCCACGGTGCTATTGATATGGCCCTTAATACGCGCCAGGGCATCGATAAAGAGATTGGCGGTGGAGCCTGTGCCAATGCCCAGTACGGTGTCATTTTCCAGCTTGGGTTGGATATACGCCAGCGCAGCATCGGCCACCGCTTGCTTCATTTCATCCTGGGTCATTTTCGGTCCTTAAGTTTGCGGCTACAGCGAGTGCCATTATAGGGCAGCCCGCAGCTGGGATCACGAAAAACTGTTTCGCTGTCTGTGATGTGCTTTGGCTGTAATACAACGCCTGCTCGATTAAGATGTAGAGCATTCCGGCAGCCACAGGATGCGAACATCTCATGCCTCAGTCGTACATCAAACGAATTCTCGATGCGCGGGTGTATGACGTCGCTCGGGAAACACCGATTCATGCAGCGAGTCTGATGTCGGGGCGCTTGAACAACAAGGTCTGGCTGAAGCGGGAAGATCTGCAGCCTGTGTTTTCGTTCAAGTTGCGGGGCGCGTACTGCAAGATGAGCCGGCTTAGCGAAGAGCAGCTCAGCCTTGGTGTTATTGCTGCATCGGCGGGAAATCATGCGCAGGGAGTGGCAATGGCGGCGCAGAAACTGCGGGCAAAGGCGACCATTGTGATGCCACGCACGACACCGTTGATCAAAGTGGATGCGGTGCGCAGACTGGGCGCGCGGGTCCAGCTACACGGGGATTCCTACGATGAGGCGGCACTGCACGCTCAGGCGGTTTCCCAAGAAAAGGGGCGTACCTATGTACATCCCTTTGACGACCCGGATGTGATCGCCGGACAGGGCACCGTGGGCATGGAAATTGTCCGCCAGCACCAGACGCCGCTGGACGCTTTGTTTGTTCCTGTCGGGGGTGGTGGCTTGATTGCAGGAATCGCGGCTTACGTGAAATATGTCTGGCCTCAAACCAAGATTATCGGAGTGGAACCAGAGGATGCCGCCTGTTTGCAACTGGCGCTGGCACGGGGGCGGCGGGCGACGCTGCCTGAGGTTGGGCTGTTCGCTGACGGCTGCGCTGTGGCGCAGATCGGGAAAGAGCCGTTTCGCATCATCCGCAAAACAGTGGAAGACGTCATCACCGTCTCTACTGATGAAATGTGTGCTGCCATCAAAGACATTTTTGAGGACACGCGCAGCATAGCGGAGCCCGCAGGTGCACTCGCGCTGGCGGGCTTGAAGAAGTATGTGCATCGGACCGGCGTTCAGGGACAGGATTTACTGGCCGTTGTCAGTGGCGCCAATACCAATTTCGATCGTTTGCGTTACATCTCTGAACGCACGGAAATTGGCGAACAGCGAGAAGCGGTGATCAGCGTAACGGTGCCAGAGCGTCCGGGTAGCTTCAAACAGTTCTGCAGTGCGCTGGGAAGACGGAACATAACCGAGTTTAACTATCGCTATGCGGATGCAAGTTCGGCCCAGGTTTTTGTGGGTTTGTCTGTGGTGCCCGGTGGCGATGACCTGGCTGATCTTCTGGCCGATTTGCGGAAGCGGGGCTACATTACCGAAGACCTGACTGAGAACGAGGTCGCCAAATTACACATCCGCCATATGGTAGGAGGGCACGCGCCCGTTGAAATGCGCGATGAATTGGTTTATCGCGTCGAGTTTCCAGAGCGCCCCGGCGCCCTGCTCAGGTTTTTGGCCGGTCTGGGGCAGCGCTGGAATATCTCCATGTTTCACTACCGTAATCACGGCGCTGCCTATGGGCGGATTTTTGTTGGTGTGCAGGTGAAAAAAGGAGAACGTCGGAAATTTGAGGCCGTATTGGATCGAATCAAATTTCCCTACTGTGAGGAAACCCAAAATCGAGCGTATCAACTTTATCTGGGCAGTATTAAGGATTAAGCGTGAAACTCAGCTATCGCGCGGGTTGCCGGGGTTTTAATTTGTGCGAACTTGAGCTAAGTTTTCCCATTTTGTAAAATAAGTGCAATAACCCGTAGTGATATCGGTGTGATTATCCAGAACTGGTTGATTGATTTTTCCTACGTCACTTTATCTTACTGTACTGCTGTAAAGGCCTGTGTCCGTCGCAACATAGTCCAGCGCAACGTCCCAGCTCTCTCTAGGAATGTCGTCTACCTGTTGACCATCGTGTGCCAGGCCCACCAATAATGGACCGGAAATGTTCGCGAGTGTGCGATCGTAGTAGCCCCCTCCCATGCCCAGGCGACCGCCGCGCCGGTCCCAGCCCACCACGGGAAGAAAAACAATATCCAGGTCTGACACCGGACAATCCCTAGCCCCCGCCGGTGGTTCCAAAATATTGTAGCGATTGGGAACAAGAGTTGCACCGGTATCCCAGTAGGCGAATCGGAGTAAGCGGTCATCGCTTATGATCGGCAAAAACAGCTGTTTATGCTGGTCCCGCGACAAGTTTTGAATCGCGCCGGTGTCTATCTCCCCATCTGCCGCGAGGTACAGCGCGATGCGTTGGGAGGTTGGCCAGATAGGAACCTGGGTAACTGAATTGACGAGAGCCTGCGAGGCAGTGCGTTGTATCGCATTGCTGAGGTTGTTCCTGTGCTGTCGCAACTCACGGCGTAGTTGAAGCTTTCGATGGTGAGTATCTGCCATAGCAAAAAGAAGGATCCCCGGCATACCGCTGACAGAACTGCCCTTGAACCCGATGGTTCAAGGTGGTGGTTTCGGCACCGTTTCAGGCTTCCCGGTTAAATCCGGACTTGCACACCAACGTTACAAGAAACCCCCGATTACATATTATCGGCTCGAGGACTGTAAGTCTGGCGAATAAGCCAGGGACCCGGTCTAAGTATAGCGTAGATCGAACGCTTTAGTTCACTTAAAAAGAACAGGAAGGTCGTGCTATTGTGACCGGCTTAACCGATTTCCAATTGACGAAGGTCGTACAAAGCATCATCAAGTTTACGGTTGAGACGTTTCACGGAATCGCCGGAAGGCGGATTGGCCTCCGGATGATCAGACGCCTGCAGTAACTCGTAACCTATATTAAGCGCGGCCATAACAGCGATTCTCTCCAGGCCGATAACCTTTCCCGAATTGCGAATACTGCGCATTTGTTTGTCGAGGTATTTTGCAGAGGTCACCAGTTGCGACTCCTGCTCTTCAGGGCAGGCAACTTGGTACTCTTTCTCGAGGATTTGTACCGTCACAGTATTGGCTTGGCTCACGCTCGTCACTCCATTGTCCGCAGGCGATCTATCATGGCTTCGACCTTGGTCCGGGCCAGTTCATTCTTATCGATGAGACCTTGTCGCTCATCGCGCCAACCGGCACTGTCTGCTTTTAATGCCTGGTTTTCGCGATTTAGCTCGCTGCAGAGCGAGACAAGTTCGTCGATTTTAATCTCGAGGTCTTTGAGTTGATTTTCAGCCATGCAGGTATACTGGTGTTGGTATTATTAGGGTCCTACTATAGTGGTGAGCGGCAATAACGTCAACGACACAAAATGCATAGATATCAATAGCCTGCCAGAACTTTTACAGTCATCAATGGAAGCGCCTCACGAATCTACCGGGTGCCACCTCCCAAGGAGAACACGCAATGAACAATGATTCACCCGATAATATCGGTGTCTTTGACTTCGATGAATTCGCCAGCCACCTTCTGGATCAGGGGTTACAGGTGTCGCCTTCCCTGATGCATGGCTGTCTCAGTGGGCTCTTGGCTGCCGGTGTCGATTCGGCACCTGAGTATGGGCTGGACGCGATGTCACAGTCGCTGGATGTGGCAGTACACGGGGAGCTGGCCAGTCGCATCATGCAATTGTATACCGTCACCCTGGAAGCGCTGCAGGGCGATGAGTTTCTTTTCCTGCCCTTATTGCCGGACGACGATGACGACATCGCACTGCGGACAGAATCTTTGGCAAGTTGGTGCTCCGGGTTTATGACCGGCTTCGCCTATCGCATAGCAGCACAGAGCAACGGCGCGGAAGCGCTGCCCCAGGAGACTGGCGAAGTGCTCAGAGATATCACGGCGATGGCGGAGGCGGCGGTGGGTGACGATGCCACCGAAGAAGAAGCGGAGGAAAGTTACATCGAATTGATAGAATATCTGCGCGTCGCAGTGGTCAATGTTTTTCTCGATGCGCAAGCAGCCAGCCTCGGTGATACCAGTGCCGAGCCCGAGCGGCCACTGCACTAGCTGTGATAGGCTCATCATCCGTTTAAGTCTGTGAAAGTATAGTGACCCCATGAGTATAAGTAAGACTGAATTTGCCCGTCGGCGAAAGAACCTCATGGCTCTTATGGATCCCAATAGTATTGCCATTATTCCTTCGGCAAGGGAACAGGTTCGCAGTCGGGATACCGAATATCCGTTTCGCCAGGACAGTGACTTTTACTACCTGCTGGGTTTCACCGAACCGGATGCGGTCCTGGTGTTAATGCCGGCCCGTCGCTACGGACAGGTGGTCGTCTTTTGTCGCGAGCGTGATCCGGGAATGGAATTGTGGAATGGCTACCGTGCGGGCCCGGAGGGCGTATGCGAAAAGTTCGGGGCTGATGACGCTTTCCCTATCGGCGATATCGATGACATTTTGCCTGGCTTGTTGGAGGGCCGGGAGCGTGTTTACTATTCCATGGGACGCAGCTCCGAATTCGATCAAAAGATCATGGGTTGGGTTAACAGCCTGCGTGAGAAAGTGTCTTCGGGTACGGTACTTCCAGGGGAATTTAGCGACCTGGATCACATGCTGCATGAACTAAGGCTGATTAAAAGTGCTGCGGAGGTGCGTCTCATGCGCAAGGCTGCAGACATTACCGCCAATGCGCACAAGCGAGCGATGAAAATTTGCCGCGGTGGATTGTATGAATATCACCTGGAAGCGGAATTACAACACGAATTCGCGATGTCGGGCGCGCGGCATGCAGCCTACGCCAGCATCGTTGGAGGGGGTGCCAACGCCTGCGTTATGCACTATGTTGAAAACAGCAGCAAGTTGCGTGACGGTGACCTGGTCCTCATCGATGCGGGCTGCGAGCTGGAGTACTACGCCTCAGATGTCACGCGTACCTTTCCGGTTAATGGCCGATACAGCAAAGAGCAACGCGCACTTTACGACATTGTGCTCAACGCGCAGCTGGCGGCGATTGCCGAAATAAAACCGGGGAACCACTGGAACCAGCCGCACGACTCGAGCGTTAGAGTAATAACCGAAGGCCTTGTCGATTTGGGTTTGCTTAAAGGCAGGGTCAAAAAATTGATTGAGAGCCAGGCCTATCGCGCTTTCTATATGCACCGTGTTGGTCACTGGCTGGGGCTGGATGTGCATGATGTGGGTGACTATCGGGTGAGTGGCGAATGGCGCATGCTGGAGCCGGGCATGGTAATGACAGTGGAGCCGGGGCTGTATATCAGCGCAGGCGACCAAAAAGTGGCAAAAAAATGGCGCGGTATTGGCATTCGTATTGAGGATGATGTCGTCATCACAGACAAAGGCTGTGACGTCATCACCTCGGGTGTACCAAAGACCGCAGAAGAGATTGAAGCGCTGATGGCCAGTTGAAAAAATGAGCGATAACTACGACATTGTCATCGCCGGCGGTGGCATGGTGGGCGTCAGTCTGGCGCTGCAGTTGGGGGCTGTATTGCCTCCTCAAATATCTATTGTGCTGATTGAAAGCGCCTCAATTCCTGTTGACCAGGAGATTAGCGCGCCAGATTACCACCCCTCGTTTGATGCCCGCTCGACAGCGCTGAGTTACAGCTCACGACTTATCTATGAGCAGATGCAGGTGTGGGCGGCGTTACAGGAGTGGCTGTGTGCCATTGAGAGCATTCACGTGTCCAATCGCGGCCGCTTTGGAAGTACGCTGTTAAAGGCCAGTGACCAACGCTGGGAGGCACTGGGATATGTAGTTGAGAACGCCTGGTTAGGCCGCGCACTTATTCACCAGTTGCATGAACAGGGACGCGTTGAAGTGCGTAGTCCGGCGATGGTGGTACGGGCGACCCCGGCGGGTGCAGGCGTCACTCTGCAGTTGGACCGTGACCAGGCGAACATTAAGACTGGTTTGCTTCTGGTGGCAGATGGTGTCGGCTCACAATTGCGCGAGCAACTGGGCGTCACGGTGAAGGAAAAAAACTACCAGCAGCATGCAGTAGTGGCCAATATTGCCTCCACAGAACCGCATCGGGGCTGCGCCTATGAGCGTTTTACCGATGAAGGTCCGCTCGCGCTTTTGCCGCTCTTGCCCGCGGGCGGCGGCGAGCACCGAAGTGCGCTTGTCTGGACGCTTGCCCCCGAAAAGGCCCGGCACATGTGCTCGTGCTCACCCGCAGAGTTCTTGCAGGTCTTGCAGGCTCGCTTCGGCTATCGGCTGGGTCGTTTGCTACAGGTCGGCGAGCGCCATGAGTATCCGCTTGCGCTGGTGCAATCCCACGAACAGGTCCGCCAGGGTGTTGTGGTGATGGGCAACGCGGCCCACGCCCTGCATCCGGTTGCCGGACAGGGCTTCAACCTGGCATTGCGGGATGTGGCGGAGCTGGGTCGTGTGCTGGCCGCGGGGGTTGCCGAGGGCCTGCCACCGGGTGATCTTGCGATGTTGCAGCGCTACCAAAGCCGGCAGCGGTCGGACCAGGACAGAACGATCCGGTTCAGTGATCAGGTGCCCGCGCTGTTTATGCACCGTGATCCTCTGCTCGGACTAGGACGTGATCTGGCACTGGCGGGCCTGGATATCACACCCGCCTTGAAGCGCGAGTTTGTGCGTTATGCCGCCGGGGTTGCGCCCATGGAGGGACGCGTGAATGGGTAAATTCCAGCAGCAGGATGTAGTGATTATTGGTGCCGGTATCGCCGGTTCTGCCTTGGCTGTGGCGCTCGCTGGTGAGGGGATGTCCATCACATTGGTAGAGGCGCAGTCAGTCGCCGCACCAGGCCTGCCTGATGTTCGTGATGTCCACAACTT
This sequence comes from Halioglobus sp., assembly GCA_028825045.1. Classification (GTDB taxonomy): domain Bacteria; phylum Pseudomonadota; class Gammaproteobacteria; order Pseudomonadales; family Halieaceae; genus Marimicrobium. The sequence goes on from JAPKAY010000006.1 coordinate 10,945, forward strand.
TGATACGCGGGTCAGTGCATTAACGCCACGCTCGCGCGTGTATCTGGACACCCTGGGTGCATGGGAAGCCATCGCCGCTTATCGTAACTTGGCGTATCGGCATATGACGGTGTGGGATGCCCAGGGAACTGGACAGATCGATTTTGATCACGCTGAGGTGAATGTACCTGAGTTGGGTCACATTGTAGAAAATCGGGCTATTGTCAGTGCACTACTCGCCCAAGTCGCAACAGCGCCTGATGTCCAGGTGATGAGTCCGGCTTCGCTAACCGCTTGTTCACGCCTCGCATCCGGTGAGATGAGTTTGGAGCTCGACGACGGTCAGACGCTGGAGGCGCGCTTGTTAGTGGCGGCCGATGGCGCCTTGTCGCCGGTGCGTGAAATGATGGCGTTCCGCAGTCGGGAATGGGACTACGGGCATTGCGCGCTCGCTGCCACGGTAGAAGTTGAGCAAAACCATAAGGATACGGCCTGGCAACGGTTTTTGCCCTCCGGGCCACTGGCATTGCTGCCGTTACCAGGAGCAGAAGGCCGTCACTACTGCTCCATCGTGTGGTCAATGCAGGAACATTTGGTCGATGACATGCTCGTGCTGGAAGACGGCGCTTTTTGCACAGAATTGGAAAAGGCCAGCGAGCGGTGCCTCGGTGCTGTGCTGGGTGCCTCCAAGCGCTTTGCCTTCCCACTGCGTCAGCGTCACGCAGTGGACTATGTGCAGGAAGGTGTTGCTCTGGTTGCAGATGCCGCACACACCATCCACCCTCTGGCAGGCCAGGGTATTAACCTGGGTTTGCAGGATGTATCGGTACTGGCCGAAGAGATTCTGGCAGGTCACGCGCGCGGCGTCAGTCCCGGCGAGCTGGCATTGTTGCGACGGTATCAGCGACAGCGCAAGGGTGAGAACCTGACGATGATGACGGCAATGGACGGATTCAAGCGTTTGTTTGAGCAGCAGGCTCTACCTTTGCGATGGTTGCGCAACGTCGGCATGCGGCGTGTGGACCAGATGTTGCCTCTGAAGCAAAGGATTATGCGACAGGCTATGGGGCTGGGTTGAATTGGCGCCCTGATGGTACTGAGGGTTGATGGCTCAGTTTGAAATTTTGAGCTGAGCCAACAGCATCTTAAGAGATATTGTTTTTCACCCCTAGGCCGTTAGAATGGGCCGCTCATGAATACACCAGAAAATGCCGCCGGTTGTCACACGCCACGGTGTGCCCCGGGCGATCACCAAAAGAGGACATCCCATGAGCCAGACGCCGAGTGAACTGAAATACGCCATCACGCACGAATGGGCCCGGAAGGAAGAGGACGGCACAGTAACCGTCGGCATCACCGACCATGCCCAGGAGGCATTGGGTGATGTTGTCTTCGTGGAGTTGCCCGAGGTGGGGACTGTTCTGGCGGCAGCGGAAGAGGCGGGTGTGGTGGAGTCTGTCAAGGCGGCGTCGGACATATACGCACCTGTGGCAGGGGAAGTTATTGCCATCAATGAGCAATTGGAAGACGAGCCGGAAATGGTCAACTCTGACCCCTACAACGAGGGCTGGTTCTACAAGTTGAAACTGTCTGACACCAGCGAGTTGGATGCCCTTATGACTGCTGAAGACTATCAAGGGCAGTGTGAAGACGAATAAGGGCTTGCCCTTTTTAAGCCACACCCCGTGATCGATCTCTTCCTGCGCCAGGGCGCTGACCACCGCCTGCGCGGCGGCCACCTCTGGGTTTACTCTAACGAGATCGATAGCAAGCGCTCGCCTTTAGGTGATTTTTCTGCCGGCGACCTGGTCGCTGTGAAGAACGCCAACGGCAAATTGCTGGGCTCCGCTTATATGGATCCCAATTCCCTGATCTGCGCGCGACTCTATGCTCCGGGCGAACACCGGGCAATGGATGCAGATTTGTTTGCGGCTCGGCTGGAGACCGCACATTCCCTTCGGCAAGCTGCTTTTGATAAGCCGTTCTATCGGTTGGTCTATGGCGACAGCGATGCCCTGCCCGGGCTGGTGGTCGATCGCTTCGGTGACTATCTGATTGTGCAACTCAATAATGCGGGGTTGGAACGGTATCGAGAGCCATTGCTAAGCGTGTTGGTTGCGGTGTTGCAGCCCCGCGGAATTCTGCTGCGGGCCGACAGTCGAAGCCGGCGCGAGCAGGGTCTGTCCACAGACAGTGAGGTGGTTTACGGCGAAGTACCTGAGCAGGTTCCGCTGGAGGAAAACGGTGTGCAATTTCTCGCGCCGGTTTACGAGGGACAAAAGACCGGCTGGTTTTACGATCATCGCATGTCGCGGGCCCGGCTGGCGGCATGGGTAGACGGAAAAAGTGTGCTGGACGTTTACAGCTATATCGGTGGCTGGGGTATTCAGGCGGCCGCCTTTGGCGCTAGCGAAGTGTGTTGTCTGGACAGTTCTGCCCGGGCACTGGAGGGCGTGAAAGCCAATGCGGGGCTCAATGGTCTGCAAGATAGAGTCAGTACGCTGCGCGGGTCTGCGCCCGAGACTATGGCTTCTTTGATCTCTGAGGGTCGCCGGTTTGAGGTGGTGATTCTGGATCCGCCGGCGTTTATTCAGCGCAGGAAGGATCTAAAGAAGGGTATAGCGGCCTACCGGCGTATCAATGAACTTGGGCTACAGCTGCTGGAGCCGGGGGGGGTGCTGGTCTCGGCTTCCTGTTCTATGCATTTGTCGCGGGCGGATTTGATTGGTGCAATGCAGCAGGCGGCGGTGCGCTCCGGGTGTCAGCTTCGCATTGTGGAGCAGGGCGCGCAGGGACCGGATCATCCGGTCCATCCGGCAATTCCTGAAACAGAGTATTTGAAGGCGGTTTTTGCTCGGAAGGTTTGAGGCGACTTGTGTTTTTCGCGGCCTATTGGTAAATCGCCGCGACGCGGTAGTGCCGTGTCGCCATCCGGGGGACGCAGAACCCGCTGACCGTTTTTTGATGGCATTGCCCTGCAGTGGGCTAATCAGGAATGCGCCGTCAGCGCAGAGAAATCACCGGCCACTCAAGCTCGGCCGCTCGAGCTCGCAGCGTATCGTCGGGGTCCACCGCAACAGGGTTATCCACCAGCTCCAGCAACGGCAGGTCATTATGCGAGTCACTGTAAAACCAAGCGCCCTTGAGATCCCCGTCGCGATCGCGCAGCCATTGCTGTAGACGCGTAACCTTACCAGCGTGATATGACGGGATACCGCTGGGCTCCCCGGTGTAGAGACCGTCCACGATCTCAGCTTCACACGCTAGAAGCTCGTTCACCCCCAATGCGGTGGCGATCGGTTCAGTAATAAAGTGATTCGTAGCAGTAATGATCAGTAGCTCATGGCCGCGCCGCCGGTGATCGGCAATGAGCGCCTCTGCTGCGGGGAGCATGATGGGTTTGATCTTGCTGTCCATAAAAGCCTGGTGCCAGCGGTCGAGTTGCTCTGGCGGATGTCCTTTTAGGGTGCCCAGGGAAAAGCGCAAATAGGCGATAATGTCGAGAGTGCCGGCTTCGTAGTCCGCGTAGAAGGCCTCGTTGCGCCGGGAAAAGTCCTCGCCATTCACCAACCCCTGCTCGCAAACAAACTGTCCCCACAAGTGGTCGCTATCGCCGCCGATCAGGGTGTTATCCAGGTCGAAAATTGCCAGTGTCACGGCCTGCCCCTCAAAGATTCGAAGGCCAGAATAGCCGGTGTCCCGGCCATAGTAAATTTCTCAGAGCCTGTAAAGTGTGGAACAATGACCGATTCTAATAATATATGGCATATTAAAGTGATCGATTCAGCCGGCTTTCGTCCGAATGTGGGAATAGTGCTAGCCAATGATCGTGGCCAAGTATTATGGGCCCGTCGGATCGGTGGTCACAACGCGTGGCAGTTTCCCCAGGGGGGTATCAGCGAAGGGGAATCTCCTGAGGATGCGCTGTATCGCGAGCTGAACGAGGAAGTGGGTTTGTCCCGCGACGCAGTTGAGGTGTTGGCCTCCACCAAGGGCTGGCTGCGATACCGGCTACCACAACGCTTTATTCGATCGAGACATAAACCCCTGTGTATCGGCCAAAAGCAGAAATGGTTCCTGCTTCGTATGCTAGAAGATGACAAGGCGGTGCAGTTGGATCTCAACGACAAACCTGAATTCGACCAGTGGCAGTGGGTTAGTTACTGGTATCCCCTGGATCAGGTCATCTCTTTCAAACGCGAGGTCTATCGCCGCGCGATGAAGGAGCTGGCTGCTCCCCTGGGTCGTCATACTGACAACCAGGCAGGCTGGTAAGCCGCCATGCTTGAAACGCTGCGTCACATTGTTCAGGAGGTCAACACGGCCCGCAGCCTGAATGAAGCACTGGAAATTATGGTGCGCCGGGTGCGCGATGCCATGAGCACACAAGTGTGCAGCGTGTATATGCGCGAGCCCTCCAGCGGGCGGTATGTGTTCCGTGCAACCGAAGGATTGAATCAGGAGCTGGTGGACGAAGTTAGCCTCGCTGCGGGGGATGGGCTCGTTGGTCTGGTTGCCGAGCGGGGCGAACCCGTGAATCTCGAGGACGCGGAGAATCACGCCAGCTATCGTTTTCTTCCTGGCATTGGAGAGGAGCACTACCACGCATTTTTGGGCGTCCCCATCATCCATCAGCGGGGTGTATTGGGTGTTTTGGTAGTGCAGCAGGAAGAGCGACGACGCTTCGACGAGAGCGACGAGGCCTTCCTGGTAACACTCTCTGCACAGTTGGCGGGAGTGATCGCTCACGCCCAGGTAACCGGAGAGGTGGAGACGCGGGCTATCACTGGTCAGGCTCCGGCCAAAATTTCCGGTGTGCCCGGTGCACCAGGCATCGCTATTGGTACTGCGGTGATAGTTTCCCCGGGTGCAGACATGTATGCAGTTCCCGCGCGGGAGGCTAGTCATCCGCGCAAGGAAGTTCGGGCCTTTAGGGAGGCGCTGCAAAGCGTCCAGAAAGATATTCGGCGGGTAGCCGACAACCTGGGCTCAGAGCTGAGCCCGGAAGATCATGCTCTGTTTGATGTGTACCTCAGTATTTTGGACGACTCCACTATTGGTGCGGAGGTGGTCGGTCTTATCCGCAGCGGTCAGTGGGCACAGGGCGCATTGAGCCAGGTGATGATCGAGCACATTCGCCATTTTGAGCGGATGGAACACAGCTACCTGAAAGAACGTGCTGTAGATGTTAAGGATTTGGGTACGAGAGTACTTGCTTACCTCCAGGCCGCGAACCAGGAAGTGCGGGTCTATCCAGACAAGACAATCCTTGTGGGGGAAGAGTTGACGGCCACTTCTTTGGGAGAAATACCGCGCGAAAAACTGGCGGGACTGATTTCCGTGCGGGGCTCTGGTAGTTCCCATGTAGCCATTCTGGCCCGCGCCATGGGGGTGCCCACGGTCATGGGGGCGGTCGACTTGCCCTATACCCGGCTCCAGGACCGCGAGGTCATCATTGATGGCTATAACGGTACCGTCCATCTCAATCCCCTTCCTGAAATCAAGCAGCGGTTTCAGGAAGTGGTGGATGAGGACACCGCCTTGTCGCGGGATCTGGAAGCCCTGCGTGACGAGCCCTGCGTTACCCTCGACGGCCATCGTACACCGCTGTGGGTCAACACTGGTTTGATGGCGGATGTCACCCGTTCGCTGGAACAGGGCGCGGAGGGCGTAGGCCTGTACCGTACGGAGGTGCCGTTTCTGCTGCGGGACCGTTTTCCCAGTGAAGAGGAGCAGCGGCAAATATACCGTGAGCAACTGGAGGCCTTTTCGCCCAAGCCGGTGACTATGCGAACCCTGGATATTGGTGGTGACAAGGCGCTGCCGTATTTTCCGATTGAGGAAGATAACCCGTTTCTCGGTTGGCGCGGGATTCGTGTGACTCTGGATCACCCGGAAATTTTTCTGGCCCAGGTCCGTGCAATGCTCAAAGCGAATGAAGGGCTTGGCAATCTGCGCATTATGCTGCCGATGGTGTGCAACGTGTCCGAGCTGGACGAGGCGATGGATCTGATTCACCGCAGCCACCGCGAACTTAGGCAGGATGGCCTGACCGGTGATTTGCCACCTATCGGCGTAATGGTTGAGGTGCCGGCTGCCGTCTATCAGGCCCGCGCACTGGCGCGTCGTGCCGATTTCCTTTCGGTTGGCAGCAACGACCTGACGCAATACCTGTTGGCGGTCGATCGCAACAACGCTCGAGTCGCAGACCTCTACCACTCCTTGCACCCGGCGGTGCTGCAAGCCTTGTTGGAAGTGGCGGCGGCAAGTCGGGACGAGGATGTTCCCATTGGCATTTGCGGAGAGCTGGCGGGAGATCCCGGTGGGGCTGTGCTGCTGCTGGCCATGGGCTACGACGTACTATCGATGAACGCGACCAGCCTGCCTAAGGTGAAGAAGGCGTTGCGCAATGTGCAACTCAGTGAGGCGCGGCAATTGCTCGAGGAAGTGATGGAGATGGCGTATGTGGGCGATATTAACAAGCGCCTGGAGGAGTTTCTGACCGAGCACGGAATGGAGAAATTTATCCACAGCCCAGTGGAGTAGCGGTCAGATTCTGCGAGATTTGCAACACCAGCCAGTGCGAGTCGGCACGTCGGCGGCCTGTTTAAAAAGTCACCTCTGCGACCTCGCGCTGAATCCCCTGCGCATTGAAGCTCTCCTCACGCCAGCTAATTAGACCCTGCGCATCCCGCCACATTGTTGTGCTGGAGCGCGTGCCGTAATGTTCAGTAACGATAAATTGGGCCGATAGAATTGCCTCCATGCTGTCACCGGGGTTTTGATCCCTCGCCGTTCCTTGCTCAGCTAATCTGCGATCGGCGACCACGCCAAACAGGCTTGCGTGCTCTATGTCGTCTTTTCGGAGCAATCGCTGCAGTTGCGCTTTGCCCCGTTCTACTTTCGGCCAGGGTGTGTCCAGGCTGGCGTTGCTTAACCCGTAGACGCCCGGTGGCAGACACCATGGGTCCAGCGTATCGCTGTTGGTGAAATACCACAGTTCACCGCGATTGCCGATGAGCAGACTGAACCCCGCATAACTGCGTGCATGGGTTGCGAGCTTGTCGAGGAAGCTTTTTGGAGTATCAGTTCCGGTCAGGTAGTTCAGCGGTAGCTCGCCACGAGAGCGAGGAGCGATGACGGTGTGTGCCGGGTCGCTGTAGTTGGTGATGGCGGCAAAGCGGCCCCCGCGTGTCGCGCCCATCCAGGTGCCGCCCTGTTCCAGGTCTTTGCCTGCGAACAAGTAGGGGTACTCCGCCCAAAAAGCAGAGACCGCGGTGGGTCTGGCATGGAACTCGTCCCGGTTCGCCGCAACCACTAAAGGATACTGAGGTGAAACCTGGTGGGCGAATATCAACAAACACATAGATCGCAACTGACTGTGTGGGGAAAGAATTGTGAATCGTAACGCGCTGGATGATAATACGGTTTATACAGACAGATTACTCGTCCCGGCTCACACCGGCCGCCTTTTTTGGCCATTCACTGATGTGCAACTATGCTTCCCTATCCTGAAATAGATCCGATTGCTCTCGCTCTGGGACCGGTAAAGGTTCATTGGTACGGCCTGACGTACCTGACTGGCCTTGCCTTCGCATGGTGGTTGGCAGCGCGGCGCACGCAGCGACCCTGGTCCGTGGTTAAGCGCGAGCAGGTGGACGACCTCATTTTTTACGCCGCGCTGGGCGTTGTTTTGGGGGGCAGAATTGGTTATGCGTTGTTTTACGGCGGCGAACAGTTGGCGCAGGACCCCTCCTGGCTACTAAGGGTCTGGCAGGGAGGAATGTCTTTTCACGGCGGTTTCCTCGGTGTTCTATTGGCCATGTTTATCTTTGCCCGCCGTCACAAGATTGTGTTTGGTGATTTGATGGACTTTGTTGCGCCGCTGGTACCGGTGGGGCTGGGGTTGGGCCGTCTCGGTAATTTTATCGGTCAGGAGCTGTGGGGTCGTCCCACGGATGCGCCCTGGGGGATGGTGTTTCCGCGTGATCCGCTGCAGCTCGCCCGCCACCCTTCACAGCTTTACCAGTTTGCCCTTGAGGGCGCACTGCTATTAGTGATCATGCTGTGGTTTTCATCCCGCGAGCGACCTACCTGGGCAGTCTCGGGCGTGTTCGCGCTGGGTTACGGTTGCCTGCGATTTGTCGCCGAATTTTTTCGGGAGCCGGACGAGCATATTGGTTTTCAGGCGCTGGGCTGGATGACCCGGGGGCAGCTGCTTTCGCTGCCCATGATCGCACTGGGTATTTACTTGATTGTATGGGCGTATCGCAATGCCAGCAGAGGGGCGTCGCCGGCTCGGAGAAAACGCGCGAAATGAAGCAATATTTGGAACTGCTGCAGGATATCCTCGACCACGGCGTTCGCAAGGGCGACCGCACGGGTACCGGCACCCTGTCGGTCTTCGGGCGGCAGTTCCGCCACGACCTGGCCGATGGCTACCCCCTGCTGACTACCAAGAAGCTGCACTTTAGGGGCATAGCTAACGAACTTTTCTGGTTTCTCAGTGGTGATACCAACACGCGCTGGCTGAAGGACAATGGCGTGTCCATCTGGGATGAGTGGGCTACGGAGGAAGGGGACCTGGGGCCTGTCTACGGCGCTCAGTGGACGGCCTGGCCTACCCGTGATGGCGGCACCATCAATCAGATTGATTACGTAATCGATTGTTTGCGCAACAACCCGGATAGCCGCCGAATCCTGTTTCACGCCTGGAATGTGGAGTACCTACCTGACGAGAAAATGAGCCCCCAGGAGAATGTGCGGGCGGGCCGTATGGCGCTGCCGCCCTGTCATCTTCTGTACCAGTTTTATGTAGCAGATGGCCGTTTATCGGCGCAGCTGATGATTCGCTCCAGCGACTCCTTCCTTGGCTTGCCCTATAACACCGCCAGCCTGGCGTTGCTGACCATGATGCTGGCCCAACAATGTGATCTTGAGCCCGGAGAAATCATTATATGCACCGGAGACTCCCACATTTACAGCAACCATTTGGAGCAGGTGCAGGAACAGCTGAGTCGCACCCCGCAGGCATTACCACGCATCAACATACGGCGCCGTCCTGACAGCATTTATGACTATAGGTTTGAAGACTTTGAGCTGCTGGATTACAGTCCCCGCGCCCACATCGCAGCCCCGGTAGCAGTGTGAGCACAGGACTTCGTGCATGACGACACTCGCCCTGGTTTTTGCCGTCGCGCGCAACGGCGTGATTGGCAAGGATAACGATCTGCCCTGGCGTCTGCCGGAGGATATGCGGCACTTTAAGGCTGTCACAATGGGCAAACCTATCGTCATGGGCCGCAAGACCTATGATTCCATTGGGCGGCCCCTTCCGGGTCGTAGCAACATCGTAATCACTCGCAATGCCGGCTTTCAGGCGGAGGGGATCAGTGTGGTGTCTTCGCTGAATGCCGCGCTGGAGCTGGCGGAGAGAATCTCCACAGGAGACGGTGTGGAGGAGGTGGTCATCATGGGCGGCGCTCAAATCTATGCGGCGGCCTTACCCTTGGCTGACCGGTTATATGCCACCGAAGTACACGCCGATGTGGAGGGCGATACGCTGCTGCCGACGGTGGACTGGACGCAATGGCGGGAAATCAGCCGGGAAAGACACAATGCTCTGCCCCCCAACCCCTATGATTATAGTTTTGTCTGTTTTGATCGAATCGCCGACTAAACTGACGGCGCAGGGAAGTACAATTGTTACCCCGAGTTGAAATGTGGGCCAATGTGTAACCAAAATACACACTTTATGAAAATGCCCCGAATGAGCGTGCGCATTGATTGAAAACCTACCCCCATTTAGTTTAAATTTGCGTGCTCGGTTTACCGACTGTGAATTTTCCACCGAATAAAGAAGTACTGAGGCTAATTTTTAGCTCTGAATCTCTCTGTTGGATGTATAGGAAACGTAATTCCCATGACTACGCATAGATTGAAAAAGGCAGGTATCGCCCTGCTGGTATCTGCGGGCACCCTGGTCGGGGCCGCAACTGCAACCCAGGCTGATACATTGGATTCCATTCTCGCGGTGGGCAAATCCAAAAATGCGGCTGCGCGTCAATCGCAGACAAAAATTGATCGTCTTGCGGATGAAACCCGTGATTTGCTGTCCGACTATAAGACGGTGACCAAGCAGGTCGACGGCTTAAAAGTCTATAACACGCGCTTACAACGTCAAATTGAAAATCAACTGGCGCGGATCGAGGGGATCGATGAATCAATCGACAATTCCACGATTATTGCACGCCAGATGATGCCTCTGGTTATTCGGATGATTGATGGCCTGCAAAAATTTGTTGAGCTGGATGTGCCGTTTGCTATGAAGGAGCGGCAGCAGCGTGTCAACTTCCTGCGTGCGAATGTCGACCGCTCCGATCTTACCGTCGCTGAAAAGTTTCGGCAGGTTCTGGAAGCCTATAAAATTGAGAATGAATATGGCCGTAAGATAGATGCCAGCAAAGGTAGCGTTGAAATTGGCGACGTAGAGCGCGACGTGAATTTCCTGCAGGTTGGCCGCATTGCCTATTTGTATCAAACTACCGACACCGAACTTTCCGGTGCCTGGAATCAAAGGACGCGCAGCTGGGTTCCACTGGAACGGGGAGAATACCGTAACGCCATCATGAAAGGTCTGCGCATAGCACGCAAAGAGGCTTCAATTGACCTGATGAACCTGCCAGTAGCTGCACCGGAGGCTAAATAATGAGCATCAAATCTGTAAAAGTTGTTGCGATCGCTCTGTGCAGCGCCATGGCGCTCTCTACCGCTTCCTGGGCACTGGCCCAAGAAGCGAAGACCCTGGATGAGCTGCTGGGTTTCGTCAAAAAAGGTCAGGTGACTGAGTCGAAAGAGAACCGTCAACGGGAACAGCGTTTTACCAAAGACAAGGCCAACCAGGCATCGGCGCTTGCGAGTGCGGAGGCCGAGCGCGCTCGTCAGGAAGCGCTGAGCTCCCAGTTGGAAGGTACGTATGAAGCCAATGAGTTGTTGCTGGCAGCCAAGCAAGAGCTTCTAAAGGAAAAGCTTGGAACACTGGCAGAACTCTTCGGCCATCTCACATCAACGGCGGGTGATTTATCCGCCAATATGGAACAATCGGTGATCAGTGCCCAGTACCCGGGCCGAGAGGTATTCCTGCAGGACCTCATTAAGAAGATGAGCGGGTCCGACAAATTACCCAGCATCGCGGAGATTGAGCAGGTCTGGTATGAACTGAACCGCGAGATGGTCGAGTCTGGCAAGGTCGTTTCCTTTACCACCGAAGTGGCCCACCCAAATGGCGACAAGGGTGAGGAGAGAGTCGTGCGCATTGGCACGTTCAATGTCGTGTCAGAAGCAGGCGATTACTTAACGTATATACCCGAAAAGGGCACGCTGGAAGAATTGGCGCGTCAGCCTTCCGGCCCCTATCTTGGCTGGGCTAGAGAGCTCGCTAATGCCACCGAGGGTTTGCATAAATTCGGCATCGACCCCACCGGCCCGAGCGGTGGTTCTTTCTTGTCTGCCTTGATTAATAGCCCTAATCTGGAAGAGAAGTGGCACCAGGGTGGTTACATCGGCTATGCCATTACGGCAGTGGGGGCATTCGCCTTCCTGCTCGCTATATGGCGGCTAATTGTGTTGACGGGCGTCAGTGCGAAGGTTAACAGCCAGCTTAAAAGCGACAAGGCCAACGACGACAACCCACTGGGTCGTGTTCTTAAAGTACACGAAGACAATCCGACGATGGATCCCGATACATTGGAGCTGAAATTGTCTGAGGGGATACTCAAAGAAACTCCAGGCCTCGAAAGTGGTCTGACGCTATTGAAGATTATTGCCGCAATTGCGCCGCTGATGGGACTGTTGGGTACGGTGACCGGTATGATTGTCACCTTTCAGGCCATCACCATCTTCGGCACGGGCGATCCCAAGGCGATGGCTGGCGGTATTTCCGGCGCCCTCGTAACGACCGTGCTCGGTCTGCTGGTAGCGATTCCTACGGTTCTGCTGCATACCATTGTCAATGGACGCGCCCAGCGCATCATCCATATCTTGAATGAGCAGACCACGGGTATCATCGCGGAGCACACTGAGGCTAAGCAGAGGACATAATATGTACTGGTTCGATAGTGCATATGAGGCCGTTTCCCGCTTTATGGATATGGGTGGGAACGTACTCTGGCTGATCGCTCTTCTGCTTTTTGTGATGTGGACGCTGATCTTTGAGCGTGTCTGGTACTTCAAAGCCGGATGGAAAAACGATGTGGGTACAGCGATTGCAAATTGGGAGTCGCGGCCTGAGCGGAGCTCCTGGTCTGCCCACCAAATACGGGAGAAGTTGATCTCCCAGGCAAGAATGCAGATTTATCAGTATCTTCCTGTGATTAAAACCATGGTGGCCTTGTGCCCGCTACTGGGCTTGTTGGGAACCGTGACGGGGATGATTGAAGTGTTCAATATTATGGCAGTCACCGGTGGTGGTGACGCGAAGTCTATGGCCGGCGGTGTTTCCAGAGCGACTATTCCGACAATGGCCGGTATGGTAGCTGCGATATCCGGCGTATTTGCCATGACGTATCTAACTCGGGTTGCCCAGCGCGAAAGCGAGTTCCTGGCAGACAACCTCACGACCGATCACTAAGAGAGCCGATTGTAATGCGCAGGAATCATCGAGCAGTTGCCGAAGACGAAGCCGAGATCGATTTGACGCCCATGCTGGACGTTGTATTCATCATGCTGATCTTTTTTATTGTCACCGCGGTCTTCATTAAAGAGGCGGGCGTTGAGGTCAATCGTCCTGAGGCGTCCACCACGGATCCCAAGGAAAACGTCAATATACTGATTGCCATCAGCGCAACCAATGAGATCTGGATGGACAAGCGTCGAATTGATGTCCGTGCAGTGCGCGCCAATATCGAACGGCTGCATGCAGAAAATCCCAAAGGGGCAGTGGTTATTCAGGCCGACCTTGAATCGAATACCGAAACGGTAGTGGCTGTTCTAGACGCATCGCGTGAAGCTGGTGTTTATGATGTCTCGCTGGCAACTGAAGATAATTAAAACACTATGAATCGCAATTTTATCAGACTTGTCCTCGGCGCCGTGTTCGCGATCCCGGTAGCGGGTGGTCTGTTTTTCATTATGCAGTACCTGATTGCGTCTTCGCATCCCGACATTGATGACACGAAGCAGACCAAAATTGCTGATATTCATATGCCCGATCGTGAAATTGAGGATATTCAAACGCCCAAGCCAGACAAGGTAGATGACCCGGAAGAGCCGCCGCCTGATATGGATACGCCCGATATGGAAATGGATATGGATATTCAGGCGACCAATATGGCGCCTCAGACGAGCGTGGAACTTTCCATCGACAGTGGCGGTATGAACACCGGAGATGGTGAGTATTTACCCATTGTAAAAGTAGCACCCATTTACCCGCGCAGGGCGCAAGCGCGCGGCATTAGCGGCTATTGTATTGTTGAATACACAGTAACCACGTCAGGTGCCATTCGGGATCCGGTGGCGGTGGATTGTAAGCCCTCCGGTGTGTTTGAGAAGGCATCGGTGAGGGCCTCGACGAAGTTCAAGTACAAGCCGCGTGTGATTGATGGCGAGCCTATTGAGGTCCCTGGTGTACAGAATCAGTTCACCTACGAGTTGGAACAGTAAACGGTTAACGTGCTATGACAGGGTTTAAACCAACAATCTGGATGCGTGCGATAGTACTGGCGTTGCCCGTGCTTGCCTTACAGGTTGGTATCACTCAACTCCAAAGTGACCTCGGCCAGGTGTCGTGGTCAGCGCCATTTGCGCAGGACGAGGCGAAGAAGCCAGAGAGAGAAAAACGACGGACGCCAGCGCTGCGCAACAAGGTGTACGAAAAGTTGGCGGAGGCGCAGGTGGCCGCAGAAGCCAAGGATTTAACGACGGCTTCCGCCATACTCAACGCCATGATCGCCGGAGACGGTAAGAAAGCGCTCAACAGCTATGAGCTGGCGAATGTCTACAATCTGAAAGCGTTCATTCAATACTCCCGCGAAGATTACGCCGGCGCGCTCAATTCCTACGAGAAGGTCGTTTCCCAGCCAGATATACCGCTGGCAATGGAAATCAACACACGCTTCACTATCGCCCAACTCTACTTTGTGCAGGAGGAGTGGCAAAAAGGAATCGATGCCTTGATCAAGTGGTTTAACATGACAGAAACGCCCAACGCCAACGCCTATGTGCTGCTGGCCCAGGGGTACTACCAGGTTAAGGATTTCGACAAAGCGCTGACCAATGTTGAGAAAGCCATCAGCATGACCGAGGCAAAAGGCAAGGTACCCAAAGAGCAGTGGTACAACCTGGCACGCTATCTCTATTTCGAAAAAAATGACACCAAGAATACGGTCCGAGTATTGGAAGAACTGCTTAAGCATTACCCCAAGAAAGAGTACTGGGTGCAGGTTTCCCATATGTACGGGGAACAGAACAAGGAGTCTCAGCAGCTGGCCGCAATGGAAACAGCCTACGTGCAGAACATGCTGGATAATGGGAACGAACAGGTCACCATGGCCTACCTTTATCTCAATGCCGATGTACCCTACAAGGCGGCCAAGGTGATGGACAAGGGCCTGAAAAACGACTCCATTGACGGGAAGTCCAAAAACTGGGAAATAACTGGAAATTCCTGGCGTCAGGCTCAGGAAATCAAAAAAGCTATCCCGGCCATGGAGACGGCAGCAGGCAAATCGGATTCCGGTGAGCTCTATGCGCGTTTGGGCAATATTTACCTGGACGGCGACCAGTTCAATAAAGCGGCTGCCGCCATCAATAAGGGCTTGAAGCGTGGCGGCGTTAAGCGGCCCGATACTGCCCGGCTGGTGCTGGGAATGGCGTACTATAACGTTGGCAAGTACCAACAAGCGGAGGAAGCGTTCGAGGCGGCGGGTCGTGACGAACGTTCGAAGCAGTATGCTGATCAGTGGATCAACTATATGAATACGGAATTAGAGCGACAGGAGTCCATGCAGCAAGAAGAGACTGCGCTTGAAGCAAGTACGAAGAAGCTTAAAGGGGAGCCCGCGCAGGAAGAAGGCACACCGGAAGATGTTGTGCAGGAAGAGACGGTACAGGAAGGCTAAACCTGCGCCGGCGGATCTCGTGGGCAACCAAATGAAAGATGAACCAATAAAAAAAGGAGCTACAAGAGCTCCTTTTTTTATTGTCTATCCCACTACCTTGCGGACCTAAATTGGAACGACATCCTCTGCTTGCGGGCCTTTCTGACCATCCGTCACGTTGAATTCTACCTTTTGACCGTCGGCCAAAGTTTTGAATCCATCGCCCTGGATGGAGCTGAAATGAACGAATACATCGGGGCCATCTTCACGCTCGATAAAGCCGAATCCCTTGGTTTCGTTAAACCATTTAACCGTACCATTTGTCTTAGACATAATGTTTACCTGTATTGCTTGCGGCGCCATGTCCAGGCACCTTTTTCGTTAAAATAGTTATTTATGGTGTACGTACCGATGAACTTGATGGAACTTCGACCGTGAGCATAAATACCGCTGGGACCACCCAGCAGAAGGAGTGTAGCACCATAATTGGCGATTGAAAGGGAAGTTGCGTAACTATTTCGGGCGAATATTGGCTTCCCTGGGGGATTTGGGGGGCGTTCTGAATGACCGTGGAGGTTGCAGGCGCTACAAGGGGGTGTGAGCCGCACCTATCAAACCCGTGGTTTCGCAGGTAATTGCATACAGCGCTACCTGGTTCAAATGTGGTTGCATGTTGCCTTTTTCTTGAAAGCGCTGCACAAAGTGGCTGGCGGCTAGAAACTCGACCATGCCTGGGATAATTCCTCCTGCGAGGTACAGTCCGCCATAGGCGCCGTTGGCAAGTACGTAGTCCCCTGCCGCAGAACCTAACAGGTCGCAAAAGGTGTTGAGGGTCAGCTCGCAAAGCTTGCAGCGTCCCGCCATTGCCTGAGTGGAAATTTCTTCCGGTGTAAGAGTTGGCTTGTCCCATTCCTGAATGTCTGCCAGTGACCGGTAGAGTCGTTGCAGGCCGGGTCCCGACAGGAGTAGTTCAGCGTGCACTTCGCCGTACTGTGGCTGCAAATATCGAAACAGCTCCAATTCCAATGCTGTGGAGGCTGCCAGTCCCATATGTCCCGGTTCACTGGCACAGGCGACCGGCACGTCACCGGATAGGGTCAGTGTTGCGCCTCCCAGGCCTGTTCCAGGGCCCAGGGTCGCGAGCTTCCCTATGCCTGCCCCACTGCCCCCCGAATGAATGCTTATCAGATCCTGCTTTGTGAGGTAGGGCAGGGCGTAGGCGTTGCCCTGGAAATCGTTGATGCAACGCAGTTCGATTAATCCGAAACGCGTGGCTAATTCCCGACATGAAAAAGACCAGTCAATATTGAGCATGCTGACACGATCCCCAAGGGGAGGCGCGGCCACGGCCAGACAGCCGTGTATAGGTGGAGGTTCCGTCAGGGCGAGCAGCCAGGCATCGACAATATCCTCAAAGTGCGCATAGTCCCGATTGCGGTAGTTGCGCTGCGCTCGCAGTTCATTGGTCTGTGGATCGAAGAGGGCGAGTCGACTATTGGTGCCGCCTACGTCTGCAACGAGCCGGGAGGGGCCTGAAAGTATTGAATCCATTGCGCTAGGCTACGGGCAGTATCTTCATAATATTGGTGGAGCCCGCAGTGCCCATAATTTCGCCCTTGGTCAGAATGATGGAGTCTCCTTTGCGCAGATACCCGCCATCCATTAGAAACTCAATGGCACATGCATCGACTCTGTCGTGGTCGAAGGCGGCGGCATCGAAGTACAAGGGTACAACACCACGACACAAAGAGAGTTTTTGTAATGTTTCGCTCAGGTGACTCAGAGCGAAAATCGGCAGGCCCGAGCTGAGGCGCGACATCAACCGCGGCGTATTCCCGGATTCCGTCAGGCAGGCAATGCCGCGCACGTTGTCAAAGTGGTTGGCGGCGTAAATCGCTGATAGAGCAATGGTCTCCTGCGCATCGGCAAACCGTTTGTTCAGGCGGTACTTTGAGGTTCTGGCTACTGGCTGGCGCTCTGCGCCGCCGGCAGCATCGGCCATGGCCTGTACCACTTCCACGGGATAACGTCCTACCGCAGTTTCTGCCGACAGCATGACGGCATCTGTGCCATCGAGCACCGAATTGGCGACGTCAAAGACTTCAGCACGGGTGGGCATGGAGCTGTTGATCATGGACTCCATCATTTGCGTCGCGGTGATAACAACCCTGTCCATATTGCGCGCTCGGGTGATCAGCTCTTTCTGTATGCCTATGAGCTGGGCGTCTCCCACTTCAACGCCGAGATCGCCGCGGGCGACCATTACCCCGTCTGAGGCCTTCAATATGCCGTTGAGTGTATCGTCATCTGCTACCACCTCGGCGCGCTCGATCTTGGCGATGATGTCTGGTTGTAGCTGGTGTTGCTGCAGTAGTTCACGGGTTTGAAAGATGTCTTCAGCCCTGGAGACGAAGGAGACTGCGACAAAGTCGGGTCCGACTTCTGCAAGACTATCGATGTCAGTGAGATCTTTGGCGGTCAGCGCCGGAGCGGCCAGACCGCCGCCGAGGCGATTGATGCCCTTACGCGAGCTGAGTTTGCCGCCAACCAGGACACTGCACTCCACTGCTGAGGGCTCAACGTCATCTACGCGCATTCTGATTCGGCCGTCATCCAGAAGCAATATGTCACCGCGTACGACGCTGGTACACAGCTCTTCGTATTCCAGCCCTACGCCGCGAATATCACCTTCGTCCTCACCGAGATTAAGATCCAGGCGAAAGCGGTCGCCGTTCGCAAGTTCTACAAAATCGTCGCGAAAACTGCCGATGCGAATCTTCGGACCCTGAAGGTCCGCCATAATGCCTACATACTGTCCGGCAATAGCCGCTTGCTTACGAATTTTAGCCGCTACCCGGGCATGCTGTTGGGCTGTGCCGTGACTGAAGTTGAGACGAAATACATTGACGCCGGCACCGATCAATTTGGCGATTATGTCGTCCGACTCGCTGGCCGGGCCGACGGTGGCAACTATTTTGGTTCGTCTAATGACCTTTGGGCTCACTGTGATTTCCGTTGTCGATTGCGCGGCGCAGAGCCACACTTTTTTATGTGACGCCGCTGTGCTGAACTGGGGGCCGTACGGCAGCGACGATAATGCCTGTTTAGGCTTCCAGGCGCCAGTGCCGGAGTTTGTCGCTGTGCGGCCGGTTGCCTCCCTTACGGGTCTGTGTTGGGGTAGAGTGCGCCATGCCCATGTCGAACTTCCAGTGTCTGCCGCTTGGCCTTTGGCAGTCCACGTATCACCAGCGCATAGGCGTTATCCACCCTGCGTTCGATTTCCCCTTGTGGAATGCTGCCATCCATAGTCAGCGTATTCCAGTGCTGCTTGTTCATGTGATAACCCGGCTTGACCGCTGGGGAAATGTCTCTGAGAATCAGGGCCTCGTGTGGGTCACA
Source organism: Halioglobus sp. (assembly GCA_028825045.1). Taxonomy (GTDB): domain Bacteria; phylum Pseudomonadota; class Gammaproteobacteria; order Pseudomonadales; family Halieaceae; genus Marimicrobium. The sequence goes on from JAPKAY010000006.1 coordinate 29,418, forward strand.
TTTCAGATTCATGTTTACGCTTCCCCCGCCTTCTGCCAGCGTGGCAAACATCTTCCCCTGCACTTTTATGACCGCCACCCTGGGGCCGAAGGGGTAGTCCTCAAACGCCTCAGGTTTGCTGAGCAAGTACTCCCTGAGCTTCCTGGGGTTTAAGTTGCATCCCTCGTATTTCGGAGATAGTTGACCACAATATCGGGAAAATCCGTGAATACCCCATCGATTCCCCCCTGGCGGAAAAAAATGTCCATTAGCTCCTCAAAACTATCGATGCCCGTGGGTAGTTCATCCCGACGAAATGTGTAGGGGTGAACCTGCAATCCACACGCATGTGCCGAATCCACCAGTCCACTAAATCGGGCGGCGCCTGATGCCGTCTTGCCGAGGTAGATATGGGGTAAATGGGGGCCGATACCCTGAGCGTAACCGGCGATGTAAGATAATCCTTCGGTAGTTCTGAGGTAGTCATAGTCCACTTCGCTATCCTCATCCCAGCTGTTCTCACCAATGAGCTGAACCATCGGTAGCGGCGCACGCAATTCCTCGCGCAATTGGCGCAGGGTTTGGTCATCGAAGCATTGTAGAAAAACCTGCTCGGGCAGATTCCAATAGCCCGTTTCATTCAGCACCTCAAGTACGGCCGAGGCAAGGTCCAGGCCCTCACGCCGGTGCCAATTAGGCGACTTCAATTCGATATAAAGACCGGTCCGGCAACCCCGGCTTTGGTCCAGGCCGGAGAGCAGGGCAATTTCTTCAGACAATGTTGGCAACGTGAACAATGCCGGCTGCGCTGGAAATCGTTCGGGGAAAAATGCCGCCCCTTGCCCGTCGGCATCAACGTGGGTGCGTTCATGTACTCGCAGCTGACGGATCTCCCGCAAATCGAAATCAATGGCATAGAAGCGGCCATCTGGTCGTGCGCGATCGGGAAAACGTAGAGCGACATCTGTCGTGCTATCCAGATAAATATCGTGTGTCACAATAGGCACGCCGTCCCGGCTGAGCACGACATCCTGTTCTATAAAGTGCGCACCCATGCCGTGCGCCAGCGCTTTTGCGGCCAGCGTATGCTCTGGCAGGTAGCCACTAGCTCCGCGGTGTGCAATAACAATGGGGCTGGCACTAGTCATGTCGGACCTGACTAAATCCCTCATGCAAGGACTGTCCTGGCTCTGGCGATCGCTCAGTCAGCGTCATTTCTGCTCGCGCTCATTTCAGTTAATGGTCGCACTCTGTCAGGGCAGCGCAGCAACCCAGGAATTGTCCTCAAACCACTTTTTCCGCAGCTTGGTTAATACACCTGTTTTCTCGTAAGCGCGCAGGTAGTTATCTACCAAATTGTAAAACTGTGGGTCGTCTTTGCTGACCGCAATACCAATAGGCTCGATTGTTAAGGGTTTTTTCAATGTAGTCAGGCCTGCGGTTGGGTGGCGCATCACCGCAAGGACGCACTGGGTCATATCGGCCACCAGGGCGTCCGCTTTTCCATTGATAATCATGTCAACGCCTTCATCATAATTGGTGATTTCGATGAGGGTAGCATCCGGTGCAGCGGATCTTACGAAGGAGACGCTGGTAGAGTTACTCAATGCGAGCACTGTAAAGTTTTTACGATTAAACTCTTCGGTGGAGGAGATTTCGCCGAGGACAGAGTCTTTAGTTAGAATGGACTTGCCCGACATCATGTAAGGGCCAACAAAGGAGACCAGTTCTGTGCGCTCGGGGGTGATTGACATGTTGGAAAGCACCATGTCGATTTTGTCTTCTTCCAGGGCGCTCATCAGTTTCCCGAATGGCATGGTTTTGATTTCCAGCTGTACATTCATCGCCAGTGCCAGAGCTTGCGCCAGGTCCACATCAAAGCCCATAAGCCCTCCCTCACGGTCGGTCATGGTCATGGGCGCTTGATTGGCAGACATTCCAACTTTCAACACTTTGAAGTCGACGACACGCTGCAATGTGTCACCGGCCATGGAGTTGATAGGGAAGCATGTGGCCAGGGTCACGAGCGTCCCGAGCATGAGTTGTTTAATGGATTTGGACATTGCTGTTTCTCCGGCAGGATGTCTGTCAGTAACCGCAGTTTTAAGGGATTACTGCGAATGAGGATAGGCTAACCAGAATGATATTTTTACCGCATGAGTGCAAGTCTGTTCGGCAAACAATTCAAAAACAACTATGATGCTTCCAAGGTGGATGAAAGGTTGAGAGAGTCGATGTCTGGAGTGTTTGATCGAATTGTGATTGCGGTGCCTGATTTATCCGAGGCCACTAGCCAATACCAGAGTTTGTTAGGGGTTGAGCAATTTGACGCTCTCTCAGATAAGGGAGCGCCGAAAGCCTGGTGGGGTTTTTCCAACACCGTCATTGAACTGGTGCAGCGTGAGGTAGAAGCATCCCGCGTCGAGGGGATCGTGTTTAATAGTCCGCAGGCGCAATGCGGTGAGGGCCTCGTGGAAAACCCCCTGGATCTGGATATTTGTGTTGGCGATGGGCAGCAAACGGCGGATTTTCGTCTTTCGAGCCCACAGCTGCAAATTCCCCGACTCAAAGTGGATCATCTGGTGCTGCGAACTGACGATGCTGATGCTTGCATCGAACTATTTAGTGGCGTGCTGGGTATTCGCCTGGCACTGGATAAAACGGCCCCCGATTGGGGTGGGCGTATGCTGTTCTTTCGGGCCGGAAAGCTGACCCTTGAAGTGATTGAATCAGACTCAGAGGACGCCAGGGGCAATTTCTTTTGGGGCATCGCCTACCAATGCCCGGACATTGAGAGCGCCAGCGCGGAGTTTATGGCGCGGGGTGTGGCATTGTCAGATGTTCGTCAGGGCAGAAAGCCCGGAACCCGTGTAGCGAGCATTAAGAGCCATTGCCTACAGATTCCGACACTGCTGATTGAGCCGGTAAATTAATGGTGGTGGCGCAGTCTGAAACGTCACGGCTCCCATTCCTTCACGTGCAATTTTTCAAGCGGAGCCACTACTAGAACAAAGCATAGCGTGATGAAACTGAGGTTTTCACGAACCCTAAAAAAGGGGCCTTCAGGCCCCTTTTTTTGTAGACAGGAACGCCTACTTTTTCAACTGCATTTTTATCGTGCTCTCGGTGGCTTTGCCGTAAGGGGGCAGCATTCCGCCCAATTTGGCGATGTTGAAGCTCGCTTGCCGGTAAATCGATTTAGCGTGGCTGAAAGTCTGGAAGCCTGTGCGGCCGTGATAAGAGCCCATTCCGCTAGGGCCCACGCCACCGAAAGGTAGCTCTTCCTGTGCGACATGCATGACGACATCATTGACGCAAACGCCGCCGGAGGTTGTTCGACTGATTAAGGCCTCTTCCTCCTGCTTGTCCTCGCCAAAGTAATACGCTGCCAGCGGTCGCGGCTTGCTGTTGATATAGCCGATAGTTTCTTCAAAATCTTTGTAAGTGCGAATGGGAAGCAAGGGCCCGAACAGCTCCTCCTCCATCATTTTCAGATCATCGGCCGGCTCCGGGATCAGTGTGGGGGGTATTTTTAAAGTACCCTGCTGCGAATTGAAGTCTTCCTGAGCAGGATTGATAGGGATAACTTTCTGACCGCGCTCATTCGCTTCCGCGAGGTATCCGTTAAGACGCTCGTAGTGGCGCTCGTTAATGACCGAAGTGTACTGGGGGTTATCCAGGATTTTCGGGTACATTTCGGTGATGGATTTTTGTGCAGCGGCGATAACCGCGTGCAATTTCTCCTCCGGCACCAGCAGGTAATCCGGGGCGAGGCAAATCTGCCCGGCATTCAGGGTCTTGCCGACCATGATGCGACTGATGCTCTTTTCGATATCGGCGCTGCGCGAAACGACCACGGGGGATTTTCCTCCAAGTTCCAGAGTCACTGGTACCAGGTTGCGCGCGGCGGCGGTGAGAATGTGTTTGGCGATGGACGTTGCGCCAGTAAAGATCATGTGGTCAAACGCCAGGCTGGAAAAAGCCTGCCCGACCTCTGGCCCGCCATCGAACATGGCGATTTCACTGGGGTCGTATGTCTCTGCGAACATCTGCGCCATGAGTGCAGAGGTTGCGGGAGTGAACTCCGACGGCTTGATCATGGCGCGGTTGCCCGCCGCCAGAACGCCCGCTAAAGGCGCAAACACCATATTGACTGGGAAATTCCAGGGGGCAATGATGCCAACTACGCCCAGCGGCTGGTATTCAATCCGGCCGCGAGCACCCAGTAGATTGAAAGGAAACATGGTGGGGCGTTTTTCCGGCTTCATCCATGAGCGCAAGTGTTTGATGGCATGCTTCATGGGCGCGATACCCGCTCCAACATCGGTCAGTAACGTTACTTCGCGGGGCCGGCAGGTAAAATCCGAGTTCAGGGCCTCGGCGATTTGGCCGTTATACTTGATTATTACATCCACGCCGCGCTGCAAGCGATCAATTCGCGTCTCGGCCGATACAACGCCTTCCTTCAAGTAGGATGCGCGCTGCATTGCAAGGGTGGCCTGCATTTGTTCTTCGATGTCTGTCAGGGTGGGGGCCTGTTCCGGTGCATTCATGATGTGATCCTCGCAGTTCCGGTTCTCGCCTGGGGGGCGCGTTTTTGTGGTGGACAAGTATAGACCCCTGTTGGACGAAAATTAACCAGAAAAGTCAGTTAATTATGGCCAGTACACCCGACGCGCATTGCGAGCTTGGCATTCGGGGGGGGAATTGTTAATAATTCGCCTATGAACTCAGTGACCTCCAGCGGCGATACCCGCACCCCATCGCCCCCTTACGGCTATTCCCGCGAATGTACGCACTCACGGGAACAACAAATTCATATTGTGGCGGAATTCCACGCCCATAAAATTCGGCCCAGCCGCATTGCTTACCGCGTGGGCATTGATATCGCATTCATTGAAGAGCTGATTGCCGGTGAAACGGAAGCCGAACGTTTCGTGCAGCTGGTAAAATATTATCGTACAGGCCGGTATAAGCAGCGTCTGCGGGAATCAACTCGCCGCGCAGGTGTCTCACGCTATGAAATGCAGCAAAAGATCGAGCGTGAGTTTGCACAGGAAACAGACCTATAGCCCAAGGGGCTAAGAGAGAACCCACCCTATGGAAACCCTGGGAATTTGGCATGACATGGTGCGTCGTCGCGACCTCACGCGGCTCGATGAAATTCTGGCTGAAAATTGCGTCTTCATATCACCCATCGTCCACACGCCACAGCAGGGACGCGAGTTAACCCGGCTTTATCTCACCGGCGCAGTTAACGTCTTTAACGATAGCTTTCAGTACTTGAAGGAGATAGTTACGCCACAACACGCGGTTCTGGAATTCACCTGCGATGTCGACGGCATTGTAGTAAACGGAGTGGATATCATGACGTTTGATGATGCGGATAAAATCGTTGAGTTCAAGGTGATGGTGCGTCCTCTCAAAGCGGTGAATTTGATGCGTGAGAAAATGCAAGCCATGTTGGACAAATTGGCCACGCAATAAGCCAAACCCCGGTCGGGTCTTGAACGGACAGTCAGAGGAATTCACTGTATAATCCTCGGCCGCCTCCACCAGGCGGGCCTCCCCTCAACTGTCCAAGGTTGCAACATGTCCTCTTCAGATGCGGTAGCCAGTTTTGCGGAGCTGGATTTGCCCGCGCCATTGCAGCAGGCTTTAAAGGATGTCGGCTATGAGACGCCGTCGCCCATTCAGGCTCGAATCATTCCCTACGTTTTAGAAGGCGCAGACGTTCTGGGCCAGGCGCAGACGGGAACCGGCAAGACCGCTGCTTTTGCCCTGCCGGTGCTCGCGCGGCTGGATCTAAAGAAAAAGTTGCCCCAGGTATTAGTGTTGGCGCCCACCCGGGAGCTGGCGATACAGGTCGCCGAAGCGTTTCAGAAATACGCACGGCACATGCCAGGATTCCATGTTTTGCCCATTTACGGTGGATCTGATTACAGAGGCCAATTTCGACAGTTACAGCGTGGCGTTCACGTTGTGGTGGGTACGCCCGGCAGGGTGATGGACCATATGCGTCGGAAATCCCTCGATTTGTCCGGGTTGCAGACGCTGGTACTGGACGAAGCCGACGAAATGCTGCGCATGGGATTTATTGAAGACGTGCAGTGGATTCTGGACCAAACTCCGCCAAAGCGACAGATCGCTCTATTCTCCGCCACCATGCCCGAGGCCATTCGTCGCATCGCAAAACGTCATCTGCGAGATCCGCAAGAGGTGTCCATAGAAGTCAGGGCAGTGACCACGGCATTAATACGCCAGCGTGTGTGGATGATGGCAGGCATGCATAAGTTGGATGCGCTGACGCGTATCCTCGAGACCGAAGATTTCGACGGGATGTTGATATTTGTCCGCACCCGTATTTTGACTGCTGAGCTAGCAGACAAACTGTCGGCCCGTGGCTACGCGGTTGCGGCACTGAACGGAGATATTCCGCAAAAACAAAGAGAGCAGACGGTCGACAAACTAAAAAAAGGGAATTTGGATATCGTGGTTGCCACCGATGTAGCAGCCCGGGGTCTGGATGTGCAGCGTATCAGTCATGTGATCAACTATGACATCCCCTCGGATGTGGAATCTTATATTCACCGTATCGGGCGCACCGGCAGAGCGGGGCGCACCGGAGACGCCATTTTGTTCGCCGCCAATCGCGAACGACGATTGTTACATGCGATCGAAAAAGCCACCGGTAAGGCGATCGAGAAAATGACACTGCCCACTGCTAAAGAAGTGACGGACAAGCGCATTGGGAAATTCAAGCAGCGCATCTCGGAGACGCTCGATACGGAAGATTTGCAGCTGTTTAGGACGCTGGTTGAAGAATATCAACACGAGTATGGCGTTCCCGTTATTGAGATTGCCGCGGCCCTGGTCGCGCTAGCTCAAGGCAAGAAGCCCCTGCAGGACCAGTCTCCACCCGTTGAGAAGAAGGCAGTGCAGAAAAAAAAGGGCCGGCGTGAGGCGACTTCCGAAGGGCGTGCTCCAACGAAGCCGCGACAGGAATCCAATACAAAGCGAGAAGCCACCGAAAGTAAGAGTCGGCGTGAAGCCACAGTCAAGCCGGAGCGCAAGGCTCGAGGCGGGAAGGACAAACCGGATGAGGGTCTGGAACGGTTTCGGATTGAAGTGGGTAGCGCGCACGACGTGAAACCTGGCAACATCGTCGGGGCCATAGCCAACGAGGCGGAGATAGAAAGCGAGTACATTGGGCGCGTAGAAATATTTGAGAATTTCAGCACGGTGGATTTGCCAGAAGGGATGCCTAAGGAAATATTCAAGCATTTGAAATCAGTCTGGGTCAGTGGCCAGCGATTACAGATATCAAAACTGGCATCGCAGGGTAAACCATCACAATCTGGTCCACCTAAGGACAGGCCCACAAAGAACGAGAAAGTTAAAACGCGCAAGAAATCGACTGCTAAGTCCGACCCCAAACCGCGCAAGAAACCAAAGCCCAAATCCGAGGCGCATGGCCGGTCAGAAAAGTGAAAATTCAGTTATACACTGGTAGAGTCGAACACAAGTAACACGTCGGAGGTTGTTACATGGCCAAGCGAATCATAGTGGGTATCAGCGGTGCATCGGGTATCGTGTACGGCGTACGCGCCCTGCAGTTACTGCGCGACTGTTCTATGGAGACCCACCTGGTTATCAGTAAGTCTGCAAAACTCACACTGCACTATGAGTTGGATATGTCTGTCGCTGAGTTGGAGTCTCTGGCCAGCGAAGTACACGCCATCAAAAACGTCGGTGCATCTATCGCCAGCGGTTCGTTTCCAACAGCCGGCATGCTCATCGCGCCCTGCTCTGTGCGCACGATGTCGGAAATTGCTACTGGCGTTACCTCCACCTTGCTTACCCGGGCCGCCGACGTGGTGCTCAAGGAGCGTCGTCGTTTGGTATTGATGGTGCGCGAAACACCGCTGCACACCGGACACCTGCGCACCATGACTCAGCTATCGGAAATGGGGGCGGTGATCGCACCGCCGGTGCCGGCGTTCTACACTCGACCGCAGTCGCTTGATGATGTGGTGACGCAAAGTGTTGGTCGCGCGCTGGATCTATTTGGCCTCGAGCTGGAACAAGTGCATCGCTGGCAGGGAGATTAGGGGAATGGTTCTTATTAAAGTGGAGTCACAGTGCGTAGGTGTCAAATCGAGTAGAGCTTGACGGGGCCATCTGGTGCTATGGAGGGCCGTTGTTGCATCAGGGTTCCTCTCCCGATCCCACTAAAAGCGCCAACGATACGCCCCGCGGTAGACAACAGCGGAGTGTTTATCCCCTCACCGGAGGTAACTCCAGCATGCAACCAATGTCAGTGACAGGAGAAGAAAAAAATGTCAACACAGCTTTTTGATTTGACCGGGAAAGTCGCTCTGATAAGCGGCGCCAGCCGCGGTATCGGAGAAGAAATTGCGAAGCTCCTGGGAGAACAAGGCGCGCATGTCATAGTGTCTAGCCGCAAGATTGACGACTGTAGTGCTGTCGCCGAGGCAATTTGTAACGCAGGCGGTAGCGCAGAAGCGTTTGCCTGTCATGTGGGTAACATGGATCAGATTGCCGAACTGTTTAGCCACATTCAAAAAGTGCATGGCAGACTGGATATCGCCGTGAACAACGCCGCTACCAATCCCTACTTTGGTCATGTACTGGATACCGATCTGGGCGCATTCAACAAAACTGTGGAAGTGAATATCCGCGGTTATTTTTTCATGTCTATTGAGGCGGGCAAGATAATGCGGGACAACGGTGGAGGCGCGATCGTCAACACTGCTTCGATTAGCGCGTTGCAGCCTGGACCCATGCAGGGAATTTATTCCATCACCAAGGCCGCCGTGGCAAATATGACCAAAGTATTTGCAAAGGAGTGCGCACCCCTGGGCATACGTTGCAATGCACTGTTACCGGGCTTGACCAAAACTAAATTTGCGGGAGCCCTGTTTGATAACGACGACATTTATAAGGCCGCGGTGCAGGCAATTCCCATGGGACGTCATGCTGAGCCCAGTGAAATGGCCGGTACGGTGCTGTACCTGGTGTCTGATGCCAGCAGTTACACCAATGGTGAGTGCATCGTGGTCGATGGGGGCATGACACTTTGACGGAGTGTGATTATGGAACAGATCAAAATTCCTGATTTATTATTGGCTGATTGTCACCACCTGGGGCAGTTGCCAACATCTCAGATATTGCTCAATCGCAATGCCCATGTTCCCTGGTTCATTCTCGTTCCGGACACGATGTTGCAAGATGTTCTGGATTTGTCCGAGGAGCATCGGGAGGGAGTTATGTCTGACTGTGCGGCGGTATCTTCGTATATCAAACGGGAGCTGGGTTTCGAAAAAGTGAACTTTGCCGGGCTGGGCAACGTAGTCCCCGAGATGCATCTGCATATCATCGGGCGACATGCGCAAGACCCCTGTTGGCCGCAACCCGTTTGGGGGAATTTGTCCGATAGTGAACCCTACCAACACGAGCAATTGGCTGAGATGCAGGCCGGCATGGTAAAAATGATTGGCCTAACTCCAGTCACGCTTTAGTTACGACGCTGTTTGGGATACCGGGAAATGCGGAAAAAAGTATTGGTCACGCAGCCGCTGCCCGGCGATTATCTCGCTGCACTGGCAGACTTGTGCAACGTGGAAGTCCTCGATGGCACGCGGGCATTATGCGAATACCTTTCGCAGGCCGAGCTGGGCACCTGCCAGGGATTAATTTGTCTGCTCACCGATGCCATTGACCGCTCTTTGTTGGAGGCCATGCCGAATCTGGAATTTGTATCCAGTGTTTCGGTGGGCGTTGATCACATTGATGTACCGGCATTGACCGAGCGGGGTATACCCTTGGGTAATACACCGGGTGTTCTGGTTGATACCACCGCCGATACCGCCTTTGCCCTATTATTGGCGGCGGCTCGTCGTGTGGCGGAAGGCGATCGTTTTATCCGCGCCGGGAATTGGCGTCCGGAGAAGCGCTGGTCTCCTGATTTTTTTGTCGGCAGGGATGTCAGTGGTGCAACACTTGGAATTATTGGCCTGGGCGCCATCGGTCAGGCGATGGCGCGCCGGGCAGCGGGATTCGACATGCAGGTTTTGGGTTGGACACCCTCCGGACGCGACGTACCTGGAGTGGAGGCTGTTTCATTGGAGGAATTATTATTGCGCAGCGATTTTGTGAGCGTACATCTTGCGCTCACAGCGACGACCCGGAATTTGATCGATGCCGGACGGATCGCAACCATGAAGTCCGGCGCTGTGCTGGTTAACTCGGCCCGGGGTGGGATTGTGAACGAACTCGCTCTCGCCGAGGCGCTGGACACCGGACGACTTTTTGCAGCGGGTATCGATGTATTCGAGCGTGAGCCCTTGCCCTTGGACAGCCCCTTACTGCGGCACCCGAGGGTGGTGCTTACGCCCCATCTTGGAAGTGCGACAAGACTGACCAGAGAGAAAATGGTCGAAGTTGCTGTAGCAAATTCAATCGCGGCCATACAGTCACAGCCTATGCCTCACTGTGTTAATCCACAGGTTTACGAACAGTCGCAAAACTGAATTATTGTGCGGCGATAGTGGGTAACGGCTGCAAAGCCTTAATGATCACATTTTTCAGATTTTTTTCCAGGCCGGAAATGTCGATGTTATTGGCATCTTCGACGATTTTGGTGATGGTGACACGCCATACAGACCTATTGCTCGATCTATCATTGAATTGTACAACGATATTGTTTGTTTCCTTGACGCCGCCCAGGGCGATCGCATTGTCCACGCTTGCCTGATCAATTCGTCGGTTGGGTACGACCCCAGGGTAGGGAGAAATATTGCTCGCCAGTTCACTCTGCTCACCCTGCAGCATGCCCATTGCAAAGAGGTAGTCCACGGTGAATTGGGCCCGCGTATCATCGAGCACATAACCCTTGCTTTGCAGGTCCGCATTAACTTCTCGCCGTATGATGGGGTCTAGTGCATAAAGAGGGTCGGAAGACCCGGTAGCATTTGGCAGGGGCTCGGTGCGCCACTTGTAATACTGATAGTTTCCGGCGGCGAATTCGTCGATCGGTGCAGGCTGAATCTCGACACCACTGCACGCTGACAGTGTCAGTAAAAGCAGCGTGGATGCCAGAAGGGGGTTAATACGCATGGTTTTCCTTTTGAGATAGAGTAGCTGTTGGATGCAACCGGGTTCCAAGTCTGGCCGGGTGGCAGCGTCTTATGGTAGCAGGGCGCACCGGGGTCGGCCACACCGCCGGTGCCGTATACGCGGTGGCGCACTTTGCGGTGTATTCAGGGCTGTTTGTGTTTGTTGGGCCGACCGATACGTATATGTAACTTTGTCGGGTGTTTTGCATAACGGCATTTGTTATCCTTTAAAACATAACCATAAGTTATTTCTGGTCCTGCCATGATGATCTCCCGAAAATTGATACGCACAGACTTGAACTTGCTGGTTGCACTGCAGATTCTACTTGAAGAGCGCAATGTCACCCGTGCGGCTGAGCGCTTGTCAGTATCGCAGCCTGCTCTGAGCAAGACGCTGCAAAAATTGCGCGATTCGTTTGAAGACGAGCTATTCACTCGCACCGCCCACGGTCTGGTGCCTACTCCGCGAGCTGAGGAGCTGGGGGCTAATTTGCCCGGCTTGTTGGAGACGATAGATCATGTGTTGGGTAATGTGGAGTTTAGCCCTGAGACCTATGCGGGCAGCTTCAAATTGTTAATGCCACCTATTATGTGCGAGTCGCTATTGCCCAGTTTGATGGCAGAACTGGAAACATCCGCGCCCAACGTGCAAATCATTATGGCCGAGGTACCGCCCAATTATCAGGAGCAGCTGAAGAAGGGCGAGGCGGATTTCGCCGCATTTGTTGCAGTGGAAACTGAGCGCGATATCCACGCCGAGCCCATAGCGGCCATTGCGCCGCGCTGTTACATGCGTGTCGATCACCCCCTGGCGAATAAAGAAATGGACCTGCAGGATTTTTTAGCCTACCGGCACTTGCGGCTTTACCTACCCGGTCTGACCCGGGAAAACACCAGCCTGGTCGATGATGTGTTGGGCCAATATGGTGTGCATCGCACTATCGCGCTTGAAACCACACAATTTTCCTCCGCCGTGGGGGTGCTAACGCGCACTGACTCCCTGCTGGTAGCGAATGCCGGTTTTCAGGAAGGCGGTCTCTATCGGGATCGTATCGTTGGCCATGAGATGCCCGCTGAATTGCAACGCATGATCCGCAATACACACAGCCGCAATCGGGGCAAAATGTCACTGATGCGCCACATCCGGACTTCTCGCAGTGCGCCTCACCAGTGGATGCGCGGACTGCTGATGAGGCACCTGTCCAGTTCCCCGGAGTTAGTTGAGCCTGATTCACCGCCGCAACAGTTAGCTGCGGACGGATCGGCGGTAGGTCCGGGGTGACATACCGACTGTCTTGCTGAACTGCCGCGAAAAGTAAAGCTGGTCATCGTAGCCTAAGGCTGCGGCGACGCCCTTGATGCTAAGCTGACTGGTATCCAACAGGTGGCATGCGTGTTCCATCTTCATATTGAGAAAATGCTTCATCGGTGAATAGCCGGTCAGTGCTTTGTATTTGTTGGAAAAGTGAAATTTGGACAGCTTCGCAGCCGCAGCCAGAGTATCCAGGTTCAGTGGCTGACCAATGTGCTCCAGCATCAGGCTCTGCACCTCCTCAAGATGAAAACTTTCGGAATTATTTGCCCGCGCCTGTCGAATCTCCAGTGCAATATGCGTCAGCAGGTGACGTAGCTGATTCGCCGCGTTGATAAAGGCACGTGTGTTGTAGCCCGTGCGATGAACAGCCATCAGCCCGCGAAAATGCGCCACCAGCTGCGGTGAAATGCCTGTCTGGGTTACCGGTGGGACACCTTCGCGGTCACCCAGATACTGGTTGAACACGGCGGTGCTACTACCCTGAAAATGCACCCAGTAGATTGTCCAGGGATCAGCGCCGTCTGCTTCATACGCGTGCGCCACGCCCTGAGGTAGGAGCAATACCTGCCCCGGACCAATCAACCCGTGCCAATTTCCGGCGGTGGCGTGTCCCTGGCCTTCCACGCAATAAATCAACAGGTTGTCGTCGTGTCGAAGGCGCTGCATGCGGTGTAGATCGGCGCTGGGGTAGAAGCCCATTGCGGTGGGATAGCACTCTCGGGTGAGGGGGTGTCGCGCCAGCTTATTGCGCATAAACGTGGGTGTGAGGAAGCGGATGCCATTTTCGGGCAGGGGCCATTGTGAGGGTGCGCTCATTCCATTCTCGCTCGCTCGATCGACAGTTACGAAAGCTCAAACAGCAATATAGTCCATAATAAGAGCAATTTCCTCCCTTTGACAGCCGCCGTGGCAGAGGTACTCTGTGTTCAGAAATTGATCAGTCTGGCGGTAAGAGCAGCGCCGGATGCTGCATCACCATCTACCGCAAACGTCGGAGTACAAAATAATGGAAGACAATCAGGCATTGATTGCAGCCGAGCAGGAAGTGGCGGCCATGATGACGCGCGCCCGCGCTGCTCAGCAACAGATCGATAACTATACCCAGGAGCAGGTGGACGAGTTGATTACCGCTATGGTGTGGGCGGTGGCGCGGGAGGATCGTTCGGAAGAGATCGCACGTTTTACAGTGGAAGAAACACAGCTGGGGAACTACGAGGGTAAGTACCTCAAAATTCATCGAAAAACTCGGGCCACTTTGATGGACATCATCGGCGACAAGTCGGTCGGCGTGATCGAAGAAGACCGCGAACGCAATATTGTGAAGATTGCCAAGCCCGTGGGTGTGATCGGGGCACTGTCTCCATCCACCAATCCCGAGGCCACACCGGTCATCAAAGCTATTTCAGCCGTCAAGGGACGCAACGCCATTATCATTGCACCGCACCCTCGCGCCAAACTAACCAACAAGAAGATTTGTGATTACATGCGTGAGGCTATCGTAGCTGTGGGCGGCCCCGCGGACCTGGTGCAGAGTACTGATGTGCCCTCGTTAGACACGACCAATGAATTAATGCGCCAGTGTGATCGAATACTGGCGACCGGTGGTGCGGCGATGGTAAGCGCAGCGTATTCCTCCGGCACACCTGCGCTGGGTGTTGGTGTGGGTAATGCCGTTATTACTGTGGATGACACCGCCGACCTGGATGAAGCGGCGGACAAAATCCGCATATCGAAAACGCTGGACCTTGCTGCATCCTGTTCCTCTGACAATTCCGTACTGGTGTTCGCATCGATATACGATGAGTTTCTGGAGAAGCTAAAGCATGAAGGTGGTCACGTCATAGAGGGCGATGACAAGGAGAAGCTACAGCAAGTGCTATGGCACGATGGGCACCTTAACGCGGGCATTGTCGCCCAGCCAGCCGCGAACATAACCGGGCAGGCAGGCATTGATTTGCCCGAAGGCAAGCAGTTTCTGATTGTTCCAGAAACGGGTACAGGCCCGCAATACCCGTTCTCAGGTGAAAAACTCACCGTCACTATGGCGCTATACAAGGTGCAGGATATTGATGAGGCTATCGAGTTGACCAACCGCATCCAGGCCTATCAAGGGCAGGGTCATAGCTGCGGTATTTATTCCTACAACGACGACAACATCATGAGGCTGGCGCTGGCCACGCGCACATCGCGAGTTATGGTAAACCAGCCGCAGGCCGCATCGAACAGCGGCAACCTTTGGAACGGCATGCGCCAGACTTTTTCGCTGGGGTGTGGTTCCTGGGGTGGTAATAGCATCAATCACAACATCACCTGGCGTGACCTGGTCAACGAGACCTGGGTCTCCAAGCCTCTGGAAAAACCCAAGGTGATTCCCTCGGATGAGGAGCTCTTTGGCTCGGTGATGGGAAAGTTCTAAAGTAGTCACACGGACCAAGGATTCAATCATGGATTTTTCCCTGTCAGAAGACCAGCAGGCTTTTGTTTCCAGTGCGCGTGCCTTTGCTGAGGGTGTGTTGGCGCCAAACGCCGCAACCTGGGACGAGAAGTCGATCTTCCCCAAAGATGCACTGCGCCAGGCAGGTGATTTAGGCTTCATGGGTATGTACACACCGGAGAAGGCCGGTGGCCTGGGCATGCACCGACTCGATGCAAGCCTGATCGTCGAGGAACTGGCCAAGGGCTGTACTGCAACGGCGGCGTTTCTGACTATCCACAATATGGCTACCAATATGGTGGGCAAGTATTGTTCTGATGCGGTGATTGAACAGTGGTGCCCAGACCTGGTGATGGGTGAAAAACTTGCCTCCTACTGTTTGACCGAACCGGGGGCCGGCTCTGATGCAGCTTCATTGCGTACCAGCGCTACCCGCGACGGTGATGATTATATTGTTAATGGCAGCAAGGTTTTTATCTCCGGTGCTGGCGAGACCGATGTTCTGGTGGTCATGTTGCGCACGGGAGAGGCTGGACCGAAGGGCATCTCCACTGTACTTATTCCCGCCGACGCAGCGGGGGTCTCCTACGGCAAAAAAGAAGCGAAGATGGGTTGGAATGCGCAGCCAACGTGCACTATCACTTTCGATCAGGTGAGGGTGCCAGTGGCCAACCGGCTGGGTGCCGAAGGGCAGGGCTTTGCCATTGCTATGGAAGGTTTGGATGGCGGGCGCATTAATATCGCTACCTGCAGCGTTGGTACTGCCCAGCAGGCACTGGAAGAAGCCACCGCCTATGTACGCGAGCGTCGACAGTTTGATACGGCAATTGCCGATTTTCAGGCAACGCAATTCAAACTGGCTGACATGCTCACAGAACTGGTCGCGGCGCGGCAGATGGTGCGGTTGGCAGCCAGCAAATTGGATAACAAAGATTCACAGGCTTCGACCTATTGCGCGATGGCCAAGCGGTTTGCCACGGATGTGGGTTTTGAGGTTTGTAACGATGCCCTGCAGTTATTTGGTGGCTATGGCTATATCAGGGAGTACCCAATGGAGCGGCATGTACGCGATACCCGCGTGCACCAGATTCTGGAAGGGACTAATGAAATTATGCGGGTGATTGTGTCCCGAAAATTGTTAATGGACGGTGCACTGGAGGTAATCAAGTGAGTTTGAGTACATCACAGAAGTTAAAGGTAGAGTTGCACGGGCACACGGCCCTGCTGACGATCGATAATCCCGGTGCCAATACGTTCGACACCGAGAGTTTACCGGCACTCAAAGCCCTGGTTGAAAAACTGAACGGCGAGAAACAAATTTACGCACTGGTGTTGACCGGCGCGGGGGAAAAATTCTTCTCTGCAGGCGCTGATCTCAAACTTTTTGCGGATGGG
Source organism: Halioglobus sp. (assembly GCA_028825045.1). Lineage (GTDB taxonomy): Bacteria > Pseudomonadota > Gammaproteobacteria > Pseudomonadales > Halieaceae > Marimicrobium. The sequence goes on from JAPKAY010000006.1 coordinate 45,679, forward strand.
GATCCGAAAACTGCCCGCAGTATGGCGCAGTATTTTGGTCAGGCGTTTGAAACATTGGCAGACTTTCGCGGCGTATCAATTGCTGCGATCAATGGTTTTGCTATGGGTGGTGGTTTGGAGGTTGCGATGGCCTGTGACATCCGCATCGCCGAGGAACAGGCGAAAATGGCGCTTCCGGAGGCGAAAGTTGGTTTGCTTCCTTGCGCAGGGGGGACTCAGCGACTGTCCTGGCTGGTCGGCGAAGGTTGGGCCAAGCGCATGATTCTATGCGGCGAGCGAATTGATGCCGCCACGGCGGAGCGCATAGGCTTGGTGGAGGAGGTTGTCGGCAAAGGTGCGGCGTTGCAACGTGCGCTGGAGCTGGCAGAACAAGTCGGAGAGCAAAGCCCGACATCGGTTGCCCTCTGCAAGCGCTTGGTCCATAGCGGTCGCAATACCGTGATTGGAGCTGGCCTGGATGGCGAGCGCGAACTATTCGAGGCGTTGTTTTCCACCGAAGATCAGCGCGAAGGCGTCAATGCCTTCCTGGAAAAGCGCAAACCTGTCTGGAAAAACTGCTAAGGAGGTACTGTAATGTCTGATGCCCCCATTCTTTTTCAGGAGCTCTCAGCAGGATCCGGCAAACTTGGCCTGGTGACACTGAATGTTGCAGCCACACTGAACTCACTGACACTGCAGATGGTCGATATGCTGCAGGAACAGCTTGACGCCTGGGCAGAGAATGACGCTGTTTCAGCGGTGTTCATCGAAGGCTCTGGCGAAAAAGCCTTTTGCGCGGGTGGCGATATACAAGCATTACACCAGTCTGCTGTGGCTACCCCGGGTGGCCCCTGTGATTATGCGGAGAGTTTTTTTGCGCGTGAATACCGCATGAACTATACCCTGCACACTTACCCCAAACCCCTCATATGTTGGGGTCACGGTATTGTAATGGGAGGCGGGCTGGGTGTAATGGCCGGGTGTTCGCATCGGGTGGTTACCCAGAAGACGCGAATTGCCATGCCGGAAGTTACTATTGCCCTGTTCCCTGATGTTGGGGGCACTTGGTTTTTGAATCATATGCCCGGTAGTTCGGGGCAGTTTTTGGCGTTGACCGGCGCATCAATTAATGCCGCGGATGCGATATATACAGGGTTAGCAGACCGATTTATTGCCAGTGAACATAAACCTCAGGTAGTGGAACAGTTGTTAGACCAGAAATGGGGAAGTGATGCGGCGGCGAACCATGCGCTGGTTCGTCATGTCCTTCGTCCTTTTGCGGAACAGAGTATTGGGCAGTGTCCGGGCGGACAGGTTGAGCCGCACTTGAGCGCCATCAATACTCTATGTGATGGGGATGATGTCCATGATCTGATCGACAATATAGTTTCGCTGCAGACTAAAGACCCCTGGCTAACCAAAGCGGGAGAGAGTCTCTCCCACGGTTCGCCGCTGGCGGCGCTATGGATTCACCGGCAGTTGCGCGAAATGAGACACGCCTCTTTGAAGGAAGTTTTTCAATCGGAAATTCGTCTTGTTACTAATATTGTGCGCCACCCGGAATTTGCTGAGGGTGTGCGTGCACTATTAATCGACAAGGACCGCAGTCCCACCTGGCAGTACGCGTCGACACGTGAAGTGCCAGAAGACGTGCTTGCATCTTTTTTTACTACGCCGTGGGCTGACAATCCCCTGGCGAATTTGTAATCCACGCAGAATCGAGGAAACAAAATAATGGCAGAGGTAGCATTCATCGGGTTGGGCAACATGGGCGGGCCTATGGCCAGCAACCTGCTCAAAGCGGGACACACGGTCGTGGTGTTTGACCTTTCGCAGGCTGCGTGTGATCAACTGCAGGGCTTAGGTGCCTCGGTCGCAAGGTCGGCTGCAGAGGCAGCGACCGGAATGGACTACGTGATTTCGATGTTACCGGCGGGTAAGCACGTGGCCACCACCTATCTGGGCGACGGCGGATTGCTCTCTATGCTCGATGCGACCACCACCGTATTGGATTGCAGTACCATTGACGCGGCGACAGCGCGAACCGTGGGTGCGGAAGCTGCGGAGCGAGGTATCGGCTTTATGGATGCTCCGGTTTCCGGTGGAGTCGCCGCAGCGGCAGCCGGCACACTGGCGTTTATGTGCGGTGGAGATGCCAACACTTTCGAAAAAGCCCGACTAATTTTACAGGACATGGGAAAGAATATTTTCCATGCGGGCCGGGCTGGATCTGGCCAGGTGGCCAAGGGCTGCAACAACATGTTGCTGGCGATCCACATGATTGGCACCAGCGAGGCACTGGAGATGGGAGCTCGAAATGGCCTGGATCCGAAGGTACTGTCTGAAATTATGTTGGCCAGCTCTGGCCGCAACTGGTCACTGGAAGTGTACAACCCCTATCCGGGGGTGATGGAAACGGCACCTGCCAGCAATGATTACCAACCGGGCTTTATGGTTGATTTAATGGTTAAAGACCTGGGGCTTGCCATGGAAATTGCGCAGCAGAGCGAAGTCGACAATGTTATGGGTCAGCTGGCCAGTACTTTGTACAATGCGCATCAGCAAGCCGGTAACGGACAGAAGGATTTTTCCAGCATACTGCAAAAATTGCAGGACTGATTCGAGCGACTGACTAGGTTTGGCTTTTTTCCAGAGTATTCTGGTGCTTTATTGGAATCACAGTTTTTGCCTCACCACCGCCAGCTGCCCGGTATTGCAAACAGCTGACAGCCCCAGTGGGAGAATTAAGCCGATTAGCCCCATAAGCAATACCTCCTGCGAACACTCGACTATGTGCTGCACTGTTGTAGGGAGTTGCCTGAATGTGCTACTGACAGCCTGAGACTGGCCTATTGCGACATGGATCAGGCCTTTTCATGCGCGTAGGCTATGCCCTCAAAAGTTATTTCAAGGACTCCCCATGTCGTTTGTTATCGTAGAAAAACCCCGTCCGTACATCACGCTGATTACCCTAAACCGACCCGAGCGCATGAATGCTATGGCATTTGACGTCATGGTGCCTTTTAAGGAAGCGCTTGAGGAAGTCAGTTTCGACAATGACACACGGGTGGTAATCGTCACGGGTGCAGGGGCCGGCTTTTGTGCCGGTGCCGATCTGGAGGATCCTGGCTGGCTGGATATTTTCGATGGGTTAACTATCCCCGGCATCGCTCGTCGTGCAATGAGAATTCTTGACGATGTGGTCAAGGCTATTCACACCATGCACCAGCCGGTCATTGGCGCGATTAACGGTCCCGCCATTGGTGGCGGATTTTGCCTCTCTATGGCGACAGATATTCGCGTCGCGGCGGAATCTGCCTATTTTCGACCGGCGGGTATCAACAACGGGCTTACGTCGGCCGAGTTGGGGTTGAGCTACTTACTGCCGCGCGCGATCGGTACCAGTCGAGCATTTGAAATCATGTTGACGGGCCGGGATGTCGATGCTCAGGAGGCGCAGCGAATCGGTATGGTATCCAAAGTGGTGCCGCAAGACGAATTACTGGAAGCGTGTTTTGCCATTGCTGAACGCATCAACGGATTCAGTCAGCTGGGTGTGGAGCTCAGTAAGCAAATGCTCTGGGCCGGTTTAGATGCTGGTAGTTTGCACACTCATATGAATCACGAAGGCCACGCCCAGCTATTTGTCCGCATGACTACGAAGAATTTTGAAGAGGCGATCAAGGCGCGAAAAGATGGAAGAGCGCCTGACTTTAAGGATTGAATTTGAGTTGCAAAATTTTGAATCTAGTTCAATTAAAAGTAAGTGGTAACCGCGCACAATATATTATCGACTGCCACTGATACGCAGATGCTCAACTACGCTAGGCCTGACTATAGGTTCCCAGCGAATTCTGCAATAGAGCCGAGTTTCTGCTTTGCCATAGCCACAGAATGGACGGTGCCAGGGTGGGGATGATAAGGACATTAAGTTGGTAGAGTAACGCTATGACGTTTGAGTTGGGTACAAAGATCCCGGGCTGGTTGAAAAAAAGTCCACCAAGATTAATCATAAGCTCTTTCAGGCAAAGGCATAACAGGCCAAAAATAATGAGCGGGAATAGTACGATCAAACCCCAAATATAACTGCCCAGATACTCCTTTTTTTGCGTGGCGAAATGCAAGGCAGTATAAAAAGGCAATGAATAAGAAAGGATTCTCGTATTCATGACAAATCCCAGCCGATACTCGGCTTGTGAAAGAGGAATAGGCTGGCCATTTTGCTCGCCAAACTCTGTAAGGAGCAGCGCGTTAGGGCCATCTATAAACAACCCATTAACGACATCTGGAAACCAGGATGAGAGAATCATATCGGCCACCCCAATAGCCGGGATGGCGATCGGTCCACTAGCCACAGTCCACAGCACAAAGCAGGGAATTAACAGCGTAAATACGTAGAGCAGAAATTGTCGAACGTGATGCTGGTTAGCCACTTGCGGTCTCTCCCGGCGACACATTACTGGGCAGATGGCGTAGGTAAACAATAAATACGATCAGAACATCCAGCATTATCAGGGCTGGCCACAGATACAGGTGTATCCATTCGAAGAAGCTCAAATTCCAATTGCCGAGATAAAACAGGCTGATAATGCGCACTAGGTTCAGCGCTTGTATCGCCAGAAAGCCCAAACCGATGGCTGTCAGGCGTGCACGCCAACTGGCCGGAAAAGCAACGACAGCGGCGACTAATACAATGGTAGCCTCCACGCCGTTGCATCCGGCTTCGATTGATACCGCGAATCCGCTGTCTCTAAACTGTAGAATTTTGCCGTAGGCGACGACCGAGTTATCAAATGGAAGGATGACTGCGGCGCTGATCTTGGCCAACATCTCAGTAAAAGGAATGATGACGTGTGTTTGCACCGGTGCGAGCAGTTCAAGTGTAAATAGAGAGACCAGTACTACGACAAAGAGAATAACGAATCGCGCCACTGGTAAGACCCTCACATTGGAATGATTGGCATATTACCACAGCGCACAGCCGCACCCGGTGTTTCGCATGAGGAACCTGATGATTCGCCCGCTACTAGCGCACGTTATCCTCACCTGAGATCAGACGGAAGTCTATGCCCGCTAGTCGCTCGAAATCGTAGGTGCTAATTTTAAAGAACTGTGCGAATTCGCTGCTATGGATAAAGTGTTGGCCCTCCGTCGAGAACAACTCGAAAGTCACCGTGCCGGCGAGGCTCTCAATCGTGAATCCCAGGTCTGCCTCTGTAACCGACAGATCACGCTGCATGCCCTGATCGGCCACTCCTTCAATCATAAGGGTTCGAAATGCATCAACAAGAGATTCCAACTCTTGCTGATCGGGAGTACGACCAATGCCAGACTGCCAGGTTCCATCTTCAAAGCTGACACTGTATAGATCGGCGTCTATTCTCAGTAAAGAGCGCAGCTGCAGTAATCTGGGGTCAAGCCAGGCATCGTTGAAAGCCGGTGCGTCGAAGGCATTGAAAGTAATACCGTAAATTGCATCCTGGCTCGCATTGCGTGCGTGCACTTTGCGAAATCCTGGAGAGCTTCCAAGAAAGATCGAGCCCAGCTCACTACCGTCGGAGGAAAAGCTGAGGTGTTTTTGGTAGTGATAGTCCACGACCTGAAATCGTTGGCGGGCCGCGGCAGAGACGCCGATGGGCCAGTCGGCCGGCTGATTGATGACGCCCTCTAGCAAGGCATCAACTTTGGCTGCATTCGCCGGTAGATTTTCCATTGCTGGTACCAGCCACCGCCCACCAGACTTTACTAAAATGGTCTGATTGTCGTACTTGTCCCCGATGCGGATTTCGTCTACTGCTGTACTGTCAAAAGGTGCCAATGCTGGTACCTCAGTGATCTGAGCCAGCTTGGGTTGTGGCCAGAATACAACGGCGGTAATGCCGCACTGTATTAGCAGTACCAATAGCAAGGCGGTGACGATGCGATTCACAGGGACAGGTCTCGAGCAAAACGGCGCCGCCGCAATACTGCTGTTAGCCAGCTGGCTGACGCTACGAGAAGTAACCATACCGCCGAGAGACCGTAGTTAAAGTATTCGATGAGCACCTGTGCCTGACGTTCCATAGGTGGGAGTGTGCGATTGAAATGAGCGCGCGATCGAATCGTCAACAATTGATCGTCCTGTAGAGCCCAGGCAAGCGTGTTCATAAACAATTCCACCGGGCCCAGGTACTGTGTGCCTGTGGTGGCGACCAGGTTCTGCAGAATCTGGTCATCGAGGAAATCATTGGAGGCATAGAGCACTAATTGCGCTGACTCAGACGAGCGGGTCAACAGGGCGTTAACAGCTGGACCTCGCGATGACTCGGTACCAGCATCTCTTGGTAGGGCATTGAGTGGGTGACTGCGGGTCGTGAAAAATGAGTCGAACGTCCCCTTAACGATCAGCCCTAACTTGGCGGCGTTGTTGGCCTTAGCCTCTTCTGGCGACGGCTGAAAATGGTTGCGGCCTTTGGTTTTTTTACTCGACGTAATATTCGTGCTATCGCTTAGCCATGAGGCGGTAGAGCTCTGGAGCAATACGCTGATGTGCCGTTTCTCGTTTGGGGTCGTGAGTATTGGTGACGCCCAGGCCATTGTTACCTGTGGCAGATTACCTGTTATCGGATGATCTGGTGCAAGCTGCGGTGGCCTCAGGTCCAGGAAATACGGGTAATCGATCAGCTGTACATCGCGAAATTCGTAGTCACCCGCCTGGCGTGAGGAGGGTGCGGCAAACTTTGCGTTCTGTTTATCCAGCACAAGGTTTTTTTCAATCTGGATTCCCATGTGTGCGAGCCATGGCTGCAAGCCACTATCCCAATTTTGTAATCGGAGCTCGCCGTCGCTAATTTCTACCGTGTAGGGCGAGGTAACTAAAATGACCGTTCCGCCCCGCATCAGGAACTGGTCGATAGCGAAAACCGATTTCTTACCCAGTTTTTCGGGTGCGACTACCGCCAGGATATCCGCTTCCGCAGTTACATTCCCGTCGGACAGGTCTTCCAGGTGGATGCTGTAGTCGCGCCTGATCGCTTTCTTTAGATTGGCAAAAGTAGGGCCGCCTAGTTTGTATTGAGCCAGCGTGGAATCGACCTTGGGAACTGACAACGCAATAACTTTGGTAAAGCCACGAGCGAAGCGCTTCAGGCCTGCGTCCAGTGACAATCGAAACTCAGCGGGATTAAACGCCTCTGTAGGAATTTGAACTACCTGCTGTGTACTTGCCAGGGTCAGGTAGAAATAGAATTCTCGGTCATCACCGGGGGAGGCAACCATGGGTTTGAAGCCCCACCGGTCGGCCAGATTTCCTGCGATCACGCCGTCATACGATTCCGGCTCAATGAACCGCACGCTGAATTTTCCCTTGGAATGGCGCGCTGCCAAAGCCAGTTGGGGCTCGATGGCTTGTTTGTAATGCTGCAGTTGCTGCGGAAGCAGAGAATCGGCGGAAACATAGCCGATAAATTCAATCGGCTCGTTGATGCCATCAAAAAGATTACCGCCGGTCCTGTAATCAAACAGCACCTTCTTGATCGCGTGAGTGATATCGTACTCGGGGTTGCGCAGCAACGCCTCCGGCGGGGTATTGGGGACACTTCGGACTTCAATGAGCTCAGAAAACTCCAGGGATTCGTGTTCGCTGCCGTATCGCACCAGGATATTAAAATAAGCGTTAACAAGCGAAGATTCGTGCCGATCGGCAATCTGGAAGGGCGTTGCGGATATTCCGTAACGCTCATTGGCTTCTTGCTCGCTTTGAGGGTCATCTGCAGGATCAACGAATTCAACTTCAACCTTTCCTTTTCCCGCTAGTTCATATTCTTTTAGTAGATCACGCAACTGAGGAACCAGTGGCGCCAGCAACGGATGAGTTTTCTCGCTGAAGTAGCCGCGAATTAGCAGTGGTTCCTGCAGTTCGTTTAGAAAATCGAGGGTCGGTTGGGAAATGGTATAGAGCTTACCCTCTGTCATATCCAGGCGCAGAGGGCTTGTTTGATTTAACCAACAATTCGCCAGCACCAGATTAGCCAGCAGCAGCAGTGTTCCAGTACGCCAGTGACGGTGCCTGGCGGTGGAGCTTGTTTTCGCCCACCGCTCTTTTTCCAAAACATAGATATTGAGCGCCAGGAAAGCGGTGATCAGGCTGCAATAGTAGAACAGGTCGCGAAGGTCGATTATGCCGCGAGAGATACTTTCAAAGCGAGCCCCGCTGCCCATCAGTCTCAGGATCTCACCGGTTCTGTCGTCAAAGAACCCGGTCAGGGTGGTGGTGCCCAGTAGATACAGCACCGTGCACAGCGCTACGGTACCGATCAGGCTGACGATGGGGTTGTCTGTGCGCGCTGACACGAACAGGCCTATAGACAGATAAGTGGCTCCAACCAGCGCCGCTGCCAGATACCCGCCTATTACTGGACCCCAATCCAAATTTGCAATCAGGGCAACTGTAATGGGAAGTGGCAATGTACTGATTAGCGCCAGGAGCAATAAGGTAAAACAGGCCCGAAACTTACCGATGACAAATTGCCACAAGTCGACCGGCTGAGTCAGTATGTATTCAAGCGTGCCTGTGCGTCGCTCTTCGCTCCACATGTTCATACTCAGGGCGGCACAGAGGAATATCAGCAGAACGGGCATCCATTCAAACAGGGGGCGAATATCGGCGATGTTTCGCGCGAAGAAAGACTCAACCCAAAAGAACAGGAATCCATTGACGACTGCGAAACACGCAAGAAATAACCAGGCGACCGGCGATGAAAAAAACAGGCGCACTTCTTTTTGCGAGACTCGCCTTGCGACCGAATTAGTCGCCATCGCGATACACCTCCCGAAAAATACTGTCGAGGTCGGCAGTGGAGGCTTTTAGTTGATACAGTTTCGCGCCTGCCTTAATCACACACTGGGCAATATTGTTCGCGGCAGTTTCCAGCTCGATATTGGGGTGCAGATGTATGTCGAACTGCAGGTTTCCGTCGTCGGTAGCACCGCTGTTTACAAATGCCACTTGCGGAAGCTGATTCAAGTAGGGCGCTAGCGGTTGCTCGGTGTGGTTGGTACGCAACAGCAATATGTTACTTTTGTGGAGATCACTCAGACTCTGATTTAGCGCCAGCTGTCCGTTGCGCAGCATCAATACCCGATGACATAAGGCCTCAACTTCCTGCAGGATGTGTGTAGAGAGAATAATGGTTGTTCTGCGCGCCAGTCGCCTGATCAGTTGGCGCATATGCTCTGTCTGATGGGGATCGAGGCCGTTTGTGGGCTCATCAAGGATTAATAACCGTGGGTTGCCCAATAGCGCCTGCGCGACTCCAACCCGTTGCCGAAAACCTCGCGAAAGGACAGAGATGGTATCCAGGGCGCGTTCTGTCAGGTCGGTGGCTGCCAGTGCGCCTCTTATCGCCTCTGGCCGCTGGGATGCGGCAATGCCTTTTAAAGTGGCAATGTAATCCAGGTAATCGGCGACCATCATTTGTGGGTATACCGGCAAATTTTCTGGCAGGTAACCGAGTGTTTGCTGCACGGCCTGAGCGTTCCGGGCCAGGTCCACACCGTTAATGCTTATGCTGCCGTCGGAGGGCTCAAGGTAGCCGCTCAGCATTTTCATGATGGTAGTTTTACCGGCACCATTGTGCCCGAGCAGTCCTACCACTTCATTGTCGCCGATAGTGAAAGACACGTCTTCCACGGCTACAGTTTTGCCGAAGTGGCGCGTCAGAGATTGCACTTCAATCATAGGGCTGGTTGTCGCTGTTCGCACTGCGGCAGGATATGCCTATGGTATAGCAGTTACCGTGGTGTCTAGAAGTTGAATAATAACTTAATGATAAAGGCCACAAGTACAAGGTTTAGCACTAGACGAACCAGGCGCTCACCTTTTCTGATTGTAAAGTGAGCGCCAAGATATCCGCCCACCGAATTGCCCACGGCCAGTGCTATACCCACCATCCACAGCAATTTAATTTGGGAGGCATATACCGCTAAAGCTGCCACTGTGTAGACGGCAACAATGAAAACCTTGTGCATGTTGGTTCGAACAAGATCGAAACCCATGACGCGATTCAGAATGGGCATGATGATGAAACCCACCCCTAGCTGGATAAATCCACCCCAGAACCCCACTCCCACCATCAGCAGGTGACCTATGAACAGTTGCCTGGATGTGGGCTGATCGCCTTCGGCGTGAGTAGTTGCATCTCGGTCAAAATGCATGATCAATATGACGCCCACCATGATCACTGCGAGTGCGCGGTTGAACCAGACGCCATCGAGTTCGACGCCGACAAAAGCGCCGGCCACCGCCCCTGGAATAGCGCATGCGGCCAGACTTAGACTGAGCCGAAAATCTCTGAAACCGCTACGAGCAAAGGTTGTTATGGCTGTCAGGTTCTGCGCCAGGATGGCGATGCGATTGGTGCCATTGGCCACAGGGCCCGGAATGCCCATGAACACCATAACGGGTACCGTCAGCAGGGAGCCCCCGCCGGCCATTACATTGAGAAATCCAGCGATAATGCCCAAGGCGACCAGCGCGACTGCATGGAGCAAGTCGAGTTCCATGGCTAGTTGTCTGTCCAGGGCTCGCGCATGGTGACAAATTCCTCGGCAGTCGTGGGGTGTATGCCAATGGTTGTGTCAAATACAGCTTTGGTCGCGCCGGCGCGCATGGCGATGGCGATGCCCTGTATGATTTCTCCCGCATCCGGCCCCAGCATGTGTACGCCGACAACACGATCCGTTGCGGTCTCCACAATCATCTTCATGAAACTTTTTTCATTGCGACCACTCAGCGTATGTTTCATTGGGCGAAAGCTGGATTTGAACAGCTGGATATCGCCGAATTTAGCCCGTGCTTCCTCCTCGGTAAAGCCCACAGTGCCGATGTTGGGCTGGCAGAATACGGCAGTGGGAATGAAGTCGTAATCAACGATATTCTCCTGCTCGCCGAAGTTATGGCGTGCAAAGGCCATGCCTTCAGCGAGCGCTACCGGGGTCAGTTCCATTCCACCGATCACATCCCCCAGGGCAAAAATACTGGGTTCTGACGTGCGGTATTGGGAATCAACCTCGATTGTGCCCTGCTCGGTGATCCCAACGCCTACGTTTTCCAGGCCCAGGCCGGTTAGGTGCGGCTTGCGTCCAGTGGCGTAGAGTACGGCGTCAGCCTCCAGCGTACTGCCATCGGTCAGTGTTACCGCCAGCGCGCTGCCCATAGAGCTGATAGCCTGTACATTGACGTTAAAGCGCAGATCGACCCCGCTGTTGCGGATTTCCTCGGCGGCGTGCGTGCGAATGTCCTCATCAAAGCCGCGCAAAAACAGAGGCCCTCGATAAAGCTGCGTTGTTTTTGCTCCCAGGCCGTTAAAAATACCGGCAAATTCCACTGCGATGTAACCGCCGCCGACAATGACCAGGCGTTCGGGAAATGTGTCCAGGTCGAATATTTCATTGGAGCTGACGGCGTGCTCACTGCCAGGAAACTCCGGGATATGCGGCCAGCCACCGGTTGCTATGAGTATCTTCTCAGCGGTGTAGCGCTGGCCACCCACCGCAACGGTGTGTGCGTCGACGATAGTCCCCCGTCCGTTGAACAGCTGGGCCCCGGCGCCGCCCAGGAGCTTGTCATAAAGGGTGTTCAGGCGAGCAATTTCGATTTTCTTATTATCCCGCAGGGTTGACCAGCTGAATTGGGGCACATGGCTATCCCAACCAAAACCGCGAGCATCCTCAAAGCCTTTGCCATACTGGGATGCATAGACATAGAGTTTTTTGGGTACGCAGCCGACATTGACGCAGGTGCCACCCAAATAGCGATCTTCTGCTATCGCGACCCGAGCACCAAAACCGGCAGCCATTCGGGCCGCCCGGACGCCACCGGATCCGGCACCAATGGTGAAAAGGTCGTAGTCAAATTCACTCACTGTTTTTCCCTCGAAAAATAGGTAACCAGTCTAGCAGCCCAGGTTCATTCTGCGCCATCCTTGCGCCGATCTGGACTTTATTTTCAGTAGACCAGAAGACCCCCCCCTGTTGCGGTCGGTGTTTTGGGGATGATTTGCTCATGCTGTGCTAGGTTCACTGGCGCGTTTTATTTATCATAGGGTCGGCAAGCTCGGGTGTTCCGGGTAAATATACGAGAAAGGAGTGATGACATTGATGTTGCTACACAGAACACTCACGGTAAAGGTGCTGATCTGGGTTTTTACAATGGTTGGCGCGCTTTCAGCTAAGGCCGAGCCGGAAGCTCCTATGGTGGACGAGGTAGTGCTGAAGAATGGCTCGCGTCTGATCGGCTCGGTCACGACCATCAGAGATGGCGTACTCACTCTGCAAACGAAATTTGCTGGAACACTCAGTGTAGACATGGAGCAGGTGACGTCGGTTAACACCAACGAGCCGGTGGTAGTGCTGAAAGTAGATGAGTCAGTGGTGCAGGATAATTCGCTACAGATAGCCCAGGGCCAGGTGCTGTTGCCAGACGCGGATCAGTCCTACCCCCTGCAGGATGTAATGGTACTCAATCCGGAGCCCTGGGAGTTGGGGCAGGGTTATCGCTGGACCGGACTCGCCAATATCGCCCTGGCTATGCAGCGCGGGAACACCGATACGGACGAACTGGATTACAAAATTGAATCTGTATGGCGCAGCAAACAGGACCGCTACACTTTCCGGGCGAATGGTGAGTTGGATGAAGCCAATGGCGAAAAAAATGCCGATAACTGGCAGTTCATCGGCAAGTACGACTTTTTCCTGGAAGACCCCAATTATGTTGGTCTGCTCGCCTACGTCGAAAAGGATAAATTCAGGGATCTTGCCCTACGCTACCTTATTGGCCCCTATCTGGGCCGACAGCTCTACAACAAACCGGTGTTCTCATTGCAGAGCGAACTTGGATTCTCTTACGTTACTGACGAATACACTGTTGTCGAAGATCAGAAGTATTGGGCGGGTAACTGGAGCATAGATGCTTCTAGCGATTACCTGGGGGGGAATTCCCAGCTCTATTTTGATCAGAACGGTATTTGGAACCTCGAGGACACATCGGACGTTATCATAAATACTACGTTTGGCTTGTCCTTCCCGCTCCTGTGGAGCCTGGAGGCCGCTGCAGAAGTGCTGCTTGAGTATGATTCTGGTGCCGTGGATGATGTAGATGATCTGGACCAGACCTATAAGCTCCGTATTGGGTATACGTGGTAATTGCTGTTGACTGCGCTTGCCGTTAAGCCCTGCAAGGCACATTGGCGGTAAGCGGAAACCTAGCGAGCGAACTGGTCGCCACTCAAGTTCAGCCCCGGAGTAGATGGCCACTCCGGAATGAATTGATCTACTTCAGCGTGAGCGTTTGATCAGGCTGCGGAACCAGTCTGCAGGGGTTTCGTTCTTGAGGTCGGAAAATTCACCAGCGTCCATAAACATTCCGTGGTCCTTACAGACCTCGTACCAGATATGCGGTTGATCGGGATCACTGGCCTTTTCCATGTCATTGCCGCAGCGGGGGCAGGAGATGTCATCGACCGAGTCCCACTTTTTCCCTTTACTGGCCTTGCCGATGTCCAGCGCTTCTCCCATCCACTTGCTTTTGAGAAGGTCTGCCTCGCCCTCGTCGAACCAAATGCCATGGCAGTGGGTGCAGCGATCAATCAGTAAATCGCCGCCGTAGGAAATCTCGTCCATTCCGTGGCCGCATTTTGGACATTCTATGCTGTGTACATCCGAGCTGTAATCCATTTCGGTTCCCCATTGGTTTCTGTACCGCTTGCTTCTGCCCGGGCGCTGCCTTGGCTGAAGAGTGCGCGGCAGCTCACCGACAAGACTGATCTAGTTATATATGCAATTGAGCGCTGAGCGACAAGTCATCTTAGTGAGTATCATACGTATCTCTTGGCAGAACTAGAACAGCTGCGCGAAATCTCTGCCTGCCCCGGCACGAATATCACTACCTGCAGGCCAGGGCTATAGGGCGGTTAACAGCGATTTTCAGTCGTGGCCCCTGGTCTATCCGCGGCCGAAGTCCAGTCGTCAGGCTGCATTCACCCGCACGCAGGTTGCCCATTCAGTTGCCACTGAGTCTTTTTATATTGCGCTGGCCTTCTTCGCCCCCTGCTCGCAGTTTCCCGGCGGAAGACTGGGACTGACTCTGATTCTGGCTATTGAGGTTGGGCAGGGATACCAGAAATTCCACCGGAAAGTCCAGGTCAGCCATATCGTTATCCAGCGTAATACGGATGGGTTGGTCAATGGTCAGCCAAGCACCGCAGGCTTCCCCCGCATCACAGATTAGCAAGTCATTGTCGGCGTCGCTGCCGGCAACGACTTCGTATTCTCCAGCGACAATATCGCTAAACTGGAAGGGGTACCCGCTACTGCTTCCACTACTGGCGAATTGTGCCACTGGCTCATCGCTTATTGGGTCATAAAGCAGGATGTAGAGCACTCCAACATCAGCCCCGGCGTTCAAGTAACCAACAGACATCAGAATACGAACAGCGAGATTGTTGATGTCCGATTGTGCATTGATATCTGCGGTGTAAATTCCCGGGGAGAGGTCGGCGCGGTCGACGTTGATCTGGTAGGTTCCCAGCCCGGCACCGTCCACGTTCACTGATTCAATCTGCAACCAGGCCGGTGACGCCGTGAGGCTGAGCAACGTAAGGTCGCCCTTGCCGCCATTACGCAATACCAGTTCCAACGTGGTGCCATTGGTGCCGAAGTTCAAGGTGCTGGCAGAGGCGGTTAGACGGGGGCTGTCTGCCGGCGATGTGCCGCTGGCTTCCAGCGCCGCCAGTACCGCGCGCCGGGCATTAATGATTCCGTGGCCAAACTGGTCATCCCTGCCTGCGGGACCTAGGTCGTCGCTGAGTTGGCCGTCACTCAACAGCGCATCGATATCGGCGGGTGTGAGGTCGGGGTTTACACTTTTCATCAGCGCTAAAACGCCCGCAACGTGCGGCGCTGCCATGGAGGTGCCGTTCAAAAAGGAGTAGACATAGTTGATACCTCCGCCACTGGTTTTTGTGCCGCCGGTACTGAGTATGCCATCGGGATAACCGTCGCCATTAATATCCACACTATTGTCACCACCAGGGGCGGCTACGTCGATTGCTGGCCCGGTATTGGAGTAGCTGGCCAGACGCCGCTGGATATCCACCGCGCTCACAGAAATCACACCTTCATAAGAGGCCGGATATTCCAGAGTGGAGCTGGCCTGGTTTCCCGCTGCGGCGACAACCAGTACGCCGACCGCTCTCACCTCGTCATACAGCGCCTGCGTGGTCTGACTAAAAGGACTGCCGCCGAGGCTCAGATTGATAACATCCGCACGTTGTTGTGGCACCGTGCCTGAGTCATTGGGAAGCCCGGCGGCAAATCTTACGGCCTGATCCACGTCGAAGGATGTTCCCGCGCCTCCTTTGCCAAGGGCGCGCAAAGGCATAATCTTGGCGCTATAGGCCGTTCCGGCCACACCCTCCCGATTGTTACCTCGGGCGGCCACCGTGCCGGCGACGTGGGTGCCGTGAAAGCTCTCGCCTCCACCCCCGAAGCTCTCGCCGGGGTCTGAAGGATTGGAATCAATGCCATCGCCGTCGCCGGCACTATCGGGGTCGCGCACAAAGTCATAGCCTTCCACCTGTTGTCCCGCCAGGTCTGGATGGCCCCGGAGTATTCCGGTGTCAATCACGGCGACAATCGAGGGGTTTCCAGTCGTGATGTCCCAGGCTTCTGGCAGTCCAATCAGTGGGTAGTGCCACTGCACTGGGAAGGCCTCATCGTTGGGGGTTGCCATGATTTTGACCTGATAATTAGGGTCGGCGTAGCTGACTTCTGGATCGGCTCGCAAAGACTTGATCGTCATAAGCGTTTCCCAGCGTGCGCGCAGATCGGGGTCGCGTATATGGTGGGATTTCTGAATGGCCGCTCTGGCGAGCCGTTGATCTGCATGTTGCGCGTTGACTAGACCTCGGCGCATGGCCATGAGACGTCCGCGCCCGCGCCCACCGGCGCGTTGCGTCAACCCGAAGTTACGAGACATTTTTTTGCTCTTGGAAGCTGTGCTGGATTGCTGTGTCTCTTCTTTGTACGTCACCACCGCCTCCCAGGGCACGATGGGGTAGCTCGTGGCCACGTTCTGCGCCGAGAAGCTTGGCGCGCCTATGGCGAGAATATAATTAGTACCCCCTCTGAATGCAAAGACATTCACCACGAAGGTGCCATCTTCTGGGATAAGCAGTGACTCGAGCTCTCCGCTATCAATGGAGAAATCCAGCAGGTTACCTTGGGTGTCATAGAGAAAAAGGTCGGCATCCGCCTGTTCGAAATCGCCCACCAGCAAAGTCACGCGTTGTCCTGCGAGCAGATCCACCTGGAAGTAGTCGTCAAGGTCACCGGATTCCCGGGATTGTCCCGGGGCGCCGGTGCCGGGCTGGTTGATGTATCCACCGAGGGTGATCGGATTGGAGATGATCTGTGCCAGTGCGACCGTATCATTGCTGACTGCCAGTCGCGTGGGGTCATTCGTATCGCTGTCCACCGCCTGACTGCTGGACGCCGTTATCGTGCCGGATATTGAGAAGGTTTGTGCAGGTGGCTGGGGCTGCGGCGAAGGCGGAGTAACCGGAGTCTCGGGTGCAGCATCCTGCGAGTTTTCGCCGCCCCCACCCCCGCCGCCACAGCCGGTTGCAAGTATTGAAATGATCAGGCTGGCCATCAGGCCGCGGAATAGGGCGCGCATTATCGTCTCGAATAGTGTTTGCAAACCGTTGGACACTTAAAGATAACAGAGATTCAATGCCGGCAGTACAGTTGTGAATCGTTAGCCAAGACTGGCCGCTTCGGTCATTGGGCTTGCTACTGAGTCGCGTAACCTATCGAAGGCTTAATTATTGTCGTCAATTTATCGGAGGGTGCGTTTATGAATCAGCGAAGTCTGGCTAAAGTCGTGCTGGTAGCGCTGCTCAGTCTGCATGCGGCTCTCGGGCAGGCGAAAACCGATAAGCCCAATATTCTGGTTATTTGGGGCGACGACATCGGCTGGTCAAATATCAGCGCTTACCATCGCGGAATGCTGGGAGGATCAACACCCAATATCGATCGTATTGCCAATGAGGGCGCCCTGTTTACCGATTACTACGGCGAACAAAGCTGTACCGCCGGGCGTTCAGCATTTATTACCGGGCAACATCCCTTGCGTACTGGTCTGTTGAAGGTGGGCCTGCCGGGGGCAGAGATTGGTTTACAGCCAGAAGACCCCACGATCGCAGAGCTGCTCAAGCCTCTGGGCTACGCTACCGGACAATTTGGCAAGAACCATTTAGGCGACAAGGATAAATTCCTCCCGACGAACCATGGGTTCGACGAATTTTTCGGTAATCTCTACCACTTGAATGCAGAAGAAGAGCCCGAGACATACTTTTACCCCAAGGACCCCGAGTTTCGCAAGCGTTTCGCTCCCCGCGGTGTGATTCACTCTTATGCCGATGGCAAGATTGAGGACACCGGCCCTCTCACCCGTAAACGCATGGAGACAGCAGATCAAGAGTTTACCGACGCAGCGGTGAATTTTATGCAAAGGGCGAACGCAGCGGGCAAACCGTTTTTCGTCTGGTTTAACTCCACCCGTATGCATGTATGGACGCGTCTGGCGCCGAAATGGGAGGGCAAGTCCGGCTATGGCCTATACGCAGATGGCCTGATGGAGCACGATTATCACGTAGGTTTACTGTTGGATGAATTGGACAAGCTGAACATCGCCGACAACACTATCGTCCTGTACAGCACTGACAACGGTTCACAGACCAACACCTACCCCGACGGCGGTGTCGAACCCTTTCGAGGGGAAAAGGGCTCAACCTGGGAAGGTGGCTTCCGCGTGCCCTCTCTGGTTCGCTGGCCGGGCGTTGTGAAGCCGGGCTCGATTATAAACGATATTTTCTCGCATCAGGATTGGTTGCCTACATTGTTGGCAGCTGCGGGTGAGCCGGGCATCAATGCCAAGTTAGAAAAAGGATTCCGCGCTGGAGACAAGACTTACAAAGTGCACATCGACGGCCACGATCAGAGCGATTTGTTGGCGGGTAAAGGACCCGGCAAGCGGGAGACGATTTACTATTTTGATGACAACGCCAACTTTAATGCTATTCGCTGGAACGATTGGAAGATTCACTTCGCGTTTCAAATGGACGGCTGGGCCGGACCCCGGGAAGTACTCAACTTCCCTCGGGCTATAAACTTGCGCACTGACCCCTACGAGACTTCAATCGATTCCGGCTTGTATGCACGTTTTTTTGCCGATCAGTTGTGGCTATTTGTACCTACGCAGCAAGAAGTAGGGAAGTGGCTGATGACGTTTCGCCAATTTCCGCCGCGGCAGGCAACTGCCAGTTTTACCATCGACACCATGATGAAGAGTATGCAGCAAATGTTGCAAATGCGCGCGACGGCCTTGGGAGAAGGCGCGGCACCAGGTACCCTGTCGACGAAGTAAGTGCAGTTTTAGATAGTGACTCTGGCAATTCATCAGCCACTCGGGGCTTTCAGCCCAGATAGCTGCGGATGGCGAGATAGTCGCGCAGTACGGTATCTGCGTTAAAGGTGTGTGTTCCCAGAGGACCTCTGTCCGGTTGAAAGATGGCCTGAAGCGCGCCTTCCGGATTGATGAGGAAGAGTGTGACGCCATGATTCACTTCGTATTCGTTGTCAGCTGGGTCCACATCAGGTGCGATTACGGGCACCAGTTGCGCAACAATGCCCAGGCCTTGTTCAAAAGGCAGATGCGGGTTATCGACATCGTCAAGATGTGTCAGGCCGATAAAATCGGGATCGAAAAAAGGCACATAAGACGCCATTTGCGCGACGGTGTCCCGCCGATGATCAACGCTGTAAAACAATACCTCCAGATCCGTGCGGCCCTGCTCTTGCAGCTCTTGGGACACGGTAGTCAATTGTGCCAAGGTAGTAGGGCATATGTCAGGACAGGTCGTAAAGCCGTAGGACAGCAGGTGCCAGCGGCCCTTCAGGTTCGCATTAGTGAATGTCTGGTCGTGGTGGTCGAGCAAACTAAAGGCCGGCAGTGCGCGGGCCTGTGGTAGCAGTACACCTTGAATCTGGGGAGGTTGTTCGGGCCGGTTCAATAGAATAAGCGCTGCCACCGCAACAATAGCGATATTGGCCGTTAGAAATCCTGCCAGCATCCGTGTGCGGGGAGACATACTTAAATCCGGTAAACGTCTATTGGTCGAAAAAGGTTTCCCGAGTCAGGAAGGTGTAGTCGCCTTCGATCGCCATTAGAAGAATAAGTATAGCGATTGCCGACAGGGGAACGAACAGTACGTATTTCAAGGCCAGTCTTTCCCAGGCCACATGCATGAATATTGCGATGATGAAGCCGGCCTTCAAAAACATAAAAATTAGAATCAATGTCCAACGCAAATACCCTTCGAGATGAAAGAAGTCGACCATGTAGGAAAAGGTACTGAGAACAAATAGTAGTATCCATACTTTCAGATACACTCCGACGGGATGCTGCTGGCCACTAGTCTCACTCATAGTTTTAACTTACCACAGGTAGAAGAATGCAAAAATGAATACCCACACCAAGTCGACGAAGTGCCAGTACAGACCGGTTATTTCAACGATGGCATAGCCTTTTTTCTCGTAGTCTCCACGCGCAACCTTGCGCGCCACGATGCTCAGATAGATGACGCCTGCAGTGACGTGCAAACCGTGAAAGCCCGTGATCATAAAGAAAGCCGCGCCGAACTGAGGCGATCCCATTGGGTTGCCCCAGGGGCGCACGCCTTCTCCGATCAACTTAGTCCACTCGAAGGCCTGCATCCCGACAAAGGACGCGCCTAACAAGGCTGTCGCACCCATAAGGATTGCGGTTTTTCGCCTGTCGCCGTTGTAGGCAAAGTTCACTGCCATCGCCATTGTGCCGCTGCTGGTTATTAGCACAAAAGTCATGATGGCGATCAAAATCAGCGGCAAATGTGTCCCGGCGATTTCCAGTGCAAATACTTCACTGGTGTTTGGCCAGGTGGCCGTCTGCGACAGCCTCACATTCATATATCCGGTAAGAAATACACTAAAAATAAAGGTATCGCTAAGCAGGAAGATCCACATCATCAACTTGCCCCAGGGCAAGTCGAAGGTCTGTCTGTCGGAGGACCAGTCGGATACCATGCCGTCGACGCCTGGATCGGTATAGGTGGTACTCGTATCTGTCTCGATAGTCATCGCTTGGCTCTCAGAATCCGCACATGGCAGCTAGTGCATTGATGGTTTCCGGCCTGGCGGTAAGAATTGCGAACAGCACCAGCCAGACCCCAAGAAGAAAATGCCAATAGGTGGTGCACAGTTTTAAGGGCGCAGTCAGACTGGCGGCGTCGTTGTCATACCACACTCGGAACACCACATTGGACAAAACCAGCAGCCCACCAATGAGATGCAGTCCATGCACGGCTGTTAATAAATAGAAGTAACTGTTTGCCGGGTTCCCATTCATGTAAAAGCCCATGGATTGCAGGTGCAGCCATAGGTCAAATTGCGCTATCAGAAATAGAACAGTGAAAAAAACAGCTGCGCTTATCCCCGCTACGGTCACGTTCAATTTACCGTGGCGTGTTCCGCCCAAACCCATTTGAATCGCAAGACTGGCGCAGGCCAGAAGAGCGGTGTTAAACCATAGGCGAGAAGGGTCGGTGAAGGGTTGCCACGGCGCGCCAGCCAGAGCCTGAAAGTCAGGGTATTGGGATCGCGCTAGAAAGGTAATGATAAAGAGAAAGAAAATAACACCGACGATGGCGAGAATAAACCGCAGCATGACTCGCATGGCTGCTACGGGGTCAGGGCCACCGTATTGCGCCACGGTGGCCGCCTCGGCCGCGTGCAGCCAGGGCTTGTCGCGCAACATTCTCAGGACATTCATGCGTCGTGCTCCCCGGCCGTCCGCTCGGAATCAGTAACCGGGTGATTCTGAGGGATAAAATCCTCTTTTGCGCCGGGGACGCCGTAATCATAGGCCCAGCGGTAAACCTGGGGTAATTTAGGTCCCCAGTTTCCGTGGCGCGGCGGAACATCAGGTGTCTGCCACTCCAGGCTGGTGGCGCCCCAGGGGTTGTGTCCCGCAGGTTTGCCGTTACGCAAACTCACAAACACGTTGTAGAGGAATATCAACTGGCTGAAACCGACGATCAGGGCCGAGATTGTAATACTCTGATTAAGAGTCTGGGCTGAATCCGGAATGAAATCCATGCTGCCCATCGCGAAATAACGTCGTGGCACCCCGAGGAAGCCGAGGTAGTGCATGGGCAGGTAAATGGCATAGGTGCCCAGGAAGGTAAACCAGAAATGGATCTTACCCAGTCGCTCGTCGAACATTTTGCCCGTTAACAGCGGGTACCAGTGGTAGATGGCAGCGAACAGCACCATGATGGGAGATACGCCCATCACCATGTGAAAGTGGGCGACCACAAAGTACGTGTCTGACAAGGGCAAGTCGATCGTCACATTGCCCAGAAATAGCCCGGTGAGTCCGCCATGCGTAAAGGTGAAAATAAAGCCGATGGCGAACAGCATGGGCACGGTGAGCTGTATGTTGCCCTTCCATAATGTAAGCACCCAGTTGTAGACCTTGATAGCAGTGGGAACCGCGATAATTAATGTAGTGGTAGCGAAGAAAAATCCGAACGCCGGGTCCATGCCACTAACGTACATATGATGCGCCCAGACAAAGAAACTGAGACCGCCGATGACGACAATGGCCCAGACCATCATGCGGTAGCCGAAAATGCTTTTGCGCGCATGGGTCGCCAATACGTCGGATACCATGCCAAAGGCGGGGAGTGCGACGATGTAAACCTCAGGGTGACCAAAAAACCAGAACAAGTGCTGGAACAATATCGGACTACCACCTGAGTAGTCCAGGTTCTCTCCCAGAGACACTAGCGCCGGCATAAAGAAACTGGTGCCGAGGGTTTTATCCAGCATCATCATAATCGCGCTGACTAACAGTGCTGGAAAAGCCAGCAAGCCCAGCACGGTGGCGGTGAATATGCCCCAGATTGTCAGGGGCATACGCATCAGTGTCATGCCGTGGGTGCGTGCCTGCAGTACGGTAGTGACATAGTTCAGACCACCCATGGTGAAGGCGACGATAAATATCGCCAGAGACACTAGCATCAAAATAATGCCCCAGTCGTAACCTGGGGTGCCGGGTAAAATTGCTTGCGGTGGATACAGCGTCCAGCCGGCCCCCGTGGGCCCTCCGGGTACAAAGAAGCTGGTCAGCAATACGATGACCGACACAAGGTAAAACCAGTAGCTCAACATGTTCAAGAACGGGAACACCATATCGCGGGCGCCGATCATGAGCGGGATCAGGTAATTCCCGAAGCCGCCCAGTAAGAGAGCGGTTAGGAGATAGATCACCATAATCATGCCATGCATGGTGACAAACTGCAGATAATCACTGGGATTGATGAAATCAAACGCGTCGGGAAAGCCCAGCTGCAGGCGCATTAACCCGGACAGGGCCAGGGCTATCAGACCCACAAATATGGCGGTAAGGCCGTACTGTATCGCGATGACCTTGTGGTCCTGGCTCCAGATGTATTTGGTAATGAACGTCTGCGGATCGTGGAGTTCGTCTATCTGATCGGCAATTGCCACGTTTTGCATACTGTACTTCCTCGTTTGCTAGAGCCTGTAAGCTGTTCGCGCGTTTACTTACAGCGTATTCAGGTACGCCAGCAAATCATTAATTGATTGCTCGTTTTGTAACGAGCGAGCCATTAGCACCATCTGGTGACCGTAGGTGTCTCCTTTATGCGCACCGCGCAAGCCCAGACGGAAGTTTTCCAGTTGTCGTTTCAAATACCAGTCGTCCTGTCCGGCTAAAGGTGGAGCCTGTAGAGCATAATTTCCCTGCGCCTTGGCACCGTGACAGGCGCCGCAAGTGTTGTAATAGGCGGCGCCTTTGTGAGGATCCCCCTCGATGGTGTCCACGGGCTTCTCTGGCACCAGGGTTTCGATATACGCGGTAACGTTTCTAATCGCAGCGGCGTCCGCCAGCATGTTTGCCATGGGCACCATTTGTTGACCGAACGTATCGCCCTCATTGGCGCCGCGAATACCGTATTTAAAGTGTTCGATCTGCCGTGTGATATACCAGGCTGGCAGGATAGCGAGGCCCGGTGAATTAAACGCGACAAGGCCCTCGCCCTGTTGGCCGTGACAAGCTGCACAGGTGGCGTAGCTGGCTTTTCCTGCGATGGCATCACCTGGAGGTATGGATTGTATCTCGCTCCATGTCTGCTGCTTTGCGAGCCAGCTGTCATAATCTTCCTGTTCATCGACAACCACATAGCCGCGCATGGTGTAATGCGCAATGCCGCACAATTCCATACACAAAAGATCGTACTTTCCCTTAACGGTTGGGGTGGCCCAGGCGTACGTAACCATGCCCGGCACCAGGTCCATCTTTACGCGAAACTGTGGAACGGCGAAATTGTGCAACACATCTTTGGAGCGCAATAAGAATTTTACCGGACGATCAATGAGCAGGTGAACTTCATTACTGGAGATGAGTATATCGTCGTTGCCTGCAGGGTCATTGGGGCTCATGCCAAAGGGATTTAGGGGCCCTACGAAGGTTGAGTCCACTTCGCCCAGCACACCGTCGTCACCTGGTAAGCGGTAACTCCACGCCCACTGAGCGCCTACGACTTCCATCTCGTCAGCACCCTCAGGGACATTTACGAAGTCCGCCCATACGACCAGTCCGGGTGCCAGCATGGCGGCCACGCCAACGGAGGTAATGACAGTCAGCCAGGTTTCAAGCTTTTTGTTTTCCGGCTCATAGTGAGAGCGGCGGGATGGATCGTATCGGTAACGAAAAATGGCCCAGGCCATAAACAGGTTGACGGCAACAAAGACTACCCCAGTGATATAGAGGGTGATGTCGATAGTGGTATCGATTGCGCTCCAGTTCGAGGCCAGAGGTGTCATCCACCAGGGGCTCAGCCAGTGAAATACAAGTGAACCAATCACCAGTAGAACTAGTGCTACCACTATTTTCATGCCAACTCCTTATCCGTCCGCAGCGCGGTCCGGTGGAATACTTTCTTAGGAAAGCAGTTATTCTTATTTTAGACCGGAAACTATCTTACTGAGGTCGCCAGGCTGTGCCCTTGATCAGTTGTTCAAACTTTGCCCGGGCACCGAGGAACCAGCCCGGGGTAGAGTGTCCCTCGCCCGCTGCACTTAGTTTGGAATGCGCGCCGGTTACCTGCTGCAAGATGTGCTCCTGATCCTGACTAACGTCTACAAGTAACACATGTTTGCCTGAGCGTAGTGTGTCCTGAAAGCGAACAAAATCAGAGTGCGGCGCCTGAATTCCAATGAGGCCACCCTCCCAGGTACAGAAACCTAGGATAATGACAGCGAGAAAAGTGGGTGGTACCCAGGTAATGGTGTCGGCGATGCCGGTAGCAGCGGCGGCTAACAAAACTATGGCAGCAGCAATAATGCCCACTACAGCACCACGTTCTGTCCCGTGGACAACATCTTTGCGCAGGACCGCTTCCACGTCGTTCAGGCGGTGTGCTTTTACACCTGCGTCGTCTTCGCTGAGCACGTGTATTTGCGGCGTGGTGACACCCGCAGTCTCCAATTGCTCCTCAACCAATTCCAGGTCGTCGAGGTCGTCGCTGATGTAGAAATGGCGTTTCATTTTGCAGTCCCTTATTAGTTTTATTAAGCGAGGGTTGGGATTGTCGCGCCAGGTATTCAGCGACTTCATAATGCAGCGGCGGCATGCGCACGACTGAGTGAATGTTGCTGATGGCTGCGTCAGAACCAACATGCTGGTTACGCTGGAAGTTCTGCCTCGGTATTCATTTTGAGTATAGCACTGACGCACTCCGAAGCTAGCGGTAGCGCCAGTTCGCGTCAAAAACACCCGTTTGTTAATTCCTTTTAGTAATATAAATAATGCTTTATTAGCTCTTAAGGAAGTTAAAAGAGGGTATAAACGGAGTTTTTTTAGAAAGATGATGATCTGAAACGATCGAAATGAGCGGTTTTAAGACTTTATTGTTACAAGGCGAGCGTCTTGATATACCAGTAAGGCTTAAAGAATCTTACATTTTTAAAATAATCTTGCCCATGTGCGTGCCGCTTAGCATGTGGCCGTGTGCCTGCTCTACCTCCTCCAATGGATAGATACTATCGATGAGCGGTTTGATCTTTCCAGTTCCCAGGTGCGGGTAGATCTGCGTCATAATTTCCTCGACCATCTTGGCTTTTTGCTCAAACGTCTGCGCGCGCAGTGTTGAGCCGGTCATGGTAATTCTTTTCAGCAGTAGTGGTGCGAAATTGATCTCCGCTTTAAAGCCGCGCATGTAAGCAATATTGACGATACGGCCCTCAGGCGCGGCGATGCTGAGGTTCTTCTGAATATATTCTCCACCGATCATGTCGAGGATGACATTGATACGATTATTCAATCCCAACTCAGTGATGACCTGCTCAAAGTCCTCGGTCTTGTAATTGATTGCGCGAGTTGCACCACGGTCTTCCAGGGCCTTGCACTTTTCATCTGAGCCTGCGGTGGTATACACCTCGGCGCCCAGTGTAGAGCACATCATTACACCCATGCTGCCCATGCCGCTGGCGCCGCCGTGGATTAATACTTTTTCGCCGGGCTTTAAAGCTGCGCGCTGAAACAGGTTATGCCAGATAGTAAGCAGCGCTTCTGGCAGCGCGGCCGCTTCGGCTTTGCTAAAGCCATCGGGAATCGGCAGGCATTGGCTGACAGGTGCGACAGCATACTCGGCGTAACCGCCACCATGGGTTAGCGCGCAGAGCTTGTCACCCACCTGCCAATGTCCGGCGTCCGGGCCGAGAGCTTGCACCGTACCGGCAACTTCCAGGCCGAGGACCGAGGAGGCATCTTCGGGGGGAGGGTAGTTGCCGCTGCGCTGCAGGAGATCGGCGCGGTTAATGCCCGCCGAGTGAACCTTAATCAAGACTTCACCCGTTTTGGGTACCGGAACAGACCCTGATTCTATTGTGAGGTGATGACTTTCCGCGTTCACTGCCACATGTCGGCATTGCTGGGGTTTTTGTCCTGCATCACTCATGGTTGTGCTGTCCTGGTGGGAATGTAAGGAGGGCCAATAAGGCACGGGCAGGCATTCTACACGCACAGGTACCAAACGATAGCCTAGTTGGTATTAGTGTGCACCGCGCCGCTGTTCACGTGCGCGGCGATCTGTTTATCATCAAAGCCGAACTCGCGAAGAATTTCTAGAGAGTGTTCACCAATTTCAGCTGCGCTGCTGCGGATCTCGCCCGGCGTGCGGCTAAAGCGCGGTGCCGGTGCCGGCTGCCACACTTCTCCGTCGTCGACAAAAGTGCCGCGAGCCTGATGATGCGGATGATGACGAACCTCACCCATAGACAGTACGGGTGCGTAACAAACATCAGCGCCTGCAAACACCGCATCCCACTCGTCCCGTGTTTTGCATTTGATGATTGCAGTCATCCGCTCTTTCATTGCCGGCCAGTTCTCCATATCGAACTGGTTTTCAAAGTGTTGCGCATCGTCGCCCAGTTTCTCCAGCAGGGCGGCGTAAAACTGCGGCTCAATAGAGCCTAGGGAGATGTACTTGCCATCGGCGGTTTCGTAAACCTCGTAAAAATGCGAACCGGAATCCAGCAGGTTGGTGCCGCGCTCATCTGACCAGAAGCCGACCTGATTGGCTGCAAAGGTGGTGGCCATCAACGCCGCAGCCCCATCAATCATTGCCGCGTCAACTACCTGGCCTTCACCTGAAAGCTTAGCTTCCAGCATTGCGCAGACCATGCCGTAGGCGAGCATCAAGCCGCCACCGCCGAAGTCACCCACAAGATTGAGTGGGATGGCGGGCTTTTCTCCGGCCCTGCCAATGGGGTGTAGTGCACCACTGAGGGCGATGTAGTTGATGTCGTGTCCGACTTCGCGCGCCATCGGACCCTCTTGGCCCCAGCCGGTCATGCGCCCGTAAACCAGTGCTGGATTGCGAGTAAGACAAATGTCTGGGCCCAGCCCCAGCCGTTCCATAACACCGGGTCGGTTTCCCTCCAGCAGCGCATCTGCCTGCTCCAGCAGTGTCAAAACCGTATCGACGCCATCGGGGTTTTTCAGATTGATACTGATGCAGCGCTTGTTGCGGTTGAGAAAATCCAGTTTCGTATTTTGTGTAGCGGTGAACATGCTGCCACCGGGTCGCTCCACGCGAATAACATTAGCGCCCATGTCCGCCAGTAACATCGCTGCGAAAGGGCCGGGCCCGATGCCGGCAATTTCGATAATCGTCTGACCCTTAAGCGGTCCCATGGAATGTTCTCCGATATGTGTTGTATTAAAGAAAGGGTGCCGCCTTCATGACGCCGCAGCGGGTCTTAAGCGCTGTCTTCGCAGATCAGGTGCTCGAACATCACTCGCGCTTCTTCAAGCTTTGCAAACACGGGGTATTCGCTGTTCATTGCCCAACTGATGGTCAGCATGTTGAGCGTGCCTACCACCGTTGCTGCGAGAATTTCCGGAGAGAATTTCGTTTGGACGTCGCCGATTTCGACGCCGGTGGCGATGAGCCGCACAAAACTGGCCAGTGCACTGTCGCCAATTTCCCGGTGTCGCTCGGTATCTTCTGCGAAGGTCGAAGGCGCGATCAGGATAAGCTGGCGGTCAATCTCTTCGTAGCTGGCAAAATTGGATTCAATGTAGTCAATCATCGCTTCCAGCCGAGCGCGAGTGGAGTCATGGTCGTCCATCAACATTTGCAACATGGGTTCAGACTGGTCGTAAAGGCGGGAAATGCCCAGACCCCCTAACAAGGTATGTTTGTTGGGGAAGTGCCCATAAAAAGTGCGCCTTGCGACATCGGCTTCTACGCAGATCTGCTCAATACTCGTGTCTTCAATGCCCTGAGCGCGAAACAGGCGGTAGGCGGCCTCTTCGATACGGCTTCGAATTTCCTGTTTGCGCTTTTCCCGACGCCCCAGAGGAGCCGCTGTGATGTCCATGAATTTTCCGTAATACGGTTGCATTCGCCGTAGCATTAAACTATTTTGTATACAAATGTGCAAGTTTGCTCATTTGGGAAGCTATTATACCCTCTGAGCAAACCTAATCTTTGCAAACAGACCCCCTTAAACGAGGGAGAGAATCGCTATATGTCAGAACGAATGATTGTCGTCTCCACAGATTGTCACGCCGGCTTGCCGATCGCGGACTACAAGCCCTATGTGGAATCGAAGTACCACGAGATGATGGATATGGCCGTGCCTATCACTATTGAGATGTTGGAGAAGGCCGAGTCCACCTTCCTGATTAAGGAAATCAATGATGCCTGGCGTGCGCCCATTCAGCGAGAGCTTACCGGTGCCTGGGATTACAAGGAACGTTTGAACATGCTCGCGAACGACGGCATTGCTGCCGAGGTCATTTTCCCGGACGGTATTACCGAAAAGAACACGCCACCCTTTGGCGCGGGGCTTGGTCTGTCCCCTCGCGATATGGTGCCGGAGCTGCAGTGGGCGGGCGCCATGGCACACAACCGTTGGTTAGCCGAGTGGTGTGCAAACGACCCGGCACGTCATATTGGGGTGGCCTCTATTCCCCTGTTGTGGGATGTTCAGCAGGCTGTTGAAGCGGTCCGCTGGTGTGTGGATAACGGTCTCAATGCGGTGATGATTCCTACTCTCTGGGGAGAGCACGATGCCTATCATCACACCAAGTATGATCCCTTCTGGGCTGTCTGCGAAGACCTTGAAGTGATTGTTCACTTTCACTCTGGGCCAGCCCCACACCAGGAATACTTCGGTGCGGGTTTTCCCGTCGAAGACAAGCGCGATGAAATGCCGGGTGCGATGGGGATCTATGTGTCCGAAGTGATGTGGTGGTTGTATCGCCCGCTCACGTTCATGATCTGGGGCGGTGTGTATGAACGCTTTCCCAAACTCAAGACCATGATTGTTGAGGGCGGCACGATGTTCATGCTGCCCTCCTGGTTGCGCCTGATGGACTTCCATTACACGGAGGGTCAGATATCAGCCAAGCTCGGCAATTTCCGCGCGCACTTGTCGCTTAAACCGAGCGAATATTTTCAGCGCAATATCGGTATTGGTGCTTCATGCGTACTTCGACCGGATTTGGATATGCGCCACGAAGTGGGTCTGGAGAGTGTGATGTGGGGCAGTGACTTTCCGCACCCAGAGGGTAGCTGGCCCAATACTGCGCAATACCTGAAGGATAATTTTGGTAACTTTCCGGAGCAGGACGGTCGCCAGATTTTGGGCGAGAACGCCATCAAATTTTACGGACTGGACCGCCAGCGCTTGCAGGCGATTGCCGACGAAATTGGCCCTACGGCGGCGTTGTTCAATTAAGTCATTGTGTAGCAGTAATCGAATCTTCAAAGAGGTGTTATGACTATCGTAGAAGCATGTGAATCCAAAACCAATACCACCCCGGAGTTTCCGATGGGCTGGTATTCCGTCGCCCGGTCCCAGGAGCTGTTGGTGGGTGAAGTAAAGCCAGTAAAAGCATTTGATCGGGAAATGGTGCTGTACCGCACTCGCTCCGGCGTGCCGGTGCTGCAGGATGCGTATTGTCCGCATCTGGGCGCGAACCTGAGTGTGCAGGGCCGCGTTGTTGGTGAATCTATTCGCTGCCCCTTCCACGGCTGGCGTTACGGCACGGATGGCACCTGTGTGGAGATTCCCTACAGCGAAGAAATTCCAGAACGTGCGCGCCTGCGCACCTGGCACTGCGCGGAAAAAAATGGGGAAGTTTATATCTGGTTTCACCCGGAGAATACCGGCCCTGAGTGGGACTTGCCTGAGTTTCCTGAACTGGGCGATAGCAAGTGGACCAGCCCGAGGTACACCGAGTTTCTGGTGCCGGCCCATGTGCAGGATATTGCTGAAAACTCCTGTGACCCGGTACATTTCCAGTTTGTCCACAAAATGATGGATGTACCACCTTCGAAAGTGACCATCGACGATGACGGCCGCACGTTGCATTTAAACTCCGATGCCACCGGTGCAGATTTTCCGGCGGAGTTACACGCAACTGTCTATAGCCCCGGTTTTGCCATGGTGCGCAACACTTATGGCCCTGACGCACAAATGGTGATGTACAACAGCGCGCAGCCCATTAACAAACATGAGACGCGCATGCGCTGGACGCTCGTCGTGAGTAAATCGATTGAGGATATTGCGGGCGACGATGTCATGGACGGTATTATCTCCGGGCTGAACGATGACTATCCGATCTGGGCCAATAAGGTTCACAAGCACCACCCCATTTTTTGTAAGGAGGATAAGACCCTGGTGATGTTTCGCAAATGGGTTCGCCAGTTCTACCTCACCTCAAGTGACAAGCAGGAGACCGCTTAGCCATGCAGGACTTTAACAACCGGGTCGCCGTTATCACCGGCGGCGCTAGCGGTGTAGGTCGCTCGCTCGCATTCGCGCTGGGTCGACGCGGCGCAAAAATTGTCGTGGGCGATGTGGATAAGGGCGCGATGGAAAAAGTGCAGACGGATTTGGATGCAGAAAATATTGACGCGGTCGTCGAGTTTTGTGATGTCACATCCCTCGACAGCCTGAATGCACTGGCGGATAAAGCGGAGTCGGCCTTCAACAAAATTGACCTGGTCTTTGCCAATGCCGGCATCGGTGCCGGTGAGTCTGGTTCGATGTGGGATTACTCAGAGAAAGACTGGCAGTGGTGTCTCAACGTTAACCTATGGGGTGTAATTAATTCGATACGCGCGTTTATGCCCAAGTTAATAGAGCGCAATCAAGAAGCCCACTTTGTTGTGACTGGCTCCGGTAATGGCGCCTTGCTCGTTTATCCCGATCAGCCTATTTACACCGC
Source organism: Halioglobus sp. (assembly GCA_028825045.1). GTDB lineage: Bacteria > Pseudomonadota > Gammaproteobacteria > Pseudomonadales > Halieaceae > Marimicrobium. The sequence goes on from JAPKAY010000006.1 coordinate 76,568, forward strand.
CAGCAAGGCTGCGGTGCACGCCATCACCGAGAACCTGCACTACCAGGTGCAGGCGGCTGAAAGTCCGGTCAAGGTCAGTGCCTTATTTCCCGGGCCGCATGTGGTGGATACCGGTTTGTTCAACTCGGGTCGGGTGCGTCCACAAGAATTGAAGAAAGAGGTTGAAGGCAACGAATCCGGCATCAGCTCTGTTGATGATATGAAAAAAATGTGCGCGGAATTCGGTATTGAACTGCAAACCACGCACCCGGATGAAGTTGCGGAAATGGCGATCGCGGGGCTGGAAAAAGACGCCTTCTGGTTGCTGGCAACAACACCAGAGACTGACGGTAAAATTCGCGCGCGAGCGGACATGATTCTCAATCGCGACACACCAGTGCCCAACATGGTGGGTGCTTAATTCAGTAACGACAATTCATAAGGGAAAGAATATGACCAGTGAATCAGGTGCGCCTCAGGGAAACCCCGGCGATATAGTCAATTGGCCTATGCTGAAGATTGCGTACCGGACCGACCCGGACAAAATTGCGGCACTGTTACCGCCAGGAATTTCCCCGGGCGCCAACCCCAACGTTAATCTCACGATTTATAACTTTCCTGTGCCTGACGAGCCCGAGTACGGAATTGTCACCAGTGTTGATGCAGAATTTGACGGTGTTGCGGGTGAGTTCACACTCGGTTATGGCATCGACCAGGAGTCGGCTATATTTGTCAGCCAGGAAACCAATGGCCAGCCGAAATATCCCTGTAGCACGGAGTTCTATCGCCTTGGGCCGCAGGTCACAGCGCGTTGTACTCATCAGGGTTATACCTTTGTTGAGTTTAAGGGCGCGTCTACCGGTCCTTCTGAGCCTGGCGAACCCTTTGAACAGAATGAATTCTGGTTAAAGTACTCCCGCGCTGTGAGCGTTGGTGGGCCAGCAACCGATTTTGATTTTCCGCCCCATGTAGTGCGCGTGCGCAGTGAGTACGGTACCGCCTGGCGTGAGGAAGTTGAGGGCACACTGGTGCTGCGCGACAGCCCCTGGGATCCCTTGACCACACTGTTGCCGATGCGTGAACAGCTTTCTTCGTATCTCTGGTGGCCGACTTTTCTTGGTCGTGAAATGACATTGGCCGGAAAGCTGGACCCTCAGGGATTTCTGCCTTTTGCAGATACGATTTCCGGGTCGCGTTGGCCTGGGACGAATGGTGGGCCCAAGCGCGGCTGATTTTGGTATCGAATCTCGGGGAGATATCTCAGAGATTCGATGTTCCTTCTCGTTCTCAATGCCGTAAGTCGTTTCTGATGATCTTCTCATCTTGAATGGTCCCTTCCGCGCGCCCTGTCCCGCTCTTTTGAGATTTGAGCTAGGGACATGTCTGACACATAAAGACCAACACCGCCCCTACGGCACTCAATAAGAAGAATCAATGCAACCGATAAAACCCTGGCTCCCCGCTTTGACTGGCATGTGCTGTTTCGCACTCGGCCCCGGCATTATGTCAATTTACGGGTTCTTCGTTGAGCCGTTGTCCAAAGAGTTTGACGTCGGCGTCGCGGTTTTGAATACCGGTCCAGTGGCATTGTTGCTCGTGCCCGGTCTTCTGGGACCTACAATAGGTAAGCTGGCGGATCGGCTACCTATTCGAAGTATCCTGCTGACAGGCGCCACTGTTGCCATGTTTTCTCTGTTTGCAATCGGCCATGCGCCTACGCTGGTATACGTCGCTCTGGGGTTCTTGGGCTTTTCACTGGGTCTGACACTCTACGGGCCGGTGGTTGTGAACGGCCTCATGGTGAAAGTGTACCCTGGGCGAGAGGCCCGGGCGCTGGCGTTGGTTGCAATCGGCATCAGTTTGGCCTCAGTGACTTTGCCGCCGTTGGTGGGAAGCTTGTTGGGCGCTTACGACTGGCGGGTAACATTGCAGGGCCTGGCAATTGGATTGCTAATACTGTTGTGGCTGGCCATCTTGGCAGGCATTCCGCGCACTGTGGTGGGAGCGGTGCCTTCTGAACATCTCCCTGACGCTGGCGAGTTCTACCGCAAAAAAGCCTTCTGGCTAATAGGGCTGTGTGTAGCAATGGCGCTCAATACGTCTATTGTCCTGGCGGTGTGTTATCCCCCGCTGTTTGCCAGCCGTGGATTCACCGTGTCAGATGCGGGCTGGTTCCTGGCCGTGGCAGGGCTGTCGGGGTTGGTGGGGAAAAGCGGCCTGGCCTGGTTGGGAGATGCCACGCGGCGTTATGTTAAGTGGTTGGCCGCCGCCATGCTGTTGCTCCAGATAGCGGGCCTGATTGTGTTGTTGGGCGCCATTGAGGTGTCACAGGTGATTTTGGCTCTCTGTCTGTTGGGATTTGGTTCGGGCGCCTTTATTCCGATGCACCCGTACCTTAACAGCCGATATTTTGACGCGGCCATCATCAGTCAGGTAAATGGCGCACAAATGCCGCTTTTCTTGCCATTGGGTTTGGTGGGAGCGCCACTGGCGGGTTATGTCTTTGACCAGACGGGAAGCTATGAGTGGGTTTTAATCGCACTCGCGGTGATTCTGGGTATGGCGGCGTTACTGGTATTGAGACTGCCTCCACAGGAAAAGTAGCCTGCTATTGTGACAAAGTAAGGCGAAGTAGCCGTTTTTTGCTAGTATTCCCTCGCAGTGTTCAAAGTTGCCCCCCCATTCACACAGTGGAGTGCCCCATGCCGATGTTTCTTCGAAAGATACTACACACCTTATTTCTGAAGATAATGAAGGTGGTAGCGAATCTCTCTCCGCCCAGTCGGCACGCGGTGTTTGCCGGAAGTGGCAGTTCAAGCCAGTTATGTGAGCACATTGTCCGCACCGGTGCCCGCAAAGTGCTGGTGGTCACTGACAAGCCTTTGCGGGAACTGGGTGTGGTAGATCGGGCGGTCTCTGCCCTCGTCGCGGCGGATATGGACCTTGCATACTACGACGGTGTATTGCCCGACCCAACCTTCGACCATGTCGCCGAGGGCGCTGCAATTGCCAGGCAGCATGGCAGTGAGGTGGTGCTGGCAATCGGTGGAGGATCGTCCATCGATGCGGCCAAAATTATCGCAGCGTCTGCCACCAGTGAAGAATCGCCAATGGATTGGGTGGGATTTGGCAAGGTGAAACACGAGATTTTGCAGCTGTATGCCATTCCGACAACGTCAGGTACAGGCTCTGAGGCGACCATGGGTGCGGTTATCTCTGATGCAGCCACTCATCTGAAAAGCATCATCACCGGGGCTGATCTGCTCCCGCGAGCTGCCGCCCTGGATGCCGATCTGATCACCGGTCTGCCGCCACACATTACCGCTGCCACGGGTATGGACGCGCTGACCCATGGCATAGAAGCTTATATCGGTGTGTGGGACCGTGGTACCCGGGCTGAAGATGCGCGACTGGCCATCAAGTTAGTCTTCGATTTCCTGCCCACTGCCTATCAGGACGGAACTAACCGCGACGCTCGCAATGCCATGGCGATGGGCGCCTATTACGCAGGCCTTGCGATCAACCAAGTTAATGTTGGCAATGTACACGCGATTGCACATCAGCTGGGCGGTAAATACGGCATACCCCATGGCTTGGCGAACTCGCTGGTGTTGCCGCATATATTGGATTTTTGTCGCGAAGAAGCACAGCAGCAGCTTGCGGAGTTGGCCGTGTTGATTGGTGTTGGCAGCGCGGGAGAGGACGCCGGCAGTTTGTCACACAAGTTCATTCAGGCGGTGCGAAATCTGCGCACAGAAGTGGGTATTCCCGATAGCATGGATGTCATCAAGGAAGAGGACTTCCCTGACATTTGCCAGTTGGCAATAGCCGAGGGCGCAACCTATCCCGTGCCGCGCTTACTGGATCAAAAAAGTGTAACGTTGATTTTGGGTAAAATTGCAGGATAGCCGGCGATAGAACGGTGGGGCTGGGCTCAAAGCCGAGCGGGTAGCATCTGACAGGGCTGGCATCTGCCGGATCAGGTTTATAATGCCAGCAACTGAAAGCTTAGAGTGATGAAGTGGAGGACGATGCAGCCACACACAGTTTAAAGTGTCCTAAATGCGAGCATGGTATGGAGGAGATCACCCACGGCGTGTTTATGGATGCAGGCGAATTCAAGGACTTCAAATTCGAGTCACTACTGGATCGGTTTCGCAGCTTGATCAAGGGTAATCGCGATAACATCGCGCCCTGAGTAGTTCATCTAGTCGTAATCTGAGGTTGCCAGGTTCTGCCGGTACCAGTTGACGCCCTCTGCGTCGGTGGTACGGGTAATACTGCGCCTGCCTAGTAAGCAGTTTAGATGTGCCAGCGTCTCGCCCGTTGCCAGCCCCATTGAGCCCCCGGTAATTTTCTGCTTGAACAGCGCGGGAAAACAATCCACAGCGCGGAGCGGCTTATCGAGATAATCAAACAAACTCGCAAGATCCCGTTTGTGACCCTCGATCATCTGATTCATGCGTACATGTAGGCCGTAAAATGGCGCTTCGTGAGCGGGTAATACCAGTAGGTCGTCCGGCAATATTTCTCGCAGTCGCGCACTGGAGTGCAACCACTCATTCAGCGGGTCTCCCTCAGGTTCCGTGGGAAAGACACTGACATTCGGAGTGATTTTGGGGAGCACCTGGTCGCCGGAAATTAACAGCTTCAATGCGGGACAGTAGAGGGTGGCGTGTTCCGGTGAGTGCCCGCTGCCGATGATAACCTGCCAATAGCGATCGCCAATCGTTAGTGTCTCCCGGTCGACCAGGCGGCGAAAGCTATCCGGTAGGGGAGCAATGGCGCGGCCGAAGTTGCCAAATTTTTCGCGGTATTTGCCCAGTTGTTCTTCATCGTAACCCGCTCCCCGATAGAAACGTATTGCCACGTCGGGTGCGGGCCTGCCCGTGTCCGCTGTCATGGCCCGACACATTAGAAACTCTTCGCGGGACATCCATAGTTCACAGTCAAAATGCTCCGTGAGCCAACCCGCCAGGCCCACATGATCCGGATGCAAATGGGTGCAAATAACGCGTCGTATGGGCTTGCCCTGCATGAACCCGGCAAACAATTGCTCCCAGGTTTCGCGGGCACTGGGAATATTCAGGCAGGTATCCACCACCGTCCAACCATCCTCGTCTTCCAGCAGCCACAGATTGATATGGTCCAGTGACATTGGCATGGCAAAGCGCGCCCAGTACACGCCCTCGGCGATTTTTTCAGGTTCACCTGGGGTGGGGTTTGCGCCGCGACTAAAGGGGTAGGTCAGGCCGCGGTAAAGCTCGGGATTGGATTCCAGCATGGATAAATAGTCCGTGGTTGTGCGAGAGATCGTGTGCGGGCACCGGTATTGTCGAGGTGTCGCTGTAAGCGGTGACATCGCGACACACGTGCCGAAGAGCGATGTGCAAGTCGAGCATCATTGTAAACCCGATTCAAATCAATAGCAGCAGGTGTATTGGGCCCTTCATGTGCAGCGACTTTCAGAGCGTTATTGTTGAGCCGTGTACCAAATCGCGGATGTGACGGCGCGTTCCTGCAGGCTGACAGGTTCGGGCGGGGGCATGCCCAGTTGCACCGCGTCGTAGGTGGTCCAACGGGGTGTTGGGATTTCGATGACGCGGGCGTAGTAAAACGCTTCCTGCTCGGGATCAAATTCGGGGTCTACCCACACAGTCGATAATTGCTCTGCACCGATACTGTTGTCGTAGGTGGCAGTGGTGGCATCAACTGTATTTCCCACGACCGGTAAGTGCCCGGTAGCATCAATCTCACGCTGCCCTGCCCAAGCGACATCAAACTGTTTTTCACGCGAATTACCGGCCTGATCCACCCAGCCCTTTACGATTTGTATCCTATCCAAATTGCCGCTTTGAGGGTCGCGAATCGCCCACACCGCGAAGCTCGGCGCAGCCGCATCTCCGGCAGGTAAATCCCGTCCCATCGCGACGCCGCCCTCCTCAGCCAGCTTTATCCAGTTAGGCTGTTTGAGCAAATCCGCCGGATAGCCCCAACCCCCAAAGAAGCGCACGGCAATTCGCGGCCCCGAGGTAGCGTAGGTTTCCTTGCGGCGCATGGCGTCATAAAGGGACTCACGCGTATTTTCTTCGGCCCATACAGCCGCCAGGCCCGCCGCGCTCCAGCGCCTCCCGCCGGGCATGCTGGCGGGATAGTAATTGGCCTTGCCCATGCGCAAACCTGCGCTCCCATCGAGAATGGGCAGTTTCCCGTGGTAGTTGTTCTCCTCCACAGGAGAGCTGGCGTTGTGCCCATCGGAACTACCGATAACGCCAAAGCGGTAGGGGTTGAAGCCTTCACTGTGAGACATCTGCAGCCCTGTTCGCAGTGCGTCGCGGATATAACTGCCTTTCGCGCGCGAGTCATCCTGGCTCTGCGACAGCTGAGTGTCATAAATTTCAAATCCAGCGAACTCATCCTCATTGGACAGAAGTGGGTGCGTTTCCGACGAGCCTTTCACCTGAAAAATTTCGCTCAATGGCTCGTTTTCCATCCGCATGCGGGCGTAGTCGGCATCCATGAGTTTGCCGTCGAACATAACTCGGTCGTACATGCGCCCATCACTGACATTGCCGTTATGCGGTATGGCAAATGCCTCCATTCCCTGTTCGCGTTGCTGTTGTAATTCGGCCCAAAGGTCTCGTGGGTCTTCTGAATCCACCGAGCTGTAAGGCAGATCCGGTACTTTGGCGCCGCGATAGATCACATTGCGATGCAGATTGCGCTCACCGGGCATCGACGACCACTCGTAGCCGACAAAGGCGGTAAACCGTCCCGGGTCGTTGTGGCGCTCTGCCGTATCCACAATGTCGCGCCAGGCGGTACGGCTGAAATCTTCCCAACCAGGAACGATGGCGTTTTCCAGGTCAAAGCCGAGCATTGTCTGCGCCAACAGTAAGGTATTGCTCAGGCGCCCGTCGTTAAGCAGTCGTTCGCGCAGGCTGCGCTTTTTCAGTGGCAGGTCCGGGTCGGTGGCGCGCAGTACACCGATATATTCGGAGTGATCGGTGACCGCCGCGAAGTCCAATGGCCTGCTCATGCGAATGCCATAACCGGCGGCATGCTCAATCTCACCCCCCTTGAAGAACGTGTAGGCGTCTTCGGGAGAGGCTTTTACGCCATTGATATAGGCATCGGTTGAGTAGCTGGTGTGGACGTGCAGATCGCCCCAGTACAGGTTGCGGTCAGGGTTGTATTCGGTGGCTTTTGGGGGTGGCGGCTTTGTTGCGGTTGCTGCGTTGAATGCTGGAAACAGGCCTGTGTCTTCTGTAGGACTACATGCACTTGTAAGAACTATTGCAAATACTCCTACGATTGACAACGTCCGACCAGTTCGATTTCTAATCAAAGTGAGCACCCGCAATCTCTACCAGGCCAACCAGCCGCTCTTGACGCGTAATACCGTTCAAAGAAGTAAGGCCTAACCAACCCCACGGTCACTACCTTCCCAATACTGCGCCCTTACCGCTTTCTTGTCTGGCTTACCCACCGGCGTCAGTGGAATCCCCGTAACAAAATCGATCGACTTGGGCGACTGCACCGACCCTTTCGCTTTTTTGACCAGCGCTTGCATGGCCGCCACAAGCGCATCACTGCCCTCAAAATCTGGCTTCAGAACGACTACGGCTTTCACCGCTTCACCCCACTGCTCATCGGGAACACCAATAACAACCACCTGCCCAACCGCCTCATGGGTAGCCATCACATCTTCCACTTCCCGAGGGAACACATTAAAGCCACCAGTGACGATCATATCCTTGGTGCGGTCGACGATGTAGAGAAAGCCCTCATCGTCCAGCTTGCCAATATCTCCCGTGTGCAACCAGCCGCCGGCGAAGGCTTCGGCAGTTTGCTCGGGCATGTCCTTGTAGCCTTTCATGATCAGGGGTCCGCGAATGCAGATTTCACCCGGCTCACCTGCCGGCACCTCGTTCCCGTCTGGATCGCGCAGACTCATATGTATCCACGGGCTGGGTCGCCCACAGGAAGACAGGCGTTGGGGTTTGGATACGTCGTGTTCTTTGCGCGTCATGTTCGCGATGACCATGGGACATTCGGACTGGCCGAAGAACTGATAAAAAATCTGACCCCATTTTTCGATGCCCTCGATCAACCGCGTGGGGCTCATCGGTGAGGCGCCGTAGAAAATAGTCTCCATGCTGGACATATCAGCTGTGCCCGAGCGCGGCGCGTCCAACAGGAAGTACATCATCACTGGAACCAGCATAGTGCAGGTGATTTTGTGTTGTTCAACCATGTCGAAAAACTCATCGGGGCTGAAGCCCTGCATCACGTAGAAGGCGCCACCTTTTTGCAGTACCGGAATGAAAAAGGCCGCTGCGGCGTGGGACAGCGGTGTTGCGATTAACATGCGCAGGTCTTCGGGGAACTCCCACTCTGCCAGCTGAATTTGGGTCATATAGGAGGTGACGCTGTACGTGCTCATCACGCCTTTGGGTTTGCCGGTGGTGCCACCGGTAAAGTTGACGGAGGCGATGTCGTCAGGCGAAATGTCCGGCGCCACCAGAGGCTTTGGCTCGAAGGTGGCGGCGAGAGCCAGGTAGTCATCACCTAGCTCGGTGGGACCAAATGCGAGCAGGTTTTTCAGGGCCGGCACTTTTTGCTTGAGCGCCACGGCCAACTCCTCAAACACGGAGGCGTCGTATACCAGGGTATCGATTTCGGCAGCTTCCAGCACATAAGCATGGTCATCCAGCGAGCCTAGTGGGTGCAGCGGCGTGCCGATACAGCCATTGATCTGCATGGCGGCGATGTTGGACAACACCTCCGGACGGTTGGCAGAAATAACGGCTATTTTGCTGCCCACGCCCAGACCTTTAGACTGCAGTGCCTGCACCATCTGGCTGGTACTTTCGCGCACGTCCCGATAACTGGCGACCTTGTCACCAAGAAACAGGCAGGGTTCATCGTTGTAGCGATTGAGCCCATCTATCAACAGGTGGGGCATCAGGGGTTGGTCGCGCAGTGTATCAGTGGTCATGGTCTCTCCAGGGTTGCTGTTCAATGGGTTTCAGGCGTCGATGCTGAGTGCGCGTCGCAATACGGCGAACATCTCGGTTGACTCGCGCTGGCTGATTTGGGAGTGGGCAAACATGCTGGAGCCGTGAAAGGTGCCGGGGAAACTGTGCAGCTCGGTGGCGACCCCTGCCTGCATCAGCTTCAGGGCATATTCCACGCCTTCATCACGCAGGGGATCAAATTCCATGGTGCTGACGTAAGCCGGCGGCAAACCGGAAAGATCCGCAGCCCGGGCAGGTGCTGCATAGTAAGGCACATCGCTCGCGCCGCGCTGGAACTGGTCGCCGAGGTAGAAATCCCAGCTAAGCTCTGCATTGGGCCTGTTCCACATAGGCGTATCCACAAACCGCTGCATGCTAGGCGTGTGAAGTCGGTCGTCGACCTCCGGAATGCCCAGGTACTGGAAGCAGATGGGCGGGCCACCACGGTCTCTGGCCAGCAGAGCGGTGGCAGCAGAGAGGCCGCCGCCGGCGCTTGCGCCGAACACCGCCAGCCGCTCGGGATCGATGTTTAGTTCGGCGCTGTTTTCGTTGGTCCAAGACAGAGCGGCGAAACAGTCTTCCAATGGGCCTGGGTAGGGGGTCTCGGGCGCCAGCCGGTAATCCACCGACACGACGACAACACCCAGGTTGCGGCATAGTGTGAGACAGGAACCCAGTTCACTGTCTAACGAACCGATGACAAAACCGCCCCCATGAATATGGAGTATTCCCGGTACGCTATGGTTCAGACCCTGTGGAGAGTAGATACGTATCGCCACATCTGGAGCTTCACTGGGCCCTGAAATATTGCGATCCACAATATCTACGCCGCTTCTGTCGAGCTCGGCGTTAAACTGGCCCATGAGTTCCCCGAAACTGGCGCGCGCATTTTCCGGGTCACTAATTGTTAGCGCTGCATCCGGTAAAAACTCCAGAAGCGCAACTAATTCCGGATCGTAGTTATAGCTCATAAGAATCTATTCTCCGCAGCATAATAGTGCGTTGCGCACCATTCACGGGCAATGGTCCGAAGGGCCAGAAACCCTGAGTTTTGCTGTCACTGTTGAATGAAGATGACAGCGTATAGTGTCCCTTTCGAATGTGTATCCCAAGAGTATAAGAATAGATACTTTCCGCCACTGTATTGTCATTGTCTGGACGTAACGAGTACAGAGTTAGATAGATGGCTGCGTCTGTCAAAGTGCCCTCCAACAGGAGTTTTCCACCCTGAAAACCGACAATTCCCTAATGTTTGAACCGGCCAGGGCAGACGCGGCGAAACACTGGTCGGTAGTGCGGCGCCGGACGCACTGGACCTGATTGTTCCAAAGCCACCCTCACTTACGGCTGCCGAGGAGGCCAGGCAAGGCTTATGAGAAGGATAGGGTTTCAGAACCCACTTTTCTTTTGTATAACGCTATATCACTTTTATAGGCTCTTTCTACACACGCCACCAGTTCATCGTTGTACATAGTTTCAAGCGTTGGCATGGCGCCTCCATTTTTATAAGCGAGCAACTCGAGCGGGCCAAGTCTATAAGGTTCCTTTTTTGATAATTTACGATACCCGTCTGTGCCGTGTTTTGTCAGCGGACGCGCATCAACCAGCTCCAGACCAATTTTATCCTGCAGTGTTTCTGTTAGCTTTGGGAAATCCTCAAAGGCGAAGTAGTCGTCGTATTCTTCATAGACTAAGAAATTGATTTGTGGCCTCCAGTGTATGTCAGCGTCTCTAATGCGTTTTTTGCACATGCTTTTCACAAAGAATTCGAAGGTAATATCCTCGAGGCCTATTTTCTTATGATGAAGATCAACATACCGCCAGGCTGCATTATTCCTATCTACGATCTTATCCAGATAAACACTCAATAGGCGAGAAAAAGGGCAACGTAAAATAGCGAAGGAATATTTAGCTTTTGCCAGCTCCGATAGATTCGCGGTGAATGTATCGTTGTTCTGGTGAATCCAGTTGAAATCTGAGTTGTCTTTGATGCAGCCATTTGCAATGGCCAGAGAAGTTCTCATTGTTGAACACGCGTTCTTGGGAATAAAGCTATAGATGGAATCCGATGAATAAATGTTCAGCGCATGCCGCTGGGCAAAACTGTGCTGATTATTTGCGCTCAACTTCCCATAGTTTTTTCTGCTGTAGCGAAATATGCGTGGCATCGACTGACTCCGGGTTCGATATAGAATGCTATCGGGCTAAGCTGTGAAAATACGCGATATTGAGGTCTTTTTCGAGCCGTAAGCAGACTAAGCTCTTGTTTAAGGCTACTTTCAAGTGTCGTTGAACTACCAATACGCTCCAAAATAGGATTTCAAGACGCTCGCCATAACGTAATGACCTGCACTGTTCCAATGATTGCCGTCTGCAACCGTCGTTGTGGCCCCTTTATGCTCTGCTGCTCTTAGGGCCTTTGAGGGACTATCAACAAGCTGAATATCATTTTTCGCGGATACTCTCTTGCATTCTTCTTCGACCAGTCCCCGTGATGAGTAGAGAAAGCCAATGCGGGTATTCTCACCGGGTGACGCTGATTAATGCAAGGTCATAATAAGTGTTGATAACGTTATTTGCACAAAACTGGATAACCACCAGATCCGGACTTATATCATCTATATATTTACCCAGTATCATATCTTGCAGGGTCCCATGGCCGTCAACGGCAAAAGCAAAAAATGCTACATCCAGAGAGCGTTATTTCGCTGAACCACTATCATTTTGATAGCTTGCGAACAGATGCCGACGCACCTCATCAGTAACCGGTTCATTGCCAAGTACTACAGGCCGAATCTTGTCCAGGTCAACGGCAAAACCTCGCTGTGCTGCGGGTCTTTCAAAGACGCGATCCAGCCAGCTATCCAGGTGTGGATACGGGTGCTGATTCGGGTAGCGAAATCCAAACATTTTGAACCAGGGAAGGCAGGCAATATCGGCAAGGGAGTACGAATCGAGAATGTAGTCGCGGCCATCAAGATGTTGATTCAGTAGACCGCGTAGCCGTTCCACTTCCTGCGTGTAACGATCAATTGGATAGGCAAGCTGTTCCGGTGCGTACTGCACAAAATGGTGTAGCTGGCCCATCATCGGGCCAACATAGCTCATCTGCCAAAAAAGCCACTGGCGACCAAGCGCCTGCTCTGCTGGGTCACTGGGCCAGAGCTTGCCCGCCTTCTCTGCCAGATACATCAGGATAGCGGCGGATTCCCAGAGCACCAGCCGCTGTCCTCCCGGTCCGTCAAAATCAACAATGGCGGGGACTTTACGATTCGGGCATAGCTTGGTGTACTCCGGCTGATTCTGATCACCGGCAACAATATCGATAGCGTGCACTCGGTAGGGCAAGCCCAGTTCTTCTAGTGCGATGGAGACCTTTTGGCAGTTGGGGGTCGGGCAATAATATAGGTCAATCATGTGATTCGATCTACTCCCATAGTGCGTCTAGTTTGACTGAGGTTTATGGCGGTAATGCATCAGAGTGTTATGTGCACTGGGTGACACCAGTTCTTTCTCCACCGCTCCAGTTTTTCTGCGGCAGACTGGTCGCTAAAGTCTGTTTCGATAGCCGCTAAAAAACCGAACTTGTTGATCATGCAATTTGCGTTCAGAGCGCCAAACGATTCTCCGCCAATATCTGCAGTTACAAAAACCAGTTCATCGCAGCTTTCGCACATGTGGAATCTGGCATTTCCACTGCCTTGTGTCACAATTTTGTGAAGGCGACCATTGTGTATGCGTACATTGATCCGGGAGCCGGATTTGGACACGTAAATGGCGTTATTTTTCATACAATAACGGCACTGGCATTTTCTTGGCACCACACTGTAGTCAACAGTATGCCAAAGCAGTTCAATATTGTTGCACTTGCAGCCCCCGCGCATAGCCATGCTAGGGACTACCAAGCTCGTTCGCGTTGTCTTCACCAAACAGATGATAAGCGAAAGCGGTAGGCGATGCCGTCAGATAGCGCATAAGTCGAGGCCATTTTTTTTCTTGTTAGAGTGCATTGCAATTCCCGTGTCGGCGCCTCGGCGTCTATTCAGACTATTCTAGATCAAAAATGCTGTTTTAAGGTGGGAGCGATTAAGCGTAGGCGATTAAATATTTTTTTGGAGTCGCGGGTTATTAGCGCCCACTCTGCGCTCTTCAGGCTGTTCATATTTCCAGCAGCTCCTTGAGAAATTCGCTAAATTCGTTATTTGAACTGAAAAAGTATCTAAATGGGTAAATTCGTCCAATCTGCGAACGGCCTCACAGTTTGCCTTCGGCCGATAGCTGCCTGAACTATATGATGGAGTTATTCGCGAACATAAGACTTTTTAGGGCGGTCCCGATGAAACGTAGCGACGATAAAGACAAGCAGTACTGTGACCGCAGTACGCGAATGTTCAAAGGGAATGACGCGTGGTATTTCATGACCCGTGGCGGTAATACTGTGGGGCCTTTTCGGGACGAGTTGGAGGCTTCCACCCAGTTGGAGGTCTATATCCGGCTGGTCAACTCCGGCCTGCTGCCGTTCTCCCGCGAGTTACCCAAAGAATCCATCCCCGTGAGAAATGCCGGATAAGACAGCCGAACTGACCAAAGTTCGCCCTTTTCTTCGCAAACAACCCCTGCTAACCTAAATTCAATAATTCGAATCCTGCTTCTGGACTAGCTTATGGATCATGTAATTGCCAGGTTGCTGACGGTAGTCTTGGGCGGCATCGCCGCAAGCTTTTCGATTGCTGAAGAAGACTCAGGGTCTCGCATACTCCTTTCCACTGGTGTTGAAGGCGGTGGGTATTGGAATGCGGGCAGTCGTCTGCAGCGCGTTGCTGAGGATATGAACCTCGAAGTTGAGAACCTCCCCAGCTCAGGTTCACTTGAAAACCTCGACAAGCTTTTTGATGATGCCAGTCCGGTGAATTTGGCGTTCGCTCAGGCTGACGCAGTACAGCACTATCTGAACACGCATGAAGAGGCGGCCATCAAGCTCGAAATGCTGGAGAACATCGGCCAGGAGTGTGTGTTTATCATCACGGACATCGATAGTGATTTGCGCACAAATGAGGACATGGAGGATGCGCAAGACCTACGCCTCGGTATTCCCAGTGCCACCAGTGGCGTCGCTGTGACGCTCAACTATATGGTTAGTCAGATACCTGAGATGGCCGATATAGACATCAGCTACGGGGAAACAGCCGCCGACATGGAGGAGATGGGCACATCGGAAGCGACGGTTGATGCGGTCATGATGGTGCACCGGCCCAAAGAGCGGTCGCCGGAAGTGAATGAGGCCCTGGAGCACCCTGATCGCTATCGGTTTGTAGAGGTGAGCGACGACCGCCTCACTGAGAAACTGTGGAGCGGGCATAACATCTATCGCACTATAAAACTGGTGTTGCCTGGCATCTCCCAGCCACTGGAAACCATTTGCGTGAATGGATTACTGTTGGCCAATCGACAGAAACTAACGCCTGGACAGCGCAATGGTCTGAATGATTTGGTGAGCTATAACTGGATAAAAGTTTACGCGACACAGTAATTACTGCTACTGCGGGGTTTTGTTCAGGTAGCGTTTGCCCGTAACGCTCTTCCGGGGATTGATTGCAACAGTTGACGTGTATAAGGCTGCTGCGGTTGTTCGAATAATTCGCTAGTCCGAGCTTGTTCCACTATCTTCCCCTTCTGCAGTACTACGATACGATCCGCAAGTTTACGAACCACCGCAAGATCGTGAGAGATAAACAAAATAGTGAGGCTGTATTCCTTTCCAAGCTCGCGCATTAGATCAAGTATTTGTGCCTGAATCGTTACGTCCAGAGCCGATACGGGTTCGTCCGCAACGACAAACTCCGGGCGCGTTGCCAACGCACGTCCAATCGCAATGCGTTGGCGCTGTCCGCCGGAAAACTCATGGGGGTATTTGCGTACGAAAGAGCGGGCCAGCCCCACGTCATCCATCAACCTCAAAACGCTTGCGCCGACGGTGCTACGGTTATCCAATCCATGCAATAACAATGGCTCGGCGAGTGTATCGAATACGGTCATGCGTGGATTCAAAGATGCAAATGGATCTTGAAAGATTATCTGCAAGCGGCTACGCATATTTTTCAGTTCGCGCGCTGCCAGCGCGGTGATATCTGTGCCGTCAAAAATAACTTCTCCACTGGTGATAGGCACCAGGCGCAAGATGGAGCGACCAATAGTAGATTTGCCGCTGCCCGACTCTCCGACGAGGCCCAATACTTCACCGCGACGAATTTCAAAACTGACATCGTCAACGGCCTTAACGTGTGTTTTCCCCTGCCGGAACCAGGTCGATAGATTGCGGATACTTAACAGCGTTTCCGACTTTGGTAACACTTCGGACTTGCCACCCGTTGGAATAGCCCGCAGTAGTTTTTGTGTATAGGGCTGCTGTGCGTGACGGAAAATATCGTCTCGATTTCCCGTCTCTACAATCTTGCCCTCCTGCATCACTACGATCGTATCTGCGATGTCGGCAACGACGGCCAGATCGTGGCTGATAAAAAGAATGCCAATATTGCGCTTTTTCTGCAGTGCGGCGAGTAGTTCAAGGATTTGCGCTTGAATGGTGACATCCAGAGCGGTGGTCGGTTCGTCGGCGATCAGGAGCTTGGGTTCATTGATTAAGGCCATCGCAATCATTACCCGTTGGCGCATGCCGCCGGAAAATTGGTGCGGGTAGTTGTCGATAGTTGAAGCGGGGTCACGGATGCCAACCTCCTCAAGCAATTCCAGCGCTCGTTCGCGGGCTTGGGCCTTTGAGACCTTCTTGTGGTAGCGCAGCGGCTCCATCAGCTGGTTGCCCACGGTCATGTAGGGGTTGAGACAGGTCATGGGGTCCTGAAATACCATGGCGATGTCGCGGCCCCGAGTTTCACGCAGTTGGGCCTCCGTCAGTTGCAGCAAGTCCTGACCCTCGAACAGGGCGCGGCCGCTGTCGATTCGTCCCGGGGGTTGAGGAATCAGACCCAACAGGCTGTAGCAGGCAACGGATTTGCCGGAGCCGGATTCACCGATGATCGCAGTGATTTTCCCAGCCTCTACGGTGAAGCTGATACCGTCCACTGCCTTATTTGTTCCCATGCGCGTGACAAAACTGATACCAAGATTTTCCACTGTCAGCATAGAGTCAGTCCTTTGCTCCACGCACGTCCAGCGCATCGCGCAGTCCGTCGCCGAGAAAGTTGAGGGAAAATAAGGTCAAGGTCATCGCTATCCCGGGGTATAACAATAGCCATGGATACTCTTCCATCGATTCGGCACCAAAGGAGATCAGCAGGCCCCAGGAGGTCTGCGGAGGCTGCACACCCAGTCCTAGAAAACTCAGAAACGCTTCCAACAGCATTACGCTGGGAATCGTTAGCGTGGTGTACACGATAATAGGGCCTAGCGCATTCGGGATGAGGTGGCGGCGAACAATGGTGGCCGGAGACAGGCCAAGGGAGATGGCCGCTTCTACAAATTCCTGCTGGCGCAGCGATTGCACTTGCGAACGCATGATGCGCGCCATCGTCAGCCACTCAACGGCGCCGATCGCCAGGAATAACAGCAACATATTGCGACCAAATACCACCATTAGCAGCACAATAAAAATCATGAAGGGCAGGGCGTAAATGATATCCACCATACGCATCATCACCGCGTCAACACGGCCACCTGCATAACCTGCGATAGCACCCCAGGTTATGCCTATCAACAGGGCCACGGCGGTGGCGATAAACCCCACTGCCAGAGAAATACGACCGCCGTACATAATCTGAGTGAGCATGTCACGGCCGAAAATATCGGTCCCCAGCCAATGTGCTGCCGATGGGGGCGTAGCGCCCAGATCTAGATTATGCTGCGTATAGCTATAGGGTGCGATCCAAGGCGTAAGCGTAGCGATGAGGATAAATAGCACCAGCACTGCCAAGCCAAATAATGCGAGCCGGTTGCGGCTCAGGCGCAGCCAGGCGTCCTGCCACAGTGAAGTACCCTGTTCTGCTTCAATAATGTTGGCGATTACTGGTGTGGTCATCTACTGCTCTGCGAACTGGGCGCGCAGTCGGGGATTCATCCACGCCGCCAGTATGTCCGACAATAAGTTGAACACCACGATGAGTGTTGCCAGAAATACAGTCGCGCCCAGAATCATGGTGTAATCGCGATTAAAGGCTGCTTGAACGTAGAACCGCCCGAGGCCGGGAATCTGAAAGATAGTTTCTACCACAAAAGATCCCGACAACAGGCCTGCAAAGGCCGGGCCTAGAAACGCCACTACAGGAATCAGGCCGCCGCGCAATGCGTGGCGTGTTACCACCTGCCATTCAGGCAGACCTTTGGCGCGAGCTGTGCGGATGTAATCCTGAGACATAACTTCCAACATGCCCGCGCGGCTCAGTCGCGCAACATAAGCTGCATAAGTGGAACCCAGAGTGACTGCCGGTAGAATTTTATCGCCAGGAATATCACCCCACCCCGATACAGGTAGCCATTCCAGGTAGATGCCAAATACCAGGATCAGAATCGGCCCCAACAGGAACGAGGGCATACAGATTCCGATCATGGCGGCAGACATGGGAATGTAGTCCTGTGCGGTGTTGGGTCGCAGGGAGGCGATGATTCCGGCAACGCCACCAATACTGAGGGCTACCAGCAATGCATAGAAACCCAACTCAGCGGTGACCGGAAAGCCCGCCGCAATCAGTTCGTTGACACTGCGCCCGGGATATTTAAAGGACGGGCCCAGATCGCCCTTCGTCAGATCACTGAGGTAGGACGTATATTGTTGAAATAGCGTTAGATTAAGGCCGTACTGTGCTTCGAGTGCCGCTTTGACTTCGGGAATAACAGCTTTTTCACTGGAGAACGGCCCACCCGGTGCGGCCCGTACCAAAAAGAAGGTCACTGTGATGACGACCAGCAATACCGGAATGGCTTGCAGCAGGCGATAGCCGACAAATCGCCACATTATTCAATCACCCCCAGTTCATTCTCTAGCGAGACATAGCGGAAGTTCACCGAATCCATCAAATTGGAGGGCACGCCTTGCACGCTGGGATGAATCAGGTGGTTGCTGGTGTAGGTGTAGATGGGAATAATAGGCATCTGTTCCATCAACCGTGTTTCGGCAGCGTCGAAGATCGCATAGCGCTCTTCGCGGGTTTTTGCGCGGGGTGCTTGCTGCTGAATCATATCGTCAAAGACGGGATCGCAGAAACCGGTACTATTGTTGCCGCCGCCGCAAAGGAACAGGTCGAGAAAATTATTGGGGTCAACGTAGTCGCCGATCCAACCGCGTCGAGCCATCTGAAAATTCATCTGGTCAACTGAGTCGAGATAAACCTTCCATTCCTGATTGGCAAGCGTCACGTCAATATTGAGCGCATCCTTCCACATCTGCTGCAATGCAACGGCAATTTTTAGGTGAGCCTCACTGGTATTGTAGGTCAGTTCAAGTCCCGGCCAGCCTTCCCCATTGGGATAGCCTGCCTCGGCCAGTAATTGTCGTGCTTTTTCTACATCGTATCCAAATAACGTTGGCGGCTGGTAGCCGAGGGTACCGGGAGGGGTAATACTGTACGCAGGCACATTGCTGCCATGCAGCACCGTGCTGGTAAGGCGATCCCGATCGACAGTCATGGCCAGGGCTTGCCGGACCCGCACGTCATTCAGTGGCGGCTCGTTGATGTTGAGAAGATAGTAGTAGGTGCCAATATAAGGCGCGTTAACGTAAGGGCTATCTTCCTTTGCACGATACACGGGGATTTTGTCCAGCGGAATAGTCTGGGTGTAATGTAATTGCCCCACGCGAAACATGCGCTCCTCGCTGGAGGTGTTTTCTGTGGGGTAGTAAACAATGCCATTGAGCTGCACTCGGTCGCTGTCCCAGTACGTGTCGCTTTTTTCAACGACCAGGCGGCGATTCAACTGCCAGTCCTTGAGACGAAAAGCACCATTGCCAACGATATTCTCGACGCGGGTCCAGCGCGTAAATCGGTCTGTGGATTTGCCGTGCTTCTCGATGGTGGGTCGGTGGACTGGAAACGTACTGTGATGGTCCATCAGCTGAATGAAGTAGGGGGTGGGTGCGTTCAATCGCACCTGTAACGTGTGCTCATCTAATGCCGCAACACCGACATCAGCAAAATCGTCCAGTTGTCCGGTGGCGAAGGCTTCCGCATTTACCAGTGGGTAGAGCATATAGGCGTACTGGTTGCCCATGGCCGGATTCAAAGCGCGTCTCCAGGACCACACGAAATCTTCCGCGGTTATTGGGTCGCCGTTGGACCACTTCGCCTCGGGGTTGAGGTGAAAGGTGATGGTCAGTCCATCCGCGCTGATATCCCAGCTTTGCGCGACGCCGGGTTCCGGCTCAAGGGTGTAGGGGTTTTTTACCGCGAGCCCTTCGAACAGGGCATTCACAATATTCATTTCCGGAATTCCGGTGACCACGTGCGGGTCTAGACCCTGTGGCTCCGTGCCATTGCCAAAATGCAAAATACCCGCGCGGTTACCTTGCACCACATTGGACTCACCGCTGCCGCAGGCCGCCAGAAAGAGGCCAGGTATGAGTAGTAAAAGAATTCTTAACGCGCTTAATCGCATGTGGTCGGTTCAATCCAGGGACTTGCAGAAGCGCTGGTGAGAGGATGCCCGCATTATGGCAGTAAAATCCGACCGACAGAAGGTATTGGGAGGCTCGATGCTAGCTGTATCTGTGAGAATAAGTTGACGTTAAGTCGAATTGGTTTGGCGTTTCTGGATTAGCATCCTCTCCCTGTGCGTTTACCCCTGCCTCAAGTTGGATGTGTAAAGCCGTTGCCGCCAGACGTGGCAACAACGGCGTGTAATTAGGCGGCAGACTGACTTCGAGTGCCAACTGCGGGGCCCGTATATTGGGCGCGGGGGCGGATTAGGCGGCTGTCGCGCTGGAATTCCAGGAAGTGGGCGATATAGCCGTAGACGCGGGACATGGCGAACATGGCGGTGAAATAATGTGTGGGAATTCCCAGGCTATGAAAGACTGCCCCTTTGTAAAACTCAACATTCGCCCAGATTTCCTTGTCCTTTTTCGCGAACTCGCGCTGGCAGGCTTCTTCTACCGCGACTAGCGTGGCCAACAGGTTTTTGCTCTCGTCATCCTGACATAATTCGACCGCCATAGGTTTGAGTACTCTGGCGCGAGGATCTACTGTGCGGTACTCCCGGTGGCCCATGCCCATAATTTTCACTTTGTTTGTAAGACAGTCGGTAACGTAGGCTTCGGCTTTTTCCGGGCTGCCAATCTCCATGGCCATTTCCAGGGCGGCCTGGTCGGCGCCGCCATGCAATTTGCCAAACAGTGCGCCGATGGAGGCGGAAATACAGGATTGGATGGGCGCCAGGCTGCTGGCACAAACGCGTCCGGCAAAGGTGCCGCAGTTAAAGCTGTGCTCCATCTGCAGAATTTGGGCTGCGTCCAGCATGCTTCTCTGTTCGGGGTTCGGCGCGCTGCCGTGGAACATGGTTAGAAAGTTCTCATGAAACAGTTTTCCCGGTACGGGCGCGAGGATGACTTTGCTCTGTCCAAGGCGGTGGTGTGCTGCGATGAGTGCAGAGATTTTGGCTGCGAGAAAGAGGCCTTGTTCTGCGTCGGGACCGATTTCCAGCGTTTCTCCTTCGGGGAGCGTTAACAGCGGAACCAGGCCCTGGAGCATCAACATTGGGTGAAGGTCTCGTGAGACATGTTGCAACAAGTCGATTTCAGAATGAGTGAGACGCGAGTGTTTGCACATGAAGGCCTTGAGCTTGCTCTTTTCCTGTTTATTGGGCCAATCACCAAAGAGAATCATCCACACCACATGCAGAAAGGGCACACCGACCATGTCGTTAATGTCGATGCCGCGGTAGCTCAGCAGGCCAATTTCGCCGTTCACGTCGGAGATTGTGGTGTCTCCTATAATCACGCCGGCCAAGTCTTTTGAATAAATAGGCTGCTCGGTAGACATCTTACTTCCCCCTAAATTGGTAATTTTTCACATTATAGGGCAATACTTTAATTAGTAGAGTTAATTATACTTATCGGTGTATTAGGAGAGCTAATATGCGTTTAGAAAACAGTGAGTTGCGAGCATTTCGTGCAGTGATTGAAGAAGGTGGCTTCAAGCGTGCCGCAGACGCCCTACATATCAGTCAATCGGCGGTCAGCCAGGCCGTTGCTGGTCTGGAGTTCAAGCTTGAGGCCCCTCTCGTACAACGAGGGAAGGAACTTAGGCTCACCGATGTGGGAAGGCGACTATTTGAGTACGCAGTGGATGTCCTGCAAGAGGAACAGCAGACGCTGGAAGATATTGCGCAACTGAAACAGGGTAAGACCGAGACTTTGAGTTTGGCCCTGAGCGCATCCATAAACCGCTTTGACGCGCCGGAATTAATCAATGCGTACTATCGGGATAATCCCCACACGCGAATGAAAGTGGCAGAGATGCCCTCCCGCAGTATTATCTCTGCGGTACTGTCGGGCAATGTGGAGTTAGGCCTTGGCCCCTTCCAGAAAGACATGGTCGCCTTTGACACAATACCGCTGTACAGAGATTCCCGGCATTTGGTGTTAAGCCCCAAACACGCGCGTTACGAAGACATGATCAATGGTGATGAAAAAGCGCTCAAACTCACGCCTTTGATTGCCTCTGCACTGGACAATCCCGATATGCGCCCGTCCATCCAACGCCTGCGTGATCAGTTCAGTACCGTGTGGGAAGTCAGTAGTCTGTCACTGCGAATTCACATGGTAGAGGAGGGAATGGGCGTTACCTTTATCGATCGAAAACTACTGGAGGAGCATCCCAGTTGTGCGAATTTCCGCATTATGGACGATGTGTCTTTTGGCCGTATCGACAAGGAGGTCGGGCTTTACTATCGTGCAGGCAAAAACCTGAGTGACAGCGCCAGAAATTTTATCGCTCTTTGCCAGAGCTTCTGGAGCTTGTAGAGTTAGGCTTCCTTTTCGGGGGATCAACGCAATGTTAGACACAATGAGGTGAAGCGAGCGTAATGGTTAGAAAACATTCTGGTGTAATACGGAGTCCGGCTGCATGGTGGTGACGCTGCGCAATAATAATGTTGAGAAACTCAGCGAATCTGTATTCGATGTGCTGATCGTTGGCGGTGGAATTAATGGCGCTGTCTCGGCTGCTTCACTGGCCGCTCGCGGTGTGCGAGTGGCTCTAATCGATCGTGGAGATTTTGCGGGCGGAGTTAGCTCAAACTCGTCCAACCTGGCTTGGGGCGGCATCAAATATCTTGAAAGCCATGAGTACTTACTGGTTAATAAACTGTGCGGTTCGCGAAACCGGCTGATGCGGGCGTACCCCTCTACCGTTAAAGAAATACGATTTCTCACCACGATACAGCGCGGCTTCCGTTTTCCGCCCTTCTTTGTGTACCTGGGAAGTGTGCTGTACTGGATGATGGGGCGATTTGTCACACAGGCACCACGCTATCGAAGTGCGCGCGGAATTGAAAAAGCAGAGCCCATCATCAACATCGAAACTGCGGCAGGTGGGTTGGAGTATTCTGACTGTTATCTGTATGACAATGATGCCCGCTTCGTTTTCAATTTTATTCGCAAAAGCCTCAACTACGGCTGTATTGCGGCGAACTATGTCGAGTCCACCGATGCCCGCCGCAGTCAGGACCAATGGATTACCAGCGCCCGAGACGCAATAAGCGGGGAGCGCTTTGAGATTCGATCAAAGGCTTTAATTAATGCCTGCGGTCCCTGGGTAGATTTGGAGAACAGTAGGATCGGGGAGGAGACTGAATATCGTCACCTTTTCTCTAAAGGCGTTCATCTGATTGTTGATCGAATTACTGACAACCAACGCGTGCTGACTTTCTTTGCCAGTGACGGTCGATTGTTTTTTCTGATTCCGATGGGGCCGAAAACCTGTATCGGTACTACAGATACTCAGGTTCAATCTCCCGAAGTTGGGGTTACAGATGAAGATCGTGATTTTATTCTAAAAAATGCCAATGCCTTACTGGCCCTTGATCCGCCTCTCACCCGCAGTAGTATCATCGCTGAGCGAGTTGGCGTACGACCGCTCGCAATTAGCGGCGAGGGCGACGCGGCGGATTGGGTACAGCTGTCCCGCAAACACGTCATTGAAGCGGATGAACGCCAGCAACATCTGAGTATCTTCGGTGGCAAACTGACCGACTGCATTAATGTCGGAGACGAGGTTGCGAAGTGGGTGGAACGCTTGGGTGTCGAAGTGCCCAGGCTTACTAACAGATGGTATGGCGAGCCCGGTGAAGATTTGCACAAGGAGTTTATGTTGCAGGCAAGGCTTATAGGACTTGACGCATTAACGGATCCCTCGTCTTCCGAGCCATTATCGGAACGCTTCTGGCGTCGTTATGGTGAAAGTGCTTTTGGCCTGCTTGAAAGCATTCGCGAAAACGAGCACGGTGCCGAATTGCTGATTGAGAATGCAGAGTACACGCGCTGCGAAATCGAGTTGGCGGCACGCCGCGAAATGATCGTGAAGCTGGAGGATTTTATGCGGCGTCGCTCAAAGATTGAACAAGTCGTGCGTCGCGAAGATATTGTAAATGCACCTGGTCTCCTTGAAGCCTGTGAAATTCTATTCGGGAACGCCGCCCAGGAGCGTCTCCAGGAGTATCGTGACGCGCTTCACGGGAACGTTCAAAGCGTGACGTAGACGGCCAGCGCCGCAGCAAAACGCATGTCAGTTTGCTTCTTAGGATTGTGGCTCGGTGCCGTGGACCCCCAAGTAGTGTGAGCTTAGGGTTGGACGCTCTTCCAATACATCGTTGAATTCGTAGAGGCGCTCATAGTTGGTTTCTTTGATCGACCACTTTCCATCTACCTTGAGGTAGCGGTCCCAATACAAGGCGGTGCCGTGGGTTTTTACTTTGTGATTCAGAATCCACATATTGTCCGCCAAGTACCAGATGGCGGTGGCTTCGGTGTCGCTAATCATTTGAATTTCGGGGTGGTGCGCGTTGTGCTGACCTACGGATTCGGTGCTGAAAGATTGAGCGATATTGTTCACATAGTCTTCTCTTCCCTGCACATTCCATTCGTAGTTGCCGCCGACGAAATGTACCGTCACGTCTTTATGAAACAAAGTGGCTAGTTCTTCGAGATTAGCGGTATCGACACAGCGGAAATAGGCATGCTTTAACTGCTTGATCGCTTCGATGTCCATTAGGCGCTGAATATCACGACGCAACTCGTCGATACCACCAGCGCTGGCTTCCAGGGGTAGGCCGGGTTCAATTCCCATGTTCGTTTTGTTTAATACCTGTCGTTCGCTCATGCTGCGTTCCTCTAAAAAAGGGAGATCGACTATTTCTACCATTCTGGGTCGAGTATAGGTTGTCGGCTGCAAACTGTGACATCTTCACAGTCAGCGCTGCCATGATTGTACTGACTTTACCTATCCACTAGAATGCGCGACCTTTCCTGTCGTCGCATAACAAGAACACCCCCGCCGATTGGTCCATCTATTTGATCCACTAGCCTGTTCCAATCCAGGATTAGAAGCGATTTGATGTCGAGTGAGTGTGATGTTTGAGATCCAGCCCAGTAAAGTAGCGAGTGCAAAAAACGATATTTTGTCTGGACTGACAGTGGCCCTGGCCCTGGTGCCAGAGGCGGTAGCGTTCGCTTTTGTGGCCGGCGTTGAGCCGTTGGTAGGCCTTTATGCCGCATTCATGGTGGGTTTAATCACGGCTTGCATTGGTGGTCGACCCGGCATGATATCCGGAGCCACGGGTGCGCTTGCGGTGGTGATGGTTGCGTTAGTGGCCGACCATGGTGTGGAGTATTTGTTTGCCACCGTGGTGTTGATGGGAGTCCTGCAAATCACCGCTGGTGCTCTGAAACTCGGAAAATTTATTCGCATGGTGCCGCATCCGGTCATGCTGGGTTTTGTTAATGGCCTCGCCATTGTGATTTTCCTGGCCCAGTTGGGCCAGTTCGGTGTGGCCAGTGAGCCGGGCTGGTTGCAGGGCACTTTCATGCAGGGCTCTATTCTTGATGTTTCCTGGATGGAAGGCAGCCAACTTTATATGTTGCTGGGCCTGGTAGCTCTGACGATGCTCATCATTCATTTTTTACCGCGTTTCACCACCGCGCTGCCCTCGTCGTTGGTGGCGATTTTGGTGGTTAGCGGTCTGGTTCTTGGACTCGATCTGGACACGCGTGTGGTAGGTGATGTCGCCTCTATCAAAGGTGGTCTTCCCGGCTTTAGTATTCCCTCAGTGCCGTTCAGCTTGGAAACACTGTTAATCATCTTCCCGTATGCCGTTATTCTCGCGGCTATTGGTCTTATCGAATCGCTGCTGACACTGCGTTTGGTGGATGAAATTACTGAAACACGGGGGCGCGGAAACAAAGAGTGTGTCGCACAAGGCATCGCCAACACTGCGACGGGATTTTTTGGCGGGATGGGTGGCTGTGCGATGATCGGCCAGAGCATGATTAACGTGAACTCGGGCGGGCGGGGGCGACTTTCGGGCATCACTGCAGCCCTGAGCTTACTGCTCTTTATACTGGTGGCTTCTTCCTTAATAGAACAGATTCCCCTCGCTGCGCTCATAGGTGTGATGTTTATCGTAGTTATCGGTACGTTTGAGTGGAGTAGTTTCCGAGTGCTGGGTAAGGTGCCGCGCAGTGATGCGTTGGTCCTGATATTGGTGTCTGCTGTTACCGTGGCTACCGATCTTGCGATAGCCGTCGTGGTGGGGGTCATTGTTTCGGCCTTGGTATTCGCCTGGGAACATGCAAAACATATTCGAGTGGACGGCCGTGAAGATCATAAGGGCTCGACCGTCTATGCTATTACCGGGCCGCTATTTTTTGGGTCGGTGACGTCTTTCCTGGAGCGCTTTGACCCGGCTGAGGACAATGATGACGTGGTTATTGATTTCGCACGCTCACGAGTGGCAGACCACTCCGGGCTAGAGGCGATAGATACGCTGGCGGAACGTTACCTGAGCGTTGGCAAGACATTGCACCTCGTGCACCTCAGCGAGGAGTGTCGTAAGTTGCTGCGCAATGCTGGGAGTCTGGTAGAGGTCAACGTGATTGAAGACCCCAAGTACTTTGTTGCGGATGATGTATTGGGCTGAGTGTTACAGGATTGCTGTCTAGATAGCCGGTTTCACGAGACTATGCGATTGCTAGAGCCTGTAGGCTCTCAAGCCCGGCTTGAAACCGTGCCCTTTCTTCGGGGCGCCGCAAACTCAAGCCTTCATGTGACGCCGTATTCCTCCGCCGTTTGATCCAGTGCCTTTCCCAACATATCCACCAGAGCATCAATTTCCTCGCGGCTGCACACCAACGGCGGTGCAGTGATCATAGCGTCACCGGTTTGCCGCATCATTAAGCCACCCGCATTAGCCTGATTACGGCAGTAAATCGCGCCGGCAGCATCGGGTGCCAGCCGCTCTCGCGAGTGCTTGTCCCTGACCAGTTCCACCGCGCCGAGCATTCCCAGTCCGCGCACCTCGCCCACAATGCGGTGGTCCTTCAGTGTCTGCAGGCGGTCCTGAAAATAGGGCGCGAGTTCTGTGGCTGTCGCGTCGATGATGTTTTTATCTTGTAATACCTGCAGTGTGGCGATGCCTGCTGCGCACCCGACCGGGTGGCCCGAGTAGGTCATACCGTGGGCAAATTCGCCATCCTGGCTGAGCAGTACATCGGCAACCTTGTCACCGACCATCACTCCGCCCAGGGGAAAATATCCATTGGTCACCGCCTTGGCGAACGTCATCAGGTCGGGTTCAAGGTCATAGGTTTGGCAGCCGAACCAGTTTCCGGTGCGGCCAAAACCACAAATGACTTCGTCCATGATTAGCAGAATGTCACGCTCTCGGCAGATGCGCTTGATCTCCGGCCAGTAGGAGTCAGGCGGGATGATGACGCCACCGGCACCCTGTACTGGTTCTGCGATAAATGCAGCTACATACTTCTCGCCCAACTCATCGACTTTTTGCTCTAGCTCGCGGGCGATGCGGATGCCAAAGTCATTGGGATTTTCATCGGCGCCTTCCTCAAACCAGTGCGGTTGATTGATGTGATGGACGTACTTCAGGCCCCGTGTCTGCTTATG
Organism: Halioglobus sp.; assembly: GCA_028825045.1. Taxonomy (GTDB): domain Bacteria; phylum Pseudomonadota; class Gammaproteobacteria; order Pseudomonadales; family Halieaceae; genus Marimicrobium. Next base: position 103,689 of record JAPKAY010000006.1, read on the forward strand.
CATCGCACTCATTCCGCCCAATGAGGATGAGGCAATGGTCGAGCCGTGATATGCGTTCTTGCGGCTGATAATAAAATGCTTCTCGGGCTTTCCTAAAAGGTCGTAGTAGCGTTGAACCAGGCGTAGATTAGTATCGTTGGCCTCCGAGCCGGAGTTGGTGAAAAAGACATGGTTGAACTGGGCTGGCGTGACATCTACCAGGGCGCGGGCAAGTTCTACTGCCGGTTCATTGGAGCAGCGAAAAAAGTTATTGTAAAAAGGGAGTTCCTGAAGCTGCGAAAAAATTGCTTCCTTAATCTTGGACTGGCTATAACCGAGGTTGCAACACCATAAGCCCGACATGCCATCGAGCATTTTGTTACCGTCGCTGTCGTAAATGTACACATGCTCGGCACGGGAGACAATGCGACCTCCTTCCTCACTGTAGTTGCGCAGATTGGTAAAGGGGTGCAGGTGATGCGCCTGGTCGAGCTGACGCAGCCGAGCAGTGTCGGTTTTGGTGTTCATTGAGCAATACTCCCCGTGGGCAATTCAGTGAAGCTGCGTAGCCCCATTGTGATAGTAACGCGACTATAGAAAATTGGGCAGCGATGCTCGATAGTGTGGCATATTGGCACCCTATGAGATTAGTCCTACAGTGGCTCCTTGGCCAAATGTATAGCTATGTGGGGACGTCCGGAGATTCTGGTGAGTGATAAGAATGACAAGTCCATTCCTTTGGCTGATATTTCTGCCTACGCGAATGTCTTCAGTTTTGTGGGCCTGCCGCTAAGTCGTGATATTGATCAAGCTGATGCGGTGGTGATGGGTATTCCCTACGACCTGGGCACCAGTGGTCGGCCCGGAGCACGCAGTGGTCCCAATGCCATTCGTCAAGCAAGTTCCAATTTGCGCTGGGAGGTGCAACGCTGGCCCTGGGAGTTTGTTTTGTCTGATCGTCTGCGGGTAATTGATTACGGCGATATTGAATTCTCCCCTGGCGATAGTGCAGATATGCTGGCGCGCGTAGAAGCTCATGCGGCGCGAATTACCGGAGCAGGTAAAACGCTGATCAGTCTTGGCGGCGATCATTTTGTCTCCCTGGCGTTGCTGCGCGGCCATGCTAAAGCGCACGGCAAGCTGTCCTTGATTCACTTTGATGCCCACACCGATGCCTATGCCGAACACGAACAATACGATCATGGCAGCATGTTTTATCACGCGCCAAAAGAGGAGCTGATCGATCCGGCCCGTTCGATCCAGATTGGTATTCGCACGGACTATGATCGGATAAATCATACCTATGCGATTCTTGATGCGGATCAGGCTAACGAGCAGTCGGTGCAGGACATTGTCCACACCATTCGCGCCCGGGTGGGCGATTCTCCGGCCTATCTGACTTTCGACATAGACTGCCTGGACCCGGCTTTTGCTCCAGGAACAGGAACCCCGGTAGTAGGCGGATTGAGCACCTCTAAGGTGCTGCAGATTCTGCGTGGCATAGCGGATATAAATGTTGTCGGTTTTGATGTGGTTGAGGTATCGCCCGCCTATGATTCGGCGCAAATCACCGCGCTGGCGGGTGCTTCACTGGCGCTTGAGTTTCTTTATATGAGAGCCAGCCGCAGCTGATCTACCCGTTGGGAAACGAGATTGCTTCTGTTATTTTCATTTGTAATATAAGGCGCCTGGCGAGGAGGATTACGGGAATGGTAAAGAAGGACAACTGGCAGAGGCTGAATTGGCAGGACCCTTTCAGCTTGGAGCAACAGCTTACTGATGAACAGCGCCTTGTGCGTGATACGGCACGCCAATATTCACAGGAGAAGTTACTGCCGCGCGTGCGGGAGGCGTTTCGAAATGAGGATACCGATCTGGCGATTTATCCCGAGATGGGTGCTTTGGGGCTGCTGGGTTCTACCATTGACGGCTATGGCTGTCCCGGCGTGGATTATATCTCCTACGGCCTTATCGCCCGCGAAGTTGAGCGGGTGGATTCCGGATACCGCTCCATGATGAGTGTGCAGTCTTCCCTGGTGATGCACCCCATCTATGCGTATGGCACCGAGGAACAGCGGGAGAAGTATTTGCCCAAACTCGCAACCGGAGAATGGATAGGCTGTTTCGGCCTTACCGAGCCAGACCACGGTTCTGATCCGGGTAGTATGGTAACGCGCGCCAAAGCGGTGGAGGGTGGCTACCAGATAAATGGTGCGAAGATGTGGATCACCAACAGTCCGGTTGCCGATGTCTTCGTGGTGTGGGCCAAAACGGACGACGAAAAAATTCGCGGTTTTATTCTGGAGCGCGGGATGCCGGGACTGAGCGCACCTAAAATTGAAGGGAAGTTAGCACTGCGCGCATCTGTCACCGGTGAAATTGTGATGCAGGATGTGTTTGTTTCCCAGGAGCAGCTACTGCCCAATGTAGAAGGACTCAAGGGCCCGTTTGGCTGTTTAAATAAGGCCCGCTACGGTATTTCCTGGGGTGCACTGGGCGCGGCGGAGACCTGTTGGCATACTGCGCGCGACTATACTCTGGAACGCAGCCAGTTCGGTCGACCGCTGGCGGCGAATCAGCTAGTGCAGTTAAAGCTCGCTGATATGCAGACAGAGATCAGTCTGGCACTGCAAGGTTGCTACCGGGCGGGGCAGATGATGGATACCAACGGGATTGCGCCGGAACTGATCTCGCTCATCAAGCGCAATTCATGTGGCAAAGCCCTTGCCATCGCTCGACAGGCCAGAGATATGCTCGGGGGAAATGGCATCTCTGACGAATACCCCGTCATGCGGCACATGATGAACCTGGAAGTCGTCAACACGTATGAAGGTACGCACGACATTCACGCACTGATTCTCGGTCGAACGCAAACAGATATACCGGCATTTTGAGAATGTCGGTATCTGTTGAGGTTAAGAATCGACGCGCGAATACCTCAAGGTAAAGCGGTACCTGAAGGAGGTTTCTCAATGACGTTGCTTCGCGAATATCCAACCACCGACCACTGTATAGGCCCGGTTCACACCCTCAGTGGTGTGCCCGATTGGATCTACGAACTGGATAATCCGTATTTGCACGGTATGTATGCACCGACGCTGAATGAAATACGCATAGAGAAATTACCGGTGACCGGCGAACTTCCGGCTGATCTTGTAGGCGCGTATTTTCGTAATGGTCCGAACCCACGCTTCAAACCACTGAACCGCCATCATCCCTTCGACGGGGATGGCATGGTACACGGCGTGTACTTTAAAGACGGCAATGTGAGTTACTGCAACCGCTATGTACAGACCGCCGCATCGCGTGGTGAGTTGGCAGAGGGGATTTCGGTTTCGCCTGGCGTTATGGGCCCTTTCGATTACAGTGTCTCCCGCTATGGCATCAAAGATACCTCTAACACCGATGTGTTGTGGTACGCCGGCGATCTAGTGACGCTATGGTATAACGCGGGTGATCCCTGTCGCCTGGACGGCAGAACGCTGGATACCCGGTCGCAGTTTCAGTTGCAGGGCAGGCCAACGTCACGCATGTCGGCTCATTCTAAAGTGGATTGGAATACAGGTGAGCTGCTGTTTTTTGATTATGGTGACGAGCCGCCGTATTTGACTTACGGTGTCGCCGACGCCAGTGGCAAACTACTCCATGAAGTTGCCATCGATCTTCCTGGGCCACGCCTGCCGCACGATATCGGCTTTACCAGCCGTTACGCCATTGTTCATGACCTGCCGCTCTTTCATGATATGAATGTGCTCCGTAAGCACAACTACCGTGTATTGACCTTCCATCGCGATATTCCTACACGATTCGGCATACTGCCACGCAGGGGGAAAAGTAGTGATGTGCGCTGGTTCGAATGCCAGCCTTGTTATATTTTGCACGTTACTAATTGCTGGGAAGAGGGTGACTGGGTGGTTATGGACGGCTGCCGCTCGCTCAACCCAATGCCTGATGTGCAGGCAGGGGAAGGCGAGCTCGCCTCGATGTTGGCCTACATGCGATTGGAGGCCAACGCCTATCGTTGGCGCTTCAACCTAGCAACCGGCGAAGTGCGCGAAGGTGACATCGACGATCTCAATACGGAATTCAATAAGTCCAACCCGATTTTTCACGGCGTCAAAAGTAAGTATGCTTATCATCAGCGAATCCCACTGTTGCATGAGGGCGGCCATACTCTACGCTTTACCGGACTGGTGAAGTACAACAATGATACCGGGGTATCTACGCAGTGGG
>JAPKAY010000134.1 GCA_028825045.1 Halioglobus sp.
AAAGAAATAAAGAATGAGCAGTCCCTTCCACTATCTCACTTAAAGCGATCAGGGGACCTTGGGTAAAGACGCACAGCAAAAATTCTGATCAGAGGCGCAGGGCACTGTGAGGCAAAGCAATTGAGATAGGAAAATTGACTTTGCGACGTCTTCGGATGACAAAACACTCTCTATTTCGCTACTTAAAACCCGGCCCGGGGTTGCTGGACCATGTTGCTGAGGCCGATGGAATGGAAACAAGAGCCACGGACCACAGCGCAGGCATCTACATCATACCTTCAGCGTTGCCTGGGCCAAGTTGGTGCACGGTACGATTGGTGTGCGTGAGGTTACAGGTGACGGGCTGACTGATCAAACCGTTCTTGACCTCGCGTCGATGGTCGAGATCTCTGAGACTGACGCCTTCAACGCGGCGTTTCCAGCGCGTCGGTTTGCACGGGTTCATTTGGTTTTAAAGGACGGTCGCACGGTGTCGTCTGAGCCAACAGAAGCGCAGGGCGATCCAGAAAACAAAGTCTCAGACCAAGTCATCTGGGACAAGTTCGCAACCTTGACGACACCCGTGCTTGGGCCTGATTGGGCTCAGTCGTTCCTTATAAACGCACAGGCCCTACCAGAGCGAAGCTGCGTGGCTGATTTTTTCACTCAAATGGCAGTCAAAGGCTAAATATTTGGCGGGAGCACATCGATGCCTGTTATAGAATAAAAGGGAATACTGGTGGACATTTCTTTTCAACAGGATACTCAAGGACGGTGCGCAAAGGAAAAACCAATGTCATATAATCCAATAGAGCGAGCGGCAGCCTTCTGTGAGACATATAGCCTCCAACTCCCTATTATGATGGCTCCGATGGCTGGAGCATGTCCTGCGTCACTATCAATCGCAGTAGCTAATGCAGGCGGGATGGGCGCATGCGGCTGTCTTATGATGCCGCCGGAGAAAATAATCAGCTGGGCGCAAGAGATGAGGTCCAGTTCCAATGGGGTGTTTCAGCTCAATGTATGGATTCCGGATCCAGAACCGGTGCGCGATGCGAACCACGAAGCAGAAGTACGGGAGTTTCTTGGTCAGTGGGGGCCAGAAGTTTCTCCAGAGGATGTAGAAGCTCCCCTATTGAATTTCGACGCACAATGCGATGCTATGCTAGCTGCAGGCCCACATGTGATCTCATCTATCATGGGTATTTATCCTGCTCCATTCGTAGTTCGAATGAAAGAGCGTGGAATAAAATGGTTTGCCACTGTCACTTCAGTTACCGAAGCATTGGCCGCGGAAGCCGCAGGCGCGGATGTTATTATAGCGCAGGGTTTGGAAGCTGGTGGTCATCGCGGATCATTCAAGGCCGAGGATGTTTCTCGTTCGTTGGTCGGGCTCTTTGCACTGCTCCCTGCGGTTGTCGATGCCGTAAAGGTCCCGGTGGTGGCAACCGGCGGTATTGCTGATGCACGAGGGGTAGCGGCTGCGTTGCTTCTTGGCGCTTCAGCGGTGCAGATCGGCACAGGTCTGCTACGCACTCCTGAAGCTAAAATTGCGTCTGCTTGGGCTGCTGCAATTGGTACTGCGTTACCTGAAGATACTGTAACTACTCGCGCTTTCTCGGGACGGTTTGGAAGGTCCATTCGAAATGCCTACACAGAGGCTGCCGAGAAAGGGCCGATACCAGCACCTTATCCAATCCAGGGAAATATTACACAGGCAATGCTAGCGGGTGTAACAAATATCGATAGAATGCAGGCGTGGGCTGGTCAGTCGGCTGGTTTAACGCGGGCTGAACCAGCAGCCGAACTGATATCTAATTTATGGAGTACCGCTAAAGAACTTTTGAGTTCGTAAATTTAAACCATGATAACCTTTGCGATGTAGGAGGCATATGAGTAGCAATTCCTAAAAGACACCAAATTAAACAAATTGGCCTAATCTCTAACGTTGAGCCATGGACCCCG
>JAPKAY010000032.1 GCA_028825045.1 Halioglobus sp.
GCGCAAGGTTTAAGGCTAAGGAATTCTGCGGCGGTGAGGGAGGGATTCGAACCCTGAACCATGCTATTTTGCGCCTCGCCATGCCTCCTAATGCCTTGTAAATCAGAGAGTTAAAAAATGAGCCCGGCATTAGAGGGCATCAGAAGGCGTGGAGATGGTCCCATGGTGGTCCCAAATTCCAGACAGCTACGTCATGGCGATAGCTGACACAACCATTCTCGAGCAACGATCACTCGAATTGCGGCATGCTGTTGAGTGCCAAATTTTTGCTGACCTGCAGATCACTACTGATAAGCCTTATCCAGTTCAACGGCAAGTGCCGCCAACCGCTTATCCCGCGTCCAAATCTTTGCTGAACCGCCCAAAAACGTTGACGTAAGCAGGTGCGCATCTATATACCCCAAACCGCGCCCCATCAATTGGTGCTGTTCAATAAAAAATAGAACTTCCTCATCTGTCGCCGCCGCCACCCTGGGTAGATCCGCCAGCAACGCTAGAACTTCCGTTCGATTCCCCAAATTACCACAGGCCAACTCACCGATGACGAATGGATGGGTTAGTGCTTGAGTACTGTCCAGCAGGTGCGCTAGCATCTTATCGCCAGACCGTAGATGGTCAACCCAGACTGATGTATCGACTAAAATCATGTACGTCTGCGGGGCACAGACTTCAGTTCCGGATCAGTAGCGCCTAACTTCGCTAGTCGACGCGCACTTTCACGCTCGATAAGAGCCTTGAGAGCTTCGCGCACCAGGGGCGCTTTTTCACTTACCCCAGTAATCCGCTGCGCCTCGGACATCAAATGGTCGTCGATATTAACAGTGGTTCTCATAATTTCCTCTCCGACGTTGAAACAGTCATCGAATTGTACACTATTTGATGCCATTAATGATGCCCAAATTTCCAGCATGTGCGTCAGAAGGCGTGAGGGTGGTCCCATGGTGGTCCCATGCGCGACATGACTACAAATGCTACTTCGAGCGGCTGGTGGCGTTTTCCTGCAAGAAGCGCGGATTCTGCCCCAGCTCCGGCGCCCGCCGCATGGCCGAGACCGCAGCCCTGCTGGCCGATGAGGTGTTTCCCGATGTCCCGCTCCGCCAGTGGGTCATCAGCTTCCCCTTTCCCATTCGAACCTTGTTTGCCGCCCACCCCCAGGCCATGGGCAAGGTGCATGGCATCGTTTACCGGGCGATCTCCACTCACCTGATCCACAAGGCCAAGTCCAGATTCGGCCCCCCTTGCGCTCCCTGCGCTACCCGAAGAAACGGAGGCGAGATATTTTGGTTGCAGGCGGCGTATGTCACTGCGACTTATTTCAGGCCGTTTGCCATGCCAGCAAAATAGGTCTGCTTAATCGTCTTGAATATTCCCGCCTCCTTAGTGGCGAGGCTGGCGGCGAGTTCTTTAGCCGCGTCCAGCAGGTATTCCATGGGTGCCTTAGCATCGGCAAAGCCAGCGGCAATAGCCTCGTCAGCCGCATAGCGTTTGCCGGTCAGTATCGCATCTCTGGCAGTTGCCGGTGGCACCTTGCCCCGCAGAATTTCCATCATCGCATCGGGTAGAGCTACCCCGACATCTACTTCGGAGATGCAAATCCAGCCTCGGTCTTCGCGCATAATCCGGTAGTCGCAGGACATGGCCACAAAAGCGCCGCCAGCAAATGCGTGACCATTGAGTGCCGCGACAGTCGGCATTGGCAGAAGCAGCATGCGGCGATGGATCTCCCTCATCTTACGACCGAACTCTTCGCTATCCGGCTGATCAAGATCCATCACCGTCTCCAAGTCCAGGCCGTTACAGAAAAACTTATCCTCGCCAATCAAAACCAAAGCGGCCCCCGCTGCGCAATCGTTCTCTACTATATCTAGAATCTCCAACATCCGATCCTGCCACTGTGGCGAAATCATGTTCTCTTTGTTATTCATAGTGGCGACGTGAATGTTGCCGTCTTTTTCGAGCTCAATCATTAGCCTGCTCCTGTAGATCACTGCCCCGCCCGCTGGCGGAACGACACTAAATAGAGGTTCTACCCATCAGACGCTGGTGACACCACCATCGACGACAATGCTTTGTCCCGTAATGAAGTTGCCTGCCGGTGCGGCGAGAAATACCGCGGCACCGGCTACTTCTTCCGGCAGTCCGATCCGCTTCAAGGGCGCTGTTGCTGTGACAAGTTCCAGATTTTTTGGGTCCTCCCAAAGGGCGCGGGCAAAATCTGTTTTGATCAGGCCTGGCGCAATACAATTCACACGGACATTATCCACCCCAAATTCCGCTGCCAGGTTACGCGCGAGCTGGAAATCAGCCGCTTTGGATATGTTATAGGCACCAATTGTTGTGCTGCCTATCATGCCGCCAATGGAGGACACGATGATGATGGCACCCTCTTTACGATTGCGCATACCCGGGGCAACCTGTTGTACAAGCCAGTGATTGGAAATTATATTGTTCGACAGAATCTTCTCGAATTGTTCGTCGGCGATGCCCTCCATCGGGCCATAGTAAGGATTACTGGCTGCATTGCAGACCAGAATATCCACCTCACCAAGCTGTTCATTTGTCGTTTTCACCAGACGCTGCAAATCTTCCTTGGAGGAGATACTGGCAGCTACCGCAATGGCGGTACCTTCACCATGTTCCGCATTAATTGCATTGGCAACTTCTTCGCAGGCCGGTGCCTTGCGCGAGGAAATAACAACCCTGGCACCGTGCGCAGCCATCTGCTGTGCAATGGATTTACCAATCCCGCGCGAGGACCCGGTTATCAAGGCGACCTTGCCGGACAAATCAAAAAGGTTCATATAATGTCTCCGTTAACAATATTTGATCATCAGTAACCCGACGTGCCCGTCATCAATAGCTGATAAAAAGCCGTATCCAGCAATTCGTAACTGGCGCTGCGCGGTTTACGGACATAGATCGTATCTCCATTCACCTTGTCCGGGTGATAGGCCTCTTCACGCAGGTGTGTTTTTTGCAGTTTGAACGTTGTCGTGGTCGTTACATTGCGCAGAACGCGGATAAACACCGGCTGAGCGTAGCCGGGCAGTTCCCGTTCCACCAGAGTCTGGAATGCATTGAGGTCCAGCGCCGCTCCCGCGTTGCTCCCACCCTCCAACTGAAAAGCTACCATGCCCGCCCGTCCTTCAACACCGGGCACTTCCACGCCGTAAACATTTGCCATGGTAATCTGGGGATGGGCGTTGAGTACTTCGGCCACTTCGTTGGTAGACACATTCTCGGCTCGCCAGCGAAAGGTATCGCCGGTGCGATCTACAAACTGGAAATGTTTCAGCCCCAGGGCAAAACCGACATCGACCTGGCGCACCAGGTCGCCGCTGTTGAACCAGCGGTCGCCATCGGTCAGTGCATTTTCTACGATCTTACTGGCCGTGGCCTCGGGGTTGGTATAGCCATCGAACTCGCTTTTGGGCGTGATCTTACCCAGCAATAGACCCGGCTCCCCCAGCGACACTTCGACGCAGCGTCCCTTGCTGTCTCGAACAATAGTGTTGCTCTCCAGATCGTATTGCACCAGGGCGACTGGGCTCAGTGCAGCACCAATCGTGTTGTCTTTATTCAGCAAATTAAAGAACGAGATATTTCCCTCGCTGGCGCCGTATAGCTCGCAAATGCGCTGCACGCCAAAACGGCCCCTGAACTTATCCCACACATCCGGCCGCAGACCATTGCCCATCATTTTTATCAATGGGTTGTTTTTTTCGGCCTCACTTTCCGGCTGATCCGCCAGGTAGCGGCACAGTTCGCCCACGTAGACGAAACAATTTGTTTCGTATTGCTGCACCTCACGCCAAAAGTTCGAGGCAGAAAAATTGCGCCGCAAAAAAATCGAGGCGCCATTTGCGATAAAGCTAACAAACCCAGGCAGCATGCCCGTGGAGTGGTAAAGCGGTAGACAGAGGTACAGCCGATCCGTGGGCTTAACATGAAAAGTAATCTTGCTCACCAGTCGAGCTGTCACCACATATTTGAAGTGAGGCTGTACCGATGCCTTGGGCAGACCAGTAGTACCGGAGGTAAAGACATACATCCCTGTCTCAGCGGCCGTTATCTCGCGCGTTACCGACAGATTGCCTTTTGGCATGGCCGCCATCGCCGGAGCAATATCTTCGGCCCAGTCCGGGCAGAAAAAGTCATCCGCATGCTCGCCCACCTCGGGCACCCAGAAGTAGTCACGACCTGGCTCCAAATTCAGCCCCTGTGCGAGTTCAGGCATAACCTCGGCCAATACGCCTGTTCGCTCGGCACCCACAATACATTTTTTGGCGCCGGTCTCTTTAAGACAGTGCACCAGGGCATTGCCGTTAAGGCTGTTGTTGATAAGACTGCCCGGCGCACCCAATTTGGCCAGTGCCAGCACAGCGAGAACGAATTCGGCACGATTTTCCATCAGCACCGCCACGCAATCACCCCGCTTGATGCCGCGCGATTGCAGCAGATGTGCCAGTTGGTTAACCTCGGCGTTGAACTCGCTGTAGGTCCATTGACGACCCTCAAATAGCAGCATTATATTTTTTGGATAACGGACCACCGAATCTTCGAATACAGTACCCAGTGATGCCCTGTCTTCCTTTTTGGGCTTCTTGCCAGCTAGCACCGGTACGATCGGTGCGAACTCTTTCAGAACCCTGATCACCTCGCGGGACTTAGCGATCACACCCATATCAGCTGGCCAGTTCCTGCATTGTCAACTTGGCCAACTGCGACATGTGCACCTCGTCGGGGCCATCGGCAATGCGGCAGATTCGGGCACTGGTGAAGACCTCGGGTATCAAAGTGTCCTGACAGACACCCATGCCGCCAAACACCTGCATGGCGCGATCCGCCACCTGTTGCGCCATGTTTGGTGCAACGATCTTAACCATGCTGATGTAGGGCTTCGCCGCTTCAACACCCTCGGTGTCCATCAAGTGGGCGGCCTGCATGGTCAGCAGCCTAGCCTGCTCGATATCACAACGGCAGCGGGCAATCTCGTGCTGAACACTGGTTTTCTTCTTTAATTTCTCGCCGAAGGCCACACGTTCATCAGCGCGGGCGCACATTAATTCCAGGCAGCGCTGTGCGCTCCCCACCAGCGACATTGCATACTGAAAGCGGCCGGGGCCGAGGCGACCTTGGGCAATTTCAAAGCCGCAGCCCTCACCCTTGATCATATTGCTCGCTGGTACGCGCACGTTTTCGAACAGTAGCTCCGCTTCACCGCCGGGCGAATGCAAGTTGCCGAAGACGCGAAGCGGCCTGACCAGTGTTATCCCTGCCGTGTCACGGGGCACCAAAATGGTAGAGTGCTGGCTATGGCGAGGATTTTCCGGGTTGGACTTGCCCATTACCAGCATGATCTTACAGCGAGGGTTAACGGCTCCGGTGGTCCACCACTTGCGGCCGTTGAGCACATACTCATCGCCATCGCGCTTGATCTCCAGCTCCATGTTGGTGGCATCACTGGATGCCACCTGGGGCTCTGTCATGGCATAAGCACTGCGAATTTCTCCCGCCAGCAGAGGTTCAAGCCACTGCTCCTGCTGCTGGGCTGTGCCGTACTTGGCCAGCACTTCCATGTTGCCTCGGTCTGGCGCGTTGCAGTTAAATACCGGTTGCGCCCACATCACCTTGCTCATAGTTTCAAACAGCGGCGCAATCTCTACGTTGGTTAAGCCAGGACTCCAGGGCTGATACTCATAGGGCAGGAATAAATTCCACAGGCCCTCGGCCTTTGCCAGATCACGCAGTTCGTCAAACCAGGGCGGCGTTAGCCAAAGATTGTTCTGGTCCAGGCACCATTCAGCATAGTCGTGTTCACGGGGATAAATATGTTTTTGCATAAACGCTTCAAGTTGCGCGTTTAATACCTGTGATTTTTCGCTAATTTCAAAACCCATCGCTTAGTCTCCTGACTGTCACTGTTTACGTATTGAAAAATACTGGATCCAGCGGCAACTACCGCGGCTGGAAGATATTTATTTGTCTGTTACACATTACCCAGTAGCAGAGCTTCGCATCCGGTGCCAGCGAGAATTCGATCGACACGCGCACGGTCCTCAACGCTTAATACCCGGTACTGCTCGTTAATCCACATCAGGCATTTCGCTTGGTAAGGGAAGGTCTGTTGCGTCCAACGCGCACCATCAATCTCGGCTTCCCAGGTTTTCTCTCCCGCCTTAACAGCCCGGCTATTTGCCAACAGCGCAGGGACATACACCCTGCCCGCCTCACTCAAAATAGCGCCCAGCGTCTCCGGCATGTCATCGGGATTATTCCAATCGCCGTCACCCGGTTCTAAACCACTGAGCTCTTCCATCAGCGAGGTCCACGCAACGGTACGCGGCGATAGTTTGTGGGCGATCGCCCTCGGCGTTGGGTCAAAGCCGACCAACTGAGTCAGTTGGCCGAACATGGCAAAATCACCCGCACCGGGCCGGTTGCCCAGCATAAAGGGCTGGGTCTGCAGATGAGCCTCCATTGCCTTCAGATAGCGCCGGTAGCTGGCGTCAATAATCGGGGCGGTCGTTTCGTTAGAGCCCACCACATACAGGCGGCTGATCTGACGCTCGGGGAGCATCTTCTTCAGTTGCTCGTGTTCTTCGGATGGCAAATTGACACGAAAGTGTAGTGGTAACAAAGTGCCGGCATTATCAGCGTCGGCTTGTGCATGCCAGCGATAATGAAACATATACTTGGTGACCCACTCGTCACCAAAATCCTCCAGCAAATAATCGATAAACGCCAGAGCAGGGTCAACTGGGAGAACTGAGCGCTCTAAACTCATGCCTTCCAGGCGTCTTATAATCGGCGAGGAATCAGTCACGGCTTTCAAATCGCCATTGGTATCTGGCAACACGAAAACTGGCAGTAGTACCGGTCTTGGCATCTCTAGTCCCAAAGTGGGAAGTACTAACTCCGGCTGCCCCCAGATCATTTTGTGTGGGATTCTGCGATAGCGCAGCAGGGAAAGCATTTTACGGGTATAGGGCGAGCCGACCACGCCAATCAACTGTATGTTCGCTGTTTCTGTCATGTCCCTGGTTCCTATAATACGTATTCGGTTTGTGCTGGCTGGCATATCAAGCGTTTGCCCCATGCCTCTAATTAGAAGGCAGAGAATGACTCCAGCATCAAATTATAATAGCATATGAACTGCTATAATATGTCAAGGCCGTCAGCTTTGAAAGAAAAGAATGTGTATGAAACTGAAATGCGCAGTAAATCACCGGGCGATTAGCCACGATCGCCGAGCTGCGCGATCGTGGCTCCGCGATGCCACGATCACTCAATCCACAGTCGAAATTGAATGAAAATAGAGGGCTAGATTATGGCCGTCACCGTTGCAATCTCATCGAGAAAATCGAGCGCGGCTAGCAGCTCGCGTAGAAGTATCTGCAACGCCCCGGGCTGACGCAGTGACGGTCACACTATTTGCCCTTTCAAACCACCTGCCGCTTCGCACCTCAATTCGGTGGTTGTGTATTCTCGCTAGCGGTCTGCTCTTCCTCTGGCGGGTCCGGGTCCAGTATGTCCTGGGTGCGCAGTTCGAAGTCGCTGGCGTCGTGCCGCTCCAGTAGCTGTTTGGATTTGCTTCCAAAGGGACGATTGACCATCGCTCCTCGCTGTACCGCTGGCCTCTGGCGCAACTCCTCAACGTAGCGGGCGAGATTAGTATACGTATGGGTTTCCAGGAACTCTGCCGCGCTGTAAGCATGTCCGCGCATCACCGCGCCATACCACGGGTAGATGGCCATGTCCGCTATGGTGTACTCATCGCCACACATGTATCTGCGATTCGCCAGGTTCTTGTCCAGTAGGTCCAGTTGCCGCTTTACTTCCATGGTATAGCGATCGATAGCGTACTCGATCTTGACTGGCGCATATGCGTAAAAGTGGCCAAAACCACCACCAAGAAGCGGGGTAGCACCCATCTGCCAGAACAGCCAGTTCAGACACTCTGTTCTGCCGGCGTGATCAGCGGGTATGAACTCACTGAACTTGTCCGCCAGGTAGAGCAGGATGGAGCCGGATTCAAACACCCTGATGGGCACATCATCGCTGTGATCGACCATGGCGGGAATCTTTGAATTGGGATTGGCAGTCACGAAACCGCTGCCGAACTGGGATCCATCGCCAATATTAATCAACCACGCGTCATATTCGGCTCCGCAGTGGCCCCTGGCGAGCAGCTCTTCCAACATAGTGGTTACTTTCATGCCATTGGGAGTAGCCAAAGAGTACAGCTGCAAAGGGTGCTTGCCTACCGGCAGATCCTTTTCCTGTTGCGCACCGGCGGTGGGACGATTGATGTTGGCAAAGGCCTGATTGTTGTCGGGATTCCACCGCCATACGCTCGGGGGCTCATAGGCGTCGCTAGTCATGTTCTGTACTCCACTGAATGGTGAAAAACCTGGCTCGGCGTTTATTCCAAAACTGTCAGCAATCGCCAGTTGCATTGTTTTAGCATCTATGGTGTCATTAATATTCAAGGTGAGCAAGCTGGCAATTCTGGTACCTCCTATGTCGAGCGCAACTACATGAATAGAAACAGTGACCGGCAACACCTGCAAAAGCATATTCGTAGGGAAGCCATTGGCAATTTCGTTATAAACACCGTCTTCAATGCCGGCATTGTCTACGCCATTATGGGCTCACGAAAAACTATAGCCTTCTCTGGGGGTGATGGTTTCGCTGCAGACCTGCTGACCACCGCAATAGTGCTTTCCGCTATTGTCAGCGCAATCGTGATGTGGATGGGGCGTAGGCAGGGCCGCAACGGGAAGCTGGCGTGGCTGCGCACAGATGAAATGGGACTGTCCCGCGGGTTGCCGCACTCGCCGCTACAGGCAACGCTGGTCTTTGCCATCGCTGGAATGCTGGCGGCTGCCATTTCACTTGGGCTGCTCTCTCTATTGGGTGTGGACAGCTTGTCACTCACGGCTTACGCGGGGCTAAAAGGTGTATGGACCGGTGCCTGGGCGGCGCTGTTGGTCCCCTTGGCGCTGCGGCACGGTCTACGTGTGCCGCCCGAAAACTTTCAGAAATGAGCGAGCGGATACCCGCACGTATACTGAGCGCGAGCTCTGTATTGTATTTTTATTATAGCGCGGATTGTGCCAATACAATGGATCTTGTTTTTTCCTGCAAGAAAAACTGCCCCGACAAACTTTATACGAAGTCCAGCCAACTACCATCGAGAGTTAAAATAGGATGAAATACAACACTGTGCTCTACGAAGTCAGCGACCGAATATTGACGCTGACACTGAATCGCCCCGAGTCACTTAATGCGTTTACACTGGAGATGGGTAGCGAGCTAATCGACGCCTTTCAGCGTGCCAGCAATGACGACGAGGTCGGCGCCATCATCGTGACCGGGGCGGGTCGCGCCTTTTGTGCCGGCATGGATTTGAACTCGGAAGGCAATGTATTTGGCCTCGATGAATCTCTCAAGCCGACCTTGAGCGATCTGCATAACCCCGAATTTGCGCCGGGAATACACGGCGGCGTTCGCGATGGTGGAGGACTGGTGGCATTGGCCATTTTCGAGTGTAACAAGCCGGTGATCGCGGCTATCAACGGCCCCGCTGTTGGGGTTGGCGCCACTATGACCTGCGCGATGGATGTGCGGATAGCATCGGAAAAGGCTCGCATTGGATTTGTTTTCAACAAAATTGGAATCACGCCGGAAACCTGTTCCACCTGGTTTTTGCCTCGTATTGTTGGCATGTCCCGGGCCCTGGAGTGGGCCTACAGCGGTGAAATTCTCCCTGCCGCCGAGGCCCGAGAAGCCGGTTTGGTACGTTCGGTGAGTAGCGCCGACGATTTACTGGCTGATGCAATCTCACTGGCAAAAAAATTCACCGACAAGAGCGCCACCTCGATCGCCCTGACCCGGCAGATGATGTATCGCAATGCAGCATGTGCACAGCCATTGGATGCACATTTTGTGGAGTCGCTGGCGCTTTTTTATCAAAGCCAAAGCAGCGGGCGGGAAGGCGTCGCCGCTTTTGGTGACAAGCGGCCAGCGCAATTTACCGAAACAACGTCCAGGGATATGCCTCCGTTCTTCCCCTGGTGGCAGTCATAAAAATCGCCGCTTTTTACGCATAGAATCGCACTATGTATTCAACTGAAAAAATACGAGGAAACTCCGTGGCAGACCCAACATATGAAGACATGCAGGCAGCACTGGACTGGCAAAGAAAAGCCTTTTTGACTGAAGGTATAGTCAGTGCTGACGCTCGAATAGATCGAATTAACCGGGCGATTAATATACTCGAAAAATATGAATCCCAGTTCGGCGACGCTATGGCCGCCGATTTCGGGCACCGCTCACGGGACCTATCCAAACAGACAGATATTGATGGTTCAATAGAGCCATTAAAGTACGCCAAAAAACATCTGCGAAATTGGATGAAACCCGAAAAACGCAAAGTTATGTTCCCCCTGGGCCTGCTGGGAGCGCGCGCTCGCCTTGAATTCCAGCCACTCGGCGTGGTCGGCTGCATTAGCCCGTGGAACTTCCCGGTTCAACTCACTTTCGGTCCACTTGCCGGGATTTTCGCTGCCGGCAATCGAGCCATGATCAAACCATCTGAATTCACTGTAGAGACCTCCGAGCTAATGAAGAAGGCGTTCGCCGAGGAATTCGACGAGGAGGAAGTCGCAGTATTTACCGGCGGCCCCGAAGTTGGCAGCGCCTTTTCCCGCCTTCCCTTCGACCACCTGATATTCACTGGCGCGACATCAGTGGCCAAACACGTGATGAGGGCGGCCGCCGAGAACCTGGTTCCGGTGACACTGGAACTCGGTGGCAAGTCACCGGTGATCATTGGGCGATCTGCAGATCTAAAGCTCGCTGCAAATAATATCATGGCAGGTAAAACCATGAATGCCGGACAGATCTGCCTTGCACCGGATTACGTTTATCTACCCGAAGAAAGTCGCGATGAATTTGTCGAGCATGCGCGTGCGTGCATTGCCAGAATGTTCCCAACGATCAAGGATAACCCCGACTACACCAGCATCGTTAACGCACGTCACTTCCAGCGATTGCAAGGCTACCTCGAAGACGCGAGCGCAAAAGGTGCCAGGCTGGTTGAGCTTAATCCCGCAGCAGAAGACTTTTCTCAGCAGGAGCATCGACGCATCCCACCCACACTCGCCCTCGACCCCAGCGAAGATATGCAGCTAATGCAAGACGAGATTTTCGGCCCGATACTCCCGGTCATGCAATACAACGATCTAAGCGAGGCACTGAACCATGTGAACAGCAAAGATAGGCCACTGGGGCTGTATTACTTCGGCGATGACAAGGCAGAGGAAACCCGGGTACTGACACAAACAACTTCAGGCGGCGTTACCGTCAACGATGTCATCATGCACGTCGGTCAGGAGGACTTGCCCTTCGGCGGAGTAGGACCCAGCGGTATGGGCTCATACCATGGCCGCGATGGGTTTAAGAACTTTAGTCACTCTAAGCCCATCTTCACCACGTCGAAGGTCATATCCAAACTTGCCGCGACTATGAGGCCTCCATACAAGAAGGCCTCGTGATACAGATACGGGGGAACCCACAGCGCACAAGCAGAGGGATTAAACCGAGGTGCTTGATTTTGTCATAAGTTCAAACGCGCGCTTGGTATCCACATGCTCCCGCCACCGGGATACCTTACCGGCTTCCAGTTCAAACCAGTGAACATAGAGGTTTTCATATTGGTTTCCGGATTTTGTCCTGGCAATGACTTTGACTTCCAGAACGACGGTATCTCCGACCGAGACAGCGCTAAGTTCTTCAATTTTCGCTTCGCCCACAAATACTTGCGTCGCGGCCTCAACATACCTCCCGAATGATCTAGTGCCGGATATCGGTTTGGGGCTTACCGAGACTGGCAAAGACATTACAAAGTTCTCGTTGATTAGAGTGATGGCTTGATCTTTATCGGCACTCATTAGGCTGGTCAGCAGTTTTCTTGCTACTCCAAGGTTTTTTTCTTCTTTTTCGCTACAAGTCGTCATGTTAACTCCCTCATTTGTTTTCATACAAAATCACTACTGTCCGGTTAAATATTTAATAGATTCAGTTGGTTAGAATTTATGTCATCCTCCAGGATATGGCTGGCATTGAAAAGGTCCTCGTTTAAAGGGATTTTCTCGAGAAGTGTGACTGAAAATACCTGCAACAAAGTGTAGAGTGAGGCATCCATGTTGAGGCGTTTCTTGATGATGGCTACCAGCACGTACACCGACACGGCGGTCCAGATCTGTATCTTGACGGCGTTCTCTGACGTGCCGTAAAACTTTTTGATTCGGAGATGTTGCTTGATCCATTTGAAAAACAATTCGACTTGCCACCGGGCTTTGTACAGTTCGCAAATGGTCGTTGGTGGTGGACCGAACAGGTTGGTCAAAAAGATGAGCGTTTTTCCTGTCTCGGGATCTTTGAAGCGAATTCGGCGCAGATGATGGGGGTATCGCTTTTGACTGTAGAACCCCGACAAAGCTACCGTCTGATCGCAGATGATCCCTTGCGTCCGGTCGCTCGGTGCCGAATAGACCCTGCGCAAGTCGGAATTCGCTTTGGCGCGCGTGACAAAAAACGCGCCAGCGTCGTGAAGTGTGAAGAGCCGCTCGAAATCCAGATAAGCGCGATCCATTATATAGATTGCCGCGGGTTCCGGAATCATCAGATCGAGCACATTGACATCGTGCACCTTTCCGTCGGAAATATGGATAAAACTCGGGATATTGCCACGCAGATCCAACAACGTATGCATCTTCACTGCCGCCTTGGTGCTGCGAAATGGCGCCCATGGAAACAGCGACAGGCACAGGTTTATCGTGGTGGAGTCCAGAGCATAAACCGTGTTCGTCAGGTTCAGCCCAAGATCCTCTTCGGCGTAGAGTTTTCGGGCTTGCGTGATCAGCCGTTGTGCAAACTCGGCGTAGATTCGCCAGTCTCTTCGTTCGTTGGCATCTGCCAGGGTAGAGCGCTTGATCGGCGAACCAATGCCCATGTGGTACAGCTTGGCCGATTGCGCCGAGAGACACGCTTCGATATCGCGCAGGCTCTCCCTGTAAGTCAATTGCGCAAACGCCAGAGCTCGAAAATGTTCGGCGCAAGGGAGCGTGCGAATACGGTGATCCCCATCGTAGCGGGACACGATCCGGTGAAAATTTTTCCACGGAAGAAAATCCATGATCTGTGCAAACAGCGTCTTTCCGGTATACATGGAATCGTCTCGGCAACAAGGGTTTACCAAGAGGATACTTTGCTGGATTCGCGTTCAAGTCGGGGACATCCTAAATTCGATGTAACTTGTTGTGATCATTGGAAAAATTACGTTTTATCGAAGTTTTAACCGGACAGTAGTGATACAAAATATATATTTTTGCGATCATTGATTTAATAGCATATACAATGCTATAACATACATCCAGTGATAATTATAAAGACTTCGGAGTACCGAGCTATGTCAGATAATGAACGAAACTCGAATGCTGCGTCGACCTCACCCGGTCCGCAGTTCATGACCCTCGACGAGGCAGCGGCCATGAAAACCGGCACCAGGGTTACCTTCGCCCCCGGGTTTCCGGCTGTATTTTCTGAGGCCCTCAAGAACATCTGTTTTGTGAAAGGCGTGCCACTGATCCGGGTGGTGCACCCACACATGGGGATCGAGAAGAGCACCGGCAAGGACCGACAGGCAAGGCTTTACGAGCTCACCAGCCAGACTGGCTTGCCCACGATGTTTCACAACGAGGAGCGGCCCAGGAACGTCTGGAGTGAGCAACTCGCGTTGGCCGAGCGCATTGGCGCAGCGGGCACCCCCTCTTTGGTTCCAGATGATGTGGAACTGCGCGCCGAAGCTTTCGGCCTCTGCGCTGTGGTACTGGGCGAGGACGGTATGGTCTGGAATATGAGAAACCTGATCGACACACCGCTGGGAAGAAAATACGGTTATAGCGAGGAGGCCTGCGCCGCGGCTCCGAGCAAGGTCGCCGCGGTGATCAGCCTGATCGACCGTCGCCTTAAAGCGCAAGAGCAATGCGGCTCGCACTATCTGGTGGGCGATGCGCTCACTGCCGCAGACATCTACTGGGCAACCATGAGTATCAGCATATTACTTCCCCCCCCTGAAATCATACCGTTGACCCGGCAAAACGAGCGAGGGCTAAAGTACTTCGCGAGTAATTCTAAAATCCCGGCAATCGCAGAGGCTCTCTCGAAGAGGATCGAGGACCACCAGCGGTATATTTTGACAACCTACTGCGAGACGCCCGCCGTATTGGGCGGCGACCCATTGTGACAACAATGTCGCAGCCCAGGCAGACGCCCGTCGCACCACTTCAAAGTTCTCTATTTACACTCAGGAGCAAATAGCTATGTATAAAAACAGAAAGCTAGCCGCCTTTTCGCCGTCCGCACTCTGTGCCGCCATTGCAGCAACAAGCACAAGTTTGGTCGCCTTGCCCTCCTCCGCACAAATGGCCCTCGAGGAGGTCGTCGTGACCGCCCGGAAGCGGGAGGAGACTCTGCAGGAAGCGCCACTTGCAGTGACAGCACTCAGTGGTGATCAATTGCGCGCCGAGGGCATACGCAATCTGTCCGATCTATCACGGGTGGTACCAAATTTAGACGTGGCTACTGATGCACAGGCGCAGGTCTACATTCGCGGCGTCGGCGCCCGCAACCCCAGCATCAATTATGACTCGGGAGTTGGCATCTATATGGATGGGGCGTACCTTTCGCGCATGCAGGGTGCTGTCCTGGACAACGTAGACCTTGCCAGCGTGCAGGTTGTGCGCGGCCCTCAGGGGACCCTATTTGGTAAAAACACGACCGGCGGTGCAATCATCTACACCACCAACCGGCCGGTGGATGAGTGGGAGGGTGACTTCGAAGTGCGTGTGGGCAACCATGGGCGAGAGGATTTCAAGGGAACTCTCAACGTGCCACTGATAGAGGGCACCCTGAACTCCCGCTTTTCGGCCTGGTCTGTGCACCGTGACGGCTACGTCGACAACGCTTGGGACGGTAGCGAGCGAAATGAGGAAGATCGCGCTGGTGGCCGCGGACAATTGCGCTGGCTCCCCACAGATGCTGTCACGGTCGATCTGAACCTCAGTTACACCAAAACGGACCAGGCCGGGTTTGGTCAAAACTGTAACCCGATTGACCAAGCCGGCGCCGGCTACCTGGCTGAGCTGCTGGCCCCGCTTTTGCTGACGACTACCGGTAAGACCTACGCAGAGCATTGCGCGGATAATGGTGCGCTGGGTATAGACACAGTAATAAACGACTACTTGACGGCAAATACCAAAGAGGAGATATGGCAGGGTATTGCCACCGTGGAATGGGAACTCAGCGATGACATGAGCCTCAAAAGCATATCTGCCTGGCGGGACATCGAAAGCGAAGGGCCCACTGACGTAGATGCCGTGGGTATACCGCTTCTCACCGCCGGCGCCTCTTATCCGTCTACGGACGGATTTCAGACCGAAATTTTCAGCCAGGAGCTCCAGTTGACCGGCAGCACCTTGAACGACAAACTGAGCTTTGCAACCGGTCTGTATTACTTCGAGGAAAATGGCAAAGTAAATCTGGCCAGTGGGCAAGGCCCCTTGAGTGCGGACCGCTTGCCCGGCGCGCCATTCCCACTGCCCGGCGATACCGACTTCCTGTTCTACAACTTTTCATTAATGGATGTCGAGTCGGACAACGAATCGATGGCGGCCTATGCCCAGTTTGACTGGGAGCTGGCGGAGAAGTGGACCCTCAGTGCCGGAATCCGATACACCGACGAAACCCGCGAGTTCCGGCGCACGCGATTCGTTCCCGACACCTCTGTGGGGAATCCACCGGCACAACCGCTGGGGCCCCAAGCCTGGCTGCTGCCCGGAGGTATTGAAACGTTCAATATTGCGCACGACTGGGTACCGTCCGACAACCCACAGGACAACCAAACTAACTCTGTGGAAAGCGACGACTGGACGCCGATGGTCAGCCTGGGCTACACCTTCGATGCTATCGGCTGGGTAGATACCGGCATCGCCTACCTCACGTACTCGGAGGGCTTTTTGTCGGGGGGTGTATCGGATCAACTCGACCCCGTAAGCGGTCAGTTAGGCACTTTCAAACCAGAGAATGTTAAAAACTATGAACTCGGGGTTAAATTGATTGGGCTGGACAATACGCTATCCCTCAACACGGCATTGTTCTACATGGACTACACCGATCGCCAACTATCCAGCGTGACGCTTGATCCCGCCACAGGCGCACCCGTGGCTGCGCCTATCAATGCCAAGGCCTCTTCGGTAATGGGGCTTGAGATCGAGACTAAATGGCTGCCACTGAGCAACCTCGAATTAACGGCCAATCTTTCGCTCAATGATGGCAAGATCGATGATTTCGACGACACCCAGATTTTGACCGGAGGTACCGGCGCGCAGCTGGGCCTGGATTGCGTTTCGCTGGATACAGCTCCGCTGGATGTTTGCTCTGTCGATCGCTCGGATGAAGACCTGCCGCGATTGCCGAAATACAGCTTCACCCTGGGTGCGCAGATGGAGTTCTCGCTTGCCGATGGCACGCTGGTGCCCCAGATCCTCTACAACTATCGTGATTCCGTGGAATATTGCCAGGACAGGGGCAGCTGCGTCAGCGGAGCCTACCAGCAGGACCGGGAAGATTTATCGGCCAGCCTCACCTGGAGCAACGAATCCTGGCGCGTACGCTTATGGGGTAACAACCTCACCGATGATCGCTATATCGGCGGTGGCCAGTTTATTACCGACAACCTAGGCAACGTAGCGGGTCAGTACAATGCACCGCGTACCTACGGCATGGATTTGGGTTACAGATTCTAACTGTGGCCTTTTCTGGCAACAGAAGCGAAACCGATTCACGTTGAACCACGAAGAGATGAAGGGTATGAGCCGGATTGGGCGCGTGACCCGGAATGAGCAAGACCAAGCGAGAGCGATCTTCGCGACGATGGATCATTCTGATATACGCGAATTGGCTACCGCCCTTCATCTCTTCTTCGCAGGGCTGTCTGGGGCTAGAAAAGCGGATCATCCCATGGGATGCACCCTTACAACGGTCGAAGATTCTCCTCGTCGCCCCTCGCATCGCCTCTGTCGTGATCGATCATCCACTGGGCAATTTCATCGACGCCAGCGATATGGTCTTTTGTAGGACCGGCAATGCCTATAAAACCATGTTGCAGGCCTTTATAAAGACTGTGTTGAACGTCTACACCCTGCTCCCTAAGGCGATCGGCGTAAGCAATCCCCTCATCCCTTAACGGATCTTTTTCTGCCGTAATGACTAGTGTGGGTGGCAGCTTCGACAGATCCCTAACGGTTAATGGTGTGGCCAAGCTGTGCCTGGTTTCACCTGCTTTTATCAGCACACTGTCGCGGTAGTACATGTCCCAGAACCAAATCATCATGTTTCGTGTCAACCGCTGCCCCCTGGCATTTTCGCGATAGGAGGGTGTAGCAGAATCGTAGTGATCGGTAACCGGATAAATCAAAATTTGCCCTTTAAGCAGCCCGGGTAATTTATCTCGTGCTGTCAGAGCCGTGATAGCGGCAAGATTGCCGCCAGCGCTGTCACCTGCCAGATAAATCATGTCCTTGCGGCCGCCGAAATCTTCAATGTGATCATAAACCCATTGCAAAGCTGATATGCAATCGTCAGGCGCACACGGGAAGGGGTGTTCCGGCGCCAGCCGATAACCCACCGACACGACGATGCGTCCCGTTCTATGGCTGAGGTCCCTACACATGCCGTCGTAAGCGTCAATATCGCCTATAACAAAGCCGCCGCCATGGTAAAACACCACTACAGAAAGCGTTTGCTGTGAGATAGGTTTGTACAGCCGTAGAATGATATGACCACCATCGACTGGAATTTCCTCGTCAGATGTTTCTACGCCCGGATGGGTATTTTTTCGCCAGGCTTGTTTAGCCGTGAACGTGTAGACGCGACGCAATACGAATATTCTAAGTCGATTAAAGATCACATACCCCTGCGCAACAACGCTACTCAAATGCCATGTAGGTCCCGACCCGGGTCAAGCGGCGTTCCAGCTTCAGGTCAAAAATGTCTGCGCCGCCACAGTCGGTCAACAGGTCGCGGCAGGTTTCTTTCTCACTCTCAGAGAGTCCGTCTATCCAGTCCAGCACCCGCTGAATGACCCAGATCTCATTACTTCCCACCGATTGCTGAACGGCTGTGCCGCGAATCTGCGTGGTGAACTGGGCGATGGTGGGTTCGTGATCTTTTGGTTTGTCGGACAGTAAATCACCAGCGGATTTCTGGGTTTGCTCTAGGGCCCAGTTATTGTAGATATCCACCGATTGAGCGATAGCAGCACCATAAGTTTCGAGACAGAAACGCAGGAATGCCAATGTACCCTCCGGAATCTCGTCATCGGCCAGGTAGGCTTCAGGAATATCATGATGCTCGGGCGAGACGATTTCAGGCGTATTCATGTGCTCGGTCCAGCGAAACACCCGCGGAGCCTTTAGCTTCATGATATTGGAGGGCACCGGATCACGGCCAAAGTGGCCAAAGAGCGGGCCCATCAATATATGGTCTGCAATACTAGGCAGACCGCCAAACAGGTACGGATACTGCCGGAAATGCTCCTCCAAAATGCCCAGGGTATCGAGATATAACTGATCGAATAGCGGCCGAACATCGGGAGTATCAGCAAAAATAGATGTTCGAAAGCCATTCATCCTCTCGGCGATCACTTCACCGAAATGGGCGAGTTCTTTATCGCTGCCATGGGGCGAAAACGAGCGCCCGAATTCCCGACCGACGAAGTCGTAGTTATCGTCCTTATAATTCCAGCGATAGTGCCAGGCAGAGCGTCCCAGTGTGGCATCAATCATAAATTCGAACAGGCGTGCAGCCATTTGTTGGCGAATGCCCGGTGGATAAGCAGCGGGCTCAGGAAACTGCTGTTCCAACGCATCAAAGATCGCGATGCTGTCCTGTATCACCTGTCCGTCGGGTGTTTCGATCTGTGGAATGCGGTGATTGTCGCTAGTTTTTCGTACGTACTCGCGAAACCGCGGCGTGGCGGGTACACGCTCAACAAAAGGAATTCCCTTTTTCCTTAGATAGCTACGCGGTCTGGCCGTTGCGTAGGACGCATATGAACCATAGAGCGTGTAAACAGGATTATTCGGTTTCTGGCTCATTGTTGCTCCCTTTTAGGCTTACTTATTGTGCCCTCTTATCTATTAGCATACACTACGCAACTATATTCTGGGAATCGAATCACCAAGGACTATTCAATTTTATCAACACCGTGCTCAATACACAGAAATCAATTGGAGAGGGACGCATAATGTGGCTGGTGAAGAAATTTTTCATTCGATGTTTGAGTAAATTTATCGGTTTTGTAATGGGACGAATGGACCTTCCCGAGCCGGAACTGCTCAGCGGCCCGGGCAGCTTGCAAAAACTGCCCGCACTGATTCAGTCGAAACGAATTCGCAACGTATTGCTCGTATCTGACAAGGGCATTACCGGCCTCGGCCTGGTCGATTCCCTCGTGAAGGCACTGGGTGAAGCCGGTATCGCCTGCACAGTATTTGACGATGTGCAACCCAACCCGACGATTGCAAACATTGAGTCGGGCGTTGAGGTTTATCGAGCGAACCAATGCGACGGTATCATCGCCTTCGGCGGCGGCTCGCCGATGGATTGCGCGAAGGTCATCAACGCAAGGATAGGCTATCCGGATAAGAAAGTTCTGGACTTGAAAGGTGGCATGAAGGTGCCCGGCCCCCTGCCACCATTGTTCGCGGTACCCACCACCGCCGGCACCGGATCAGAGTGTTCGCTAGGCGCTATGGTGAGTGATCCGGACAGCCATGAAAAATTCGGTATCGGCAGTCCGCATTTGGTTCCATCCTATGCTGTACTGGATGCGGAACTCATGATTGGACTGCCACCACACATCACTTCGTCCACTGGCATGGATGCTCTCACCCACGCGGTGGAGTCCTATATTGGCAACTGGGCTACCGATTACACCAACTTGCACGCCGAGCAGGCCGTAGAAATTATCCTTCGAGACCTCGAAGCGACCTATCGCGACGGAACGGATGTGGCGCGCCGCCAAAATCTGGCCATGGCCTCCCATCATGCAGGCTTGGCCTTCACCCGCGCAATGGTCGGCTACGTTCATGCCATATCCCACAATCTCGGCGGCCTGTACGGCGTACCGCATGGTCTGGCCAATGCTGTTATTTTGCCCTATATACTCGATTTTTGTCGGCAAGACTGTGAGACGCAGTTAGCCAAACTGGCTGTCATAGGCGGTATCGGCCGCGATAATGAGCCCACCGAGACCTTGTCTACGCGTTTTATAGAGAAAGTGCGGGAGATGAACCGGAATATGGACATCCCCACCGGTATCGCGCAATTGCAGGCATCGGATATAACCAACTTGGCTAAGCGTGCGCTCGCAGAAGCTCATCCGCAGTACCCGGTACCTCGGCTGATGAAGCAATCTCAGTGTGAGGCGATACTACGAAAATTGCTGGTCGACTAGGATCACAACGTGACCCGAGCCAATAGCGGCCGCAATCTCGCTGCTCAAGTCTCGCACGCAGTCCCGTGATGTTTTTTTATAGCATTAGGCATGCCAATATGTACGCAAGCTTTTCTTCGAATGGGGAAAACCATGTACCGTGGTGAATACACTCTAATTGGGCACGAATCCAGCTTCTTCTCTCGCAAATTGGAGGCGCAATTGCGTTTTCAGCGCCTGCCTTGGCGCTGGCAATTTAAAAAGCAGGAATCCGCAGCACAGATTGAGGCCCGCGCTGGAACTCACTTCATACCGGTGTTGCAAACCCCCGACAACTGGATGATTCACGACACCATCTCCATCGGACCGATGCTCAGCGCCCGCCATGCGGAATACGCGGTCATTCCGGAATCACCATTACAACGCGCGAGTGCGTTCATCCTGGAAGATTTCTTTAACCACTGGTTAGGCCGTTCCTGTGTCCACAGCCGTTGGTGCTACCCCGATAACGTGGCGTGGGCCGGTCAGCGATTTGCCTCCAACCTGCTTTTCGGCCGCTCCATTACCGAGCCATTAAGCGAGCAGGAATTGCAGCAAGCTTCCGAATTCGGAACGATGATGTATGAGAATTTCGGCAAAAATGTCTGCGACTACATCGGCGTGCCGGCCGAACAGGCGGAAGCCGTACAGGGCGATTTCAAACTGATGCTGGAGGCGCTGGACAAGCACCTCGAAAATAATGACTTCCTGCTGGGGCCGCGTCCCTGCCCCGCGGATTTTGCGCTGGCTGGCGCAGCCAAAGCGCACTATATTCTTGATCCCGAGCCATTGAGTTGGCTGGGCAAGTACGAGGGCATGTTGACGGGCTATACCGAGTCCTTCTATGGCGAGGAGCCAATACCTCGCGCCAGCTGGCTGCCGGACGATCAGGTACCGGACACCCTCGGTGTGCTCCTGGACTATCTACAGCGCAGCTACCTGCAATTTGCCACAGCCAATATCGCTGCGGGCAAAGCCGGAGAAAAATACTACGAGTACGATTACGGCTTTGGCGCTACCAGAGCACGCACCCAGAGGCGCCTCAACAAGGCACGACTGCATGTACAGGATGAACTCAACCGGGTCGACGCAGCCAACAATGAGTCGATTACCGAGCTTTATGGTTCACGCGGCATTCTGCAGCACTACCTCAGCGATTGATTTATGACTACATTCGAAACAGCAATTACACTCTGTGGCCCCTTGCGCCATCCTCGCCAAATGTTGCAGAGAAAAGGTAACGAGCTTGTTGCTGAATGCATCTTGAACCACTCGCCTGTGAAGTCGTCATATGAAAAGTATGAAGAGGACGCGATCGCACTAGGAAAGAACCTCGACGAGGGCTACTAACAAAATCAGCAGGCACCTGAAACCCATATCGATGAGGATATAAAATGAAATCAATTCTGGACGTCATATTCCCGAAAACGGTTAACAACGAATACCAGGGTGGCGCCATAGTCTTCTACGGCTTCTGCCTTTTGGTTGCCCGTGGGTTCTTTAGCAGCTGCGCCCATCTATTTTTGCCCGACGGGGGAATAAACTCCATCGCCAGTGTGATCGTTTTTGAAGGCTTGCCAAATCCAAACGACGTTATCTACATGCTACAAGCGGGTGGAGGGGTGTTCCAGCTGAGTTTCGCGCTGCTTAACGCCTTGGTACTTTGGCGCTATCGAAGTCTCATCCCCCTGATGCTCGCGTTCTTGCTATTGCAGCAGAGCTTACTTTGTATGGTGCATTTTATGCACCCGCTGACCTCAGCGCATTACGAATATGAACCTCCTGCCATCGCCAATATGTATCCGCTACTCATTGTCGAGGCCATACTACTGTTTATAGCGGTACGAAAATCTAAAGCGCATTAAATTGCGCTTGGGACTGTCAACCTATAGAAAAATTCGACTTAAAGAAAAAACCTCAGGTGAGTGCCATATCTTGCCGCCTGAGGCTCTCTTAGCGCCCTGCTACTGAGGGTCCGCCAGCTTCAGTAACTGCTTGCCCTCGTTGGCGCCAGTGTATAAGCGCTGCAGGGTCGCGGGAATATTTTCGAAACCCTCCTGGACGTCCTCCCGCCAGGCGATTTCCCCCGCCTGAACCCACCCGGCCAGTTCCTTCATAGCCTTTCCCGCTTGAGCCATGTAATCCATCATCACGAAACCCCTCAGGTGCAGCCGCCGTGAGATCACCAAATTCAGGTTATTGGGGCCGGGCGGTGGGGTCTCGTCGTTATAGTTCGAGATGCAGCCACACAGAACAACGCGACCGTACTCAGCCATGTTGCTAATGGCCGTCTCCAATATGTCACCCCCGACATTGTCGAAAAACACATTTACGCCCTTTGGCGCCAGTTCACGCAAGCGACTATCCAAATCTTCCGATTTATAGTCTATCGCCGCATCAAGCTTGCATTCATTCACCAGCCAGTCGCACTTGTCTGTGCCGCCGGCAATGCCAATCACTTTGCAGCCCTTGATCCTGGCGATCTGCGCCACGACACTGCCAGTGGCACCGGCAGCACCGGAAACAAGTACGACCTCACCTTCCTGCGGCTGGCCTACTTCAAGTAGCCCGAAGTAGGCAGTCAGGCTGGTACCGCCGAAAACACCCAGGGAAAGATTAGGCGGTGTACCCTTGCGTACCGGTCTGGGTGCATGACCGCTGGCGGGGTCGCCGATACTGTATTCCTGCCAGTTTGCCTGCCCCTGCACCAGCGTACCTTCGGGCAGTTCGGGGTTCTCCGAACGGACCACCTGGCAGACACCGGGCGCGCGCATCGGCTCGCCGATTCCGACCGGCGGCACGTAGCTGGGCACGTCGTCCAGCCAGCCGCGCATGGCGGGCTCGAAACTGAGCATCAGGGTCTTGAGCAGGACCTGACCCGCCGCCAGATCGGGCTCCGGCAGCGGCGACTCCACCAGTTCAAAATGCTCAGGCCCTACCAAACCTAAGGGGCGTTCTTTCAGTAACCACTGTCTGTTCGTTGTGCTCATCTATCTCTCCTTTTCAATATTGTGCTGTCGATATCGCTTTGGTTGCGGCAGTGCAGAGCATTGGCAGATAATCATTCGAGCTACTCATTCTTTATATTGACATATGCAGTGCTACTATACTAGCATCCCAATCAACTAATTGGTTCAGTCTGTAAGAGCTTCTGGCATACACATACAACAGATAAAAAAAACAGGGCCGTAAAGGTGGCAAGTACCCTATCGACGAAACTACGCCTCGCTGCACTCGCCTTGCTAATAGGCTTTTTGAATTGGCACAGGTGCTGCCCCGCCTCTTAGCATGAAACAAATTATGGGGACATATAAATGACAGTGACCAAACGGACATGGTTGGTAATATCGGTAATCTACGTCGCATTTTTCAGCTGGTACACCTCTTTCAAGGGGCCACTTAGCCAGCAAGAAATCGACCATTATCTCGGGAAGGTCAACGCAACGCCCGAGGAGCTTGCCAGTTTTCGCAAGTTCATGGAGGACGATGACGGCGATGACTTCGTGATGATCAACATCATGGAAATGTACGATACACCCCTGCAGATCGACGGGGTGGAACCGGGTGCAACCACCGATGAGGTGCTGGCAAAGTACATGGAATATATGTTTCCGGCCATGCTGTCCAGGGCCAGTCATCCCGTATTTAGAGGCAATATGGTATCGCCCCGGACCATGGATATCATGAATGCCGAAGGCATGGAGACATGGAGCGGAGCCGCAGGTGTTCGTTACCGCAGTCGGCGCGACATGATCGAGATATCGACCAACCCGGAGTTTATGGGAAGGCATGAATTCAAGGTAGCCGCGCTGGCTAAAACCATCGCGTTTCCCGTTGCCCCTTTCACTTACCTGGGCGACCCC
Source organism: Halioglobus sp. (assembly GCA_028825045.1). Classification (GTDB taxonomy): domain Bacteria; phylum Pseudomonadota; class Gammaproteobacteria; order Pseudomonadales; family Halieaceae; genus Marimicrobium. The sequence goes on from JAPKAY010000032.1 coordinate 24,469, forward strand.
AGGCTTGTTCTGGCTTTGCTGCTGGGCTTGATCGGCTGCGCTGTCGGTTGGTGGCAATCCCGCGCGTCGCTATCATCGCATTGATCAGACACCAGCGAAGAAAGTATTTCCTTGCGCTGCTCACCAACGCCCAACAACTCAACCAGTCGACCACCCAGAATCAGGCTGGCCACAACGGGTTCGGTGACCAGTGCTTTACCCATAGGTTCGCATAGAGTAATAACATCCACCATGCTGCCACCGAAGCCGCCGAATTCCTCAGAAAACGGAATCGAAAGTCATCCAAGATCAGCAAAAGCACGCCAGTTTTCTTCACTGAAACCAAGCTCGGAGTCGGCCAGGGCACGCCGTTTGTCGAATGCGTATTGTTGTCGTAGAAACTTGTCGATGCTGTCTTTCAGCATCTGCCCCTCAGGGGAAAGCACGCGATCCACTTTTGCTACCTCCGTATCAATCTACAAGCCAAGGACAGATTTTGCGATGATGCCTCGCTGCACCTCACTGGTGCCGCTGGCAATCGTTAGTCCGCGATTGCTCAGGTATCGAGGTGTAGGTGTCAATGCATAGTCTGGACCGATCCTTGCTACTGAATTGCCGGGCTCCAGGGCTTCAGGCTGCGACACTAAAGTGTGTAGCCCAGCGGCCTCGATAGCCAATTTGTCAAAGTTCTGCGGTAATTCCATACCCATATTCTTTACCACAGGCGCCGACATTCCCGGGCAGTTCCCAGCGGCCACCATAACAATTATCTGCTGCTCATAACTGTCCAAAACGTGCAATTCGATCCGCATTTTTGCCAACTTGCGACGAAATGCCGGGTCGTCAAGCAGGCGACTTCCGTAAGCGTTGCACTCGCTGGCAGCGCTTTTTTTGATATTCTCGAGACGTTTTCGCAAGACGGGTGCCAGACACTGCGTGCCACGTTCAAACTCAAGCAGATACTTTGCCACGGTCCAGCCATGGTTCTCGTCACCGACACGATTGCGTTGCGGCACCCTGACATCATCAAAGAATACCGTGTTTTGCTCGTGTACCCCGGCGAGGTTGATAATAGGTTTGACTGTTATGCCAGGTGTTTTCATATCGATTAGCAGGAAGGTAATGCCCTGCTGGGGTCGCCCCTCGTTGGACGTTCGCACCAGGCAAAACATATGCGTCGCCCGATGTGCATCAGAGGTCCAAATCTTTGCTCCGTTAACAATGTAATCGTCGCCATCAGGCACTGCCGTTGTCTTCAATGATGCCAGGTCAGAGCCTGACTCCGGCTCTGAGTAACCCTGACACCAGACGTGTTCTGCGCTCAGAATCCTCGGCAGGTAGTAATCTTTCTGCTCCTGCGAACCGTGCCCTATTAAACAGGGACCACACATCATCAAACTCTGCACGTGCTCACCCGGTGCGTCTAGTTTGCAGGCTTCTTCCCGAAAAATCGTCTGCTGAATTTCATCCCAGCCCGGCCCACCATATTCCCTGGGCCACGAGGGCGCAGCCCAACCACGGCGATGACGAGCCTTCTGCCAGGCGATAACTTGTTTCAAATCCGGAAAAGGGTTGGTGTTCAAGCGTCCTGCTTCGCGCATATCATCTGTAAGGCTTTCCTCCAGAAAGGCACGAATTTCAGCGCGAAAATTCGTATAACCAATATCGCTTAGTGCCTCCAAACCGCGAGCCTCCTGTATAAAAACATGCAACGATAAATCCACATGGACTTAGCGATGGAGATATATTAGCACTACATATGCCGTTTAATACTGGCATCACAGATTAAAAAACGCAAGCCCTGCACTGGGGAGCTCACCAAGAAAGCCCTGCCAGTCTTTCGGTATAACCGAGCTTAGCGAGTTTTCATCGCTCATTTTTGTATCGCTGAAGCTCGCCTCTTCGCCCGCCCTTTTTTCACCACGCTGGTGGTCAGCTTACGGAACCACACCGGAAATAGACGTGTTGCCCAGTCCACCAGATGGGCGTCGAGCCCAACCAGGACACATAGCTTGTTCCCTTTGATGCCCTTCACGATCACTTTTGCAACAGTTTCCGGCGTATTAAAGGCTTGCTTTGTATAGGTGGCTTCATATTCATCAAGATCCATACCCTGTCCTTCACGTATAGACTTGTCTATTCGGTCCCGCGCACCAAGTTGGTTTTGATCAAACCCGGTTGAATAGACGTCACCCCAACGCCGCATTCTTCAACGTTCAACTCTGTGCAAAGCGTTTCGCTAAAGGCTCTGATGGCAAACTTGCGACAGCTATAGGCTCCGGTCGTAGCAAACGCCGCGATACTGCACATGCTGGAGACATTGCAAATATGCCGTTAACCGGATTGCTTCAGGTAGGGCAGAAATGCCATGCTGCCATGAACCGTCCCCCAGAAATTAATATTCATTATCCATTCAAAATCTTCAATGCTTGTGTTTTCCAAGCTACCGTTCACTGTCACACCGGCATTATTGATTACAATATTGACCTTCCCAAAAGCCTCCGCCACCTCGTCGGCGTATTCGTAGAACGCTTGCCGGTCGGCTACATCCAGTCTTCGGGCATGAACCTTGACATTAAATGCCTCCAACATACCCTGCGTCGCCTGCAGCTCCTGTTCATTAATGTTGGAGATCGCCAGCTGGCAGCCTTCTGCCGCCAGTGCGAGCGCAATAGTCCGGCCGATACCGGAGCCGGCGCCAGTGACTACCGCAACTTTTTCATCGAGGTTCTTCAATTCGGCACCCCTTTATCCATTGACGACTGTGAAAAGAGCCGTTGATCTCCCTCTCCACATTATGGCACTATCTATGCTAGATAATATTACTAGAAGGCCTGTCATGAAACGAGTCCTTATCGCATTGCTACTGGTTGCCGTCGCCGCTGGAATCAGCTGGCAAAATCGCGTCGACCTCCTGGTCTGGGCCATGCCCAAGCTGACGGCGCTGAGCTCGCCCGTGGCGCCGAATCGCCCGGTGAACTGGTCTTCTGTCCCCGATACTGCCGCGCTGCCTGCAGAGCAACGCCCCCCCAACATCATTCTGATCATGACAGACGATATGGGCTTTAACGATATTTCTCTTTATAACGGCGGTGCCGCCGACGGCAGCCTGATGACCCCCAATATCGATGCGTTGGCAGCGCAAGGCGTCAGTTTTGACAACGGTTACGCGGGTAACGCCATCTGTGCCCCTTCCCGAGCAATTTCCATGACAGGCCGTTACAACACCCGGTTTGGTTACGAGTTTACCCCCTTCCCGAAAATCGGTATCACCATATCCCAATGGATGATGGATCAGAATCCGGGTCCCTTAACGGGCTTCATCGACGCTGAAAAAGCTGATGTGATGCCTGGTGTCTACGAGGCGGGTATGCCGGGAAGCGAGATCACCGTCGCCGAGCTGCTGCGCGATCGGGGATACTACACGGCGCATATCGGCAAATGGCACCTCGGGTCGGAAGGTGATATGGCACCCAATCAGCAGGGTTTCGACGACAGCCTTGAACTCAGCGGTCTCTTGTATTTGCCCGAAGACCATCCCGATGTGGTCAACCAGAAATTTCCGCGCGATGGCACTGACCGGATGGTGTGGGCCGCCGGAAAATTCTCCGCGCGCTTCAACGGCAGCGAGGAGTTCGCACCCGCGAAATACCTGACCGACTACTATACTGACGAGGCCGTTGCAGTCATCGAGGCCAATCGAACTCGCCCCTTCTTTCTCTACCTTGCGCACTGGGGTCCGCACAATCCGCTACAGGCTAGCCGGGAAGACTATGAAGCGCTGGCGCATATTGAAGACCACGGCCTGCGGGTATATGCCGCCATGCTGCGTTCACTCGATCGCAGCGTTGCCAGAGTTACGCAGGCTCTGGCTGATAACGGGCTTACCGACAACACCCTAATTCTGTTCACCAGCGACAACGGCGGCCCCCACATTATCGAGCAAGCTGACATCAATGCCCCCTATCGCGGCTGGAAAATGACTCACTTCGAGGGCGGACTGCATGTGCCGTTTATCGCCAAATGGCCCGCCAGGTTACCCGCTGGTAAAACCTATCAGCAGGCGGTGCATCACATGGACCTGATGCCAACAATCGCGGCCGCCGCGAATGCCGCGCTGCCGACGGACCGCAAGATTGATGGGGTAGACCTGCTGCCGTTTATATTGGGCGAGCGCAGCGAGCCTCCCCACCGCACCCTGTTCTGGCGTTCGGGTCACCACCAATCGGTTCTGCATGAAGACTGGAAACTGATTCGCGCCAACCAACCCGAGCAGCCACCGGGCACGCCGCAAAAGAAATTTCTGTTTCATCTCGCTGCGGACCCCACAGAGCAAGAAAACCTGGCCGAACAACGCCCCGAAAAGGTCGCAGAGCTTGAAGCCCTGCTGGCCGCGCACAACGCAGAGCAGGTCGACCCACTCTGGCCGTCAGTCATTCAAGGGCCGATGCTGATAGACAAGCACGGAGGCCAGCCTTACACGCCAGGCGATGACTATATCTATTGGCCCAACTGAGCGATCCAAATGACAAATGAAACGCAGCGAGTCGATGTTCTTATTGTGGGTGCCGGCCTGACCGGTATCGGTTTAGCGCGACATCTGCAGCGCGAATGCCCGCAAGATAGCTTTGCACTGCTGGAAAGCCGCAGCGCTATCGGTGGCACCTGGGATCTCTTTCGTTACCCCGGCATTCGATCAGACAGCGACATGTATACGTTCAGTTATGGATCCAGACCCTGGTTGGCTCCGAATTCGCTGGGGGATGGCCCCAAAATACGCAGCTACATCAGCGAGGCAGCCGCGGAGGCTGGCGTGGATAAACACATTCGGTTTCAGCACAAGGTGGTCAGCGCGAGCTGGTCATCAGACGATGCCTGCTGGACTGTTACGGCATTGCGCACGGACACCAACGAGAGCGTTTACTTTGTCTGCAACTTTCTGATGATGTGCTGCGGTTACTACGATTATGAAAACGGCTATACGCCCGACTTCCCTGGTCGCGACAGTTTCACAGGCCAGGTCATACACGCGCAGCACTGGCCTGAAGACCTCGATTATGCAGGCAAGCGAGTGGTTGTCATTGGCAGTGGCGCCACAGCAATAACACTCGTTCCAGAGCTGGCAAAGCAAACCAAACATACGGTCATGTTGCAGCGCTCGCCCTCATATATTCACTCGATACCCAACGAAGATCCTTGGGCGGTAACACTGCGCAAGTTCTTGCCTAACACCTGGGCGTTCCGCATTACCCGTTGGAAACAGATGGCTGCCCAGATGTTTGGTTACCAATTGGCACGCAAGCGCCCCAAGTTTGTCCGAAAAGTACTGTTGCAGGCAGCTCATGATGCGTTGGGCGCGGAATACGATATCGAAAAACATTTTACGCCCAGATACAACCCGTGGGACCAACGCATTTGCGCCGTTCCCGAAAACGACCTGTTCAATGCCATCCGTGCACAACGCGCTGAAGTCGTGACCGACCAGATTGCCAGCTTTACTGAAACGGGCATTCAGTTGGAATCCGGGGACGCGCTGGAGGCGGATATCATCGTGCTCGCAACAGGACTGAACATGAAGTATCTCGGTGGCGCCTCAGTGACCGTTGATGGTCGGGACATCGACCTGTCATCCCACTTCGTTTATCGAGGCGTCATGCTGTCAGACTTGCCCAACCTGGGCCAGGTATTTGGCTATGTCAATTCTTCCTGGACGCTAAAGGCAGATCTGATCAGTAAGTATGTGTGCCGGCTCCGCAATCACATGCATCGTTCCGGGAAGCGAATAGCGACACCAAGAGCAGATGAAAACGGCATGCAGGCGTCACCCTATCTCGACCTATCGTCGGGCTACGTCACACGTGGTATGGATGCATTTCCCAAGCAAGGCGATTCCTCGCTCTGGCGTATCTACCAAAACTATTACCTGGATTTCTTTAACTTACGGGTGCGTCCAGTTCGCGACAGCGTACTTGAGCTTAAGTAGACCTCCGGCAATCAATAACACAGGAACTATCCGCCATGTCTAATCAGGATAACGCCAACTCAGCGCGGCAACCCGAATTGGTGATATACCCGGATGAGTACGAGCTGATTGGCTCAAAAAACTCGTACTTCTCAGCAAAGGTGCGCGCCTGCCTACAATACAAACGCCTGCCCTATGTTGAAGTGACCGCCAATATTGAATCCATTATGCGCGCCAAACAGCTCACCGGAGCGCATATATACCCAGTGGTCATGTGCCCCGACGGATCGGTACTGCGCGATGGCTGCGATATTGTCGAGGCGCTGGAAAAACGCCACCCGGTGCGGCCGGTCATCCCTGCGGACCCGCTGCTACACCTGGTCGCGCTGATCACTGAAATGGTAGCGGACTGCTTCATTCTGGAAGGCGCAATGACGACCCGCTGGTGCCATGACCGAAACGCCGAGTGGGCCAAGCAGCTGTTCAGCCAGGTTGCCAGCGAACGCGTGAAGGACGCCGAGTTACGCCAGCGTGGCATAGACAATGGCGCTCGCATCGGCGCGTCTATTCGCAAGCGATTTGCCGCGCTGGCCGGTACCGACTATGACCCACAATGGCATGTGAGCGCCACACGAGACATTCTGTTCCGGCTCGATACGCATCTTACAACGACCCCCTTCCTACTCGGCGATCGACCCTCCCTGGCAGATCTCGGATTGCTGAACGCCATGTACGGGCATCTTTATCGCGACCCCGGTGAACTGAGTGACTATATGCATTGGGAATGTATAAGCCTGTCTCTCTGGACAGAGCACCTATTGGCAGCCGCAGGGGAATCGGATCGAGGCGCCCTGTATCTCACCTCAACAATGGAGCATGTTCTTGCCGGCTTCGGCGAGTGGTATGGCGAGCGCGCGTTAAACCTGGTGCAACAGGCAGATCTGAGCTTACGCGATCGGCACGATGGGGAAATCATTGGCATCGGTTCGGCGGTACCCGAATATTCAGCCTGGCGGTGCCAACGTTTGCGGGATTTCTACCTACAATTGGATAAACAGTATTTGTCCGAGGCAGAACGCTTGCTGGAATTATCAGGCCTGCTGGAGGTCTGTCATTTCAAGGCCAGCTGGCGGGCGGAAAAGCAAGGGCAAGAGCTGGTGATTGTAAAGGGCGGCTAATACCGCCCAGGGCTTTATAGCGTCTCGAATTTCATCTCGGCATATTTTTCAAGGCGCTCTACTAATCGCCCATCAAACACAGTGGCGGTGGTCCAGAAGCCGCCTGCCTTTTCAGCTTTGGAAACATCCAGAGCAAGACAGACAGCAGCCTGACTCAACATTTTTGCTGTACTGGCATATCCCGGATCACCTTCACCGCTTACCTTGACCGCCACTTTTTTACCGCCACTGGTTGTCCCGAAAAACCGTAATTCAAACGAGCCATCGGCTTGCTCTTTCGCGGAAGGTCCCTCTCCTGGCTTGGGCAGCACCTGATTTTCCAGCAACCGTATAAGCGATGGAAAGCGCAGGGCAAACTTGCCTATAGGCCCCGTCGCAGCGAGTGCTTTCGCTCCGAATGCACCGGCAAATCCGCTACCGGTTACTATTGCTTCGTTATAACAAAAATTTTCGTGGTAGGGTGCAATCGCATTGGAGCGCAACACCATCCTTTCATTAATCGGCGCCATAGGAAAAGGGCCGACCCACCCCTGCGTATCCGTATCTTTCTCTGCTCGCTTGATACTTCTCTGCCCACTGTTCCTGGCTGTATCTGCAGGGCAACTTGAATAGGAGTCTGCCATGATTTTCTGCAGTTCAGGATCTGTTGCCTCCTCCTTCCAAAGGTTGAGCAGACTGGCTACTGTTCCACCCGACATGCCACCCTTCAAAGTCTGAACGCGCATGCGGACGTCCGAACAGGTTTCACCGTATTCACTTTCAGAATGCTGTTGCAGAAACCAGGTACCCATATCGGAGGGTATAGAATCAAAACCACAGCTATGGACGATACGGGCACCGCTGTCTTTAGCCGCGCTTTCGTATCGTCTGATCATCTCGCAAATCCACTGCGGCTCCCCGGTCAAATCGCAATAATCCGTGCCGGTCTCGACACACACTTTCACCAGAGGAGAGCCGTATAGTGCATAGGGGCCCACCGTTGAAATAATGACGCGGCTGCGTGCACACAAGCTGTGCAGATCTGCCTCTGACTCTGCATCGGCGACAACCACCGGCAGAAGCTCAGCACCTTCCCCTAATGATTTTTTCAGTTCGTTTAGTTTGGGCTCTGAACGACCGCCTATACCCCATTTCACCCGTTCCTCGGTGCGAGCACCACCCTCCCCATCCACGCCATATTGTGCGAAGAGGTACTGACACACCAATTTCCCGACAAAGCTAGTGGCCCCAAAGACAACAATATCCAGATTTTTCTCGGGAGACTCTTCCGTGTTCATAGATAAACCCATAACAGATGGCGCAGAGAATCGTCTTCGACTTTGTGATTCATGCAGACGCTCCCGCCGCTTTCTGCCTTTTGGCTTTATCCATTTTTAATATTCTGGTCGCCAGCTTGCGGAATAACACGGGAGCCAGGCGCGTTGCCCAGTCCACCAGGTAGGCATCAAACCCAACCAGAACACGCATCTTGTTTTTCTTTATGCCCTTGATGATCGCATTTGCGACCTTTTCTGGCGTGTTAAACGCCTGCTTAGTAAATTCAGCGTGGGCGTCTTCTTGATTCATGCCTGTCTGTTCGTGTATCGATGGGTCTACTCTTGCATCGCGTAAGATCGCGGTTTTAATCATGCCTGGATGAATTGAAGTAACGCTGACGCCACACCCCTCTACATCCAACTCCGTACGCAGGGCTTCACTGAACGCTCTGATAGCAAATTTGCTCGCCGCATACGACCCCGTATTGGCAGGCGCCATCATGCCAAACATACTGGAGACATTGCAGATACGCCCTTCGCCTGACTGCTTGAGATAGGGCAGAAAAGCCATACTGCCATACACCATACCCCAAAAATTGATGGACATTATCCATTCAAAATCTTCAATACTGGTATTTTGCAGGCTGCCACGAACCATCACGCCGGCATTATTTATAACGATATTTACTGTACCGAAGTTGTCAGCGACTTCACTGGCGTAGTTCTCGAAAGCCTCTCTATCTGTAACATCCAGTAATTTGGCCTGTACTTTCGCGCCGATCGCTTCAATAGCAAGCCGTGTCTCCTCGAGGTTCGACGCACTAATGTCCGATATTGCCAGCTGGCAGCCTTCATGCGCCAATGCTAACGCCGTAGCACGACCTATGCCGGAGCCCGCGCCTGTGACAACGGCGACCTTTTGTTTGAGATTGTTCATCTAGTTCCTCTTAATGTGACTACCTTATAACCCATTACTAAGTCATACGACGGGCATTCAGTTCGTTGATACTTTCACTGCTTTCAGAGGCGGTGCGTGCCTTGGTTCTTTTCGTCAGTTAGCAACTAGCCTTTCACAGCCGGTACCTTTCAATGCGGCATCCACTGTGCTGCCGCTGTCGGCATCCAAAGCTGTGTATTGTTCGTTAATCCAGCGCAGGCACTTCGCTTGATACGAGAAAGTCTTCTGGGTCCAGGCTATACCATCAATTTCTGTTTCCCACTCGCTCTCGCCCGCGGCTACTGCTGCAGCATTGCGTAGCATCGCGGGCACATAAACACGGCCAATTTCCTTAAACAATTCACGCAACGTATCCGGTAGGTCACTCATGTCGTTCCATGCGCCCTCGTCGGCTTCTAGACCACTTTGATCCTCCATCAAATCGACCCATTCCACCGTGCGCGGCGAAACCTCATGGGCGATAGCTCGCGGCGTCGGATCAAAGCCCACCAACTGGCTCAGTTGCCCGTAAACAGCGAAATCCCCCGCACCCGGCCGATTACCCAAAATAAAAGGCTGCTTGGCGAGATGGGCCTCCATTATCGCAAGAAACCGCCGATAACTTCGGTCAATAACAGGGGCGGTCTTTTTATTGGAGCCCACAACGTACAGGCGGTCTATCTGACGCTTGGCAAAATCTTCTTTTGCGCGCTGGTGCTCCTGGGTATCTAGGCAAATATTGTGGCCCAGCGGCAATCGAGTACCGGCATTATCAGCGCTCTCTGCGGGGTGCCAGCGGTAGTGAAACATATACTTTGTACACCACTCGTCGCCAAAGTCTTCGATCAGGTAATCCAGAAAGGCTGTGGCCGGGTCGGCTGGCAGTACCGAGCGACCTGTGTAGATGTCTTCGAGATCGCGGATAATCGGTGTGGAGTCACAACGCGCGCTGTCGCCTCCATCCAGCTGCGGCATCACCAAGACTGGCTGAAGCAACGGTTTGGGCCTGGCCATGCCCATGGCGTCGAGTACTGGACCTGGGTCTCCCCAGGTCAAACTGTAGGGAATCCGCCGGTAACGCATAACAGCCAGCATTTTTTTGGTATAGGGGGATCCGGTGTCACCCAGGATTCGAATACGATCAATATCCTTCATAAACTGGTTCTCTTTCGAACGGGGTTGGTTTTCGACACTTGCGCGGTCACGTGCGCTATCCCCGCGGTACTCACATGGCGCACACCCCCGGCAGTCGGCCTCAGGGGTTTTGTACTGCCAGCTTGAATGGATCATACGGTTTAACCCAATACCCCGCGGAACGCTCCGCGTCCATCGCCTTGTCCCGAAAGGGAACGCCAGCAAGTCGAGCGCGCGCGGTAAATACGACCTCGAAGGCATCGACTGAAGGGTAGTGGCCAAACCCGTATTTGTCGTGCTGGCGCTGCTCTGGCCCCAGCACAACCTTTTCTACATCGCCCACAGCGGCAATTTCTGCCCCCATTCTGCCAAGAACCTGCATCGCTGTTTCGCTGTATTGCTTTTCGAGTACCTCTGCGGCTTCTCCACCTGCAGTGTCATCCAAATTTTTCTTCAGGGCCATAAAGTTAAGCAAGACTATTTCGCCACGGTAAGTACCGGCAAAAATTTCTTTCCAACGATCTGCATAATAGGGGTTGTCGGGAATGGCTTCTTCGATCGTAGCCCTATCGTCAATGTTGACGCTCTCGTTTTCTCGATTCCGCCGCAGCATCCAATTGGCGAACATACCCTGCTCATACCCAGGAACAAATAGCGAAAGATGGTATCGAGACAAGCCCTGATGCGCGTCGATGCGCTTCAGGAAATCCTGATAGCGATCATCGCTGGAGAAGCTTACGAGCACCACTTCATCCCATCCTCCCATATCTACGCCAGCTATTTGCACCGGATCATAACCGGCAAATTCGATGTTGCCGTCTTCGAAAAGCGGGTTCTGCGGCGCCGGAATCCAATCCGCCCCTTCGGCGTAGTCCAGAAACAGGCCTGCCGTACGTGCGGGCAGCAGGCTGCTGCGGACCAGATAAGCCAGGGCCAGCAAGATCAATAATCCTAGAAGCAGGCGAATTACCCAGGTTTTTAGCTTCGCTCTCATTTAGCGCTCCATCCTCTCAACAGCCTGTTGCGCCAAACTTAGCGCTGTGTTGATAACCTGTAGCAATCCATCCAGGTCGACGCCTTCCGAGCTTTTTTGCCCCGCCATATAGCGAGCGTACACGCCGTGGAGAATTACCGCTCTTTTCCAGTAATTGAACCCCCGATAATAATCCAGTTTATCCAGATCGCGCCCGGTACGTTCAGCATAGCGAGCTGCCAGAGTGCTTCGGGGCGGGAATCCGGGAAGCGAGGTAGACATTTCAGGGTTGGCATCGATATCGTCCTGGTTTTCCGAAAACATATTCAAGGTGTAACCCAGGTCCGCCAATGGGTCACCGAGACTGGCCAGCTCCCAGTCCACCACGGCCGCAACAGTGGGCTGTGCGTTGATCAGGCAATTGTGGAATCCGTAGTCACCGTGCACTACGCGCGCCGTGCCCTGCTCCGGCATATGATCGACAAAGTACTGGTGTAGCTCATGAGCTCGCACATCATCGAACTGCGCAGGCTCTATCGATGCCATCCAGGAGCGATGCCAGGTCTTCAACTGGCGCGCCACATAGCCTTCCTTTTTACCCAACTCGCCCAGACCAATTTTATCCGGATCTAATACGTGCAGGTCAGCAAGTGTGTCGATAAGGGAATGTGCCAGCGTGACACGTCGATCCTCCGGCACCCAATCCAACGTTTGCTGTGCATTATGCAAAGGACGACCTTCGACATGACCCATGACATAGAACCAAGCGCCGGTTACCTCCCTACTCTCGCAAAAGCCGTAGGCTGCGGGTACCGGAAAGCCAGTGGCGCCTAGCGACGAAATCAATGCCCACTCCCGGCTCATATCGTGAGCTTTGGGTAACAACTCGCCCTTCGGCGGGCGGCGAATAACTGCCGACTTACCGGCCTGATCCTTGAGCCGGTAGGTCAGGTTGGAGTGACCACCCTCCAGGCGCTCCCACTCAAAGGGCGGGGTAAGCTCGGGTACATTGTCCGCAACCCACTGCTCTACCGCCGAAATGTCGTAGCCTTCGGCTATGCGCTCACTCATCTTCCGCCCCCTACCAAAGAGCGGCCATGACTGCACGACATCTCAAAGTTGAACGGGATCAAACTGGAATCTGACATGATTATCTCCATTATTAGCCGATCTAAGTGCCACTGAGCGAATCTTCTGACGACCTGGACCATGCCGTAGCTGCCAGGTCTGTATTCGGGCATTGTTTGAAGGCGCATTGTTTTAGCATAGGCTACGCCATATTAAGCGGAGAATCCAGTGCGCATGATGCAGCCCCAATAGGTATCTAGCTACGCCAGACCGGAGGCGCCTGAATTATATTGACACTGGTACTGCTATTTAAGTATGCTTTCATTTTTATTTCACACACTAGGAGCCGCGCATGAGAACCAGGTTAACCGAATTGTTGAGTATTGAAACCCCTATTATTTGCGGTGGAATGATGCGGGTCGGCACTGCAGACCTCGCGGCGGCGGTATCGAATGCAGGCGCCCTGGGCGTTATGACGGCCCTTTCCCAACCGACACTCGAGGGCCTCGAAGCCGAAATCGCGCGCTGCGCTTCGTTGACTGATAAACCATTTGCCGTAAACCTTACCGTCGGCGTTGTAGCCACGAAAATCGATTATGACGATATACTCGACGTAATCATCAACAGCGGTGTCAAGATCCTGGAAACGGCGGGGCGTAGTCCCGAGCCGTTTATGGATAAGTTAAAGGCGGCGGGTATCAAGGTGATTCACAAATGTGTCACCGTGCGCCACGCGCTTTCCGCCGAGCGTATTGGCGTAGATGTGGTCAGTATCGACGGTTTCGAGTGTGCCGGCCACCCGGGAGAGCAAGATGTGGGTGGCCTGGTGCTGTTTCCGGCTGCCACCCAGGCGCTGAAGATTCCAGTTGTCGCCTCAGGTGGCATCGCCGATGGCCGCGGCCTTGTTGCCGCACTCGCGCTGGGTTGTGAAGGTATCAATATGGGCTCCCGGTTTCTGGTGACGAAGGAAGCGCCAATTCATGAGGCGATCAAACAAAAGTTTGTGGATATGGATGAAAACCAGACCCGCCTGATTTTCCGGAGCTATCGCAACACCGCTCGGGTATATCGCAATTCTATCGCAGACCAGGTAGCGGAAATCGAGGCACGGGGAGGCGAGTTTGCCGAGGTACATTCTCTGGTATCCGGAGGCAATCAGGACAAGGCATGGCAAACCGGCGACATCGACGCAGGGATGGTAACAGTAGGGATGTGCGGTGGTCTGATTAATGACATTCCCACCTGCCAGGAGTTGGTACAGACAATAGTGAGCGATGCAGGGCAGATCATCACAGATCGACTGGTTTCTGTTGTTGCAGACACCGAAATTGCGCGGACCACAGCTGCCTGAATGCTCGGCGCGCAATAGACACTTTGCAAGATCTCTGGAATTTTGGCCTAGAGCCTGCCATTATAATAATTCGGATACTTAATCAGGGATCACTCTTTGCCTAAATCAGAACAAGCAGTAGAGAAAGACGGCCGTATAGCACGCGGTGAACGCATGAAGCTTGGTATCCTCAAAACAACCATGACGATGGTTAAAGAAGGCAACCTCATTCCTAGTGCGCAGCAGATAGCAGCGCGGGCCGGCGTCGCTATCCGTTCGGTCTTCCGCCACTTTGATGATATGGAAAACCTGCATGTCGCCTTTGATCAAATGCTTCAGGAGGCGATCGAGAAGGAGTATCCGAGGGGAAGCCAGTTGTTTGAGCCTGAGGCTCCCCTGTCAGAGCGCATAAACCGCCTGATCGAGTTTCGGATCTTCATTTGGGAGTTTACTGAAAACATTGTTCTATCAGCTCACGCTCAGTTTTGGAATTCCAAAGCACTACGCAAGAACTATGCGCGCCACCAAAGTAATCTGCGCAGGGAACTGGACGAGTGGCTACCCGAATTGAAAGGATTTGACCGCACCGCGCGTGAATCGGCAAATGCTATCGTCTCGTTCGAGATGTGGAATCGTCTGCGCCGTCATCAGGGTTTGGGCAAAAAGCAGGCGGCGAAGGTAGTAACGAGCATGCTCAACTCGGTGTTTGACGGTTAAGCCCGTCCAGGCACGGTGCCGCAACATATTTCCCATAGCCGCTCGACCAATGGTATTTGGATCGAGTTTTTCGCGGGTAAATACTGCATTACTTTAATTCTTTAAAAATATTTTGCACATAAGCTATGCTTAACATTCTAAAAGCTGCCCTAGGCTTAATGGGGCTTCTACTAGTGATTATGTGTGGGCGCTGGATTTTCAGCATTGAAAAAATGATGACGGATACCGGAATTTTGAGGCTGGGAGGAATTCCCTCGCGAGCAAATTCTTGAATAAATCGTATCGCAAGCCCGGCAACATGCTCTCGTAGGGCGCAGACCCGGAATTCACCCGCTGTCAGTCGATCTGAACAATTCGGAGACATCAATGAACCAGAACACGCAAAAGCCACTCGTGTACGGCGGCACTGTCTCGCCCTATGTCCGCAAGGTCCGGGTGGCACTCGCCTACAAGGGCGTAGAGTTCGAAGACGTGGAGCAAACGCCGTTCGGCGCTCCGTCGGAATTTCGGGAGCTCAGCCCCCTGTCGAAGATACCTGTCTGGAAGGAAGGCGACTTTGTACTACCCGACTCTTCGGTGATCTTGAGCTACATCGAGCAGCGCTACCCGGAGCCACCCCTGCTGCCTGCCGACCCGCAGCCGCGTGCAAGAGCGCTGTGGTTCCAGGAGTACGGAGGCTCGAGGCTCAACGATGTGACGGCCGGCGTCTTTTTCGAGCGCGTTGTGAAGCCCAAGGTCCTGAATCTCGATACAGACACCAAACGCGTCGACCGCATACTCGAAAAGGGCCTACCCTGGGCACTCGACTACCTGACCAAATGCCTTGGAGACGACGAATACATGGTAGGCGGAATGTTCTCACTCGCGGACATCGCACTGACCACCAGCTTCGTCAACCTGAACCTCGCAGGCGTGAACGTCGACGCGACATGCTGGCCCGCATATGCAGCCTACTTAGAGCGCATCTATGCGTTGCCGTTCTATGCGCCGATCGTGGCCGACGTTCCTACATGGACGAAATACCAGCAGGACTGAGTCGCGTCGTCTCGCGTTAGGAGATCGCGATGACGCGGTCGCTAGGAGACTTTAGTTTCAATATTGAGCTGCCCTTCCAGACCGGCGATTCGGTGTATCGCGCTTTCCTCGTAGGCAGGATCACTCGTCATTTTCATCATTGCTTTCATTTTGGGGTACCTGACGATAGCGATCATGTCCCAAAGATCTTCAACCTCTCCCACCATCAAACCGCTCACTTGACCCTCGAAGAGAATTTCCCCACCCACTTTTTCAATATGCCCCTTAACCTCAGCACTATAGATCGCGTAGGCTTGCCGGCCTGTCATGTCTGTTTCACGACCATCTTCATATTCTGCTTTATCTCTGAACTTAAGCAGGTTCACCATATGAATTGGTGTATCTTTCTCTCCTTCCATAATAACCTTGATTTGCGCTTTACTCGGGGTCAGCTTGTTTTCTACGTTCATGGGAATCCTCATCAATACTAGTGAATAAGTATAGTCGCAACATTATTCTAGCATATATTATGCTAGAATAATGTGATACCCTCGCCCGGCTGCATCAATTGTAGATGATAAGATGTTCACCATGGCCGAGAAAAACGCCCAGCCTTGTGCGTTCTATCGCGGGAAAAGGTTGTAGATCTCTGGACGTCCACCAGCGGTGACGACGCATTCTCCGCGGGTTCACTCGTCAACTTCTTCAGTAGCGTGATTCTAATGAGGGGCGGGAGAATGGTCCTATGGTGGTCCCAAATTACCTCAGGCCAACTCACTTTAAGCCAGGTGGGTTACACGAGTACAAGAATGATCGACGAGCACTATGGAAAATGGATAACAGAAGATGCACCGGGGATGGCGCAATTTGTCTCTGAACGTTTATCGATGATTTCGGGCGATTTGGTCCCACCACGGTCCCAAAACGCTATAGAGAGTGAGATAAAATCAATAAAATCAGATAGTTATTTGGCGGTGAGGGAGGGATTCGAACCCTCGATACGTTACCGTATACACGCTTTCCA
>JAPKAY010000007.1 GCA_028825045.1 Halioglobus sp.
GCTGAGGTGTGGCCGGTTGGTGTTGCACCGCGGCCGCTAATGGCGACGCCAGCAGGAATCCCAGTGCAGCTACCCAACCAAGCATTGCCATTTTTGGAGTGAACCTTTTCATCGCTTCTCCTACTCCACTGTCGCGGCGAGACCGCGCTGACAGCTTGTGCACATTTGCGTTCCAGTGGGTGTCTCTGGAACGCAACACTGTCACTATAGTAGCGTAGAAAATCTAACAGGTTGCATACCTATTAGAATGACTTATTCGGCGAGAAATCGATGATAAATTAGTTGGCTACGATTGGGTTGTGCGTTCTTTACTAGGGTTTTAGCGGACGTTCGGCATTCAGGTTTTGGCGCTGCGCATCGAAAGTACGGGCACCTGAAATTGCTGCAGGAAGTCGACGAGCTTTTGCCGCTCTTCTCCACTCGCTCTGGTTGAACCCAACAGGTGAATGGGTCGGCTCTCCCGATCAAGAAACAGTTTTCCGCTAGCACTAGCGGCCTCTGTGGCCATCGCCAACCAAACAATAGTGTCTGCTCCCTCTGCCGATGAGCGCAGGACACTCTTCGTCAGCCTCCGGAATTGTGGTAAAGCCTCTTGCACGCCGGGCGTATCCGCCCACC
Source organism: Halioglobus sp. (assembly GCA_028825045.1). Classification (GTDB taxonomy): domain Bacteria; phylum Pseudomonadota; class Gammaproteobacteria; order Pseudomonadales; family Halieaceae; genus Marimicrobium. Next base: position 619 of record JAPKAY010000007.1, read on the forward strand.
CTGGATGCATCGCGTTAACAACAATCCCCTCGTCGCGCCACTCTGCAGCCCACTCCTGTGTGAGCGCCATTAGCGCGCGTTTCTGTTTTGCATAGGCAGTACTGCCAGAATATTCCGCCCCCTGGGGAACAATCAAACTGTCCACCTCCAGCTTCTGGCTGTACATACCCCCGGAAACCACATTGATTACGCGGGCTGCCTGCGTCTTGGCCAACAGCGGCTTGAGTCCCAGCGTCAGGCGATAGGGACTGAGCAACAAGAGTGCAAAGCTCTTCTCCAGTCCCTCGGCGGACTCAGCCCTGGGGTTGAACAGCGCACCGGCATTATTGATCAACACGTCGATGGGCTTGCGGCGTTTTTTGAATTTCGCCACCAGCGCATCGACATCAGCCATAAGGCCTAAATCGGCCAGTTCATAGCGTATGTCAGAATTTCCCGTCTCACGCTGCAATTGCTCGACGGTCTCTTCAGCCTTCTGGCGATTGCGCATTACCAGGGTCAGACTAACGCCGCGCCGAGCCAGAGCCTGCGCCGAGGCGTAGCCAATACCGGAAGAGGCACCGGTAATGACCATATGCTTGTTCTTTACAGAGGCTGACATGGGATTGAATCGTTTGCGACCCAACACGTAGCCCAGACGAGAGAACAGTGACACACCTGGCAGCACCATTCGGTCGGCCCTTCGAATGAAGGTCGAGGTCTGTTGCAGTGGGAAATTATCTTCAAGCGCAAGTCGCAGTCCTGCCACCGATTCTCTGCCCATGTTCTCAAGGCCTTTCGCAGACAGAGCGGCAATGGGTGCTATCCACGGCTTAAAAGAAAATTCTGCCTGGTAATCTATATGCGTGCCCGTTGCGGATGGTGAAAACGAGATGACATCTCTAACCTCAAAAAACCTGCTTGTCCCGAGCAGTTCTATGCACTGGTTCGGTTCCAGCTTCTGAACCGCATAAAGTAGGGTCACACTGCCGACCGGTAGCGCACATATCACCTCGAACTGGGTACCCACGCGGATCTCGCCGGGTGTCAATTTACACGCGGAGATCGCCGTGGCATCCCACTCCGCCGTGGTGGTAAAATCACTAACGTAATCAAAGACTTCTTCAAGCGATCTATTTACATCCACGGCTTCGCGCAACACAGTCATAGGGTTTATTTCGTTTTAATTAGTGAGAAAGATACGGATCATAGGGTGTTTTGGCTCACTCTCAATCGCGTCTCTTCGCAATCCACAGTGCGCGCATTGTGCAGAGTAATTCATTACTGAGACCTGACCTCTGCATACGCCGCCAGCGCAGAAGCCCTGGCACCAGCGTGATCGACAAGAGGGGCGGGATAGGTGTCACCGAGCATAACGCCTGCGCTGCTCAAGACATCGGCCGGAGCCGTCCAGGGTTGATGCAGATAGCGATCTGGCAGCGCAGCTAACTCAGGTAACCAGCACCTGATATATTCGCCTGCCTTATCAAACCTCTGCGCCTGCAGCGTGGGATTGAATATTCTGAAGTACGGGGCTGCATCTGCCCCGCTGCCGGCCACCCATTGCCAGCCACAGCTGTTGTTCGCCAAATCTGCATCCACCAGCGTGTCCCAAAACCATCTCTGACCTGCTCTCCAGTCAACTAGAAGATGTTTACACAGGAATGATGCCGCCACCATTCGCACTCGATTGTGCATATATCCCGTTTGCCAAAGCTCTCGCATGCCTGCATCAACAAACGGATAACCGGTTTTACCCTGTTGCCAGGCGCGTAAATGAACAGCACTGCCGACCCAGGGAAATGCGGCAAAATCCGCTTTAAAAGCCTGTTCCGGCAGCGATGGAAAATGAAACAGAAGATGATGGGAAAACTCACGCCAACCTAGTTCACTGAGAAACTTCTCCGTCTCATTCTCCACTGTGGGGTTGGCAGTACCGGCCTGCTGTGCAGCCCGAAAGACGCGGGCGGGTGAAATTTCGCCAAAGTGTAGGTGTGGCGATAAGCCAGACGTGGCATTACGGGCGGGGAAATTTCTACCTTTGTCGTAGTCTGCAACCGCGCCGCGCAGAAACCGGCCCAGTTTATCCAACGCACCACGCTCACCTGGCTGCCACCGGTCCTCCCAGGAGTTCGCCCAATCGGGATCACAGGGCAGCAACGCCCAATCACCCAACTGATCTGTTGGTTCCGAGGTTTTGGGCCACTTGCCAAGCCTGACTGCAGGAGGTGATTCAAAGGCAACACTCAGTTGTCGGCATTTTCGCCAGAATGGCGTGAACACTTTAAACGGCAGACCCGCCAGATTCTTTATCGTATCTGGCTCCCACAACAGGGAGCCAGAAAAACGCTTCAAGGTCACTCCCTGTTCGGTGAGAGAAGCGAACAGTTCGTCCTCCAACTGTCTCGCCCAGGGCTCATACTGCCGGGAACAAAAGATCAGATCCGCACCGGTATCTTCTGCCAACTGCGCGAGAACCGTCGCCGGTGCGCCTCGCGCCAGCATCAGTTGACCGCCCCGCTCCTCAATATCGCCTGCCAGGCTAGACAGACTGTGGTGCAACCACCAGCGACTGGCACCACCCGGGCGCCAGTCGGCAGGACTTTGATCGTCGAGAATGTAACAGGCTAACACCGGCCGCCCTGTCGCCACAGCGGCACTGAGGCCCGGCAGATCATGCAGTCTGAGATCCTGGCGAAACCAGTAAATTATTGGACTCTTCACGGCAGGGGCATTACTCACTTAATCAAAGGCTCGGCGATCCGCCAGCTCCGAGGTCTGCTGCAGATCTCCGGGGCTGTCAAAACGGATTGATAACTTCAGCAACAACGGAAAAATAATCGACCACAGCAATCCGATAAGTACCGGCCCCCAGAACGGCGAACCAAAATCAATCACGGAAAGCCGCACGCCCGCGACATACGACAAGGTGCCACCCACTGCACCCAGGGCCGCTGCGAAATACAGCCTTGTCCGAAACGGCTTAAAGGCATGCAAAAGGGTCGTTGCAAAAACAGGCCACAAGCAGGTCAACCAGAGCGGCGCCGTGGCTGCGGCCCCCTCCAGGTTGAAAAGACCGGCCAAAAATAGTAGTTGATCCAAAACCCCACCCATTGCTGTCACCGCCGCTATCAGCAGTAATTCCGATTTGCCATTCCCAATGACAGCAAAATGGACCAGCAGGTACACCGCAACAATAACGGGTGCAATAATGGATGATTGAGTCATCAAAATGGCCAACCAGCTCAGGTTGAATAACACGCCATTGATGACCTTGGAGGGGCCAGGCCCCGGGCGGTAGCGCGTTTGGAATAGACTCATTACTACCTACTTACACAGCAACTCAAAAATGGCGAGGACTTATACTTCACGACAGAAACTCACCCCGGGTGCGCGCATCTAACTTGAACTGGCCACCCAGCGCCGTGGTGCGAGTCCGAGAATTGGCATCCATAACACCCCTGGCTTTAACGCAATAATGGACGGCATCGATAGCAACGGCGACATCATCCGTTTCCAGTAACGTCTGCAGTGCCACCAGAACCTGCTGCGTCAACCGCTCCTGCACCTGCGGTCGCTGAGCAAAGAACCTGACAATACGATTGACCTTGGACAACCCGATAATTTTGCCAGCCGGAATGTAGCCCACACTGGCTACGCCGTCGATGGTGACGAAATGGTGTTCGCAGGTACTCACTACCGAGATTCCTTCGATCCGCACCATTTCCTCCACCTGCATTTTGTTAGCGATGGAGGTGGCTTTAGGGAAACGTGCGTAGTCCAGGCCAGAAAATATCTCGTCAACATACATTCTGGAAATTCGTTCGGGCGTATCGCGCAAACTGTCGTCCGTGAGGTCCAGCCCAAGTGTCCGCGCGATATCGGAAAATGATGCTTGGATACGTTCGAATTTCTGGTCCCGGCTGAGCCCATTGTCGACGAGGGGAGTCTCCAGCCCTCGCGCAATCAACACATCGCGTACTTTTCTGGCATCTTCGGAAATCATTGGCGCGGAAGCTACCATAGCTGTCATCAGAGCTGTTTCCATAATTGCTTTCTCGTTGTCTGCACTCACAATAATTACGCGGCCAGTCGATCTTCAGATCTGTGCCGCGGCATTTTTCCTGGCAAACGCTGGCGTTAGCAAGCCGATCGATAGCCAGGCTTGGCAAACGCAAGCTGCACCGTGCTGATAATGCGCTCCCTAAATCCACCTTCGCAATAGCACAGATAGAATTCCCACATCCGCACAAACTCTTCGTTGAAACCCATGTCGCGCACGGCATCGATATTGGCCAGGAAGCGCTGCCGCCAGTGCGCGAGTGTTTCAGCGTAATCGACGGTTATGTCACGCAAGTGCACAATCTGCATATCGGAATCGTTGGCAATATGGTCCGCTATCACCGCCATCGAGGGCAGGCAACCACCCGGAAAAATATAGCGCTTAATAAAATCAACGGAATCTCGCGCGGCCGCATAGCGCTGGTCGGCCACAGTAATAGCCTGAATGACCATCTTACCCTCATCCTTAAGGAGCCCTGCGCACATCTGAAAATAGTTCTGATAGAACTCGTGACCCACCGCTTCAATCATCTCAATAGACACCAACTTGTCGTACTGCCCTTCGAGGTTGCGATAGTCTTCACACAGCAGCGTGATCCTGTCTTCCAGACCCTGTTCCTTAACCCGGGCACAGGCGAATTCGTACTGTTCTGCTGATATCGTCGTCGTAGTTACTCGGCAGCCATAGTGCTTGGCTGCGTGAATCGCCATGCCGCCCCACCCAGTACCAATTTCAAGGAGGTGATCCTGAGGCTGCAATTCAAGCTGGCGGCAGAGCTCATCTAGCTTCGCCTCCGACGCTGCCTCCAGGCTCATTGTGCTATCGCTGAACACTGCCGAGGAATACATCATAGTGGGATCCAGAAACAGCTCGAAAAATGCATTGCCAAGATCGTAGTGCGCCGCGATGTTCTCCCGAGAGCCCTTGCGCGTATTTCGGTTGAACCGATGGGCCATCTTCAGCGCCAGCTTCACGGGCCAGGATTGCCCTTCTTCAAAGCGCTCCAGCAGAACCAGGTTGGCACTGAACAGGCGTGTTACCTGCACCGGATCAGGCGACGACCAATGCCCTTTGATATAGGCCTCACCGGAGCCAATCGAACCACCAGCCAGCATTGCTCCAAACAGAGCAGGATCGTGGACATGGACTTCGGCTTCAGGCTCATGCGCCTGGCCAACGGTGCCAAAATGATGCCGCTGAGGCCCCTCGTGCAGGGTAAGCGAGCCCACCTCAAGCTTGCTCAGCAGCCGGAAAACGGCTTCCCTGGCGAGCTTCTCACCCATCCTTGCGCTGCGCGCCTGGGGCAAGCGTAATGCGCCTATGCTGACTTCATTCATTGGGGGCTCCTATGGCATGGTTTTTTGGGTGGGTATGGACCGGCACACCCTTCAGGTATAGCCGGAGGGCCTGCCAGTAAATGGCGAGCCCCACTTTTGCTGTCATCAACGGGTAGCGCAGTAGCAGTTTATTGAGGTTGGCACTGGTCATCGGTTGTGCTGCCAGTGAAAGCGTGGCGTCGAACACACTCTCACCGTCGGTAGTATTTTCCATATGTAAAACAAGCCTGCGGTCCGGCGTGTTACTGCGCCAGTGGTAACGCATTGCCATGGGGTTAAACGGCGAGACATGGAGCCGTTTATCGAACTCAGTCTTGAGCCAGCGCCCCTCTACAGGGCCCGGCAGGACATAACTGTGGCGCTCGTTCCACGGCGTATTATTGACTTCCGCTACCACATATTCCAGACGTGTTTCCTCCTCGTTGAAACAGTAATAGCAGGCGATGGGGTTCATCACATAACCAAAATAACGTAGGTTTGCGAGCAGATAAATCGGGCCGGAATGTGACGTACCTGTTTCTTCACGAATGCGGCGTCGCACCTCATCGGAGAGCGGCAAAGCCGGGTCCCCAAGAAAATCGCTACGCCTGAATTGGGCGGGAGCCGCTCCTTTGGCTGACCAAAAACGTGAGTTGGAGAAGATTTCGGGGAGCTCATCGAGGCACAAATAAGGCATTGCAACCTTGTACTGAAACTCATGCTCAATGGGGGAAACACGGCGGTGCCTGATTACACCCTCGTAAATTCGCGACTTCACGCAGCAGCCCGCGCCCGACTGGAAAGTGCATCGGCTACTCGTAGTGCGCTAACCACGCCATCTTCGTGGAAACCGTTGTGCCAGTATGCGCCGCAATACCAAGTGTTCGCAGCGCCGTTGATCTCATACCAGCGTCGCTGTGCTGCCAAGCCCTCTACGGAAAAAACCGGGTGATCGTACTGGAATTGGCCCAGAATTTTGTGCGGATTGATCGCAGCTGTATTGTTAAGGGTGACGCAAAACGTCTCCGGCGCGTGAAGACCCTGCAGAATATTCATATTGTAAGTTACTACCGCGCGATCGTCGCTCTGTCCCAATGTGTAATTCCAGCTAGACCAGGTCTTGGTATTTCGCGGCAGCAATCGAGTATCGGTATGCAAAACCACGTCGTTGGTCTGATAGGAAATCGCACCCAGTATGCGGCGCTCTGTGGGCGTGGGTTGATCAAGCAACGCCAGTGCCTGATCAGAATGGGTGGCAAATACCACCTGATCAAACGTCAGTCGCTGACCATCTGCCATGAACAATGTCACCCCCCGATCAACAGTTCTAACTACGCTTTCCACTGGGTTTCCGACGGAGATTCGCTCTGAAAACCGCGCGCAGAGGGGCTGCAGATACTCTCTGGAACCACCTTCGATTACGCGCCATTGCGGCCTGTCCTTAACCGACAGCAAGCCATGATTCTTAAAAAATAGCAAAAAGAAGCTCACTGGAAAATCAAGAATGGTAGCGCAGTCTGCTGACCAGATTGCCGAGCCCATGGCAGCGAGGTAGTGCTGCACAAACTTCTCTCCATAGCCTTGACGCGCGAGATAAGAACCCAGTGTTTCGCTATCGTTGATATTGCCGTTGTCAAGATCGGCCACAGATTCGCGATTGAAGCGCAGGATATCTCGCACCATGCCAAGAAAAGGCAATGACATGAGATTTCGACGCTGAGCGAACAATGTGTCCAGGTTGGTCCCCGAGTATTCCAGGCCCGACTCCGGGTCCTTGACGCTGAAACCCATGGCTGTGGCCTTACTGCTGACGCCTAACTCGTCCATCAAAGCAATAAAGTTTGGGTAGGTCCTGTCATTAAACACGATGAACCCCGTATCGATCGCGTAGCGCCTGGTACCGAGTTGCACATCCACCGTCGCTGTGTGGCCACCTATTTTACGATTGCCTTCGTAAACCCACACCTCGTGGTCGGCGCTGAGGTAATGCGCGCAGGAAAGGCCGGATATACCTGAACCGATTACAGCAATTTTCATCCTTGTATTTCCTTTAAGCCCCGATTGTCCGCGCAGCTGTGTCCCATAACAACCAATTACGTCGCAGAGGGAGTTCTGGATCAGTGAAAGGCAAATTACACGCTTTGCGAGCGGCAATTTCACCCCCGCAAGCAGCCGGGCCCAAAGAAACCGGATCAAATCGGGTGATCCAGTTCCCGACTACCGCGTATACTAATGAAACCACAGTGGAAGAGAGCATGTTGAGCGTGAAAAACAGTTCTGATGGCCAGGGCGGCTCGCCAGTCGATATAACCGGCAAACGCACTGATGAGTGGAGTGAATGCCTCACTCTGATTGCTCAAAATGAGGATCGGGCGGCTTTTACACGTCTCTTTCGTCACTTTGCGCCGTTAATGAAGGCCTTCGCACTGTCCGGCTCTACCCTATCGGCCAACCATGCCGATGAACTGGTGCAGGAGGTCATGCTTAAGGTCTGGCAAAAAGCAGGTGCTTTCAATCCGGACAAGGCCGCTGCAAGCACCTGGATTTATACCATCGCGCGAAACTGTCGCACCGACTTGTACCGGCGGCTGCAGAAATTCGACACCCCCCTGTCTGCCGAAGATGTCAGCGACTCACAGGAAAGCGAGGAAGCGTTCATGCTGCTGCACCAGAAGCGCAGTCGGGACCGCATTAGCACGCTTATAAAAGACCTTCCCTCAGAACAGGCCCATATCCTGACCAAAGTGTATATGGCCGGCAAGACGCATTCAGAAGTAGCCGCAGATCTAGACCTTCCCCTGGGTACCGTGAAGTCCCGCGTCCGCCTGGCGCTAAAGAAATTGGAGATTCAACTTGAACGATAACACTGTGACAAATTTTCATCCGGAATTGGATTTCATCACCGAATTCGCTGCGGGATCGCTTCCTCTGGCGCAATCGGCTTGTGTTTCCCTGCACATCACCCACTGCCGCCACTGCCAGCAAACCGCCGGGCAACTGGCCGACCTGGGGGCGAATCTCTTCGAAGCACAGGAGCCCATGCCCGTTGACGACATCCTTCTACACGCTGTGCTGGCAAGGCTGGATGAAGAGAAGCCACTTGAGTACGCCAACAAAAAAAGCAGCGAGAAGGATACACCGGCCATACTGCAACGACTCATGCGCGGTGATTTCAGTGATCTCAGCTGGAAGAATATCGGTGCCACTCTGCGCATTAGCTATCTGAAAACCGGAGATCCGGACCACGAGGTTGCGCTCTACCACATTCGAGCCGGCGGTCGCATTCCCGAACATACCCATCGCGGAACCGAGATGACACTCATCCTGGAAGGTGGATTTTCAGATGCAAACGGCAGCTACCACAAGGGCGATTTTCTGGTTAGACGAGCCGATGACGTGCACGCGCCCACGGCGCTGCAATCGGAAGATTGCATCTGCCTGGCGGTGCTGGATGCGCCTCTGAAATTTACCGATTGGAAATTTCGCTGGATGAACCCTTTCCTTAAGTTGCGTACACATTAAGCCTTCGGCACCTAGCTGCCGAAGGCAGCTCCCCCGTCAACTTTGATAACGGCGCCGTTGGTGTATCTGGATGCATCCGACGCCAGATACAGTGCAGCACCCACAATCTCATCCGGCTGTCCGGCGCGACCCAACGCCGCCATTGCTCCCACAGCCTCCTTGACCTCGTCACTCCACGCAGTCGCTATATCCGTTAGGAAAGCGCCCGGCATAATGCAATTGCAACGCACGTTTGGCCCAAAGGTGCGCGCCAAGCCCTGTGTAAGATTATTCAAGCCCGCTTTAGCCGCTGCATAAGGCAATTCCGACGCGCTAGGTGCAACCGCGGCAATGCTGCTGACATTGATGATTGACCCGCCCTCCCCGAGCGCCATTTGTTCACCTACAACCGCCGACAAACGATATGGACCCGCCAGATTGACCCCCATCACCTTGTCAAATAATTCTCGCGTGACAGTCGCCGGCGTTTCGTAGAGGGGCGACATACCGGCGTTGTTCACAAGCACGTCGATCCGATCATATTTTTCGTATACCGCTTCCGCTAGCGCATCGCAGGCATCCCAATCTCCCACATGACAGGCAATCGGCAAACACGTTTGACCTGTTTCTTGCCGGATTAGTTTCGCTGCTTTCTCACAGCCCGCTGCCTTGCGTGAGCTTATAACGACGCGGGCGCCAGCTTGAGCAAAGGCACGGCACATTTCGAAACCCAGGCCGCGGCTACCACCGGTAACCAGAATCACTTTGTCGGTCAGGTCAAAATGGCGGGCAATTTCCTTGGCTTGCATGATGGTTTCCTCCCCGTGCGATGAATATTGTTGTGCTCCGTGCAGGGGCGAAGTTTATCGTGTTTACAATACTCGTGTCAGCCGGGCAGCCTTCGCAGTATGTATTGGTTCAGGTTGGACAATATGCAGGTGAGACTGCAGGAGAATTAGAACGCAGTCACTAACACTATCCCACAAAGCCAACAGCCAACTGGACTTGATCAGCTCGCCTAATATAAGGTGGCACGAAAGAACAGCGCCCATAACACGCCACAAGGACACTCTCAGTCGATGGCCCCTCACGACCTGCCAGAATTTTCATGAGTATTCAATTTGTGATCCTTGGCGCGCCCCGCACCGGCAGCACCCTGTTGGTCAGAACGCTGAACAGCCGGGATGACGTGCTTTGTCACGGAGAACTTTTGGGGCCGGACAAAGTCAGGGGCTATGAAGACGGCTTCGACCTGGTCGCCGCCAGTCCAGACGAACGAAAAGGGCGCGAACAGCGCCTGTTGCTAGAGCGGGAGCAAAGCCCGCTAGGGTTCATCAAACATGCGCTGGCAGGAACCCACGCAGCAACAGGACTAAAAGTTATTTACAGCCAGTTTTTAACGCCCAGCTGGAGCGACGTTGTTGAATATCTACTCACAACACCGGACACCAGGTTCATTCACCTGACCCGGCTCAATATGCTCAGACGCTATGTTTCCGAAAAAATTGCACAAGCTGGCGGTCCCATTCACTCCGGTGCTGGGGGCAGAAGTGAAGTACCCATGAAGGTACAGGTGGATATCGACGCGTTTCTGCAGCGGTCAAAAGAACTGGAGGCGGAGGCGAGTCATCTTGCGTCCCTGCTGTCTGGCCGACAGGTGCTAGAGATAACCTACGAGGAACTCGCGGCCGATACGCCAGCAACCATTGGGCGAATTGGTCAATTTCTCGAGCTAACGATAACTCGCACAAAAGTCGAGCCCGCACTTGAAAAAGTGGGAGCAGCGGATCTCAGTAACGCGGTGAGTAACTACCAGGAGCTGCTGGAAAATCCCGCCACACGAGCTCTGGCACTGGCAAGTTAGGCGAACCCGAAAAAAAATGTAGCCTGTTACCGGCCACTAGGCATTGCGGATTGTCACTCCACCATCCACCACCAACATAGCGCCAGTGGTAAATCCCGCTGCCGGCAGTACCAGGCTCAGTGTGGCATGGGCCACCTCCTCCGGCTCGCCGTAGCGGCGCAATACCGTTCGGCGATTGGCAAAGGTAGCCTTGTCGTCATCGGAAATCCCCGAAGTAATACCCGTGTGAATCGGCCCGGGGCAGACCGAGTTAACCGTGATACCTTCCTTACCTAAATCCACCGCCATGGCGCGCGTAAGACCTACACTGGCGTGCTTGGCCACTACGTAGGCGCTCCCGTAACGCGTCGCCCCCAACGCTTCCGTAGAGGCTATGTTGACGATACGCGGATGAGCCGATTCGCGCAGACTGGGTAATGCGGCACGAATCGCCCAGGCCTGCGCCCCGGTCATCACTGCCAGAGACGTATCCCAGGCTTCACCGAAATTGTCAGCATCAACCGTCGTGGGAACAACCAGCCCCGCGTTATTCACCAGGATATCAATCGCGCCAAAATGTGTGGCGACTTCATTTACAGCCTGCTCCACCGCATCGCGCACCGAGAGATCTACCGTCAGAGCAAGCACTTGCGCGCCAACGGAACGAATCTCGTCGGCCACCTCTTCAAGAGCGTCCCCGTTAATGTCCATAATAGCGACCCGCGCGCCCTCATCAGCAAACAGGTGGGCGGTGGCCCGCCCCATACCACTGGCAGCGCCAGTGACAATGGCGACACTTCCTTTGATTGAGCGGCTGAGCTGGCTTAATCGTTTCAATCTTGCTCTCCTTTAATTCTGTAAAACTCATCTGACCTTCAGCGCTGGCATTACCTGCCCACGCGAATGCGAAGATGCTACTGTATTACACGATAGAAAATCTATGGGGTACCTTATGAAGATTGAGAAAATGTCAGACGCTGTGATTACAGAACAGCTTAGCGAGCTGACGCACTGGAGCCTGAGCAATAGCAAGCTACACCGTCAATTCGTGTTTGCCGATTTTGTAGAAGCCTTTGGTTTCATGACTCGGGTAGCCCTACTGGCGGAGACAGCGAATCACCACCCCGAATGGTCCAATGTTTACAACCGCGTAGAGGTTGACCTGACCACGCACGATGCCGGCGGCATTACAGAGCGTGATTTCAAGCTCGCACAGCGAATAAATCAATTGCTGCCGAAGTAGCGACCACCCGCCTTACCGATATAGCTCGCCAGAATTGAGAAAGGCTAGCAAACACTTATAAACCGCGGTTACTCATCTGTCTGAGCTTTTTTTGCCTTACGCTCGTTCCGCATAGCGTCAAACTCCGCCTGTTGATCTGGCGTCAGAACACCGCGTATTCCCTCGCGAACTTCCTGGCGTGAGCCGCCACGTTCCTTTATCTCTCCAATTTCCGTCACCTGTTCATCAGTCAAGCCCAAATGCTGTTGCATGCGATCCATACGTTTTGCGGGGTCCCCCTGACGCTGCTTCCTCATCTTCGCCGCCTTGCCTTTTTGCTCGGGCGTTAGTACCGCATTAATGTCGGCGCGGGTACCGCCGGCGTCGCGTATTGCTCGCATCTCTTGTACCTGCTCATCGGTCAGCTCGAGCTCATTCGCCATAGGGTGTTTGGGAGGTAATTTCTTAGCCACCTCGGTGGGCGCACTCTCCGACTCCGCCATTGCAACGCACGAAGCAAGTGTCCAAACAACTGCAAGAATAAGTTTATTCATTTTGGTACTCCTTGGGTGTGTTCAGGATTCATTTAATCAGAACTGAACGTAAATGGGGGCCCAATTAGGTTAAGAAGTGTTAAAGCGCACTACACATTTGCGAGACAAGTCATGGCTCGAGCACGACCTTGATCGCGCCAGCCTGGCGATTGCCCGCAATAGCAAAGGCTTCCGCAGCAGCATCCAGTGGCAGACGGTGCGTGATAAGTATGCCCGGTAATTCCGGCCGCTGGGCTAATAATTGAGCCGCGATCTCGACATCGCGCACCAGCCCCTGGCGACCGTACATATACGAGGCGAAAAGCTTCAGTCCCTTAAGACATATCTCAAAACCTGGAAATACTGCTTCCTCCCAATAGTTTGCCAGCAATACAATAACCGCGCCCGGTTTGCTCAGGCGCGCAGCCTGGGCGAGAGCGTCGGAGGTACCCGCGCATTCCACCACAAAATCGTATTCGCCAGTGGGGTCCAGCCCGGCACCGAGTTGTTCACCGGCCTTCTTTTGAGCGTCATGCCGCGCGGCGATGTCCACTGTTGCGACAAAGGGCGTCAACACCGCAGCGGCTGCCAGCCCCACCGCTCCCGCCCCGATAATTGCAACGCGGCTATCGGGTTTCAGGTCTAACATGCGAATGCCATGGGCTGCGACTGCCAGCGGTTCTACCAGACAGGCGTCACTGGCACTGACGTTGTTGGGCAGAACGACAATACTGCGTTCAGGCACGATAATCTGCTCGGCCATTCCACCATCACGTCCAATACCGTACACCATGTCAGCACTCAGGCGGCAGTATTCATAATTACCCCGCACACACATATCGCAGTGCCCACAGGGCGCAACCGGCTCCAGCGCCACCGCGCGCCCATCTTTGAGGGTACCTGCCACTTCATGACCGAGCGTAGAAGGAAGGTTAAAACCTGCGTTGACCATGTGCAGGTCGGAGCCGCAAATCCCCGCCGAGCGCACGTTGATTGTGACGCCCTCACCAGTGGGTGCAGGCACGTCAAGTACCTGAACCTGTTTATCACAACAACGCACCGCTTTCATTTATCTATCTCCCTGTAAGAATTCCGCCAACCAACCCGGATAGTCCACCCGCTGAATCGCCGCTACCGCTCGCCTGAGGATTTCTGTCATTAGCGTATCCTGCTCCTCGTTGAGCGCGCCAAAGCCGATAGAAACAACGATGGTCATCAGTGTGTGAAACGTAAGACTACGATACTCTTGCCAGGTTTGTTCCGGGTCAATGGCCTCCCCATAGTGGCCGCGACGCTGTACATAATAATCCACCAGCTCCCGTTCATGTGCGGCAAGTGTTTCAACCGGCAGGGAGTCAATCAGGAAATACTGTACATCGCGAATACCCTTGCCCCAGTGAGTCGCCTGCCAGTCAAGCATGCCCATCTCGTCGCCAGAGACAAAGAAGTTGCCGAGGTGACTGTCACCGTGCAACAGGGATAAGGGACCATCAAACCAGTACTTAATCAGTGTATCCCAATTTTGTACTGACTCTTGATAGGCCTGCACCACCACAGCGGGAATCGCACCCGGCCGTTTTTTCATGCAGGGTTTCAACGCGAGGCGATTCAGGTTCCGCGACACCAGGCCCATGGTGGGCGAAAGGAACAGGTGGTACTGCAACGGTAATATCGCCTCCCGCTCTTCAAGGCCTAGTCCGTAGTGACAGGCATGCAGCCGCGCAAGGGTATCCAGGCAGCGGTATACCAACTCCAACGAAGGGCCCTCCACCATGTCCGGATTGGTGAATAGCTCAACTGAGGGGTCGTCGTGTAGGTTTTCCTGCACCAGGAAGAAGCGCGTGCCCTGACAGCGAGTAGCGTAGGTAATCGGCGTACGCAGGGGCACATGGGCCGCCATGTGACGAAAGAAGTGTGACTCGAGGCGCCAGGCATTAATGATGCTGAAAAACCAGCGCGTTGCCAGCGACTCCATAGGGAGTTTAACGAACAGACTATCGGGCAAAGTGCGCTCACCCGGTTGCGCTATCGTCAGGACTACGTTGTGGCAGTTACTGCTGACTGAGGGGATACCCTGGCGCTGCACGGCGCTAATCTCCACCGGGCCCTGCAGGGGTGACAACAATCCACTGCTCAGTAGATTGGCCAACACAGCGGGATTGGATACCTCACTGGCCTTGAACCGCATACTGCTACCGGTCACGTCGCCGACGGCGTCACTGGCCACTCTCAGCCCTTCTATGGCCGCCACTCGGGCCATCTTTACCGTATCGACCACACTCATGCCTGCTCCTTGTGCTGGGACTGAATTTAAGCGTCATACAGGCTTGCCGCCATAGGACATTTTTAATAATATGTCCCATACTAGGTAACTACAAGCTACCGCCCCAGTCGAGGAGCGCAGAGTATGGCCAACCAGACCGCCAGTAACAGCGACGTCGGACGACACGATAAGCCATTTGACAGCATCATCGTAGGAGCTGGCCACAATGGTCTGGCCACCGCGCTCGTGCTGGCCCGCAATGGACACCAGGTATTGGTACTGGAAAAGAATGACTATGTGGGTGGCATGGGCGGCACTCGGGAAATCCTGAAAGGATGTCGCAACGAGGTGGGCGCGAGTTGTCTGTTTCCATTGTCCGCAGAAATAAAACGCTACTTCGATTTTGAAGGCCACGGTGTCGAACTAATTCCACTACCGGTGATGGCAGTTAACCTGACCGGCGCGGATGGACGCCCCCTTATTTTTTTCAAGAACCCGTTAAAGCTTTCATTCAATATCCTGCGCAGCTTCGGACCCGGCGCCATGCTGGGCTTTGTTCGCCTGATGAAATTTTGCGAGTACCCCGCTCGAGTGCTGGATCGTTTCACCGCACGCAAGGCACCACGCAAGCTGGAGGACCTTATCGCCGAGGCACCCACCCGGCGAGAACGCGAGCATCTGGAACTGGCATTCAACGGCTCCGCCATGGACATCATCGACAAGTTTTTCCCCGACCCGGTGAAGCACCGCGAGTTGCGAGCCAGCATGGCCTTTGCTGCAGTGCAGGCAACGTACAAGGGGCCCTATTCCCCCGGTTCCGGCCTATGCCTTATCTATACGATGGCGCAAGAGGGCTCGGAAGGCTTGATGCAGCGCGTAAAAGGAGGTCTGGGTCGCCTCTCAGACTGCCTGACCGAGCAAATTGAAGCATTGGGGGGTGAGGTGCGTTTAAAACAAAACGTGGTAGAAATTCTGGTTGAAGATAATCGTGCGGTAGGCGTGGAACTGAAAAACGGCACCCGTTTATACGCCGACTCCATTATTTCCAACCTGGACAAGCAAGCCACGTTCAACGTGCTACTGGCAGACCACTCCCTTGACGAGACAGACCAACAGAAGGTTGACGCCTTCAACCATCACGGTGCTTTTGTGCACATGCTGTTCAAACTAAAGGGCAAACCCACCTATTCACCGCATCTGGAAAAGCTCAACGGCATACCGGGTGCGCATTTTGGGGGCGCCATGGTGCTCGATCCAAAAGAACTACAGAACAGCTACGAAACCTGCCTGCGCGGCGAACTGCCCGACCAGGTGCCGCTGGCGTTTCAGGTACCTACGGTGGTCGACCCAACCCTGGCACCACCCGGCTACCATATTGCATCGGCCTATGGATTTTACTTCCCCTGCGAAGCCCAAAAATCAAAACGCGGCAAACTACGAGACCAGATGGCAGAAAAAATCATTGATCACATCTGCCTGCATCTGCCGAATTTTCGCGAGTTAATCGTCGACCAGGCGATATTCTCATCGGATCACTTTGCCAGTATGCAGGGCGTCACCAATGGCGACTGGACGCACGGACTGCTGCATCCAGACCAGATGATCGGCGAACGCTGCCTGATAGAAGGCACCGGGCACACCACCCCTGTGGCAAACCTGTACCTGTGCGGCGCCTCTTGCCATCCGGGGCCGGGCGTCACTTTTTTGCCAGGCTACAACTGCGCCCACGAAATTATGGCTGCGCGAGTCGCTGTTGGAACAACTGCTTCAGTAGCTATTTCAGCAAAACGGGCACCAGCAGCGCGTGCAGCGTAGTTCGCAACTGCCTATCGGTCTTGACCCAATTGCTGGGCAGGGTGAGGAATGAAAGCAGCAGACGATAAACCCACTCGACCAGAATTTCCGGGCGTACCGAATCCTGCAACAGTCCAGCATCTAGGGCCGGCCGTATAACATGATCCATCAACTCTTCGCCAAAATGGACAATAGCATCAGAGGTCCAAATCACACTGCGGGCACGGCTGCCCTCCTCCGATGCAAAGACAGCTCGCAGCAGAGGCCGGCGCGGTATTTCTCGAATTGCCAGGATTATCCCCTCGACGATCTGGTCTGCCGGACTCGGATACTTCTCAAGCCTGTCGCGGATAAGTGCGTTCAGCGTCTCCATCTCGTCTTTAACAGTCGCGATAAGCAACTCATCACGGCTAGGAAAATACCGGTAGAGTGTGGAGCGCGCCACGCCGGCCCTGGCAGCCACCTCTTTCATGCCGGTCGCGGCAATACCGTCAGCGACGTAGCAGCGCTTGGCAGCAACAAGGATGGCAATCAGGGGATCCTGCCTGCTTTCAGTCATTAGTCTATAAATCCCAATCACGAAGAAACTGTTGATCGGGCATATTCAACCAAATGACCGATGGGGTAAAGAACCGCGGATATTTAATACGCTGAGGAAACAAGATATTGAAAGACGGAATAGAAGTAGACGTGGTGGACCACATAGCCCATGTGCGGCTGAATCGACCCGATCACCATAACGCCATCGAAGAAGACCATTATGGAGGGTCTGTTGGCGTTCGCACGAAAAATGATGCAGCCTGGAGAAGTTCGCGTGATCGTCCTTTCCGGCAACGGGAAAAGTTTTTGTGCGGGACTGGATATGAATTCCTTTGCAGATATGAGTACCGGCGATCGCTCGTAAGAGAGCGGAAATCAGCGCAGCGATGAGCGACATCAGTCCCGGCGGTGCCAACCCACGTTTACGAGTATAAAAAGAAATTACAACCATGCAACTTAAATCGACCGATTATCACCGCAGGCCAATGCGCGTGATCAACCAAATCCTCCGCGGGGCAAATGCGCTGGGGCTGGCCAAAATCGATCTAAATCCCGATGCACTGATCGCGACCGCAAAAAAGGAAACGGGACTAGACGACTTCGGCGACGAGTACTTTCTGGAACCCATGCAGTTGATGATTCGTGCATTGGAAGAAGAAGCCGATTTGAACCCTGTGGGTAGGTTCATGAATCGGGCCAATATTTTGCGGCTGCTGAAGGATCGCTTATACGCTGAAGATCTCCTCACCCGTCACCCGGAAATTCTCGAACGCGAAATTCCCGACCCGGTCGTTGTGGTGGGACTGGGGCGCTCTGGTACAACCCGGTTGCACCGACTGCTAGCCGCAGACCCACGTTTTCTGCACCTGAAATCCTGGGAATCCGTTTATCCGGTACCTTATCCCGAGTGTTTTGCCGCCAGATCAGCACAAAAAACTGATCCGCGCATCACTTCACTGGAACAAGGCCTGAAAGCAGTACTTTACATGAGCCCCCAGGTTGCAGCAGTCCACCCATTGGGTACTTTCGAGGTAGAAGAGGAGATCGGTCTCCTGCAACACGGGTTTTCCACGCAGCTTTTTGAAATTCAGGCGAAGATACCCAGCTTCGCCGAGTGGCTGATGACTCACAGCCAGCATCATGCTTACGAGTACATGGTGCGATTAATGAAAATCATTTCCTGGTTTCGCGAAGATCCTGTTGATAAACCCTGGGTTCTTAAATCCCCACAGCACATGCAGGACCTGGACGCTCTGCTGCACGTTTTTCCAGGTGCAAAATTGGTGTGTCCGCACCGCGATCCGGTCAAGGTTGTCGGCTCCACCTGCTCCATGGTCTGGAATGCCATTGTGCGTGATAGCGACAGCCTCAGTGCACAGTGGGTGGGGCAGGAATGGTTGACTAAAACAGAACGTATGCTGCACAAGAGTCTACGCGTCAGAGACGAGTTGGTCGCGCCGCAGAACCAGTATGACATTATGTACGCTGATATTACGGCTGACTGGGAACAGGCTATGCAGGGAATTTACGATTTTTTACACATACCTTTCACCAGTGAGGCTCGCTCTCAGATGCAAGCTTGGCTCGACAGTAATAAGCAACACAAGCACGGCACGCACAAATATAGTTTGGAAGGCTTTGGTCTCAATGCGGCTGAAGTCGATCGACGCATGACATTCTATCGCGAGCGCTTTGACATACCCTACGAGACCCGCAATCCACACATTACGGCTGATGCCACGTAAAAACCTATGGAGTCACTATGAGTACTGAAACACAAAGTCGCGTTGCGCTGGGTGAGCTGATTTCACTATTGCAGGAGATCGACACTCGATGGTCCGGACCCGAATGGAACCTGAACTCGGCTGAAGATGTCGTCGGCTCCCACCGCGCGCTCATGCATATTCTTGAAGCGGCTCTAGTCGGATATTTCGAACAGGATGCAACACGTCCAGACTTCCGGCGCATTGTTACTCCCAGCCGCAAACTCACAGGGGATAACTCAGACGCCATCTATTTCGACGCCCCGGTCAGCCCCGATCACGCTTATGTGATACACGGTGGAAAGCACGGCGCAGCCTATTTTTCATTAACAATCGAGGAGGGGGCCGAGGATGGACACATGGCAACCAACACCGGTGGTGTGATCAACGACGAAGACCTGGAGCTCGACAGTAACGGTAACTTTACACTGTATCTGGGAGGAGAGGCGCGTGATAAAAACTGGTTACCTCTGAAGCCAGGCGCGTCGCGGGTAACGACTCGACACTACTTTGAGCACACCAGTCCTGCTGCGAAAGAGCCCGACCTGGAACCGCGACTGCATATTGAATGCCTGACTACGAAGGACGTACCCACTCCACCCAACGATGTCAGCGTTGCCGCAGGGATTCGCCGAGTCTGTAACGCGGTACGCGGTCGCACTCTGGGCATGCCGCCCATGGCCAATAGCCCGCTACCGGACTTTGTGTCGCTGACGCCCAATGAGTTCCCGCCGCCTGTACCGCCGGGCGATTTCGGATTAGCGGCCTACGATGCGCACTATTCCATGGCGCCATTTTTCATCGGACCAGACGAGGCTCTGGTTATTACAGGTCGCTGGCCTGACTGCCGCTTCGCCAATGTATGCCTGTGGAATCGTTTCCAGCAAACACTGGACTACAGCAGCCGCAGTGTTTCTCTCAACCGTGCCCAGACTGTGCTGGAGGGTGATGGCAGTTTCAAAATGATTCTGGCGCATAGCGATCCCGGCCTGCCAAACTGGCTGGACACAGAGGGCAACGCATTTGGCTTGGTGTTCTGGCGCTATTTCCTGCTGCCCGGGGAGGTCGAGACGCCGCAGGCCATCGTGGTAAAGCAAGTCGATCTGGGTAACTGACATGAGCAACATGCCATTACTAATCCGCCTGTTAAATCTTGCCGGTCGCGGAGCCAACGCGGTAGGCCTAAACCCGGTGGACCTGAACTTCGATTCGTTACTGCAGGCTGCACAAAAAAAGACGGGGTTATCAGATTTCGGTGAGGACGATTTCCGCGATCCATTAACAAGTCTGCTCCTGAGTCTTGAACATGAAGCTCAACTCAGTCTCATGGGACGCATTATTGCCCGCTCGGATTTGCTCCGAACCCTGGAGAATCGCCTCGGGCTGGTGGATCTGCTGAAGCGCCACCCTGAAATCGAGGAACAACCGATTGAAAAACCTCTGTTCGTAGTGGGTCCGCCGCGCTCAGGGACTACTATCTTTCACGATTTGCTGGCAATGGATTCTGACAATCGCGTGCCCCGGTCCTGGGAAGCGGCCTATCCCTTGCCACCACCGGAGACAGCGACGTATCGCAGTGATCCCCGTATAGCCAGAGTGCAGGCTGACCTGGATCGAGTCGACCAGCTCCTGCCGGAATTCAAAAAGATGCACCCGATGGGTGCTGAGCGCGCACAGGAATGTGTATCGCTGACTTCTCATGATTTCACCTCTATGATTTACCTGGTGCAGTTTTTTGTTCCCACCTACGACAACTGGGTGATGCACTGCGATATGCGCTCGGCACTGAAATGGCACCGGCGCTTTTTACAGGTACTCCAGTGGAAAGCACCTGGTAAGCGCTGGGCACTGAAGTCGCCACAGCATATGTGGCATCTTGAACATATACACCGCGAATACCCCGACGCGATATTTGTACAAACGCATCGCGACCCTCTCAACACCGTGATATCCATGAGTAATCTGGCCGCCACACTGCAGGATCTATCCAGCGATCACAGCG
This sequence comes from Halioglobus sp., assembly GCA_028825045.1. Classification (GTDB taxonomy): domain Bacteria; phylum Pseudomonadota; class Gammaproteobacteria; order Pseudomonadales; family Halieaceae; genus Marimicrobium. Next base: position 21,438 of record JAPKAY010000007.1, read on the forward strand.
ATCTTTCACGTGTGGCAGCCCACTACGCCCAAGGATTAGCCCAGGGCTACAACAACACCGTGGCCTATCGAAAATCCGGCAAGCTTCCCGACAGCCAGGTTGTGGACTTGTATTTCAAAGATTTTATGACCGATCAGGTGGGAACGGTGCGTCGTGCTTATTCTCATTTTGACCTGGAACTGTCGGAGCAAGCCGCGACAGCCATGCAGTCGTTCCTGGATAACAACCCGGCAGACAAATTCGGCAAACACCTGTATCAGCTGGCTGATACAGGTCTGGACCTTGACGAACTACGCGCGTTATTCAAAAACTATGAGAGCTACTTCAATATTCCAAGGGAATCGCACTGAGCACTCACATCGCCGTCAGCCAAGCAAAGGAGCAACCATGAAATTCTGGCAAGCCATCACCTGGGCTGAAACAGATCAACTGATCGACATTGCGCGCTTCGCCGAAGAGATGGGATTCCACGGCCTCATGAGTGGCGACCACGCGGTGTATCCCGAATCCATTCTCCCCGATTACCCCTATTCCGAGAACGGCCTGCCACCGATGCAGGCCGATGATGAGTACCCGGACCAAACCGCAATCTTCGCAGCTATGGCCGCGGTCACCAGCAAACTGCTATTCACCTGTGGCGTCTATGTGTTGCCGCTGCGCAACCCCCATGAAGTCGCTCGCGCCAGTGCCACACTGGCGGTGCTGAGTGACAACCGGTTTGTGCTGGGCGTCGGGGTTGGCTGGATGAAGGAGGAGTTCGATATCTACGGCGTGGATTTTCGCGCCAGAGGCAAGATCACGGACGAAATGATTGATGTGCTGCACAAATTATGGGCGGGAGAAATGGTGGAACACCACGGCAACTATTTTGACTTTCCCCGGGTACAACTTAGTCCCGCGCCGACGGCGAATCCGCCCATCTATATTGGCGGTTCCAGTGGTATCGCACTGCGACGCGCAGCCCGTGTAGGTGATGGTTATATCGGAGCGGGCACTGCCCCCGATGAGGTAGCCGCTTTATTGGAACGGCTGGAAGTGCTGCGCCGAGAGTACGGGCGCGAGCATTTGCCATTCGAAGCCATGCTGGGAATTACTGCCGCTCCCGATCTGGCTTTATTTCAAGGATTGGTCGATAAAGGGCTCACCAGTACCGTCGCTCCCCCCTTCCAGTATGCGCTGGGCAAAAAGCAGTCCAGTCTGGATGAGAAGAAGCGCTTTATGGAGATGTATGCGGAATCAATCATCCGTCACTTTTAATCTCAGGCGATCATCGCAGAGCGGCCACTGAAAATATCGTCTAGTATCTTGTTGAATTTCACAATCAGGTAACAAACATTGAGACGTAATTATAAGTCCACCAATTTGGCGACTTGATTCACATCACAGAATTGAAATGCCGCGGACAATAGTTTCTCGGCAGTAATCCCTGGTACGACCTTCACCGCAAAAGCGTTACTATTAGAGGTACACACCCCTGAGATGCCTCCGGCCCTAAGAATCCCCATGACCACCGCCTTCACTCCCATTACTCAATACAGTTGCGCGCCCTTCATGGCGGCCTCCACCGACGGCCACAATATTAGTCACGATGTGTAGCGCCGCGGCAGCGGCGCGCCCGTGGTCATCATCCAGGAGCTTCCCGGGATCGGCCCCGAAACGCTGCGACTGGCAGACGAATTTGTGGCCAGGGGCTTTGAGATCGTACTCCCACACCTGTTCGGCCCATTGGGGAAAGTCAGTACCGGCGGCAACCTCCTGCGCGTATTCTGCATGCGCAAGGAATTCAGTCTATTTGCCGAGAACCATACCAGCCCCATTGTTGATTGGCTCAAAGCACTGTGCCGTGAGATCAAGACCGAGCGAGAAATCAGAGGAGTGGGTGTCATTGGCATGTGCCTGACTGGGAATTTTGCAATCTCACTGATGGGCGACGACAGCGTATTGGCGGCTGTGAGTTCGCAGCCGTCCATGCCATTAATGAAGTCCAATGATTTACATATGTCTGCACAGGACATTCGGAATATCCGTCAACACATCGATGACACGGCGCCTATGCACACCTACCGTTTTTCGGGAGACCCCTTGTGCAATGCCGCCAAATTTAAGGCTATTGATAAGGCCTTCAACAACGATGGCGCCACTCGCGTAGCAACGCATACTCTACCCGGAAAAGGGCACTCTGTGCTGACACTGGACTTCGTTGACGAAAGCGGCCATCCCACGAGAGAGGCATTGAACAACATTCTGGACTATTTTTCTCAGCAATTACTGTGAATCCTCGGGATCTCAAGCATATCGACTCCCGTCCATGCCGGTTTTTCAATTGAACTTTGTCTCCCACGACTGCCTGTGTTGCCCCTTGGATCAGCTAGCACTGCGACAGCTTGGCAATGTGCTGTGCTGTGATGGCGGACACAGTTTCGACATTGCGAAGCAGGGCTACGTCAATCTGCTAAGTGCCCAGAACAAGCGCAGCCACGACCCGGGTGACGGCAAAGGCATGGTGGCAGCACGAAGGGAGTTTTTGAACAACGGTCATTACCAGCCCATTGCCGAGCATCTGGCTGAACTCGTCGGTTCGCTGTGCAACGATAATTCAATCATTGCCGATGCGGGTTGCGGTGAGGGATATTACCTGGAGCAGCTAAGAAGCAAGCTGAAATCTGACTATCGGTATACGCCGGCGATGATTGGGTTCGATATTTCCAAGTGGGCGACAAAGGCCGCCACACGTCGAATGATGGCCACCTGGATAGTCGCGAGCAATCGTAACATCCCACTCGCACTCAACAGCGTTGACTGCCTGCTGAGTCTGTTTGGGTTTCCCGTATATCCCTCATTCGCAAGGATATTAAAACCCAGCGGCACATTACTGATGGTGGATGCGGGCCCGCAACACCTTATCGAACTACGAGAGACAATTTACCCCAGCGTCAGGCATTCAGACTCAACCGTAGAAAAAAATGCACTGTCTGCAGGTTTTTCCGTGGGAGAGACTTCAACGGTACGGTTTCAAACCGCGCCACTTAAGCAGCTGGAAATCAATCAGCTGCTGAGTATGACACCACACCTTTATCGCGCCAGCCGCGAAGGACTCGAACGCGTGGCAAAGCTCAATCACCTTTCCGTTACCGTGGACGTTTCTTTTCGTTGCTTGCGCACGTCCACGGAAAATTGAGCCTCAACAAACTCTTGAGGTCAGGGCTGCTGTATTCGATATCCCGACATTGCCGGGGCCAGTAAGGACTGCCACAGTTGATAACCCTGTCCCGTCAGGTGTATTTCATCGTAGGTCAACTCGTCACGGATCGAACCGTCAGGCGCGAGGAACGAGGGATATAAGTTGAGGTAGGTGATACCCAGTTCATTGGCCATCTCACGGATTTCACGATTGTACGCCTCAACCTCCTCACGAAATTCAGCTTTTCTGGGCAGGACACTCTGCACATAAATGTCGGTGGCTGGAGATTCCGATTGAATCGTATTGAGAATTTTCCGGTACTGCTGATAACTTACATCGCGTTCTGGACCGTGTGTGAGGTCGTTAGTGCCTATCTTAAGAAAAATCGCCGCTGGCTTGCTCGCTACAATGGGATCAAGCCGCTTCAAGACGCCCGCCGTTGTATCCCCGCCAATGCCGCGATTCTTGACCTTCTGCGCGGGAAATATTTCGGTCCACTCCCCGCCATGAGTAATACTGTCGCCCAGCATCACCACATCACCTGCCTCTAACGGATAACTGTCAAAGAAACTCACCCTCGCTATGTATAACTGTTCGACGAAGGCACTAATAAACACGTCGCGATTAAACCATGCACCCAAAGCGAGTACGACAATGAGTAAATTCAATGCGATCGAGAAACGAACTATCCACTTTTTCATGTGGCTTTCCTGGTTCAATTTATACGGATGGCAAGGTGTCGACCTTACAGCTCGTCCGGTACGTTGTACAAGGATTGATAGCGATTGAACAACTGCCGATCGTGATTCCCGGTTTCATCCACTTTGTAGGTGTGCTGGCCGAACTTACCCTGTGGCTTCTTGCACAAGTATTGCTGCATGTATTTCACGGCAGCTTCCGACTGCGTCATGTCAAAATGTGCGTAAATCGCGGCGATGCAGGCTATGGGGTCGTCCAGCAGGTCCTGGTAACGGGAATCTACAATGTTGGCGGCCGGCACAATACCCTGTTCGCGCTGCCTTATCACATGCTCAAGTCGCCTGGCGGTGCCCTCTCCCATGATGACATCGTCAAACAGCTGCGCATTGAACGGTTGGTCACTGCGCATGGAGTACAAGGTACCAATCAAACTGGTCGTAGACGCCATACATTTGATCGGATCGCGGTGCGTTTGCACGATGCACGCATCGGGGTAGACCGCCAGCAGTGTATCGAGGTGCACCTGATGCTCGGGCGCCTTCAACAGCCAGCGCTTGCGCGGATGTTTCCACTGCAGAACCTGCAGGATTGTTTTGTGATACTCGTACACGGGCAGATAGTCTGCCTCACTGCACCAGGCGCTGTAGCCGGGCGTTTGATGCAGGGAGGCGATGTGGTCGCTAATAAACGTTCCCGCCATCAGCAAGCCGCACTCCGCAGGAATATCCCCACGCATCTCATGCATGCTGGAAAATTCGGGGGCGACGCGATTCCACTGGGTAAAGAGTTTGTCCGCCTGCTCGATTCTTGGGTCTGTGGTGTAGGTTGATGTTTCAGGTGGCGGGCAGGGTTGCAGCGCCTCCCACATTAGAGGCACACCCACTTCCGGGTCCTGGGACAACAACTCAAACAGGATCGACGTACCGGACCGGGGCAGACCGACAATCACCATAGGCGCAATAACGTCTTCCTGCAGTATTTGTGGATGTCGCTTGAGCGTGTCTGTGACCTTAAGACGGGTACTAAGCCACAGGACAATATCGCTTCTGGCCATGAGGCGACCCATTAAGGTCAGCTGAGCTTCTTCCTCTAACGACTTCACCAGCACCAGAAAGGGCTCCCGCCATAGGTCGTCGCCAAAATCTTCCAACCCGGTGGCCTGGCGCGCATGCCCCAACAAGGACGCCTCGTCTAATGGCACCACCGCACTGAGATTGAAATAACTGCCTTCTCGATTCGCGGTACTCAGCCAATCGGGATGCGGTGGCGCACGCCAAAGAGGCGAACTCGATTTACTCATGGATTTATCCTTGTCGATTTCCAGTCAGTCCTTCCAGGTTGTAGCGGATTAATGCCCCAAGGCTAACCGTTGCATAAGATACTCGAGCTCTCCCTGCAAATACACTTTGCAAGCCTGCGGCGGCTTGTAGAGTGCTGCAGTGGATATACCGATAGTGGAGGTGAAAAGTCTGTGGGCGAGAGGTTCAGCGTTATTCCCTGCAGGAATTTCGCCGCGCTCTATCGCCAGGGCAATGTCATTAGCGTAAACCGCCACGGCTTTTTCAAAACGCTCAGTCTGTCGCGCGCACAGTTTCGACTCAATCGCAGCTATACTCCAGAACGCCAGCCGCACTTTCCATTCATTCCTGATGGTGCGGTTCACCGGCAATGTCGCAAGAATGCGTTGGCGTAACGCGGACAATCCACTCAGACCTACCGCTGAATTATGGACTCGCTGCTCGTACCCCTGATTGATCGAATCGAGCGCCGCGGAAATCAATTCTTCTTTACCTTCAAAATAGTGCTCGATAACGCCCTTAGAAAAACCGCTGCGACTGGCGATCTCGCGGATCGTCGTACGCTCCATACCCCCCTCGGCGATCAAGCTCGCAGCAATCGCGCTAATTTCTTCGCGCCTGGCGGGATGGTCCACAATTTTTGGCATCAGTTAGTAGCCGCCGTTAGTATCCAAAGCGTTTGATAACACCACGCCTGCGCGCTGCGAGTTGCATTCGGCGCTGCGTGGAATTAACAGTGCGCACCGTGGTAGGCAGGTAGGCTGCCAATCCTTCGCGCTTCATCTGAATACACTGTGGCGCAGGGTAGCTTGTCGCACCGATCCAGCGCACAGTGATGTACCCTTCCACGTGCCCAGATGGGTCTAGCCAGTTGGGCAGACCTGGGTCATCATGCGCCACCACCAACAGCAACTCTCCGTCGCTTTCCAACACCGCGTGATGGCAATTGGTGCTGCACAAGCGATAGCGATAATCCATGGTTTCCCACCAACAATTGCCGAACTCTACCGCCCAGTAATCAGCCGCCGGAGGAGTAACACGCACTATGAGCACTTCGTCGGCCGGCACCTGCCAATAACAAATAAGCGGCTCACCGCCCGGGGTGGCATCAATGGCGTTGTCATCCAGCTCGCGATAGGCCATAAACCGGTTAGATTGCGCTTTCCACTTACTCAGCATGTCAGCCCAGTAAAAGGTTGAATCGCGCACCCATGCGGCAGAGTCCGCCAGGCCATGAGTAATTTGCGCTACTGTGAGCACCGGATCGTGCTCCAGCTCCCCAATACGATCGATGCGGGCCACCATGGGCGCCTCGTTCTCCCAGTCTGCAAAAAATTGCCTCACGGTTACGCGCCAGCTGCCCGGTGTGGTTTTTATCCAGTTGCCCGGGTGCTCTTGGGGGCTAAGCATAATTTCGAAGTGTCCGTCGGGGTTTACATCGATAGCACTGTCTATCAAATTACCAACCACGGCACCGCCCCAGGGCGTATTGCCATCCTCGACCACCGTCACCGCAAAGTAACGCGCATTGCCGCGCGTCCCGCTAATACGATAGGTGTGTTCCCCGTTAATGGGGGCACCAACGTAAAGGGCATCAGTATTGTCTCCACCCTGCTTGCGGACGGGATCAAAATAGTGCAATAACTCGGGAAAATCCGGGTTTCTGTTCTCCAGATGAAACTGCAGTGCCAACGACACATTTCTGGCGAGCATACGTAGCCCCTTTGCTCTATCTATATCCTGGACTGGGCTGCTGTCTCTAAAGACAAGGTCACCTGCGCTTTTCAATTGGTCGCAGAAATCCTCCCAGCCGGCTTTAAGTGTCTCGTCGTTAGGATTATCCCCGAACATGGCGACTCTCTCCTCATTGATTTCGTCTATATTTTATTATGACGGTCGTCCCATATAACACAACCAAAAACAGTGGAAACGGTTCAATTTTTCTGTCCACGTTGCCTTAATTCTGAGCAAGATAACCCGTTGTATGCACAAGCGGTTAAGATGTGATGTAACTAGTATTTCCCCGCCACATTACTTTTGAACGGGAAGCTGCCCTGCCTGCGATGAATTTCAGTGCTATGGGCGTTACTCCAATTCTAATCAAGGTGTCCAATGAGCGACCATCTGACCAGAGCTTTCTCACCGGCCACTCTCGGCCAGCTGCCACTTAAGAACCGAATCCTCAAAGCCGCCACTTACGAGGGAAAGACCCCGGAGGGTATCCCCGGCGAACTACTGCTCAACTTCCATAAAGGTATCGTCCAGGGTGGTACCGCTATGACCACCATAGGCTATTGCACCACTGAAGCAGACGGACGTATTAACGACCAGATGATGTGGATGCACGAGGGCATCCGCGATCAACTGACGCATATGAATCGCGAGCTGAAGAATGCCGCGCCCGGTGTCGCCATCTCCGGGCAGATGACCCATTGCGGAAATTTTTCCAAGAACCGAAAATTACAACGACTCAAGCGCCCACTGGGTCCGTCTCGTCAGTTTAATTCGCTGGGCGCAGCCTCCGGGATGCCGTTCGCTGGCGCGATGACGGTCCGTGACATCGACTATCTCGTACAGACCTATGCCGATGCGGCGCGACTGATGAAGGAGACCGGGTTCGACGCTGTGGAAATACACTTTTCCCATGGTTATGGACTCAGTCAGTTCATCAGCCCGAGAACCAATCGACGCACCGATGAATACGGGGGCAGCCTTACTAATCGCATGCGCCTGCCACTGCGTGCACTGGAAGCGGTGCGCAAGGCAGTGGGTGGCGACTTCCCTATCCTGGGAAAAATCGGTTTAACCGACGGCATCAAGGATGGCCTGCACATCGACGAGGCTATCGAAGTGGCCGCCATGCTGGATACCGCCGGTATCGATGCATTGATCTGCTCCGGCGGCACCAGCAGTTTCAACCCAATGCTGTACTTCCGCGGCGATACACTCGAGAAAGGGCTGATCGAAGTGGAAAAAAACCCAATCATGAAACTGGGGCTGAAGCTAATCGGGTCCAGAATGTTCCGCTTTTACCCATACGAAGAATTATACTTCCTCGATGATGCCAAGCGCGTGCGGGACCGAGTTAACTGCCAGATGGTTTACATCGGTGGCTGCACGGATGTCCCCAGTATTGAGAAAGTGATGGCCGAGGGATTTGATTTTATCCAGCTGGGCCGGCCACTAATAAAAGATCCCGACTTCGTTAAGCACGCCATGGCTGATCGCAATTACAAGAACGGCTGTATACACTGCAACCGGTGTGCCAGTCTAATCGAGGCACCCGGTGGCATTTATTGCCCGTTAAATCTGGAAGCAGAGGCCTCCTGAATACCATCAACTGCAGCGGTATCGCCGTGCAGCATCGACTAACAATAACTCGAGGCATACTCCAATGGATGTAAGGTTGTCAGAATCACCCCAGGGCCCGCTCAAGGACATTCGCGTTATCGATATCACTTCCATGATTGCCGGTCCTATGTGCAGCCAGCAGCTAGGCGATCTCGGTGCCGATGTCATTAAGATCGAACCGACCCACGGTGAGATCGCTCGCTGGATGGCGCCTCCACAGAAAGCAGGACTCACTGGCTTCTACACTCAGATGAACCGCAACAAGCGCAGCCTGGCCCTGGACCTCAAAAATCCTGAGGGTATCGCCATCATCAAGAAACTTGCCGAGACGGCCGATGTCATCGTCGAAAATCTTCGCGGTGGAGTGCCCGACCGTCTGGGTATTGGCTACGAGGACCTGCGCCAGCTAAATGAAAAATTGATTTACGTCTCCATAACAGGGTTCGGGCCCACCGGGCCCTACTCCCACAAGCCTGCCTACGACCCTCTCGCCCAAGGACTGGTAGGCTTAATGCACATCCAGGGCATGCCCTTTGGCGGCAAACCACAATTAATCCAAAACACTATCGTTGACAAAACAACAGCAATCACAGCGTCGGGGGTAGCTCTGGCTGCACTCTATGCACGTGACTGCCCCGGTGGCACAGGCAAGGGGCAGCGGGTGGACGTGCCCATGATCGACTCCTGGGCTGCTAATTCGCTGGCGGACATGATGCCAGTCGACAGCTTCATGCCTAACGATATGCAGGATCCTGCGCCACTTGCAGTATTACGCACATTCGAGACCAGCGATGGTTATGTGGTAGGAATGGCGCTGCAGGACAATCATTTTCAGAACCTATGCAAGGTCCTTGAGTGTACTGAGCTGCTGGACCGCGAGGGTATGCGCAACGTAGGTGAGCGGGTCAATGATTTCGGCCCCTGGCTGGATGCCATTGCCGACGTCATCAAACGGTTTACTACCGAGGAATTATTGAAACGTCTGGGCTCAGCGGGCGTTCCCTTCGGTCCGGTAAAGACGATACGCGAATTCGCGGAGGATCCGCAGGCCAAACACAATCGCACAATATTTGATGCAGAGCATCCCGAGGCGGGCACTATGCGCTACATCCGTTATCCGGGGCATCTGTCAGAAACACCCGCTGGGCTGTATCGGCACCCACCGCGTCTGGGTGAGCACAGCAAAGAAGTTCTGCATGAAGCGGGCTATAGCGATGAAGATATTGAACGCCTCCTGAAGGATAACGTAGTGGGCGCGTACTAGGTGAGTACGCGGCCGCTGGTCAGATCATCGACTTAGAAAAACCCGGCATGAATTTCTGTTAGTCCGGGCTCCGAGTTAATTACGGCCTAACGAACAAGCCCCCGCCCGATTACTCGCTGCGGCGCACAGTTGCGCTGAACGCAGTGGGTTGGCATCCAGCCCGTTGGTCAGCAAACAAAACGAAATTCCACTGCCCGGATCGCCCCAGGCGAGTTGACCTCCCGCACCCTGATGCCCAAACGAACGTGGTGACACCGCAGTACCCATGCCGCGGTAAGGAAGATACTTACCACTGCCCGCAATGACCACGCCCAGACCACGATTGGCAGGTGCACCGGTAATGGGGTCTGGAAAATCAACACGCACCCTGCCAATTGCATCTTCCAATATTTGTGGGCTCCAGAACTTCTTGGGGTTGTGCATCAGACTCTGGTAAAACAGTGCAACATCCGCCGCCGTCGCGACTGCCCCACCACCGGGGACCCCCAGGGCGCGAACCTCAGGTTCATTAAACATCAGCAGAGACTGATCAGCAGAATTCGGCCAGTTAATAGAAAGTCCCAGCAGGTCTTTCAATTCGTCCGACTGGGGCGGCTTTCCTACTAACACTGCCTCGGCGATATCGCCTTGTTCGCCGGGGGGCACACCCAGGCGCAGGCCCTTTATACCCAGCGGGTCGATAATGTTCGTCCGAATATACTGACGAAAATCGTTGTCGGTGAGACGTTCAATCAACTCCACCAGCACCCAATGGGCGGACAGCGAATGGTATTCCATACGACTTCCCGGCTCCCAATCGAGGCGCCATTCCTGCATAGCCTTCAGTCTGCCTTCACGCGTCCACCACCGGGGCGCCGCCAATTTTGCCTGAGGAAATCCGGCGGTATGACACAACACCTGTTCGACGGTGACGTCCTGTTTGCCGTGCATCCCAAATTCCGGGATATAGTGCGCCACTGTGCGGTCGAGGGCGATCAAACCCTCTGACATCAGTTTCCAGATCGCAGATGCAACCAATGGCTTGGTACAGGAATAAATGTTGTAGCGCGTGTTGTTATCTGCCGCGCCGAAGGTCTCGAACAATGCCAGTTCACCCTTGTGCGCCAGCGCAATCTGGATTGAAGGCAACGGGCCTTTATCGATGGCGTGTTGTACGCGACCGCGTAGCTCTGCGATCCGACTAGTATCCAGACTATGCTGAACCGGATTTTGCGTATTCACGCTCTCGCTTCTGTCAATTTCATTCAAGGAGGTACACTCGACCTGAAAAATTCAACACCACGCTACGGGACACAGGGTTCAATTACAACTCAACCCTCTAAAAGGTACTCGGCCAGATCCAGCAACCGCAGGCTGTACAGGTACGAGTGAAGGGCGCACTATTGCGCAATCAGGAAGCGCTCTCACCAAGAGGAACAGACAACACATGAGCAGCGAAAAAATTCTGGCTCAGGACCTGACACAATGGCAACTTCCAGGAATGGAACTGCACCACTTCATGGATGAGATGCGTGAGCGTGCGCCGATCGTTCCCATTATCTTTATGGGCACACCCTCGTGGCTAATCACTCGCTACGATGCGTTGGAACACGGTTTCAAGGATACCGTGGGTCTGCCACCACACCGGGCCTATCAGTTCGGCATCGCGCCATTGATCGGCGAGAATTTTCAGTCGATGGAAGGCGAGCGACATCGGCTCTACCGAAAACTGGCTACGCCCACGTTTCGACCCAGAGTGGTAGAAAAAATAAACTCCACCATGCTCGAAGACGTAGCCAATGAGTTAATAGATACCTTTATCGACCAGCCGCAGGTCGATATGGTGAAAGTATTTACCGAGCGCTACCCCTATCTGGTGATCGCCCGCCTGCTCGGCATTCCCCGCGATGAAGAGGAACAGTTTTCGCGCTGGGTGATTGGCCTTCTCAATTTCAACTCCGAACCGGGCCGCGCCTATCGATGTCGCGATGAACTGTGGGCCTATCTTGACCCAGTGATTGAAGACCGCCGCGCCAACCCCCGGGACGATGTCATTTCGCAGCTAATTCATGACGAGGTGGATGGCGTGCGTATGGATGAGGCTTTACTCAAATCACACATCGGCATCATGTTCTCCGCAGGCTCCTCCACCACACACGACTCCATCGGCAATCTGTTGTATGCCTTGTTGAGCACCGGGGATGATTGGGATCGTATGCGGCATAGCACTGCTCAGCGAGATCAGGCTATCGAGGAGGTATTGCGCTGGGAACCGGCTGTGTCATTTCTGCCCCGCATGACGCGGGACGACGAGTCCACTCACTTTGAAGGTGTCGACCTTGCCCCCAACAGCTTTGTATTTATGGGTATTGCCGCGGCAAACCACGACCCCGCTGTTTACACAGATCCCCATGCGTTCAATATAGACCGGGGTGAGTGCAAAATGATGACGTTCGGCCATGGACCGCGAACCTGCCCCGGAATGCATCTTGCCCGCAAGGAACTGCGCGTCACCCTGGATATTCTACTGGAGCGGCTTCCTCAGTTGAAGCTGATTGACGCTGGGGCATCGGTACCGAGGGGAACCATTTTTCGCAGCCCGGAGAAAATACTCTGCACGTTATAGCTATATCGATTGGCTTAGAGCGATTTTACAACAATCTGAACTGTAGCTGTTTGCCTGAAGTCCCTGACAGTAAGAGCCTCAGTCAATCCGTATAAACTGATATCATGGCGAACGAAACCAATATATAAGTGCGCAAAGTGGCTAGCGAAAAACTCACTATTCAGATTGCTGTGGTATCCGGCGGCGCGAGCGGCATGGGCAGAGTGTATGCGCTGCGTATGGCCACGCAAGGAATCGCGGTGGCGGTGCTGGATCGGTCAGAGTCCGCTTTGGCAGAACTGGCTACACTGTCCGAGAATATTCATCCCTACACCTGCGATGTAACAAATATTGAACAAGTGCGGCACATTATCGATACCATCGAACAGCGACTGGGACCCGTCGACCGGTTGGTGCATTGCGCGGCTATCATGCCCACCGGCACACTGGCTGCACAGCCGATTGGCGATGTTCACCAACTAATGGCCGTGAACTACGGCGGCACCGTGAATGTTGTAAGCGCTATTCTTCCCCGCCTGAAAAAACGGAATATGGGGCAGCTCGTTATCTTCGGTTCGCTGGGTGGCTACGTACCCGTACCCGACTGCGGCGCGTATTGTGCCAGTAAAGCCGCGGTGAATTTATTCGCGGAGATACTCATTGAGGAGAACCGTGGCAGCGGCGTCCACATCCTGCTCGTCTGCCCACCGCTGGTGGACACACCTTTGCTGCAGCAGGCCACGGCAACTGGCAACCCCAAAACGGTGCGCGATTCCATTCAAAATAAGCGCTTTGCCACAGCCGATGGAATGATTGATGCACTCGAAGTGGGACTACATCGAAAAACGACTATTTTGTATCCGAATAGCGAAGCCAACGTTCTCGCCTGGCTGCGCCGCTTTTCACCACGCCTGGTGTGGAAGGTTATTCATGCGGCTAACAGGGTCCAAACAGAGACAGCGAAATGACGACAGCAGACACTGACTACAAAAACAGGGTGTTTCAACTGGAGGGCCGGGAGCTGTCCTACCCTACGCACTTTTACGATGGCTCCTCTGCGATGGGCATTTTTAGCGTGCCCGCCCCAATCGCCGATGACATGATCGCCGACACTGGCTTCACCACCGCCCGTATTGCGCCTGGACGCACTGCTCTATCAATAATTTGCGTTCACTATACAGATACGCAGTGCGGTGCCTACGAAGAGATTGCCATGGCATTTTTTGTCAAGCCTCACGGCCACCAGCACAGAGCCTCTATCCCCTATTTGTCTACCTGGCTGGACATAGTGCGAGGTAATATTGCGAGCCATACCTGGTGCCTTCCGGTCAACTCAACACTGTCGCGTGACTGCGGAATTTTTATGTGGGGATTTCCCAAGACATTGGAGCGCATCGACTATGAGAAACAGGCCGGACGGACAAAATCCAGCTGGATGATCAATGACGAACTGGTGTTGAGCTACTCGGTCCCTGTCGGCGGTAGCAAAGACGCCAAAGAAATTTCCCCGCCGGTGTATTCACTGCTGGAAAAAAAACCCTATGTCAGCTATCTGACGCAGCGCTATTCGCAGGTGGGACACCACGGCCGCGATGGCATTCTGAAACTGGGAAAACACCCCGCGGCTGACCCGTTGCGGCGCCTGGGCTTGCCCAAAAAACCACTGATTGCCGCCTTTAACGGCCACCTTGAGTTTGAGATGAGTCACCCTGAGCCACTCTAATTTGGAACAACCCATCGCTATAACAATCTGTACTGGACGGCGTTCACCAGGGAGCAGAAGGATTTGATTTATCCACCAATAACGGGATACCAAGCATGAGCAAAGGATCAAACAACGCCTGGCAGCCACTGTCTGGTTTAACCATTATAGATTTCTCCATGCTGCTGCCCGGCCCACTGACTACCCTGATATTTGCCGATCTTGGCGCCAACATTATCAAGGTAGAGCCTCCTGGTGGCGACTACGCCCGCGGCATGGGCAGTCACCTGTTTCACGGCGTTAATCGCAATAAACGCAGCCTGCTGCTGGACCTGAAATCAACGGCAGCCACGGAGGTGATCGCCAAATTAGCCGTCCATGGCGATGTGGTGATTGAAGGTTTTCGACCCGGTGTCGCGGATCGACTGCATATCTCAGCCCACGCGCTGCAGTCGATCAATCCAAAGCTGGTGTATTGCTCAATCTCAGGGTTTGGCCAATCCGGACCGATGAGGAATCATCCAGGGCATGATCTTGCCTACCTCGCCATGGCGGGTTCACTGTCGCAAAGCGGACATTGGCGTGAGCCTTCACGTCGCTCCTCTACGCCAGTTGCCGATATGGCCGGAGGTACGTTCGCCGCGATAGCTATTCTGGCCGCGCTGCAGGAGAGAAAAAATAGTGAAAAAGCGGCGATTATCGATATCAGTTTGTACGAATCGATGCTTTATATGAATGCAATACGCTTTGGATTTGAACAGGATAAACCGACGCGGGATCACCTGTATCCAACCAATGATCTATTTGCGACCAGCGACGGACAGAAGATTGCCCTGACCATTGTTGAAGAAAAATTTTGGCGCAACTTTGTGGGAGTAATTAGAGACAGTCACCCGCACTTTGATACCGAGCAGTACGCCACCGAAACCGGCCGCCGCTGCGATGGAGACACTCTGATGACACAATTGGATGAAATGTTTGCAAGCAATACCGCAGAGCATTGGCTTACTCTTTTTGATGCTGTCGATGTACCCGCAGCCCTGTGCATCACTCCAGGGGAAGCGCTGCTAACCGATCACAGTCGCGCGCGGGCGCTGCACGTTGATACTCCCGATGGACCTGTGCTGCCGTTTCCTTCTGTCGTTTCCGGCTACAGTCCTTCAGACAATCAGGAGCCAGCGCCCACAGCCGGACAACACAATGCCGAAATTCTTACAGAACTGGGTTTTCAGGCCGACGATATCGAACGTCTGATACGCTCTGGTGCAATCCTTCCTGGCTAATACAATAGAAGCACAAAGTAAAAACAGGACAAACAACCCCAATGCCAATTGAACTACGACTGCAAGAACTCGACCTCGCCAAATTTATCAAACCCGGTGATACGGTCACCTGGGGGCAGGCAAGCTCAGAACCCCTGTGCCTGACAGAAAAGCTCGTAAGCCAGAGAAAGCACATTGGAAAATTTACCGCGATGGTTGGTCTGTCTTTATCCAATACACTGTTACCGGAATACAACGATGATATTAACGTCGTCAGCTATGGGGCACTGGGTACAAACACACCGTTGGCAGCCGCTGGAGTACTACAGGTGGTTCCCTGTAATTACTCAGCTATCCCGCAGCTCATCTCCAGCGGCAGGCTCCGGATCGATGTGGTGCTGGTACAACTCAGTCCACGCGGACCTGACGGTCATTACAGCTTGGGCTTATCGAACGACCACCTGCTTCCGGCGATGCAAGCCGCCAGGGTGGTAATCGGGGAAGTCAACGATCAGATTCCCTGCACGACATTGGATAAGCCATTGGATGAAGCGTTACTGGACTATATTGTCCCCTGCTCGCGACACGCTGTGTATGCGCCTGAACATGTCATTGGCGATATTGAAAAGAGAATCGCCAGTCACCTACAGGACGTCATCGAAGACGGCGCCATTCTCCAGTACGGTATTGGCAGCGTACCCTCCGCCATAATTTCATCGCTGTGCGGCCACCGGCGATTGGGAATCCACTCCGGCATGCTCACCGACGATATCATCGATCTCATCGAGTCCGGCGCCGTCACCAATGAAACCAATAGGGTGCGACCTGGCACTACCGTGGGTGCACTCGTAGTCGGCAGCGAACGATTGAGTCGCTATCTACACCTTAATCCATTAGTAGAGTTACACCCTGCTTCCAAAACGCACGGTGCCCAGACCTTAGCGCAACTGGATCGCCTCGTTGCCATCAACTCGGCGATCGAGGTCGACTTGTACGGCCAGGTCAACGCAGAGATGGCAGGCGGCCGTTATCTTGGCGCGGTAGGTGGCCAGGTCGATTTTATGCATGCTGCTTCAACGCACGAAAAGGGACTGTCCATTATCGCCATGCCGTCGGTTACCAACAAGACCAAACACAGCCGTATTGTCGCTCAACTCAATAGCCCTCTGGTAACCACAAGCAAGTCAGATGTCGATATTCTTGTTACTGAAAATGGCTCCGCCGATCTACGCGGAAAAACGATGCAGCAACGTGCCGTTGAAATCTGCAGTATCGCATCGCCTGTATTTCAGGACGACATAATGCGCGCGGCTAGCGCCAAATCGTAATAAACCGTTTAGGCTCCGAGTAGTCGCTTAGTGTGATAAACGGAAACTGAAGGAGCAGGGATCGTGACCGCATCATATTTGAAGCCGAGCTAGCCCAAGCCTCGTTTCCCCCGCTAAGCGTATGCTAGATTAGCGTGCACGCAATGTTACAGAAATTAGGAGTACCGCTTGGCCAGACCCCTTGATGGTGTCAAAGTTATCGATCTATCGAATATGCTCATGGCCCCTTATGCCACCCAGATTCTGGGTGACATGGGTGCCGACGTGATCAAGGTCGAGCCACCTGAGGGTGACCCCATCAGAGATATCGGCCCTAGTCGTAACCCGGGCATGGGGGCTATTTTTCTTCATGCCAATCGTAGCAAACGCAGTATCAGCCTCGATCTCAGGCAGGATGCAGGTCGTATGGCAATGCTGGAACTGCTCAAGGATGCCGACGTACTGGTCTACAATCGACGGCCACAGTCGATGAGCCGACTGGGCCTCTCCTATGAAGCTGTCAGCGCGGTGAACCCACGCATTATTTACGCGGGCCTTTATGGCTTCGGCGAGGACGGCCCCTATGCGGGCAAACCGGCTTTTGATGACCTTATTCAGGGAGCAACAGCGATTCCGTGGTTATCGCACATGGCCTACGGTAGTGAACCAACCTATGTGCCTACCGCCATTTCAGATCGGGGTGTAGGACTTTGGGCAGTCGGGCAGATCACCGCTGCGCTGTACCACCAAAGTCGCACTGGTGTAGGGCAAAAACTCGAACTGCCCATGTTCGAGATGATGGCAAGTTTCGTGCTGGCGGACCACCTCGGCGGAGCCAGTTTTGAACCATCACTGGGCCCCCCCGGGTACCCACGTATGTTGGTACCAAACCGTCGACCCCATCGCACCGCTGACGGTTATATCTGTGCCATGGTCTATACCGACCGTCACTGGCGAGCGTATTTTAAACTGCTTGGCCGAGAGCAAGATTTCGACATAGACCCGCGGTATACCAACATGACGACGCGTAACGAAAACATCAAAAGTATCTATGACGATTTAGCCGAGGTACTCGCCACGCGTGGAACACAGGAGTGGCTGGCACTTTTCGAAACCGCCGATATTCCCGCCATGCCACTGCACACACCAGAGTCGCTGATCGCGGACCCGCATCTGGCTGCCACCGGTTTTTTCTCCGTCACCGAGCACCCCAGTGAGGGTTCAATACGTGAGATAGGGGTACCCAGCAACTGGTCTGTTACCCAACCTTCCGCCACGCATCCTGCACCGAGACTGGGTGAGCACAGTAATGAAATACTCAGCGAAGCAGGGTTTTCGCAAGAGGCGATCGCACAACTAATAGCAGACAAAGTGACACGGTGATGCTAACAACCTTCATCGACACGCCGGGAGGACCACGTGCAAACATTTGAACACATCCTGTACAAATTGCTGGGCTCGATTGCAGTACTTACCCTCAACCGACCCCAGACTCTCAATGCACTGACGATTCCCATGATGCAGGAAGTCCAGGCTGTGCTCTCGGAAGTCGATAGAAATACAGACATCAGAGGGTTGATTATCACCGGCAGTGGCCGTGGGTTTTGTTCCGGACAGGATCTTCGCAACCGACCGGGTCAGGGCGTGGATATCGTTTCTATACTCATGGAGAGCTACTTCCCCGCTATGAGTGCGATCCGCCAATGCCGGGTACCGGTGATTGCTGCAGTCAATGGCACCGCCGCGGGCGGTGGCTGCTCCATGGCACTCTTGAGCGACTTCATTATCGCAGGTGAATCTGCTGTTTTCATTCAGGTATTCAGCCGTATCGGACTGGTACCGGACCTGGGCTCAACCTACCTGCTATCGCGCCGAATTGGTCGTGCTCGTGCCCTGCAGATGATGCTAGACAACAAATCGGTTACAGCAAAAACTGCGTTGGAATGGGGCTTGATCAACGAGTGCGTCAAGGATGAAATTTTAGAGCGGGCAGCCACACAACTGGCGGCAAAACTGGCAGAAGAAAACCGAACCGACTGGCGCGAGCAACGGCAACTGGGCAATTTGAGTTTCAGTGCCAAATCGTAAATGGCCTAGCGTGATTTCTCCTGCGCATTAATACGGTCACGAATTTCATTTTTTTGCAGTTTACCCGCACCGGATAGCGGTAGCGCATCCCAGATCGACAAAACCTTCGGACACTTATAACCCGCTATATACTCATGACAGTGGGCAATAAGCTCCGCTTGCGTAACGGTAAGTCCAGGTTCCAGTGAGATAACCGCGTGTACCACCTCACCCCATTTTTCATCGGGCCGGCCAATCACGGCACATTGTCGCACCGCCGGGTGTAAATCGATCGCCCGCTCTACCTCGACCGAGTAAATATTCTCGCCACCACTAATGATCATATCCTTCATGCGATCGACTAAATAAACGTAATTGTCCTCATCCCGATAACCTGCATCACCGGTGTGATACCAGCCTTTGCGTAGCACCTTAGCCGTTTCTTCGGGCATATTTCTGTAGCCCAGCATGACATTGGGGCCACGAATCACGATCTCACCAACGACATCAGGCGCAACCTCCTCATCCTTGTCATCAACTATCCTCAGCTCGATGTAGGGCGCGGGTTTCCCTACCGAGCGAAGTCTCTTTGCAGCAGCACCTTCAAGATGGTGATCCTGTGCGGGCAGGGTGCTAATGACACCGCTAGCCTCTGTAGCGCCATAACCGTGGAAAAAACCGACGCCGGGAAATGCATTTTGCAGACGCTTGATTAACGACGGTGGCATCGGCGCCGCGCCATAATTGATTTTCTTCAATGAGGACAGATCAAACTCACTGTATCGCGGGTGATCCAGTAATAGCGCTGCCATCGCGGAAATCAGAATCAGCGATGTCACCCGGTATTTCTGGACATTCTCCATCAACTCCAATGCATCAAACTGGGGAAGAATCAGCATGTGTACATCCATAAAGGTATGGATGTACAGGCGACATATCGCGCTGATATGAAACATCGGCCCAGACAGAATAATACTGTAACCCACTCCCACTGCATCGAACTCCAGATGGTTCATCGCATTGACATACAAATTGGTGTGGCTCAGCATCACCCCTTTGGAACGCCCGGTGGTACCACCTGTATAGACAATGGCTGCAAGATCATCGCCACCAAAAGGACAGTCACTGATACGCTCCCCGCTCTTCAACACTGCCTCGTAGCCAACAAATCCATTGGGTATATCGCCGTCACCGACATAAATCAGAGTCTGAATCGAGGAACAAAGGCGTGCCAGTTCGCGGGCAATTTCAACATTGTCTGTGTCCACCACTAATGCTGCGGGCTCACAGTCACCCAGACACGGAGTCAACTCCATCTTCGTCCAACGCCAGTTCAAAGGAACCGGCACCACGCCCAACCAGAGCGAGCCATACAACAGTTCGGCCATGGCAGCGCTGTTGTGCGAGAGAATCGCCAGACGGTCGCCCTCCTTCAGGCCCAGTTCCCTTAAGCCGCCGGCCAGTTGTTCACAGCGCTGCAATACGTCCTTCCAGGTCCTGGTTTTCCCCTCGAAGGTAATCCCCGGCCGATTAGGAAACTCGTGAGCTACCCGTTGCAAAATGTGTGGCAATTTCATCATTGATTGTTTTCCTCTAGACCTCGCCATCGGTGAGTTGGAGTTGCCCGGCCAATTCCACAAAGTAATTCATCGCCAGCGGATTAGCGATGGCACCTTTATTGAGTGCCTTTTCAGCGGCAACACCCAATAGCAGTTTCTTGATCGGCACCTCCATCTTTTTCCCGGTCAGCGTGTAAGGTACTTCATCAATAACATAAACCTTGTCGGGAACGTGGCGCGGTGAGCATTGCTGCGACAGTGTTCGACGAGTTTCGCTAATCAAGTCGTCCGTTAACTCATAGCCCTCCTGCAATACGATGAACAAAGGCATATAAAAACGCGCACCGGGCAGTTCAAGGCTGACAATCAGGCTATCCTTAATCTGCGGTAAGGATTCAATAGCACGATAAATTTCGGCGGTGCCAATGCGAACGCCAAATCGATTAAGCGTCGCATCACTGCGGCCTGAGATGACATAGCCGCCATGCTCTGTAAGGCGAATGAGGTCGCCGTGACGCCAGAGTCCGGAAAATTCTGCGAAATAGCTATCGTGATAACGCTCACTTTTGGGGTCTGCCCAGAAATATAAGGGCATTGAGGGCATGGGCTGTGCGATCACCAGTTCACCGTCTTCGCTCACAGGGAGAATCTGCCCCTTCTCATCAAGTACGCGCACGTCTACACCCAGGCAGGCGCATTGGATTTCACCCGCATAAACCGGAAGATCTGGCGAGCCTGCGACAAACGCACTGCAAATGTCTGTGCCACCGCTCATGGAAATAATGTGAAGGTCACAGTGAACATGCTGATAGAACCAAGCAAATGTCTCGGGCGCTGATGGTGAACCCGTTAGCGCGATAGTCTTCACGCTCTGCAAATTATGGTTAACGCAAGGCGAATAGCGTGCCTGAATAAGTGAATTGACGTAGCTGGGATTAGCACCGAAATAACTTACCTGATGACGCTCGCACAGGTCCCAGAGCCGATCGTGATTCGGATACGAGGGGCAACCGTCGTAGACCACGACAGCCGCGCCGGCCATCATGCCTCCCAACAAAATATTGAACATCGCCCAACCTGTGGTGGTTACAAAAAACTTTACCGATTGGGGATTCACATCATCGTGCAACCAGGCATATTTTACGAACTCGACCAGCACACCGCCTTGGCTGTGGACAATACCCTTTGGTATACCAGTAGTACCAGAGCTGTACATAATCCACAGGGGGGCGCTAAAGGGTACTGCTTCAAACCGAAACGTCTCGTAAGTAATATCAATCCATGACAGACAGTCGTACCAGAGCGTGACTTTGCATTCTTTGAAGCCCTCTGGAAGAACCGGTTCAGCTGCATCTCCCCAGGGTAGGTAAATGAGCTCTGTCAGCGACGGAATCGATTGAACGATCGTCGCCAATTCCGCACCGCGCGCAAACGCCTTGCCATTGTAGCGGTAGGCAGACACCGCAAAAATGATCTTCGGCTGAATCTGTTCAAAGCGCTCTACAACGCCTTTGGCACCAAAATCCGGTGAACAACTGGACCACACCGCGCCGACACTGGCACTGGCCAGGAGGGCCACTACCACCTCTACCGACATCGGCATATAGGCCACTACCCGGTCACCGGGCAGGACGCCCGCATTGCGCAAATAGCTGGCGAGTCGCACAACCTGCTCCCGCAGTTCGCACCAGCTCAGAGAAATGGGTGCCACACTTTCTGACTCAGCAATAATCGCGGCCCGCGCTATGTCGCCGCGATCGCCCTGGCGCAGAAGGTATTCAGCAAAGTTTAGTTCAGCGCCCTCAAACCAACTTGCACCTGGCATGCCAGAACAGGCAAGCACCTGTTGGTACGCCTGCCCGGGAGCGATATCATAGAATCGCCATATAGCCTCCCAGAATACGGCTACGTCGGAGAGGGACCATCGCCACAGGGCGTTATAATCCATGAGTTGCTGCTGATACTCAGCGTTAACCCATAGGCGAAATTCAGTTATGCCGGATTTTTCGATCCGCTCAGAGGTAGGCTGCCAGAGTAAATCACCGGCCTTACGCCCTGCCAAATACTCGTCTGCCATCGCCGCGCGCCCCTAGGCCACGATCTCGAGTTGCTCATAGCGACTGCAGTGGTAGTCCTGATTGCCGAACAGGATATCAATCGTCATCAAGCGTTTATAATAGTGTCCGACCGCATACTCGTTAGTCATACCTACACCCCCATGCAGCTGCGTGGCACCCTGCCCTACGACCAACCCCGCCTTACCTACCCGCACTTTCGTTGCCGCCACCATCAGCGCACTGTCTTCATCCCTATCGCGCAAACGCATGGCAAGCACATCAGACATGGATTTAGCCATTTCCGCTTCCATGTACATATCCACCCAACGGTGCTGCAACACCTGGAAACTTCCGATAGGAACGCCGAATTGCTCACGCACCCGAATATAGTCTCTGGTGATGTCATTGGCAGCCGCCATCGCGCCAACGGCTTCCGCGCAGACGGCACTAATAACTAGGTCCAGCGCGCTTTCAATCGCCTCCAACGCCACCCCTTTCTGGCCTAACAGGGCGCTTGCCGGCAAATTTACATCGCTGAAAAAAAAGTCGCTGGCCCACTGACCGTCAAGTGTCTTGTAATCTTTGCGGCTCACGCCTTGCAAGTCCTGATCCAGAATAAACAGGGAGATGCCCTCACGCGACCGGTCAGCACCGTGCGTTCTGGCCGAGACAATAATTTTATCGGCAGTACATCCCTGATAAACCACACACTTGTGCCCACTCAATACGAAGCCATCTGCGGTACTTTTTGCAGAGGTTTCAACATCGGCAGGATCAAAACGCGATTGGGGTTCCAGGTAGGCGACCGCCAACGTAAGTTCACCCGCCACAATTTGCGGGATAAGTCTCTCCTTCTGATCATGACTTGCGACAGCGGCCAGAAGACCACCGCCCATGACCACTGTGCTGAGATAGGGCTCAAGTACCAGACCTCGACCCAGCGCTTCCATCACTATCGCCGTCTCAACCGGGCTACCATCAAAACCTCCATACTGTGCGTCGAAGGGCAACGCCAACCAACCCATCTCGGCAAATAACTTCCAGTTTTTTTCGCTGTACCCGAGCGTACTGAAAATAATTTCCTGGCGCGTTGAAAACGGATACTCACTCTTTACGAAGCGATCGATACTATCCCTAAGAAGGCGCTGTTCTTCTGACAGTTCAAAGTCCATGGCTATCTCAACAATTGACGTGCAAGGATATTTCGTTGAATTTCATTTGAGCCGCCAAAAATGGTCGCTGCCCGACCATACAAGTGCTCGGCCATAATGCCCTGCATGTGCTGCGGACCGATCGACAGATAATCGCTGTCTATCGGCATCATATCGTTCTCATAGGGCGCGCTGTACATACCGAGACTTTCCACCAGCAGTTTTTTAAGCCCCTGCTGTATCTCACTACCCTTGATTTTCAAAATGGACGACTCAAGACCGATCTTTTCTCCATGTAATTCCCGGGACAGGTAACGAAGCTCAGAGTATTCCAGCGCGCGCAGATCAATCTCCAGTGAGGTGAGACGCCGCTTGAAGTCGGCGCTGTCGATAAGGTGTCCATCGCCCACCCGTTGCTCAGCGGCAATTATTTTCAATCGTGCCACCAGATGACGGGACTGCGCAACCCGAGCGACAAAATTTCGCTCTTTCTGCAACAGGTATTTCGCGTAGGTCCAACCCTTGTTCTCTTCCCCCACCAGGTTCTCGACCGGGACCCGAACATCTTCCAGGAATACTTCATTGAGCGTATGGCCCATATCGAGACCAATAATGGGACGGATTTCTATGCCGGGTATTTTCATGTCAATCAGGATAAATGAAATGCCATCCTGCGCCTTCGCATCAGGATCTGTGCGCACCAGGCAAAACATCATGTCGGCCCAATGTGCATAACTGGTCCAGAGTTTCTGGCCATTAACGATGTATTGATCACCGTCGCGAACAGCGCGGGTTTTCAGGCGCGCAAGGTCAGAGCCCGCACCGGGCTCTGAGTAACCCTGGCACCAGACATCATCACTCCTGAGAATTCGCGGCAGGTACCGCGCTTTTTGCGCATCGCTGCCAAAGGCTATCAGTACCGGGCCAAGCATTGTGATGCCGAAAGTCGGCAGGGGCGCGCAGGCGCTAGCAAACTCTCGGGCAGCAATATACTTTTGCGTCAGAGACCAACCGGTACCGCCATATTCGACCGGCCAGTTCGGTGCCATCCAGCCCTGCTCATTGAGTATCTTCTGCCAGCGAATAAGATCTTCATTGCCGACGATATAACCGCACGCACAGCGATCACGGATGTCGACGGGCAGGCGCTGCACAAGGAAATTTCGCACCTCTTGCTGAAATGCCAGATCCGCTTCACTAAAGACCAGGTTCAATCGCTACGCCTCTCACCGGGTAAAAGTCTCCTTTCTGGATATACGTAAGCATACTATATATAATCATGCACATCATATGTACGCGAATAAAATATCCCGCGTCACACACTAATAAACACCATAGCTTTAATCTTGGAGAACGTCTTCAGATGAGTCAATTACTGCAAGGAAAGGTCGTACTGGTCACCGGCGGCGGGCGCGGCGTTGGTCGCGACATTGCACTGCAGGCTGGACAGAGCGGTGCCAAAGTTATGGTCAGCGACGTGGGAACCAGCATTACCGGCGATGGCACCGACACCACCGTAGCGGCAGAGGTTGCCGAGGAAATACGCGCCGCTGGCGGCGAGGCGTCTTCTTGCTCTGCCAACGTGACCGACCGCGTCGCCGTTCGCGCTATGGTTGAGCAATGTCTGGATGAGCTAGGCGGGCTAAATCATGTGGTAAACAATGCGGGCATTCTGCGAGACCGTATGTTTCACCGTATGTCTGACGAGGAGTGGGACGCGGTCATCGACGTCCATCTTAATGGCGCTTTTAATGTGAGTCGTGCCGCCTGTGAACAATTCCGCAAACAGAACTCGGGCAGCATGCTACACATGACATCTACAGCGGGGCTAATCGGTAACCTGGGCCAGGCCAATTACTCTGCTGCAAAAATGGGCATTATTGGTTTGTCCCGCTCTATCTCCATCGATATGGCACGCAGTAATGTACGTTCCAATTGCCTTGCACCGTTCGCCTTCAGCCGCATGACCAATACCATTCCCACCAAAGGTGGGGCTCAGAACCCCGATGAAGAACCCTATCTCGACAAAATCAAGAAAATGGGCTCGGAAAAGATCGCCCCACTAGTGATCGCCCTGGGGGCAGACCAGAGCAGCGATATTACTGGCCAGATATTTGCGGTACGCAGTAACGAGATTTTTCTCATCTCGCAGCCACGACCGGTGCGCAGCGTACATCGCTCAGAAGGCTGGACACCAGAGAGTGTGCTCGAGCATGCAATGCCTGCCATGCGCGCAAGTTTTTACGGCGCAGACACTTCTCGGGATGTATTTAATTGGGACCCTATATAGGCGATAAGTGCGCCACATAAGGTCCGCCGCCTACACCACCCATAATTTAGCCGACTAACACCGAAGGCTGTTCAGCTGGAGTATTTCGTAAATGACAAAAAGCAAAGAGTCTCTCGGCACGCTGTTTCAGGATATCGCCCGGCTCCGGGTATTTTGCTTTAACAATATGCTGAAAGACCTCGAGTTGACCGCCACACAGTCCTGGGTACTCTCTGCGTTAATGGAAAAAGAAGGAATCATTCAGGGCGATTTGGCACAAACTCTCGGAATTCGCGCAGTCACACTGGGCGGGCTTGTCGATCGTATGGAAAGTAAAAACTGGATCGAGCGACGTCCCGATGAAAAAGATCGCCGCGCAAAGCGTATCTGGCTGACCCCAAGCGGACGCAAACTAAAGAAGGTTATTAATCAAAGCCTGGCGGATGTTCACAATATTGCCATTGGTGACCTTCCCAAAGAAAGTGTTGATCATTTGCAGGCGACCATCAGCACAATCCGGGGAAATCTCCGACAGCATAAGGGCCAGCTAGAGAAAAATAATGGGACGCATTGACAGGAAGGTAGCCATTGTTACCGGTGGCGCGCAGGGTTTGGGCGAAGCGGCCGTAAAACGCCTGACCGAAGAAGGCGCGCAGGTAATTTTAAGTGATTCGAATTCGGAAACTGGCGCGGCGACTGCAAGCAAGCTCGGTGCAAAATACTATGAACACGACGTGCGCAACGAAGATCAGTGGGAGGCGCTTGTAACTCATACCTTGGATACGTTCGGCAGGCTCGACATTCTGGTCAATAACGCAGGCATTTTTACCAGCTGCCCGGTGGACGAAACGTCCCTGGAAGAGTTCAGACAGGTGATAGATATCAACCTCACTGGCTGCTTTTTAGGGTGTAAACATGGCGTGCGAGCCATGAAGAAAAACCCTGACGGCGCTGGTGGCTCCATCATAAACCTGTCTTCCGTCACCGGCCTGCGAGGCCAGATAGGCGGGGCCGCGTATACTTCCTCAAAAGGCGGAGTACGCCTGTTAACCAAGACTGTAGCGATTGAGAATGCAGCGCACCAAATTCGCTGTAACTCCATTCACCCGGGCACCATGCTTACACCCATGTTGCAGGGGTTACTCGACGCCGCAGGCGATCAAGGTCCGGCTATCAAGGCACAGATGGAGAGCCAGCTCCCACTGGGACGCACTGGTGAAGCGCGCGATGTCGGTGATATGGTGCTTTTTCTAGCAAGCTCTGAAAGCCGCTATATTACTGGCGCCGAGATGGTGGTGGACGGCGGCATGACGGTTGGTCTACCATTCTAAGGGGAAGAGTTCCCGCAATCAGAGCAAAGTTAACACCGAACACTTTATTATCTGTACGATCGCCTTACCCGTTGTACCTTGAGTCGGTAGGAACAAACGCTGAATAGTTAATGTGATTCAAGCCATTAGCAGAGCGTCGCGATAAGGGGAGGGGAGGTAAGCTACGCGCTCGAATCACTGAGGGACGCAGCGCATTCCCGCTCTGGCTGGAATGCTTGGTGTACGGAGTATTGTAATTACCCTGTGGTCTACTATAGTTTTAGCAATTGATCTCGGCCACTGGCCAGGTTCGTTTGAGGGATTGACCTAGTGCACGTACTTCTTGTTGACGATCACCCCATGTTTCGGCAGGGGCTTAAATTCCTGCTGACTGACTTGGACGAAAGCCTCCAATTCACCGAGGCCGGGAGCTGTGATCAGGCGCTAGACATGCTGCGAAAACAATCTGTAAATCTAATCCTGCTAGACCTCAATATGCCGGGCACGAAAGGCATTGGGGCACTTCAGGCAGTCATCAAAGCAGCCCCCACGACGCCCCTGGCAGTACTCTCCGGAGAGGATCAACCTGCCCTGATCAGGGAAGCCATAGAAGCAGGTGCTTCCGGCTTTGTACCAAAATCATCCACTTCACAAGCACTCGTTGGCGCCTTGCAACTGATTCTTACTGGAGGCATATATTTACCCGAGAACGCGCTGGGAGAAGTAGCGGGGAAAGTGCCTGCAAGCGACTCGAGCAACACAAACCGTGCTGATCATGGCTCCAGGTTGTCTGACCGCCAAACCGCTGTCCTATTGCGCGCCATACAGGGGCAGCCAAACAAAGTGATAGCCAGGGAGCTGGGCATTGCGCAAGGCACGGTAAAAGCGCACCTGTCGGCAGTCTATAGAGTGCTGGGAGTAAACAACCGCACAGAGGCCGTATACGCGGCCGCAAAGCTCGGGCTAAGACCACCACTTCAGGATATCGGTTGATTGCTTGAGTGCCTCCCCCGGGTCCCAGGCGAGGCGCAGTGGTGACCTGACAGCTACCGCCGGTGCACCCTACAGAATTCCAACCGGCATGCTAAATCTGAAACTGGTACCCTGGCCTGGCGCGGAAACAATCTCCAATTCCACCTTGAGGAGCTTGGCCAGGCGCCTGACAACGGAAAGACCCAGACCCAGCCCCTTGCCAGGACCCCCGCCCGGATTCTGAAGTTGGTAGAATTCCTCGAACACCCGCTCCTGCTCTTCCAGCGGTATTCCTACGCCCGTGTCTATCACCGCGATTTCCCATCTATCGCTCTTCGCGACCGCCACCACCCGTACGCTACATTTTCTATTATGTGTTACCGCGTTGGTTAATAGGTTGCGCACCAAAAGCTCAAACAGCGCAGGATCTGATCGGACAATGGCTTCTGATGGGCATTCGACCTGCAAATTAATAGCGGCAGCATTCGCGATAGTCTGTATTTCCCCACACAATCGATCAAGGGACTCACTTAAATCGAATAGGGAAATTTTTACCGACACAACCCCGGCATCCAGTTTAGAAATATCTAACAGCGAGTCCAGCTGGGACGACAGCGCCATCACTGCCGCTTCTATATTGATGGAGATTTCCCGTGTTCGATCATTCAATTGGTGCATGCGCAGCGACGCACTAAACAGGGAAAGTGCATGAAGCGGCTGACGTAAGTCATGACTGGCGTCCGCCAGAAATCGCGTCCTCGCCAGGCCTGCCGTCTCCGCTTCGTCCAGGGCCAGCGCAAGGGCGGCATGGTTAGCAAAAAACACCTCGTTCATACGGTACAGGCGCTTGCTGATCAACCATAGGGTAACGCTGTAGGCACAGCCAACAAGGGCAATCAAAATCCCCAGGGTACCTGCGGGTCCATAAAGGCCACTCCATGCCCACAACATATACACCGGCACCAGGGTAAGCCATATATGCGAAAGCGTGTACGGTGCCCAGCCAACAGCGGCGACAATGGAACCCACGCCAATACCGACAAAAATCATGGTCTGAACAGCGGCTTCAAAGGGGGTAAAAAACGGAAAGGCCAGCAGGGATAGGCTTTGTATTCCTATACTGACACTATTCACTACAGCGGCTTCACGGGCACTGCGTTTAGCAGGACGGTGAGTGAGCAGTGGTAGACGTGGCAGACGATGCATTCGATAGAACTGGGTAATGACTACCAGGCTTAGCCAACCACCCCACACCCAGGGCATATCGGGTAGTTGCTGATACAGCATATACGCCACTAGGCTCATCGACATTATAATGACGTAGGGGGACGATCTGACCTCGCTGGCGATAATATTCAGCAGTTCCTCGTCCAGAGTAATCGCCCTGTGCGTGCTCATCGTCGCCTCGGACCATTCATTACAGGCAGCAAGCACATGGTGTTTCGCATTTGCCTATAAGTCCACACAGGCTTCTTGGAAGAACAGTTCATGAATTGAGTGTACCGTACACAATCAGTGAGCGTCGATCGACCAGAAAATTCGCCAGTGCAAGCCGGCCGCAGGGTACGCTACAACCAGACACGACCGGCCACATTCAATAGGTGAGCAGGTTTCAAAACTGAAGATTAGTCTTCCCTGACCGCAGCCAACAACCGCTGCGCCTGCTTCAGGTGCGGCCTGTCTAACATCTTACCTTCAAGCCCAACGGCACCTGCCCCACCGGCTTCTTCAAAGGCCTTTAAAACCTTGCGGGCGTGCTCAATCTCCTCATCACTTGGACTGAAACACTCGTTGATCACTGCCACCTGTGCAGGATGAATCGCCATCTTTCCGGTAAAACCCTCTCGCCGGGAACGACTGCACTCGGCTCGTAATCCTGCCTCATCTTTATAGTCCGTAAATACGCTATCGACCACTTGCATGCCCCCTGCCGCGCCCACGGTTAGGCAGCTCGCTCGCCCCATCTGGTGCACCAGAAAATAGTCGCCATTGTCGTCGACATTCCCCAAAGCACCCAGATCAGTGGCCATATCCTCCGCGCCCCAGGTGATCGCACTGAGGCGCTGGGATGCGCCAACAAAAGATCCTATATTGACTGCGCCAAGGGCTGACTCTGCCAGACTCAATATTTTCGTACTGCCCGCCTCCACACCATTTTGCTGTTCCAGGACGGTAAGGTAATTATCGACTGCTTTCACATCATCACCACAACTGGGTTTGGGCAGAAAAATTCCCGTAGGAGCTGCGGCCATAATCGCAACCAGATCGGCAAGGATATGCTCAGTATCCAATGCATTGACGCGAACCCATAATTCACTTGCCGTTGTGGTCCTATGCGCCAACAGGTAGTCACGCGTCATTTCGCGCGCCATAGCCTTATTTGAATCAGCTACCGCATCTTCCAAACATAGAATTAGCGCGTCAGCCCCAAGACTTTGCGCTTTTGCCAGTTTTTTTTCGCTGTCGCCGGGTATAAACAAATACGATCGATTCAACATAGTAACTCTCTTGCAGTTTCGCTAGCAGCCCCGAAATTTTGGTTTGCGTTTCTCAGTAAAGGCTGTCACTCCTTCAACCCAATCATCAGTGGCCGCACACTCGGCAAAACTTTGGGCCTCCATCGACATCTGCGCCTGCAGACTGTTGTCGGCGGAGGCATAGAGCAGTCGTTTAATATGTCCCAGACCTAGCGTGGGCGCATTTGCTAATCGTTGTATCATGGCCTCTGCCTCTACCTCCAAGGCCCCCTCAACGGCAACACGATTAACAAGACCCATAGCCAATGCAGTAGGCGCATCAATCATATCGCCCAGCATGGCAATTTCCATAGCTCTTTTGAGGCCAACAAGCTGCGGCAAATAGTAGGAGCCGGAACCATCGGGACTGGTACCAATACCTATATAAGAACAGGCGAAACGGGCATCGCTGCCCGCTATGACCAAATCACATGCCATTGCCAGAGAAAAACCAAAACCGACAGCGGCCCCCTGTACCACGCACACAACGGGCTTGTTCATTCGTTGCATGGCGATCAGCAGAGGCTGAATAGTATGAATCCGCTTTACGAAATGGCTGCGCCTTTCCTGTGGCTCCAGCTTCGCTAACTCGGCAAACGATTTTACATCGCCACCCGCCATAAAGTGTTTACCAGCGCCGCTGAGAACGACACAGCGTATAGAGTCATCCTGCTCTACCGCGAGCATTGCGTCGATCAGTGCAGTGCGCATCTCCACCGACACGGCATTGCGTGCTTCAGGACGGTTGAAAGTAATCCTGGCGATACCACCAGACTTTTCCACCAGCAACTGATCCGTCATTGTTTCTGTTTCCTGAGGGTTTTCTTTAGTAGGACTTGGGCATACCCAACACGTGCTCACCAATAAAACACATAATCATTTGTTCGGTGACAGGTGCAATACGCATTATCATTGATTCGCGAAAAAGTCGCTCTACATTATATTCCTTGGCGTAACCCATACCTCCATGGGTGAGTACCGCACGCTCAGCAGCCTCATAACCAGCCTGCGCGCCAAGAAACTTGGCTGCGTTGGCCTCGGCGCCGCAATTCTTTCCTTCGTCGTAAAGCATCGCCGCTTTTTGGCACATCAGCCAGGCGGCCTCCAGCTTCATCCAGTTCTCGGCCAGGGGATGCTGAATACCCTGGTTCATACCGATGAGTCGACCAAACACTTTGCGCTCCTTGGCGTAATTAGCAGCGCGCTGCAACGCATCCATCCCCAAGCCAACAGCCACTGAACCGATGATCACCCTCTCAGCGTTCATCGCTGTGAGGATATAGCGGAACCCTTTGCCTTCCTCGCCGATAAGATCTTCATCGGGAACAAACAGGTCATCAATGAACACCATATTGGAGTCGACGGCCTTGCGGCCCATTTTCGGTATACGTTTTACCTCGAGCTTGGAGCGATCAAAATCTGTATAGAACAGCGTAATACCATCGGAGCGTTTTGCGCAGTCCTCACGCTTTACGGTCCGGCACAGGAGCATAATTTTAGTTGCCACCTGACCAGTGGTTGTCCATATTTTGTTACCAGATACGCGGTATCCACCGTCCACTTTTTCGGCAAAGGTAGTAATACTGGAGGTATCAAGTCCCGAATTGGGCTCGGTGACACCAAAGGCGACTTTTTGCTTACCGGCAACGAGGTCCGGTATCCAGCGCTTCTTCTGATCATCAGTACCAAACAACAAAATTGGGTGGGGGCCGAATAAATTGATTTGAATGGTAGAGGCTGCAGCCATACCACCGCCACTGTTACCCACGGCATGCATCATCATCGCCGCTTCGGCCACGCCGAGATTTGATCCGCCAAATTCTTCTGGTAGGGTCATACCCAGCCAACCCCCCTCCGCCATTGCACGGTGAAACTCCTCCGGAAACTTGCCGTCCTCGTCGCGCGCACGCCAATACGCATCCGGAAACTGATTGCAAACCGCTTTCACCCCTTCGCGTATAGCAACTTTATTCTCATCCTGTTCAAACAGCATCTTCTAGTCTCCCTCACTGAGTATCATTGGAGCCCGTAACAAGGGCAGAAAAATATCCCCTGTACTTAAGCCATATCCGCCGCTGGTTTAAAATGCATAAGGGCTGATCGCTCGCAAATTGTCACAATCACATCATCCTGATTGAACCCTTCATGCAGGAAGTTCACGATTCCCTGCCGAGGCCGACTGTTACTTGGACGTTTACTGATCACGGTTGTTCGCGTATGAATTGAATCGCCGTGAAAGACGGGAGCGGGAAATGTTGTATTGGTCATTCCCAGGTTCGAAACAGTGGTGCCCAGGGTCGTATCGGCAACGGTCATACCAATCACCAGGCCAAGCGTAAACAGGCTGTTTACCAGCGGCTTGCCATAATCTGTTTCCGCCGCCTTGTGAAAATCGATATGCAAGGGCTGAGGGTTAAGCGTTAAACAGCTGAACCATACATTGTCTGCTTCGGTGATTGTTCTGGACAGCGGGTGATCAAAAACCATGCCCTCTTCCAATTCTTCATACCATAAACCTGCCATCTTACTACTCCCTATCAATAATTAACGGGGCGCGAAAGCGCTTACATTTTCGAGCCGCCATCCGCTCTCAAGCGCCTTCTCTACCGACGATAGTAACGGACGAAACATTCTGAGAAGGAAACCCACCCAGATTATGCGTCAAACCCAATACCGGATCATTTTCCAACTGCCGTGCTCCGGCGCGCCCCTGCAATTGCAGGTACATCTCATAAATCATACGCAAACCGGTCGCGCCAATGGGGTGGCCAAAACACTTGAGACCACCATCGAGCTGGCAAGGGACCTGGCCACCGGCATCATAGAAGCCATCCAGAATATCAAAGGACGCCCTGCCCTCTTCGGAGATATGCAAATCTTCCATGGTCACCAGTTCGGTGACAGAAAAACAGTCGTGTACCTCAATCATACTCAGCTGGCTTCTGGGATCTTTAATACCCGCTTCTTTGTAAGCACGCTCGGCAGCGACTCGGGTGGTATGAAAGTAACTGCCATCCCAGTCGTTGTACTGCAGCTCCCGACCATTGGAGACCGACAATTGCAGCGCTTTGACTGTCACCAGGTCTTGCTTACCAAGAGAGCGGGCAATCTCCGGCGTAGTCACAATCGCACAGGCAGACCCATCACTCACACCACAACAATCAAACAGACCCAGAGGCTCTGCGATCATTGCGGCATTGAGCACCATGTCTATATCGATCTTGCGTCGCAAATGGGCTTTTTCATTGAGCAATCCATTGTCATGGCTTTTCACCGATACGTGGCCCATCGCTCGCTTAAGGTCCGCCTTATTCATCTTATGCTTGCTGGTATAGGCAGACGCGAGCTGCGCAAATGAACCCGGTGCGGAGACGTTCGGCCAGAACAGATCATTGACGGTTCCCCGGGCCCGCTGGGGCAGACCGCCATAACCGGTATCCTTGAGTTTTTCCACACCGACTGCCAGAGCAATATCGCAAGCGCCAGCGGCCACCGCATACACAGCACCACGAAACGATTCGGTCCCGCTAGCGCAGTAATTTTCCACCCGGGTTGCGGGAATATAGGGTAGACGTAAGGCCGTCGCGACCGGCACAGCCGACTTGCCGACATGCTGCTCATCCAATGCGGTCGCCAACCATGCTGCGTCTATCGCAGAAGATTCAATCCCCGCATCCGCCAGGGCCTCTGTGTAGGCCTCAACCATCAAATCCTCTGCGTTAGCATCCCAACGCTCACCGAACTTGGAGCACCCCATGCCAAGAATGGCCACTTTATCTCTAATTCCACTCGCCATGGTTTACGCTCCACTTCCCGGATAGATTGGCGCCGCCTTCCAATAATAGCGACGAAAGCCCCGCTTATGATCATAGTCCCTGATACGGAATACCATGCGCATAGACATACCCACCTCTAGCCCCTGCTCCGCCACTACATCGGCAAAATCAATCATGATGCGGCCGCCTTCAGCAAACTGGATCATGCCGTAATAGGCTGGCGGGTTAAGAGAATAGGTCAAACGGTCTGAGGTATATGAATTGAGCGATGCAACGGCGTCCGCAAAGGGATGGGGCTCCTGTGTGCCGACACCGCCGCACTGAGGATTGACACAGATCGGTGCCACCGGTATTTGCTCGGTCCCGCACTGGCTACATTTGCCACCGATAAATCCAGTCGTCAACGCCTTGTTACGATAAGCCGCGCTTAGGGCGGTATTCTTGTCCGTTTCAGCACGCAGCCCGTGCTCCATTGTGATCAAGTCGTTAAAAGCCAGGTACTTGAAATAATTCTCTTCTTCACACCGATTGGCCAGGCAAACCTTCAGGCCGGTTGCAGCGGGCAGCTGCGCCAGCGCATCCGTTGTCTCAAATAATAAGACATCACAGCCCTGCCCAAAACCGAGCACCATAATAAGCTCACCAGGTTTAGCGGCTTCCAATGCGCCAATGAGCATCAACAACGCGTGCGCGGCTCCCGTGTTTCCACAATTGCTCTCAAGGGTATCCTGCAGCGCTTCGGCTCTTAAGCCGAGTTTTCGAGCGAGAGCTTTCTGATCTTTCGAACTACCAATCGGACAACAAAAATGCGCAATGCGCCCGGCATCGATCCCTGTGTTTTGTAGCAGCGCGTTCACCGATTCGGGCACAATCTTCATCAAGCCCTCATCTCGAATCCAGCGCGCCTCCCACTGGTAGTCAAATTCCGACTGCGCGGTGCGAAAGTGATCGATGAAATCCACGGATCGAGTATGTGACCCCACCAACGTCGCGATGACATCACCCTCGCCTACGAGTAGCGCAGCGGCACCATCGCCGTAGGTCATCTCTCCAACAGATGCCGCCTTGGTGCGCCGATTGTCAGCCCCAATGACCAACCCGGTCTCGCCGGTCGCAGCACCTTTAAGCGCCGCCAGTAGGGCAGACGTACCCGCTCGTTGAGAGCCTGCTAGATCGAAAGTTTGTAGCGCGCTGCTCAGCCCCAGAGCCTCACTCACCAGCACGCTGTTCTGCCGATCGAGAAACGGAAAACTGGTAGACCCAATATACAGCCCATCGACTTGACGCCGGTCGCTACCTGCTAAACAGGCCCGGCCAGCTTCAACCGACAGTGTATTACTGTCTTCGTCCCAGGCGGCCATGGTGCGCTCGCCGCGACCCAGCCCCACCAAAGAGGGTTCAAACCAGCCATGGGCAGCGGCTATGGACTTTCGCTGAAGACGAGATTGGGGCAAATAAGCCCCAAACCCTAATAAACCGACGGACATTACTGGCAGCCCTCCCCTGATTCATGGAAAAACAATTAATACAATGCAGGCTATAATTTAGCATGCTTAGTATATTGGCGCTATCTACCCCTCAGGCCTGGCACCTATCTATTCTTCGCGAAACTGAGCGGGGCGTTTCTCCAGAAAGGCCAGAACGCCCTCCTTGCCATCGCGGCTCTCGCGTAACTCACGGTTGGTTTCGAGCTCTCGACGATACTGATCCTCAAAACTGTTGTCGGTCCCTTCGTCAACCAACTGTCTGGTCATTACCAGCGCCCGGGTTGGCCCTTGCACCAGTATCTCGGCCCAGTCTCTGGCTCGA
Source organism: Halioglobus sp. (assembly GCA_028825045.1). Taxonomy (GTDB): domain Bacteria; phylum Pseudomonadota; class Gammaproteobacteria; order Pseudomonadales; family Halieaceae; genus Marimicrobium. Next base: position 57,572 of record JAPKAY010000007.1, read on the forward strand.
GCCTGCAATTGGGCATCCTCCAGACATTCGTTGATCATGCCCCACAGCAGCGCTTTTTCAGCTGCTACCGGCTCACCGGTTTTTATCATTTCCAGGCTGCCTGGACGACCAATTGCATGAAAGGGCGAGCCCGAATCAAAATTCGGCTCTATACCAGCCTGATCGGGTTGCTGCACAAAGCTGGCCGAGCCGGCGGCCAGCAACAGATCGCCGCACAACGCCAGGGAAAAGCCGGTGCCCGCTGCGATGCCGTTGACCGCGACAACAACGGGAACACGACTGGCCCGAACACTGGCTAGTGCACCAGAACCTTCCTGCGAAAAATTTGCACCATCACCAGAACCCGGCGACATGCCATCACTCTTCGCCCGGCCCACACAAAAACTACGCCCGGCGCCCGTCAGGATGACAGCTCGAATACAAGTATTGCCTTCAACCTCCTTCATGGCCTGCTGGATTTCATTGTCCATTTCAGCTGTCAGGGCATTGTCGCATTCAGAGCGGTTCAACGTTAACGTCGCAACCGCGTCTACAACCTCGAATTGAATCGATTTATAGTCATTCATCCAATCGTACTCATAGCAGAGACCGCTATACTACATCCAGATTCACATTACTTCTGACTCAGGATAGCACCATGAAGCCACAACCAACGATGAGCGATTCTCTTTTACACGTCGACAATCGCATTGCAACACTCACCCTCAATCGCGACGACGTTCGGAATGAGCTGACAGGCACTCAACTCGTTAACGATATATGCGACACCGTCGCATGGGTCAACACCACAATCGATGTATCCGCGCTGATCATCACGGGCGCAGGAAAAGCATTTTGTGCGGGCGGAAACATCAAGGATATACGAGATAAAAAGGGCATGTTCGATGGCAACCCCGCTCTCATCAGCGACAATTACCGCCATTCCATTCAGCGCATGAGCCTTGCCATGCACGGTGCAGAGATACCGGTGATAGCGGCGGTGAATGGTCCCGGTATTGGCGCGGGATTTGATCTCGCCTGTATGTGCGATATTCGACTGGGTACCCCTGCCACCCGCTTTGGAGAAACGTTTATCAACCTTGGGTTGATCCCTGGGGACGGAGGCGCATGGTTCCTGCAACGCCTGGTGGGCTATCAACGGGCCGCCGAATTAACTTTCAGTGGCAGGGTAATTGACGCAGAGGAAGCTTTGCAGCTTGGCCTGCTGCTGGAAATCGTCAAGTCAGAAGATCTTTTAGATCGGGCCTCGGCGCTGGCAGCGGAATTTGCAGCAAAACCGCCACAGGCGTTACGCATGACTAAACGCCTTATGAAAGCAGCACAGCGGCTGGAGTTGGACGACTTACTGGACCTCAGTGCCAGCTATCAGGCGAACTGTCATTACACAGCTGATCACCAAAGGGCTATGGATGCCATGCTCGATAAGACGAAGGCGGAATACGAGGGCAATTAGACCGACACGGGTGTTTGCCCTTTTGTGAGCGTCAGAAAAGTCGCCCCGCAACAGCCTCTGTCCGAAACTTTTCGAATGCGAAAGCCTTCGGGAAAAGCCAATCCAGACTCCTGAGCCTCATTTTGACTATCAAAACTTCAAAAAAAGCGTCGCTTTTGGCAGGCGAAACTCAGGATGTACACTCGTCAGGCAAACCCAGCCATATCAAAGTAGTCGCGCCAGGCACTGATTTTGCCACCCCTGAATTCGAACACACCCATGACCGGCAGTTCGACCCGTTTCCCATCCATCACCAACACATCCGTGCGCTCATTCATGACAACGCCATCAGAACCTTCCACCTGGTGGTGCACGATGAAATTAATCTCGGTGGTGTCGCTGAGAAACCCCTCGATAAATCCGCGAATGGCGGCCTTTCCGACATTGGGCGGCCCCATGGGGACATTGGCATAAGACGCATCTTCAGTGAAGTGATCCATGACGGCGTCCAGATCCAGGCTGTTCCACGCCTTCATAAAGCCATCAATTATGCCCGAATTACCCGCCATGGTTAGCACCTCCCGGACTGTGAACAGTATTACGCCTGATGCAAAAAACCCATTTAGTTACACGTAATTTTCGATGCAGACTAGGGCGCATTTACCACAATATACGTCGTCGATGATCCCGACATCTGAGGCTGATACCAGGTATTACCACATTGCTGATAAGCAAAGCCACTGACAATCACCGTCTGGCAAGAGGGAGGCAGCGAATTCACCATGGACCCTACTACAATCGCCGTTGCGGTCACGGCCGCTGCCACTGCAAGGGGGTGATAGTTATCGTGATAGCAACACCCGTGATGGTATCCACGGTTGTTGACGTTCACATTAACGTCCCGATTACTATTGATGTTCACATTGCCGTGACGGTTGACGTTGTTACGGTTCACTTGGCCGCGATTTCCATGATGGCCGGAGTTGACGTTGGAACGCGCGTGAGAGCGCGCATGATGACCACCGCCCCCCCTTCCCCGAGCATTCACCTCAGCAACAATAAAAACTATCAGAGACACAGAAAGAAATGCCAAAAATATACTCTTCATAATCAAGTCTCCTATTCGCTCGCATCGTCACTGGAAAGATTATCTTCCAGAACTACTCGAAGTACGCCCTTAGGCAGATTGAAAGTGAATGCAGCATCGTTGAAAGAGGGAGCGAGATCCCACTGATACTCCGCGGTGTGTTGTGGCAGGGCATCGTCAGTCCTGGTAGTGATAACCACCTTGCGTGGCAGCGGGTAATCACCTTTTTGAATCCATATTTGCCAGTCGATATCCTCCTGCCGAAATACGTAATGCTGACAGGTGGTGCCTTGAATTACAGCCGAACCGACATCCATCGCGCTGATCATGCCTGTCGTGTCCGCCTCAGGTGTGCCCCAGCGAAAAAGATCGACCCCGGGCAGGTCTATGCCATGCTTTTCTTCGAGCATGTCTGCCAGCTTGCCAATGGTGTCGGGCGCATCTACCGTCGCATAGTAGTCCATACGCTGGCCCCATAAGGTAAACGTTTTTCCATCAAACAAGAACAAACGTTCATGCCGGTCGTTGTTCGTATGAATTCTCAAACCATTGGGTGGCTTGGCCAAAAGATCTATATTGCCCTCATACTGAATTTTCTGCCCATCTTCCAGCACTGTATCGTTGGTGGTGACTACCTTCACACGAAACGCCTTTAACGAACGTAGATAACCCCCCATTTTTTCTAGTGCGGCCATCGTCGCTGGGTCGACGGCGGGCTCATCTGGCTGGGCAAATGTGGTCGTCACAAATAGGGTGGCTAATAATGCCACCACAATTCTGGGGACTTTATTCATATTTTTCTCCATAAGTGGCATCTGGCAGCGGCCATGTAATTCCAACTTCTGCGGTACTTTTCAGCTCGCTCTCAGCAAATTGAACACTGCGGGCCTGAGCGGTCTGTCTGGCGACAGATTTCCCTCAAACATTAACCAAGTATAGGTACTGTATGCCCATAGAACCAATGTTTTTTGCAACTACGGTTAATGCAGTACCTCAGCAGAACCGGCGGCCACGATAACGCAGCAACTGCCTGACACACTGCACGGGTTAGCGCGGCACTCTTGCATTCCGCGCACCAAACCCGCAGAATCTCGCGATGACATTTGCTCCGCGTTTTGCCTGTTTACTGGCCCTTTTACTGCTCCCGTTCTTTGCCTATTCTGACAGCGACTACCCGCCGGCGGTTAAGTCTATCGTCCAGCAGCGATGCATGGTCTGCCACGGTTGTTATGACGCGCCCTGCCAATTGAAATTGGAAGCCTGGGCGGGATTGCAACGCGGTGCCAGCAAGGAAATCGTGTACAACGGCTCAAAGCGCCTGATCGCCGCCCAACCAACACGTCTGTTCGAGGATGCACAGACAGTAGAAGAGTGGCGTAATCTGGGTTTTTACCCGATGCTGGAAGAGCCAGCGACCGACGGGGGCGTCTTGGCCCGAATGCTGGCACTGAAACAAGATCACCCGCTCCCGGCCGGACAGTTTCTGCCGGACACCATCACCCTGGGCCTCGACCGCGAACAACAGTGCACCAAACCAGAAGCGTTTGACACATTTGCCGCAGATTATCCGCTGTGGGGAATGCCCTACGGCCTACCGGGGCTAGACCATGAGGAGCACGCCACCCTAACTAAGTGGCTGCAAGACGGTGCACCAGGAGTCCCGCTGGCTGCCCCCTCCGCACAAGAAAAAGACGCCGTGCTGCGCTGGGAAGGATTTTTCAACGGTGACAGCCTCAAACAGAAGTTGATGGCGCGCTATATGTTTGAACACCTGTTTGTCGGAGACTTGTATTTTTCCGACCTGGAGGAGACTGGGCACTATTACAAACTGGTGCGTTCACGCACGCCTACTGGCCAGGCTATCGATATCATCGCCACCCGGCTGCCCTACGACGACCCGGGCACAGCCAATGTCTACTATCGTCTGCAGCCACTGCGCACTGTTGTGCTCGCAAAGCGCCATATGCCCTACGCCTTGAACACCCAGCGAATGCAACGCTGGCAGTCACTGTTTCTGGATCCCAAATACGAGGTAACTGCGCTGCCCTCCTACGAGAGGGACGTGGCCTCCAATCCCTTTATCGCCTACCGTCAATTGCCACAGACGGCACGCTACAAGTTTATGCTGGATGAAGCACAGTTCACGATCATGGCTTATATAAAAGGCCCGGTGTGTCGCGGCCAGGTAGCCCTGAACGTTATCGATGATCACTTCTGGATAGTATTCCTGAACCCTGACAGAAAAGGGGTAAAAGAGAACGCTGATTTTTTGGCCAAGCAAAGCGATCATTTGCGCTTACCGGGCGACCCTAAAGGACGCGCACTGATTACTCTGATCGAGTGGCGCGGCTATGCGAGCGAACAACTGAAATACCTGAAAGCCAAACGCGCCTATGCCCAGCGCATGACCGTCGGCCATGACAGCGCTGCAGTTAATTTGGACCTGATTTGGGATGGTGACCAAACCAACACTAATGCGGCCCTGACTATATTCAGGCATATCAACAGCGCATCGGTGGTTAAGGGCCTGGTTGGCCAACAGCCAAAAACCGCATGGGTAATCGACTATTCGCTGTTAGAGCGAATTCACTACTTGTTGGTTGCCGGATTCGATGTGTTCGGCAATGTGGCACATCAACTTGAAACCAGACTGTACATGGATTTCCTGCGCATGGAAGGCGAGCAAAATTTCCTGTACTTCCTGCCAGAAAAAGCGCGTATTCCGCTACGGAACTTCTGGTATCGGCAAGCCGAAAGCGACGCAAAAAAATATCTGATGACAGATGCTGCCGCATTCGAAAGGCCCACAGATATCCAATTCCACACCGACAACCCCAAACAAGAGTTCCTAACCATGCTGCAACAGCGCCTGCCCGGAGCAGAAGCCACGCAATACCAGCCCGCCGATCCGCGTTTCAACAAACTGCAAACACTGCAGGGCAAACCATTTAGCCTGATGCCTGAGGTGGCGTTTGTAGCTGTAGCTAATGCCAATGATGAAATCAGTATTTTTACCATCGTGCACAATGACGCCTATGCCAACAACGCACAGATCTTCGGGGAGGCGCAACGCCGGATTCCCGAAGAAGACTACCTGACGATTGTAAAAGGTTTTATCGGCGCCTATCCAAATGTATTTTTTCAGTTGCCCGACAGCGAACTCAGTCAATTCGTTGCTGATCTTGAAGCTATGCGCAGCGAAGATGACTATGCCGAATTGGTATCTGAATACGGTGTGCGGCGCACCAATTTGTCTTCGTTTTGGCCGTTGTCAGACAAACTGAATGCGCACTACCTGGAAAACTCGCCCATAGAAGCGGGTTTGTTCGACCTGAACCGGTACGAAAACCGCTGAACCGTTAATCAGTGATTGAATATCCAGCGGCGACACCGATAAGACAAACCAGCACCGCACTCAGCAGTACTAGCTAGCCAGGTGATTTTCTCGCCTGGTCCTTAGGCCATAACCCGTAATGGCGGTTTTGAGCCATGATATCGCGCGTCAACACGGTAATTATCATTACTGCGGGCATTAGAAAAAACAACACTAGAAAGAACAGCGCCCAATCAAGAATTAGAGAAATCATTTACCTCTCCTCACGTCCCGGGGACAATACACAGTGCCAGCTACACCAAGTGCTTATAGAGTTTTTACTATGCTCCTGGTGTGGCTTAGCCGCCCCCTTTTTTTATGGATGTTCATACTTTATTGTTTAACGACTGTAGCGTGGTGCTCCCCTGTCGCTAGGGTTCCTACCTACTCATAATATGCAAATCAGTTGACTGCACACAGCGCGAACATCGTTAAAATTACCGCTTTTTACGTCGAGCATGACGATTGGGCGTAGTACCAACAACCCCGAGTTCTAAAGCCGAGCGAACAAGGCGGAAGTTTATTGAGTTGTAGCATCTCCGTGGTATGCTTGAGGGCTGAATCGGAATAAAGAAAGCTGCTCCCACGTTTAGAGCGCAAAGACCGCTGCTCTGGGAGCTTAGCGGCCTCATAAGACATCAGCTTGCCGTACACTTTGCTTCCAACGTGCACGGATAGGACCGAATAAAGCCATGCATCGATTTTTTGTTTTTGTATTCGTACTACTGTTGTCTGCAGCAAACAGAGCACAATTACCATCGGCAGACTCTCCACCGGCTGAAGTCTACAAACCACCCCACGCACACAGTAGCGGCGCCGATTTGCTTTACTATTGTGAGCAGACTGACAGGGTCGTTGACCAACTGAGGTGCGACTACTATGTTCAAGGCGTTGCCGATATGGCCAGCCTGCCACGACAGGACGAACCCCTCGCTTGCGTACGCCAGGGAACAACCAGAAGTGAGCTAATAATGATTGCACTGGATTATTTAAAAACAGTCAACCCGAATACGCTGGAAACTAAAAGCGCCGCCAGCTTGATACTTCAATCTTTCAGAAAAACATTTCCCTGTCCGAAAAACATAGTCCCTAAGGCCGCTAAAAAACCAGCACCGGTCAAATACAGCCCGGCAATGCAAGCAATTTTCAGAAAGTGCACGACAGCCGGTGATAAAGAAGCCATTGGGAAGTGCCTCAAAGATGAACTACAGAAATTGAAAGAAAAGGCGCCAAAGTAGGATGGTGCTCGGTCACTCAATTCCGCCATAACGTTCGTCCCATTTTCTAATGATAGCCTGCAGCGAACCACCCTTTTGAAGAGCCGACAGCGCACGGTTAAACTCCGCGATCATTTTTTCATGTTCCGGCCAGGATCGACTGGCGGCCACGTGTCGTTCAACCGCGGGCAGAGGAATCTTCACAACAGCAAACTGCGTGATTTTGTCCGCCAGAAGTTCATGCAACTGCATGGCGGCAGTGCGTTGGTCTGCAATCACAAAATCTACGTTTCCGTCTAGCAAATTGAGCAGATTGGGAACAAGTTGATCCTCCTGTACAAGCTGCAGATCCGGTATCGCATTGAAATCCACACCGTACGCATAATTGGTTCTCACCCCCAGGCGACTCCCGGAAAGGTCCTGCAGAGTGTTGTATACACGCGGATTAGATCGCAATTTGAGAATAAGCAACTCACTACGCAGATAGGGCTCACTAAATAGCAAATCTTTGTCACGATCCTTGGAGTACCAAACCGATGCCAGGGCATCATAAACACCCATTCGTGTGCCCTCGACTGCGCGAGCCCAGTTTTCTATCGTGATAACCGGTTTATAATCCGTGTCTGCGTAGATGTGCTTGACCAGCTCCAGCGCCAGGCCCTCATCGGGCAGTGCCGCACTGGCATAGGGCGGCGAGGTGCTGGCCTGCAAACGCAACGCCTGTTCGGCGCGCACACTGCTGGATAGACTCACAGCAAGAACAATCGGCAAGATAATTCTTAACATATTCACACCTCTAATTAGTAGCGATTCATCGCAGTGACTAGCCATCACAGCGAAGCCCGGCAAGAATAAACTGCATCTTTTCCAATATCCACGCTTTTATCCACGACTCTTTCATTTGCCCGCATTCCTTGCCCGCCGAGACCACGGTGATATGCTCTTGGTATTTACTGCACTGCATTGCGGAGTCCACCTTGAGTAAGACAAAACTGTTCTGGTCACTGGTTGCGATAGCTATGCTGGTGGTTGCTGTTATTCAGTTTATTCCCAGCCCGGCTTTGGTCATTCCTGCCCAACAGCCAGTGGCCGAGCGCGAATCCCACCGTCTGCTTAACTTTGAGGGTATCGCTAATTTCCGCGACCTGGGTGGCTATCCCACGGCAGATGGCCGACGGGTTAATTGGGGTGTTTTATACCGCGCCGGGACATTGACAGGCGCCTCCAACGCAGACCTAAAAGGCCTTGAACAGCTTAATCTGAACACCCTGATCGATTTTCGATCCACTGTCGAAAAGAAGGAGGAGCCCAATCATCTACCCGACCCCGTCGGTTTCAGCGTGGTAGAGATACCGACACTCGATGACGGCAACCAAGCCATGGTGGGCGAAATCATGGAACGAATCGAAACAGGGAACTTTGAAGGCTTTGATCCCGACCAGTTGATGCTAGAGGCCAATCGGCAGTTTGCCACCACGTTTACCCCGCAATTTCGCCAGTATATTCATACCGTTCTGGATGCCGGTGGTGCGCCGGTAGCCTGGCACTGCAGCGCGGGGAAGGATCGTACGGGATTCGCCGCCGCTGTCCTGCTGCGCATTCTAGGTGTCCCACAAGACCTCGTGATGCAGGATTACATGGCCAGCAAACACCTCGCACTGGAGGCCCGCAGGTCGCAGTTGATAATGCTGCGCGTATTCAAAGGAGAGGAGGCAGCCGACAAACTGGCCATCCTGATGGGTGTCGAGGAGGCATGGCTAAACGCAGCATTTGAGGAAATCGACGCCAGTTGGGGCAGCTTTGACAACTACGTCCGTGAGGGACTCGGTCTGGGTGAGGCCGATGTTGCGCAGTTGAAAGCGCAATTGCTGAGTAGCCCCTCCAACCCCGGAGTTTAGTGCCCTGGTCCAATTAGTTGAGCCACCCTACCACCGCGTTTCCTTATAATCAGTCCCCACAGGTGGCGCAGCTGCCTGCGAACATCCCAGCCGGAACCCCACCCAAGGTAGTCCAACATGAATTTCGAATTTTCCGAAGAACAACTGTTCATTCGCGACCAGGCGCGCAATTTTCTCAGCCAGGAATGCAACCTGAGTGTAGTGCGCAGCGTGCTGGATTCCGATACGTCCTTCGATCGCGAACTGTGGCAAAAAGTGGTCGGACTGGGCTGGACGGCCATGGCCATTCCAGAATCTTACGGTGGGCTGGGGCTGGGTTACCTCGAATTATGTGTCATCGCCGAGGAACTGGGCCGCTCGCTCGCGCCAATCCCCTTCTCTTCCAGCGTTTACCTGGCCACCGAAGCCCTAAAAAGCTGGGGCAGCGAAGAACAGAAGCAACACTACCTACCAAAGCTCGCCGCCGGAGAACTCATCGGCACCTTGGCGCTAAGCGAAGGGCTGGGAGCACCGGCAGTCGCGGCACAAGTGCAAGACGGTGCACTCTCGGGTACCAAGTTACCTATCCCCGATGGTGATGTAGCGAACTTCGCTATCGTTTCAGCATTGGGAGTAGCCGGAGAAGTCGGACTGTATCTGGTGGACCTCGAAGGTGCCGGCGTAGAGCGCGAAACTCTTTCCAGCATCGATCCCAGCCGTTCTCAAGCCCGAGTCATTTTTGACAGCGCACCCGCGCAGCCTTTAGGTGGCGGTGTTTCGAGTGCTGACGAACTGGCCCAATTGCTCGACAGGGCTGCCGTGCTACTGGCCTTCGAACAAATCGGCGGCTGCCAGTCAGCAATGGACATGGGCATTGCCTATACCAGGGAGCGCTATGCCTTTGGTCGCCCCGTCGCTTCCTTTCAGGCCATTAAGCACAAGTTCGCGGACATGTATGTTGCCCTTGAACTGGCCCGGTCAAACGCCTATTACGGCGCCTGCGCCCTGTCCAGTGATGCGCCGGATCTACCACTCGCAGCGGCTACCGCCAGAGTCAGCGCCACCGACGCCTATTACATGATTAGTAAGGAAAACATTCAGGCGCACGGCGGCATGGGTTTTACTTGGGAGTTCGACTGCCACTTGTATTATCGCCGCGCACAACTACTGTCTGGCCTCATAGGCACACAGGTCCAGTGGAAAGAACACCTCGCCACCCGCCTGTTAAAAGCCGCTTAAGGAGTAGCTCATGGATTTTCAAGATACCCCGGAACTGGCAGATTTTCGCCAACACGTCAGAACCTGGCTGGATGCCAATGCAACCCGGCGCACCGACAATGGGCACATTGGTATGGAAGGCGAGCAGGCAAACCATGAAGCCAAGGACTGGTACAAAAAGAAGGCGGAGGCCGGATTCGCTTGTCTGACCTGGCCTAAAGAGTATGGCGGCGCCGGGCTGACCTCCTTGCACGAGGTAGTCTGGACGCAAGAGGTCGAAAATTTCAAAACCCGTGACGCACAATTTGTCATCGGCATTGGCAACTGCGGTCCCGCCATCCTTCATTTTGCGAACGAAGAAGCCAAGCGGGAATTGCTGCCGCGTATGGCGAGCGCCGAAGATGTCTGGTGCCAACTATTCAGCGAACCCAGCGCTGGGTCGGATGTGGCAGGCCTGCGCACCCGGGCCGAGCTAGACGGTGACAACTGGAAACTTAACGGCCAAAAAATCTGGACATCAGGCGCCCAGTACTCAGACTACGGTGTGGTGCTGACCCGCACCGACCCTACCATCTCCAAGTATCGCGGCCTCACCTTATTTATGATCGACATGCGTCAAAGCGGCGTAGAAGTTCGTCCGATTAAACAAATGGACGGAGGTCAGCATTTCAATGAAGTGTTTTTCCACGATGCTGTCGTTCCTGATTCCTTCCGGCTGGGCGAGGTTGGTGGTGGCTGGAATGGCGCGCTCACGGTACTGATGAGCGAGCGTCTCGCCATCAGCGGTATCCAACCAACCGGGTTTCCACAGTTTCTGGATCTGGTGAAAACACTGGAACTGAACGGAAAGCCAATTGCCGACGACCCTATTGTGCGTGACCGCCTGGCTACCTGGTACAGTCAGTGGGCAGGTTTACAGTCGGCAAACAAGCGCATGCTCACGGCCGTGGCCAAAGGCGGTATCGCTGGTGCTGAAGCGTCACTGGGAAAACTGGTGGGCGCTGTGATGAACCAGGAAATCGCTAACTTCGTCTGCCAGGTACTCGGCCCGGCAGGCGTCATCCAGGACGACACGATCAGTCCTGCGCATGCACACTTTCAGCAAACGGTTTTATTTTCACCGGGTGTGCGACTCGCCGGCGGCACCGATGAGGTTATGCGCAATATCATCGCCGAACAGGTACTGGGTCTGCCCCAGGAACCGCGAGCAGATAAAGGCATGGCGTTTCAGGATATTCCCACCAGCTCAGGCTGACCCATCGAAAGCTTGTGCCCTGCTGGAAGACGGATCTGCGCAAGGCCTGTCTCCCAAAAAAGCTCGCCCCGAAAAAATCTTTTTAGGTACTTCGATAATTGATTCTCAGTTTATAGTGGGTTCGGGCCGCGACTTGCTCTATTCTATAATTCCCATCACAAAAATCACCGCCACTGCCGGCGGCACTACAAAGCGAATCAAAAAGCGCCAGATTTCGTGGGCGCCCGAAGAGGCGGTATTTAGCTCATCCGCTGTCGCCTCTTTGGTCATGGCCCAACCAGCGAAAACGGCAATCAGCAAACCTCCCAAAGGCAGCAGTATCTGATTAGAAAACACGTCCATAATGTCGTTGAAGTTTTTACCCCACAGTGCCCAATCGCTCATAACGTTATATGACAGTATCGAAAGAACACTGAGAACCGCTATAGAGCCGACCACCAGCAAGGCGCTTTGGTGTCTGGGAATAGAAAATCGCTCTTCTACCCAGGAGTTTACCGCCTCTACCAATCCGACCATGGACGTAATACCTGCCACGGACAACATCAGAAAAAACAGGATGCTGAATGCATGACCACCGGGCATCTGCGCAAACCCAACCGGCAGTGTCTGGAAAATCAGGCCGGCACCCGCTGCCGGGTCCAGTCCGTTTTGAAACACCACCGGGAAGACGACAAGCCCGGCTAACAGAGCCACACCTGTATCCACCGTCACGATGAGTAACACCGAACGTGTTAGCGGTATCGACTTTGGCATATAGGCGCCGTACACCATCATCCCCGCCATAGCCACGCCTAGAGAAAAGAACGCCTGTCCGATGGCCGCGAGCACAGTGGAAAATCCAATTTTGCTGAAGTCCGGCGTGAATAACCAGGTGATTGCCTGTGAGAAGCCGTTCGCTTGCGCACCTAAGGACGGCATAAAATAATTGTAGACGGCCAGCACCGCCAGCAACAGGAACATGAGTGGCATCAGAATAATGACGGCTCGCTCTATACCGTCCTTCACGCCCGCGTAAATAATCATGCCGGTGATGGCCAAGCCCACCAGGGTCCAGGCCAGCATCCCCACGCTATTATCCAGCACCGCTGCAAACTCTGCGTCCGCGACAGCGCCGTCAAAACCCAGGAAGCCGGTATTGATGGCCTTGAACAAATACCACAGCACCCAGCCCACGACGACGGCATAGACAATTTCGATGGTAAACGCTGCCAGCAGGCCCATACCACCCACCCACTGCCAATGTCTGGAACTACCATTTTCCGCTGCAACCCTGGCTACAGCCGTCGTCGGACTACCCTGCCCGCGACGACCGATCAACATTTCTGCGATTAGAATAGGCGCACCAATACCAAAGGCGCAGGCCAGGTAGACTAAAACAAAAGCGGCACCGCCATTTTCACCTGTGATATAAGGAAACCGCCAGATATTGCCAAGCCCGACGGCAAAACCCACAGACGCCATAAGAAATACAAACCTAGAAGACCAGTGCGCACTGCCCGCTGCCATGTGACTCTACCTGTGCTTTTGTTATTGTCTGCAGTCTACACAAAATGCAGTTGCGATTCAGGCTACCACCGGGCGAGTGGCCTGTAACAGCCAATCCTTATCCGTTCCTTCCAGTAGCGGGGAAATGCTGTCGAAAACGAACTGATGATAGTCATTCAGCCAGTCCACCTCCTGCTCTTCCATCAACGTTACATCGAGTAAACGCTTGTCGAAAGGCACCAGTGTGAGTGTCTCGAATTCCAGCATAGGTGTTTCACCGGCGGTATTTTTTGACTCGCGCACAGCCACCAGGTTTTCGCAGCGCATGCCAAAACAACCGTCACGGTAATAACCCGGTTCGTTACTCACAATCATACCCGGCAGTAGCGCTACGCCATTGTGGATTTTAGAAATGCGCTGGGGGCCCTCGTGCACATTCAAAAATACGCCAACGCCATGCCCTGTGCCGTGGTCATAATCAAAACCCTCCCCCCACAAAAACTGTCGGGCGAGGGCATCCAATTGCGACCCGGTGGTGCCCCTGGGAAAGCGTATTCGAGCAAGCGCGATATGACCCTTTAGAACAAGGGTAAACAGACGCCGGACCTCTGGCCCGGGGTCGCCAATAGCGATCGTGCGCGTGATATCGGTAGTGCCATCAGTGTATTGGGCACCACTGTCGAGCAGGTAAGCACTGTTTTTTTCCAGTCGCGCCGGCACGGCATTTAAATGGTTGTAGTGACACATCGCCGCGTTGGCACCTGCAGCGGAGATAGTGTCAAATGAACAGGCATGAAAGTGTTCACCCTGCGCGCGAAAACTCAATAATTTGTCGGACAGTGTAGCTTCATCGTGCAGGTGTCCCGCGGCAACCTCGATATCCAGCCACGCTAGAAATCGTGATTCCGCTGCGGCATCGCGGCGGTGCGCATTACGGGTACCCGCCAACTCGACCGCATTCTTACAGGCTTTTGGCAGTGCGACAGGATCTTCTCCGGCTATCAGAGTGGCGCCTGCGCGTTGCAGCGCCAACAGCATCCAAGCACTGACATTGTTTTCATCGGCCAATATCTTGCGATGGGAACAGGCTGCCAACGCATCGCCCAACTCGGAGTCAGGCAGCACTTTTACACCCTCCCCCACATGGGCATGAAACCCTTCGGGTAGGCGCCGTGAATCCACGAATACTGTCAGGTCGGCGGATGACTGCAGCAACGCATAGCTTTGCACCACCGGAAGTTGCGGCATATCGGTACCGCGAATATTCAACAACCAGCTATTCGAGTCCGGTGCAAAAATAAGCGCGGCATCTGCACCGCGAGCAACTAATTGGCGCGCTATGCGTTGACGTTTGTTAGCGCTGGATTCACCGGTAAATACCTCTGCCAATAACAGAGCCCGATTGCACACTTCCTGGGGCCTATCACGCCAACAGCGGTCAATCAGGTTGTTCGTATCGGGCAGTAACTCAATCCCGGCAGATGCCAGTATGGATTCTGTGTCACGGTACCAGGCCATGCTATGCAGGCGCGGGTCGCAGGCCACCCTGGCCCCTGTAGGAAGCGTAGCCGCCAACCACTGAGCCTGGGGATCATCCATCAGGTGATAATATTCAAAGGTGTCAGCCGACACCTGCATCCGCACCTGCACGGTGTAACGGCCATCGACGAACACCGCCGCTCTCTCTCGCAGCACGATTGCCATTCCGGCGGACCCGGTAAAACCAGACAGCCAGCGCAAGCGCTCCTTGTGGAGTGGAATGTACTCGCCCAGATATTCATCCGCCCTGGGAACAATCAAGGCGTCATAGTTCGCCTCCGCCATAAGCACACGTACCGCCTCAAGACGCTCTAACGCAGTAGTCATGGGCTATTCTGGATATTCAAATACTGACTCCAACCGACGCAAACGCACTGGGCGGTAACTAAACGACCCGCTATGAGCTGGCCTCTACTCCTGGTACAAATCGAAATCTGCCTTGGATATGCCACAATCCGGACACTCCCAGTCCTCGGGTATCTTCTCCCAGCGTGTTCCCGGCGGAAAACCATCATCCGGCAAGCCTTCAGCCTCATCATAGATGAAGCCACAAATCACACACTCGTATTTTTTGAAATCGGAATCGCTCATGTCTACCAAACTCTCACTTTGTGTTTAACGGAAGCTAGGGATTATACGTTACTCTATTAGCGGAATGCGCTATCCCAGTCAGCACACCTAGACCACCTAAAAATCTCCGCCCAGTGCAATACGGAAGTCGTCCCCTTCCGGAGCCGCTATCAGAGAGAGCATACCGCGCAATTGATTATCGAGGATATCGTCACTGCCCAGCAAAATATCAAGCTGGTAATGCCGCACCTGCAATTCTATCTCACCATTCGCCTGCAGTGGCCCGGATAAAGTAACCACCTCAGCAAATAAGGCCTCCTGGGGAGCCTGCTTAAACTCCAAGGCATAGCTGCCAAGGTGCACCAATCCCTGGGGCGACTGCCAGGCAGCATTTTGCCATACCAGGCGGCCATCTCCACTGTAAGGTAAGCCGTTGCGTAATTGCAGTT
Organism: Halioglobus sp.; assembly: GCA_028825045.1. Classification (GTDB taxonomy): domain Bacteria; phylum Pseudomonadota; class Gammaproteobacteria; order Pseudomonadales; family Halieaceae; genus Marimicrobium. The sequence continues at coordinate 73,074 of JAPKAY010000007.1, forward strand.
GCGCTATCTGCAGGGAGAACATACCGTCTATCGAGACGGGTGCGAAATGGCGCAATAGCTCTGCAGCTACCTGCCCCTCCAGATTGATCACGTCAATATCTTGCTGCCCGCGCAAAACCAACTCCCCCTCAATAAGCTGCCCCCCCCAGGCAGCGCGTAAGGACAACCTCGGCGCCAGTGCCAATAGGGATAACGGATCAAGCGACCATTGCACTGACCCCAGGTGAAAATAGCCGGCTGGCAGTTGCAGCAGAACTCGACTGGCACTGCCCTGCCACAGTGTTCCAGCAAAACCCTGCATGATTAATTGCTTACCGGGGAGTACTACAGCCAATAGTCGAGCGGGGGTGGAGACGACAAGCGAGACAACGAGCAGCAGGGCCAGGACGAGTGCCCAAGCGAGGCGGGATATTTTCACGTTATCCGGCCTGCGCGATACGCACTGTGATGTTGACGCGACCCACGGTACCGGTCTGCGTCACGGAGAGCTCGCGCAACAGTAATCCCTCCTGATATTCCATTTCGTGCAACCAACGCAGTGCGTCATCAAAAGACGCACCTTCCAAGCGCACCTGAATCTCTCCACGACTATTGGGCTGCAGTCGACTGACGGGTAGTTGTAATCGGCCGGTGGATGCATTGATCACATTCATCAAATTGCGCTTAGCTCCCGCCTGCCCATCACCGCTGCGCAGTTGCAATAGCTCTGACACCATGGCATCAACACGCACCAGTGACTCCGCGACGGCGACATTTTGCACCACAAGGTCCTCGCGACTGTCGTCCAGAGGAGACCAAACGAACATATACACAAGATACAAGAGCAGTGCCGAACTGAGCACAATCAAACTCACCTGTTCGCGCTGATTTAGCTGGGAAAACCACTCTTTCATGAGCGTTCTCCCACTCGCAGACGCGCGCTAACGCGGTCTCCCTGGGTGCTGCTGCTTTCCATGATCGCTTCCAGACCCGCCTCATTCATTCGACTACGCAATTTTTCGACGCCTTCAAAATCTGCAGCAACAATATTCAGCCGCATTTCGTCGCCCTTATCGTTGTAATTTATGCTCGCGATTGTCGTTCCCGGCATACCTGCGATAGCGCTGCCTACGCGATCCATCAAACCGACAAAACCACTGCTCTGGCCATTACCACGCAGGGCGTCCAGCTGGCGGCGCAGCTGTTTTTCTGCATCAACGACTGCGCCCTTGGGGAACGCCTGACGGTAACTGTCCTGCACAGCTGCGCGCAGCGCAAGATTCTGGGCCGACAGGCTACGGTAGTCGGCAAAAGAAGCAGCCAGCTGTAGAATGAAGACTACAGCAAATACCGCAGCCACTGCTCGCCACTGGCGCCACCATCTGCCCAGTGGCAAACGGGCTGCGAATTCTCCCTGCAGCAGGTTCAAATTTACTTCTGAACTCTCGCTGAGGAGCATTGCTGCGTAAAGGTTTCCACTACGCCACTGCACCAAATCGCGCATTTCATCAGGCACCAATTGCGTATCTGCGGCCTGGTCGCTTCCGTAAATGACCACAGATTCCGGCGCAGTTGCCGCTCGCAGAACACTCTGCAACATGACGTCTACAAGCTCGCATTCGACAGTGAACCCATCGCATTCACCGACACGCACAATAACGCTTTTACCCTCGACAACCAGGCACCACTCACCACTTTTCCAAGGTAGCAGCAGAGGCTCTGGCAACCATTTCTGAATCCCCGGAAATTCGCTCAATTCTCCGAGCCACTGGTCCATTTTTTCGCGCGCTACAATGGCTACAGCAAAATTTTCTTTATCCAGAGAACAATAAGCAAAATGTAGATCATCCACATCCGCTACAACCTGTTCCTCCAGCGTAAACGGCAGCGACTTACTGATATGCTTTTTCTCTGCCGCAGTAACCGGAAGAACCAACAGACGCACGTCGGCTCCCGCTGTGGCAAAACATACGTTTACCCTTCGCTGCGCCAACATCGCGCGCAGCTTCTCTTGATCGATATCATTGTTTAAAGCACGTGGCTCTGTATCGGCACCCGGCGGATACCAAACCAATTGACCTTCGAGCAAACGTATTACAGCGGTGTTACCCAAAACGACTTCTTCCCATTGTATTAACTCGGTCCATCGAATTGCCATAGCCCGAACTCATCTATAGGCCCCCTGGCGATAGCCTTGATGGTGCGGTTCTGTCGATGCAGCACACTGTACAAGCGCATCTCCCTGCCGGCAACCTCCACCTGCGCTTCCAGAAGGAAGTAGTCCGACTCCACACCCAGACGTTTCTTGATTTCCACCATCCTCTCCTGCTTGCCAGCGAAAACCGGGCTGGCAAGAAACTCATTCTTGTCCTGGAAGAGTGCCTCCCCTAAGGACTCTCCGTCCGCCTCGCTCAGTGGCGTCAAATCTCCATCTGCGTTGATGCTCCGCAGTAGCGTGGGCTCTGCGGTGTGTATATTCAATGTCGTTGCCGCGTCGGGAAGCACTGTCACCCACGGCAATAGTGCCTGGTAAATTTCCGGCGTCACATTAGCCACTGCGCGCAATTCACTCACGCTGGTCATACTGCGATTCGCCGCGCGGTAAGCCGGTGTCAGCCCGTAATAGAAATTTTCCTCAGCACCGTCTTGTAAGGGCTCTGAATCCGCGTCTAGCCAATCGCTGATGGACTCGGTGATCGCCTTTGCTTCCTGTTCGCTGACTGCTGCGTCACCCAGGGCCTGCAGTAATCGAATAAACTGTTCCTGTGCCGACGTGAAACGGCGCCCGATGGCGCGACCTTCTCCTTTGGGGACCCCACTTTCGACGAGGGCATTGAGATTAAAGCGCCCCTGAAGGTCTCTCAATTCACCCTTCATCCAGCCAATACCATCGAGCGCAAACGGTGGCGGTGGCCTGGCCCAATCTTCGCTCAGATCATCTCTTTCCTGGCCTTCGGCTTTGTCCTTGTCGTAGTCTCGTATCAGCGCCATGGCTGCCAGATCTTCCGCTCCGCGAAGATAGGCCTGGGCCTGTTCCGCGAGCAGAATATTCGCAGTACGTTCAAAAAATCGATTGAATTCACTCTTCATCGCCACTACCAAGGAGGCCGCCAACGCAAAAACCAACATCGCCACGATCAATGCCGCGCCTCGCTGGCGGTGGCCGGTGTTGAGTGTGCTAGTGCGGCGGCAATGCATACAAGCGTCTCATTTCACCCCAGTCTTCCAGCTGCAGGGTGATTTCCACAGCCACTGGTGGCGGCAGTTGCGCACCCGGCGTACTGGTATCAACCACCCAATTTTCGTCCCAGTCCGTGACATCTAGCGCACTACTGCCAGCCTGTATTTGCAACTGCTCTAAAACACCGAGAAAGGTTAGCTGGAACGCTTCCACCCCTTCCAATAATAACGCGCTTTGTGGCTCGGTGTCGGCTGCCCTGTCCAATACCGGATACGAGTCGCGCCACAAACCGTCATCTTCAAGCCGATAATTGATACGCTGCAAGTTACTGCGCGGATAGCCGCCGGGGTTGTGCCAACCTGTACGGGTAAAACTGAGCGTAAAGCGCGACAGTTCGCCACCAGTAAGAGCGGGCTCCGGCGCACCGAATTCATCGCGAATAGGCCGGTCCACAAACTGACGGAGGTCTCGAGAGATGATCATCCAGGCGCGTTCCAGCTCATAAATTCTATCGGAGCTCTCCCGCGTGCGTTCCACCCCCGTCATTACCGTCGACAGGCTCGAATAAGCAATCATTGAGACGAAGGCCGTGATCGCCATGGCAATCAGCACTTCCATCAGGGTAAAGCCTGACTCCGATTTATGCGCCATCATTTGAAGGGTCACCAGAGCTCCTAAGGCTCGTCCGGCACTGCACTGGCATCAACCTGCAGATCGCCTGACATAAAAGCGTTCAGTGTATACAGCGGCTGCTCCTGCTGCCCCTCTTCCTGGGCCACCCTGATTTCCACGCGGTAAAACAAATCTGCCTCGGTTGTCTTGGTCTCCACCCACCAATACCAGTCCCGGTCGGCCATCTGCGCCATACCACTGTCTTTCCCAGCAGAGAGATTCCGCGTTGAGGCAATCACCAGGCGCATTTCTTGCAGCTTGTTCGCCGCCACCATGTGAGCCATGGATTTATCGCGCAGGTAGGCTGTATTGTCGGTCTGCTGATACAGGGCCATCAGTACGGCCGGCAGAGCAATAGCAACAACCGCCAGCGCAACCATGACCTCCACCAATGTAAAGCCCCGGGCTCGCACTACCAATCCTCCTCAGCCTCGCCTCTGCGCAGCACCTCAAATCGACCCAACAAATCCCATTCGATGCGCCACAGCAAATCACCTGTCTCACGCTCGCGCACGTTGATGGCACCGACAGTCGCTTCGCCACTGGCATAAAAAACGACCTGGGGCTTGACTACTTCGACTGCGTCGCTGTCCTCATCAAGCGACAGCTCAACCAGCGGCGCATCTTCCAGCTCAAGCTCCAGTTCGATCTCCGGGGGGAGACTGCCTTTGTTAAATAGGTCCTTACCGCTGACAGGATCATCCCATCCGTCCAGTTGTCGCTGCAGCCAGCTGTAGGAGTAAGTGGGCACGCGCGCCTCTGAATCTTCTTCCAGCAGTAGCCCGTAATCCACACCCGTCATCTGTGCCTCATCCAGTGCATAACTGGCAACCTCGGCCAAATTGCGCACCGTGGCCTCAAGCCGAATCTCCTCCCCGCCAGAGCTGACAGTGAAGCTGACCAGAGAGGTCACCAATACGATCACCATCAACGTGACCAGCAACTCCAGTAAACTGAATCCGCGCTGGCCCCGGCGCACCGCGGCGGATGCCGGTGGCCCGGTCATTGCCACTGCGCGCTCGCTCATGATGGTTTAGTTCTCTTCTTTCCAATTGCCGACATCGGCGCTTTGACCTTCACCACCGGACAGGCCATCGGCTCCCAGAGAGTAAAGATCTATCTCCCGGCGTTCGCCCGGGCTGAGGTAAAGGTAGGGCCGCCCCCATGGGTCCATCGGTAACTCCTCAAGATAACCACCCTCTTTAAAATTGCGAGGCTCAGGGTCCAGAGTGCTGCGCTCAACTAAAGACTCAAGCCCCTGCTCGGTTGTCGGATAAACAAAGTTGTCCAACCGGTAGATTTTCAGTGCCGTCTCGATCGCCTTGAAATCCGCGTGTGCTTTTTGCACCCGGGCCTCATCAGCGCGATTGAGCACCGTTGGTGCAACCACGCTAATTAGTAGCCCCATAATTACCAGCACGACCAGGATTTCCACCAGGGAGAATCCCGCATTTGATTTTAGTTTCATCGTCTAATTCACCATTGTATTAAGATCGAATATGGGCAGCAGGATGGCGAGGACTATGGTCAGAACCATGCCCCCCATAAACACCACCATCAGCGGTTCAAACAGACTCATCATAGAGCCCATGGTCATTTCGAGCTCTCGCTCCTGATTGGTGGCGGACCGCTGCAGCATGGTTTCCAACTCACCACTGGCCTCGCCGCTCGCCACCATGTGCACCATCATGGGCGGAAAGCGGCCACTTTCTTTCAATGCACGGTTTAGGCTACTACCTTCCTGAACTCGTTCCGCAACCGCTTCACTATCTTGTCTGAGTACCAGATTTGTTAACACCTTCCCGGCAATGCGAAGTGACTCCAGCAATGGTACTCCGCTCGCCATAAGAATACTTAGCGTGGAGGCAAACCGGGCGGTATCTGTCGCTATCAGCACCCGTGAGATGCCCGGAATACGCAACAACGCGCGATGCCAGCGTTTTTTGCGCCGGGGGTTACGCAGCAGACGTCGGAAAATAATGCCCAGTGTGATAAGTCCCACCACCAGATACACGCCGTACAACTGGAAAAAATCACTGGTAGCAATCAGACCGCGCGTCAGTGCCGGTAACTCACGGCGGCTGTGAGCGAAGATACCCACCAATTCCGGCACCACAAAAATTAATAGCAGCAGTACCACGGCAAGTGCTACCCCGACTAAAATAAAAGGATAGATCATGGCCATTTTCAATTTCTGTCCAGTGTACTGTCGCTGCTCCGTGTAATCCGCCAACTGCTCCAGCACCGGGCCCAAATAACCGGCGTGCTCTCCGGCACTTACCATGGCGCGATACATTTCGTTAAACACCTGCGGAAACTCGGCCATGCCATACGCGAGCGTGTGGCCCTCTGCCACCCGTGAACGCACCTGCAACAACATACCTTTAATACGCGCACTACGACTTTGCTCGGCCGCTGCCTGTAAGGCCTCATCCAACGGCAGGTTGGAATCCACCAGGGTGGCCAATTGCCGTGTAATTAATGCCAGGTCACCGGTACTCACACGAGAAAACGTAAACGAAGGATTCCAATTGGATTTGCCAGCCTGCGGGTGATTGGCCTCTCCGACTTCTACCGGCTGCAGACTCTGCCCGCGCAGTTGTGCGCGTATCTGCCGCTCTGAGTCCCCCTCCAGCACACCTTTAACCAGTTTGCCGCTGGGATTCAGTGCCCGGTAGCGATACGCAGTCACGAGTCAGACACCGGAATCAGGCGAAGGAAGTCACGCGCATGACTTCCTCGATGCTGGTTTCGCCTAGTAGAATCCGGCGCCGGCCGTCGCTCTCTATTCCCGGATAGTGCTGGCGCGCCTCCAGCACAATATCCTGTTCGTTGGCACTTTCATAAATCATCTGTCGCATCGATGCGTCGATCTCGATCATTTCGTAAATACCGGTACGACCCCGATAGCCGGTGTACTTACAACGCTCACAACCCTTGGCATGATGCACTCGCGCATCCTTCTCTTCGGGCTCCAAGCGCAGCAACTCCCGCTCTGCTGCATTGGGCTCGGCCTCTTCCTTGCATTCGTCACACAGCAATCGCACCAATCGCTGAGACATTACGGCAATCAGGCTGGATGACAGCAAGAAAGGTTCGATGCCCATATCTTTCAGTCGTGTTATCGCACCTATCGCTGTATTGGTGTGCAATGTGGATAGAACCAGATGGCCGGTCAGGGAAGCCTGCACAGCAATTTCGGCAGTTTCCAGATCGCGAATCTCTCCCACCATCACCACGTCCGGATCCTGTCGCAATATAGCGCGCAAACCCCGGGCGAAGGTCATGTCCACTTTAGTATTCACCTGGGTCTGACCAATACCCCCCAGCCGGTATTCAACCGGGTCCTCAATCGTCAGTATATTGCGAGATGCCTCGTTGATCTCTGAGAGCCCGGCATACAATGTGGTGGTTTTACCCGAGCCGGTGGGTCCGGTCACCAGGATGATTCCATGAGGACTGTGCAAATGCTTTTGATAGGCGGCCAACACCTGCTCGTTCATAGCCAGTTGACTCAGGCGCAATTGTCCCGCTGCGGTATCCAGCAGGCGCAGTACTACTCGCTCCCCGTGGGCAGAGGGGATAGTTGACATGCGGATGTCGACCGCATGTCCCGCTATCTTTACCGAAATCCTGCCATCCTGAGGCACACGTTTCTCGGCGATATCCAGTTTGGCCATAACCTTCAAGCGCGATACCAGCAACGGTGCCAGCATACGCTTGGGGGACAACACCTCAGCCAAAACCCCATCGATGCGATAGCGCACACTGAGACGGTCCTCGAAGGTTTCAATGTGAATATCTGAAGCCTGCTCCCGCACCGCCTGCGACAAAATCGCATTGATCAGGCGAATAATGGGGGCATCGTCTTCAGCGTCCATCAGATCGCCAGAGTCCGGAATTTCATCCGCCAGTCGGCTCAGATCGACATCGGCACCAATGTCTTCTGCCATCTGCACTGCTTCGTTGTTATTGCGCTGATAGGCGAGCGTGAGTCGGCGTTTAAAATCTGCTTCCGACACGCTCTGCAGGCTGTACGATCTGCCAAGAAAACGGCGCAGCTCCGTCAATACTTGTATCGGAGGCTCGCCAGAGTGCACGATTAACGGCGAGCCGTCATCGGCCGCATCCAGCAGCACACCATTTTGTTGTGCAAAAGTGAACGGCAAACCAGAGGGTGCAGCGGCCGCTACGAAGTCTGCCTGAGCTTCCTGTGAGGCAGGCTCGCTCAATTGAAAACCGCCTCCACCGCTGTGTTATCGCCGACCTCTTGTTGCAGGGATTCCTCTCCCGCGGCAGGCTCGGCGAGTTTAATCTCCTTCAACTGCTTGATCTGGGATTCCCATTCAGGTAACAACGGCAGGTTTTCATCACCCAGGAATTCCAGTCCCTGTTCCCGACGCAAGGCCTGTTGATCACGGATGAAGCGGTACTTGTCGGCGGTGGCGCCGGCCAGTTGCTCGTTATCGCGAATAACGGTGGCGCGTATGAAAATCATCAGGTTGGATTTAGTGGCCTGTACCCTGTCGCTCCGAAACAGCCGCCCCAGAAAAGGGATATCACCAAGAATCGGCACTTTCTGCTGTACATCTTGAATGTCGTCCTTAATCAGGCCCCCGAGAACCACAACGCGACCGTCCACAGCCATTACTTTGGTCTGGATTTTGCGCTCGTTAGTGATAATGTCCGAAGCGGCTAGTGTCAAGCCGCTAATACTGGATACCTCCTGTGATATATCCAGCACGACCGAATCTCCCTCATTAATATGGGGCGTAACCGTTAGCGTGATGCCTACATTTTCGCGCTCGATAGTCTGAAACGGATTTCGCGCACCATCTCCGCCAGCGCCGGTGTTGGTAAACGAACCCGTAACAAAAGGCACATTCTTACCTACGGTGATAAAGGCCTCCTGGTTGTCCAGTGTCAGCAGACTGGGTGTGGACAGTATGTTGGCATTTTGGGTTTCCTTAAGTGCGTTGAGAATCACCGTCATGGAAAAATTATCATCCAGTTGACCCCAGCCAAGGGAGAGCCCCGGCGTTCCCGCCAGTGCAGCAGCCAGATTTCCAAGATCAAAATCACCATCATCCGGGACATTTTCGTTGTTTGGCAGGACCGCTCCGGCGATGTTAGACGCCCGTACATCATCGGCATTAATGTTACTGCCATAAAAACCATCTGTACCGGCAAAGAGCCACTGCAAGCCGAGATCCTGGCCGTCGACGACTTCCATTTCCACGATGATTGCCTCTACAAGCACTTGTGCCCGACGAATGTCGAGACGGTGAATCACAGCCTCCAGCGCAGCCATCTCATCTGTGTCAGCGGTGATAATTAATGCATTGGTGCCTTCGTCAGCCTCAATGGTAGATGACTTGGAGGAGCTACGCGCTGCCGCGCCACCTTCGGCCGGGTCCAGTTGACTGATGTTCTGCATTACGCGGGTCAATACCTCCGCAAGATCGATGGCGTCGGCATACTCCAGATAGATCACCTTGACGTTACCGCTTTGCTCCAATGGCGTATCGAGGTGGTTAATCAGTTTACGCAGGCGGGCCCGCTCTAATTCATCACCGCTGACCAACACGCTGTTGGTGCGCTCATCTGCAACCAGCAATACCTCCGGCTCACCACCGGCCTGCTTGGCCTCAGACTTACTGAGCTTATCCAACATTTTGACCACATCTTCCGCCACCGCGTAGCGAAGCTTGATGATGTCCGTTTTCTGAATGGCGGATTGATCCATGCGCTCAATGATGTCTCTGATCCGGTCGATATTAGCGGAAATGTCAGAAATAATGATCGCGTTACTCGGTGCGTAAGCAGCCATGTGCGCCTGCTGTGGCACCAGAGGCCGAAGTACGGGTATCAATTTAGCGGCCGATATATTCTCCAGTCGAATAACCTGAGTGACGTACTCATCCGTGGCTGTGCCCGAATCGCCGTCGGTGACCTCCACCGGCGATGAGCGCGCATCCTTGCTGGGGATTACGCGCACCACGCCACCAGAGCGTACCGCGGCATAACCGTGCACATCCAGAATCGATAAAAACAGGTCATACAGTTCGCCGCTGGTCACTGGTTTTGAGGAAACAACCTTGATCTTGCCCTTGACCGCCGGATCTACCACGATAGTAGTGCCGGTCGCCTCAGCAACGAATTTGATCAATTCCTGTATATCGGTATCGTTCAGATTGACCGTGTAATCCTGAGCGGGAAGTGAGGTGCTCCCCACTAGTAATACAAGCAGGAGTATGAGCTTTGTAATGGCGCGAAGACGGGTGGGGACATTCACTAAATCAGTTCCTTATTACGAAATTTCACTGCACGGCTCCGCTATCTAGATTTACACTTAAAGTCATTGGCTGTCCTTGGCGCTCCAACTCAATCACCACCTCTCCCGCTGTACGCATGGAATTGTAAAGAACCATGGTGTTTGCGGGATTGTCCAGACTGACACCGTTGATGGTTGTCACCAGGTCGCCCGGTTTGAAACCTAATTGCTCAAATTGTTCCCGGTCTTTACCCGGATTCACCTTGTAGCCGCTAAGAGTGCCACCGTCTCTCACCGCGCTCACATTGACGACTTCCACCAGCGATTGCGGATTCTCGTAAAGACGCTCTCGATAACTGAGGGCCAGATCGGTTGTTTTCGCGTCGCTGCGTCTGTCTACTTGCGGCTCCTTAGAGGGGTTGCGTTTGGTGGCGGGCGCAGACATTCCCACAGTGTCCAATTTCGACTCGTCATACAGCACCAGCAATTCATACGTTCCACCGTTGTCCAATACGATCTGCCGTGGCATCACCTTGGCCAACACCACCTTGCCGGACAAGGGTAATTTGTCCTCCACAGCGTAGATTGCCTGCTTGCTTTTGTGCTCGATGATGGCGTGGCCCAAACCGTCTTCAGTCGACGCCACAATGCCGCGCAGCTTCAATTGCAAACGCGTTTCACGGGCACCGTCTTCAATCCCTTCGCGGGCATTGGGCGCTGCTGTGAGTTCCGGCTCCAAGACAACCTGGTCTGGCGCGCCCGCCCTGCCAAACAGGTGCCATGCCACCATGCGATTGAGATCCACCGGTACGACACGCGCACCAGCAGGGCTCAAGGACACGGCATTAATCACGGAGCCGGGTGTCTGAGCCAGAGGTTCAGCGGCCGGTAATAGTGCCCACACCAGCTTTGACACCGCCAGTACCGCCCACAAGGCAAGCAGTGCGAGCAAGACCATGCGCAACCGTCGGGCACGCGCAGGTTGCGCCATGACGGTAAAGGCACTCGTTAAGGCAGCGCCAATGCGTCCGGACACCTCGCTGGATTGAATGAGCCACTGGGCGGGCAACACCTACTCCTTTGACTTCCTGGCAGCACGGCTTGCACCAGATTTGGTAGAAGCTCGATTATAGTGTGCGCCGTTGCAAGTTGAAACCGCTGTAAAGCGGTAGAAGTAGCATAGAAGGGTAAAGAAAGGTAAATAATAGCCCCCTGTGCGCTGGGAACTTACTGCTCACCCCGGGCCGAGACCCTCGGCGTCGATTTATGAGCGCCGCTAAGCTGCCACCGGCCGACTTACTCCGTTAGCGCGCAAGAGAATTAGCGCGATGCTGCAGCGGCCGATACCCAGGAGCACCTGCCCTCTGCACACGAATGGCCCAGCTCAATCGATGCCCATTAGACCATTCTCTGGGACAGTCCTACCGGCGATGGCTTGTTGATGGCAGCGTGAACTACCGGGATCAACAGTTTATGCAGGCCGCGGCGATCACTCTGGCGAAGCGAGCTTGATAGAAGCTGGCGCAGGAGAAAATTCCGGCTCGGTCGCCGTCAGGGCGCGCAGCGCATTATCCCTATCCTGGGTGGTGAACTGACCCCTGGTAGCACAAAACTCTACCGTATTGTCGTTCGGGTCCCTGGTGTAGATTGAATAGCACCAGTTGTGATCAATCTCCAGGACTTGCAGTCCGGCATCGAGCCATTGTTGTTTGCGCCGCAACAAATCATCCATATCTGCTACGTCAAAAGCAATATGATTTATCTGGTCAGGCAAGCCCGCGGCTTTGGAAAGGTTAGTCTCCATACTCTCCATGCCGGGTACATCGTGTAACTCCCAAAAGGCGATGAACTTTCTATCATCTTCCATGCGATAAAAAAAGTGCTTTGCCCAACCGCCCTCAGGTACCGGACCGACTTCAACTTTCACCAACTCAAAGCCCATCACGCCTTCATAGAAATCGTGGATGGCATGAATATCTTTACAGGCCAGCGCCAGATGATGGTATCCCATGATTATTCCTCCTTGTCCGCATCAACCACACCCATAACATCGTCCGAGCCACCCGCAGGCGCGGCGATTTCCACAATGCGCTCGTCTATATCGTCGTATTCAAGTCGCAGGGCGCGACTCATCACCGCGTGCATCTCATACAGCGCGGTAATGTAGGTAAGCTCCAGGATTTCCTCATCGCTGAGGTTTTTTCTGAGAACATCAAATACCGCATCCGAGACGCGCCCACCCTCAAGCACCAGCGCATCAGTATAGGCCAGCACGCCCCGCTCTAGTTCGCTAAACAGATTACTGACGCTCCAATGCGCTATCGCCTGAATTTTTTCTTCCGGCAAACCCACCGAACGGCAGGATTTGCAATGCTGGGAATATACGAATTGCGAACCGCGTGTGTAACCGGCTCTGGTCTGCCCCAGTTCGCGCAGCTGTGGATCAAGTTTGCGCGCGCTGTCACGGTAGAACTGGAATCCCTCGACGGCATGTTTCAGACAGTCCGGAACCAGTGCGAATACTGTCCACCAGTTGCCGGGTGTGCCTGACTCTGTGCCGGGATCTTCTACGGGGTCTCGCTCGCCAAACAGCATATCGTACATGAGCGTTGCAATAGGATCTGCCTGCGCCCGGGGGACTTGCCGCAATCGTGGCATTTTTTTGTTCTCCTTCTCAATGAGCTAACCGATAACACCCTCGACCTTGAGCGCCTGTATTTCGCCTTCATCCATATCCAAAAGTTCTGACATGACGGCATCCGTGTCACCGCCAAGCAGGGGGGCACAGCTGAAACTCTCCTCACTGGTGCGCGACATTTTTATAGGATTGCCGGGGCCCCTCGTTCGACCACCGTTTGGGTGTCCCAATTCCACCACCATATTGCGGTGTAAAACCTGCGGGTCCGCCATAGCCTGACTGAAATTGTTCACCGATGAACAGGGAATACGCTGTTCGTCCAACCGCTCCAGCCAGTAGGCACAAGAGTGCTCGACCAAAATGTCATTGAGTTTGGAATTGATGAATTCACGAGCCTGCCATCGCCCAGGCTGAGTGTCGTAGCCGGCATTTTCAAATTCGTGGCACGCTACTACCTTCTTTAAATTCTGCCAGAAGTTGTCAGTGATCACCGCGATAACAATAAATCCATCGGAGCAGCGAAACGTATCATAGGGCACGTGCACGAAATGCGAATTGCCAATGGGGTAGGGATCTTTGCCAGAGAGAAAGTGCATGGTGGCCATGTAATTCAGCATAGAAATCTGGCAATCCACCATGGCAATATCCACGTGCTGACCCTGCCCACTTCGCTCCCGCTCATAAAGTGCGGCCAAAACACCCATCACGCCGAACATACCACCGCCGAGATCGCCGATGGGAATGCCAGCGCGAACCGGGTGTTCCTCATCCGGTCCAGTGATTGACATGCCGCCACCGGCAGCCTGCGCGACCTGGTCGAAAGCGGGTCGGTTTGCGCCGGGCCCGTCGGCACCGAAACCCGAGACAGTGCAGGTGATAATCCGTGGATTTATCTCACTCAAGGTTTCAAAATCGAGCCCAAGTCGCTTGGTCACTCCCGCACCAAAATTACTCAGGACAATATCGGACTTAGCCACCAGACGTTTAAAGACTCCCATGCCCCGTTCAGATTTCAGGTCGATCGCCACGCTCTTCTTGTTCCGATTGAGTGTGAGATAGTAAGCGCCCATTCCGTCCAGGGAATTTTCTGGGTCATCTGCCAGCAGCTTCCGAGTGCCCTCACCCTCCAGTGGCTCGATCTTGATAGCCTCTGCCCCCAAATCCGCCAGGATCATTCCCCCATAGGGTCCGGATAACATATGGGTTAGGTCCAGTATACGCACGCCGACCAGAGGTTTGTTCATAGTGTCTTCTCAGACGGAGTGAAGTTCATTGGCATGACCGTAGATTACAACGTCTAGAAATAGTGACTTGCCAAAGACAGAACCAACATCAGCCCTACTAACGGCACCAACCAGCGGCGCAACTGGCTCACGCGTTCGGGTTCAGCCGGTTTGGCAAAGCGCTCTCCCAGCACTACCATCAACGCAACGCCGCCAAAAATCAACATTAATAACAACAGTAAATTATTCATGGCATTCACTCCCCAAAACTATAGTGCTCGCGCAACGGCGTGGGCACTGCGAATAGCGCCTTCAATATAACCCACCCCGTCACAGTCACCCGCCACGTGAGTTTCAAAACCAAGTTCCCGACTCAGTTGCGCCACGGACAAATCCCCGGTGGCGCCACTCGCCAGAATAACAGTGTCAGCTTCGATACTGATTTGACGGTCCTTTCCGGCTAGCAACAGGCTATGACCATCGATTGACGACACAGTGCTGTTGTTCATCAACTCCACACCCAGATGCTGCAAATCTTCCAGCACCCTCCAGCGGCGCACGATCGCCAGTTCGGTACCCAATTTATCGCCTTCCTCTATGACAGTGACCTGTCGTCCGCGCTCCGCCAGAAATTCCGCCAGTTCCAACCCCACCAGGCCGCCACCAATGATACTCACCCGTTTTCCCACCGGCATCCACCACTGGCTCAGCTGCCGCAACCACGATGCCCGGCGCGTGATTCCAAAGATTCCGGCCAGCAGCAATAGCATACCCTGCCACCAGGGGAGCTTAGCCTTCACTACTTTCGGGTCATCGCCGGTCATCAGTGCGCGCAACTCATCGCCACTGAACACATGGCTCTGCTGCGTGCCGGGAATCGGCGGCGCATCGCGACGCGCGCCTGTTGCCACCACCACTGCATCCGGTCCCAGAACATCCAAAAAGGCGCGATCTACGACAGTATCCAATCGAATATCAACATCAAGCTTCTGCACCTGCCCAGCGAGATAGGTGATCAATTTTCCATTTTCGGGATACACAATCGAGGAGAAAAAGACTGTGCCACCCAAATCCCTTCCCTGCTCAGCAAGTGTGACGCGATGCCCGCGCAGGGCCGCTACGCGCGCGACCTCCATGCCGGCAGGACCGCCGCCTATTACCAGCACATGCCGCGACTGTTCAGCGGGCGCAACAATGACATCCTGTTCAAAACCGGTACGGGCATTTACCGCACAGCGCACATGATCGTTAACGAAAATGCGACTGACGCAGGTATAGCAGTAAATACAAGGACGGATAGCCTCTGGCTCCCCGCGTAACAACTTATTGGGCAATTCCGGGTCGGCCAGCAGCTTGCGACCCATGGCGATAAAATCCGCGTCTCCACGTTCCAGTACCTGCTCAGCAACTTCCGGCTCGATGCGTCCCACCGCAATGACAGGAATACGCAACCTCGCCTTAATCGCCGCGGCATAGGCCAGGTAACCGCCACTACGGTGAACTAACGGTGCCTCGGTAAAGCCGGCTCCGGAAGAGGGATTGGCATAGGCGCTAACATGGACCGCATCGGCACCCGCGGTTTCAGCAATGGCGGCAGTCTCAACTGCATCCGCCAGAGAAATACCGTCCTCCAACCGAAACTCCAGTGCATCGATTCGACACCAGACAGGGAAGTCACTGCCCGCTTTCGCCTTGACAGCGTGAATCACCTCAACCAAAAGACGCGCGCGATTCTCCAGGCAACCTCCATACTGGTCCTCCCGGAGATTCACATCAGGAGACAAAAACTCAGAAAGGATATAGCCGTGGCCCGCATGCAATTCAACACCGTCGAAGCCGGCCCGTCGCGCTCGGTCCGCTGCAGCAGCAAACTGCTCGATCAGCTTCCGTATATCTTCCTGATCGGCCACCTTGTATTGCACTTTCGCGCCTTTTTTCGAATAGGACTTAACAAAAGCCGCCATTTCGTCGGGCGTCAGGGCGGCGCTCATCTCGTCTGGCGAATTAGTGGGAATGGAGGGCACCAGCATAGGACGCCCGGCTGCAATGTCACAGACAGCAATTTTCCCCGCGTGCTGCAGTTGCACCGCCGCCCGACAACCGTGCTGTTTAATGCGCTTCGCGAGCGCGCGCAGACCAGGCAGGAATTCGTCGGTGGAGATTGCAACCTGATTGGGGTTACAGGATCCGGCCGGCCACGCTATGGAAGCGACACCCACAATCAGCATACCGGCACCGCCCTTGGCCCGCGCCTCATAGTAGGCCTGAATGCGCTCACCACAATGACCATTTTCCTCCGACAGGTTAGAACCCATAGGCGTCATAATGATGCGGTTACGCAGCTCCAGCTCACCGATTCGACCAGAGGACAACAATTGCTTAAAACGCATCAGGCGCTACCTCTTCGCATTGGGGAATACACACGGGGTACACACCCTACCACCGCCAAGGGACAGTCTGCGAACAGGAAGCTTAACCAGCTTGCTTGCTTTGATCATCCAATTCTGAAGGTGCCGATGCCCCGGGGGAAATTACGCGGGCAAGGCCCTCCGACAGATCAAATAGTTGCGTGGAAGTCACCTCGTGATGACAGCGCGTTCTGCCCATGGTGCATCTCGACGATGTGTCCATAGCGAAGCTCGACCTCTCCCTCGGGAAAACACTCGCACACAATTTCCAGTTGCTTGCTGTCGCAGGCATGGAAGTAGCGCGTTCTTAACTGTCTGATGTCTTCAATGGCTTCCAGTCGGGCGAGACCCTGTTCCGGGGTCATTCTGACACTTCCAGGGTGTCAGGATATGATGCGGTATGCGTCGGCAATCTGCTCCGCGCGATCCACAGTACAGTCGAGGTCCTTCAGCAAACCGTCTTCGAGACTGTACACCCAACCGTGTATCGCCAGCTTCTGACCGCGCTGCCAGGCGTTTTGCACAATCGTGGTGTGGCAAACATGCGATACCTGGGTCATGACATTCAGTTCACACAACAGATTCAGGCGCGCCTCCCTGTCCTCTATCGCCTCGATCCGCTCACGATGCCGATGCTGCACATCCTTAATGTTGCGCAACCAGTTATCGATCAGCCCGTTGTCCGCATTTTCATAGGCAGCGTCAATACCACCGCAACCATAATGACCTACAACCATCACATGCTTGACCTTCAGCACATCAATTGCATACTGCAATACCGTAAGACAATTGAAATCGGTATGAACGACCATATTGGCGACATTTCGATGCACAAATATCTCACCAGGCATGAGCCCGACAATCTGGTTTGCGGGTACTCGACTGTCCGAGCAACCGATCCAAAGGTATTCAGGGCTTTGCTGGGCAGCCAGTTTCTCAAAAAAGCGTGGATCACTGGTCTTTACTGACTCAGCCCAATTTCGATTTTTCTCAAAAAGATTATCAAGTGGTTTCATCACTGCCCCTCAGAGCACCATGGCACTGAGACGAGACTGGGCAACGCGATTGCCGCCGTGAGCCTTCGCATCGTCCAGCGCCCTGTTGCCCACAACTTCCATTTGGCGAGCCAACTGAGACATATCGGCGGCGGGAAATTGCTGTGGCTCCCAGGTAACGAGGCCGACACTAATGCAGACCTGCAATACGGCTCCGCGCCCGTCATCAATTGAAAACCCATCAACATCTTTACACATGCGTTCAGCTATTTCCCGGCCCACAACCTCGCCACTAACGGGAATGAGCACGGAAAATTTTGGTCTTCCCAGTCTCGCCAGTAAATCGGTTGCTCGCAAATTAGAGGAAAGTCTTTCGGCGACCTTCTTGATCACAAATTGGCCTCTGCGCTCACCGTAATGTGCATAAAGGTCTTCAAAATCGTCTATTTCAATCAGCAGCACAGTAACAGGTTTATCCGCGCGGTGAGCACGAGAAATTTCTCGCGCAATATCGCGCTCGAAGCCGCGCAAATTGCTAATCTGGGTAAGGGGGTCAAGCAGGGTTAACTGCGCGATCTGCTGGCGACTGACAGCGGCTTTGAAACAGGAGGAGATGATAGCGGCCAGGTGCGCTAGTAACTGCTCTTCCGCTTCCCCCAGGTTCAGCGATTCACGCTGCAGCCCCAAATGCAAGCTCCCTAACATACAACCCGCGTCCTGCAGCGGCATCAGCAGGGCAGAATCAATGCCGTGTTGAGACTTAAGCACTTCGAACATGCGAGAGTCGGTAGCATCAATCAGCACAACGTCCGGTTCCAGGTCGTAAAGATCCTGCATGGGGAAGACGTCATGTAGCAATTGCAAGTTCTGTCCGTAACGCTCAGCGCCTACCATGGTATTAGCCAGACTATCTTCGGGATCGTACAACCACAATTCGGACATGCGGAAGGAAAAGTGCCGCGGCATACTCACCAGCAGAATTTCCAACAGAGCCTGCAGGTCCGGCGCCTCCAGCAACATGTGCTCCATCTGATGAGCCTGCTGGTAAAGGTAGCGATTAACTGTGATCGTTTCGCTCAGCTGTGTTTCTCTGAGCTCTGTGCGTGATAGTGCGGGAGGTGCCCCCTCTATATCCTCATCCTGCACACCACCGCGACCGGCGTCATCTACCATCTGCTGTACCCACTGCTATGACTGCGAAATGCAGTTCTGTTTTTCTGCTTATTGGACAAAGAGTGTAAGCGTCCTATACTTGCGATGCAATCCTGAGGGGCAATGCCCATGGCTCCAGCACTGCCGCAAAACATCCAGCAAAAGCTCGAGCAAACCCTTGCCCAGTCTCGCCAATGGCTCTGCGAGCCGCCACTTCAGAGCACTCCCCGAATCGTAAGCGTCATGGCACCCGGCCTCAGCAATTACAGTGTCCTGGTGGAGTCTCAGCGGCGCTTCGTTGTACGCATCGATGGCGTAAGACCCAGCTCCCATGGTCTCAACCGCCAAACCGAATGGCGTACGCTGGAGACAGCTAACCGGGCGGGACTGGCTCCATGTCCGCGCTACTTCAATCCAGAGTTGGGAAGCCTGGTTTGTGATTTTCTTGCACCGGACAATTCACAGGAACCAGATACAGCTGATACCGCACAATTATTGCGCAAAATTCATCGGCTTCCGGCGAGACATCATCGCCTGGAAATGGGGAAGCGTATTCTGCGTTACGAGCAACAACTAGAGCAAAGAGGCCAATCTCCCAAAGGCGATTTGAAGCGGTGTGGCGGAATCATATCTGACCTGGTGCATGATATCAGCCGTCACCCAGGCGACTCGGTGTTGTGTCATAACGACCTATTACTGGCTAACCGAATCTATAGCGGTGGCACGCTTTGGGCCCTCGACTGGGAATACTGCGCTATGGGAAGCCCCTGGTATGATCTGGCAGTGGTAATCCAGGGTGACTCACTATCTTCAGCAGACACCACTACTCTGATTCACACCTATCTGGGCCGGACTCCGCATGAGAGTGAGCAGACCCTTCTACAGCAATATGGCTGCATCTACCGTTATCTCGAATTATTATGGTACCTGGCGCTGGATAAGCCAGTACTTACTGCAGATACCATCGAAGCAAAAACAGCCTCTCTGATCAACCTCCTTCAGCAAAGCCCAACCTAGTCACGAAAATTTGCATACTGCAAAGGCGCACCAAGCTCTTCTTCGCGTAACAGCGAAATAACCTGCTGCAGGTCGTCGCGCTTTTTTCCCGTGACCCGAATCTGATCACCCTGAATTTGAGCCTGAACTTTCATCTTTGCATCTTTTATTCGCTTGACGATAGTCTTGCACAGATTACTGTCGAGCCCGTGACGCAATACGACAGTCTGGCGCACTACTTTGCCCGATGTTTCTATATCACCCCCGTCCATCGCGGCGGGGTCGATATCGCATTTGATAAGCGCGGAACGCAACATGTCTTCCATTTGCGTAACCTGAAACTCCGCTTCCGCCGTGATCACCACGCGACGGTCATCGCGCTCAAAGGACGCCTGAACGCCCTTAAAATCAAACCGGTTGGCAATAATCCTGGCGGCCTGGTCCACAGCGTTAGTCAGGTCATGCAGATCCACTTCCGAAACAACATCAAACGATGGCATAGTGTATACCTCCAAATAGTGAAAACAGGAACACGATACTAATGCACTGCGACCAATTTTCAATCCCGCTCGTCAAGTAATCTTCGTGAAGCAAACACACTGGCATGTAATGGGCGCGGGTGCCATCGGCTGCCTCTATGCTGATGCGCTGGATCGCGGCGGGCTTCAAACCAGCCTGATACTGCGTCACGCGACAGACCAACAATCTGTTGCGCTAATCGTGGAGCGCGAGGGCGCAAAAGAGCAACGGTATCTGAACATAGCAAACCATCAGGACCTCGAGCCCATCTTACATTTATTAGTGACCACCAAAGCCTTCGACGTCTACGCAGCCGTATCGGGGATTGCCCACCGCCTCAATGAAAACAGCGTGATAGTGCTGCTGGTCAATGGAATGGGGCTGGCCGAGCAATTGAACGCGACTTACCCTCACCTGAACCTGTATTGCGCCACAACCACGCATGGGGCGTATCGCATAGCACCGCAGCATATCTGTCACGCCGGTCTTGGAGAAACCCGCATAGGGCGCCAGGGCCTGGAGCAACCGCCTGACTGGTATGGATTATGGGACGACGCCATAGAAAACTGCCACTGGGACGCCAACATCAACACCGCGTTGTGGTTCAAACTGGCGGTGAATTGTATCGTCAACCCGCTCACCGCACTGCACCACTGCCCCAACGGCGAACTTGCAACAGACAGAAGTCTTTCCGACAAAGTCGCACACTTGTGTGACGAAGTGAGTCACATTTGCCGTGCAGCCGGCCATGCAGATATCGCAGATCTACTACCTCAGAGCGTAGCCAGGGTAATCCGCCAAACCGCGACCAACCGCTCCTCTATGTTGCAGGACGTAGAACACGGTCGCCCCACCGAAATTGACTATATCAACGGCTTTCTGCTGCAAGTAGCTGAGCAACACGGCATTGCAGCTCCCTTGAACAATGAGCTAATTCAGAGAGTGAAAAACCATGCTGTTTGATTCGTTGTCATTGCAAAGCGTTCTACCTCCCGTAGTGCTGTGTTGCACTTCGGTCATTGGCCTGGTTCTGTGTGATTTTCACAACGTTCGCCCGGGCCGTTACTTGTTCAAGCCGCTGGCGGCAGCGGCATTCCTATGGCTTGCCCTCTCGCTGGATGCGACCACTACGACCTATGGAAGCTGGTTACTTTCGGCACTGGTCTGTTGCATGGTGGGAGATCTGTTTCTAATGCCAGACAGTGAGCGTACTTTTCTGACTGGTCTGACAGCATTTTTGTGCGGCCACTTGCTGTTCGCAGTCGCTTTTTTACAACTGCCAACCAGTATTCTCGGACTGCTCATTTCGAGCGTACCGGCAATAGTATTGTTAGTGGTTGTGTTGCGTTGGCTGAGCCCTCACGTCAACCGGGAAATGAAAATACCGGTTGTTCTCTACATTATAGTTATTACCGCCATGTTACTTTGCGCGGGACTTACAGCGGGTCAACCGGCGGCAATAATCATCATCGTTGGAGCCTGGGGTTTTGCCCTATCTGATGTAGCAGTAGCACGTACACAATTTGTGAAACCGAATTCCCGTAGTAGCCGCCTCTGGGGTACACCCCTGTATTTCTTATCGCAAATGGTGCTGACCAGTTCTCTGGCTTTTATCTGATTTAGGGGTATAGCGCCAGCGTGGTGCTGTGCACAATGTCCCGCCATTGCTGAATCGACATATCGGGAAAGAGCACGCTTTGCCGATGGAAGCGCTGACCCGCATGCTCCCGGCTAATCGCCAGCACACACAGCTCTGTTGCACAGCGCAAGGCGATCTGAAAAACCTGCTCCGGTTCCGTCAACACATGTTCGGGTGCACCCCTGGAATAAAGTACCGTCCTGGGAGCGGCGCCCACGGGACCAACCACCCGCAGTGAACCCAGTTGCTCTGTTAACGTATGTTTCACCTCGTCCACCAACCATGTACGCGACACTTCAACAGGCAAGTTGTACTGGGCCGTGACAATGGTTTCGGGCTCTCCAAAGCGAACGGGTGTCACGGTATCTGGCAGAGCGATTATTATTAGCACACCGGCCAGGGCCACTACCGCCATCGAGGTTACAGCGCGCACAGGTGCGCTCAGCCGCTTGAACCCATGCCAAATATCGGCAGTCATGCCATCCCCCGCAGGCGCCAGCGCTGAACGCCCACGCTGCCCCAACCCTTCCGGGACTAATGGTGGTATGTCCTCCGATAATTCGGGACGAAAGAGGGGTTGGGCCTCGCATAGCAAACTGGTGCTGGAGGAAAGAGGAAGACCTCGGGCAACCACGCGAAAGACCTGTCGCACCCCACGCGTATGCGCGGGGCGATCCTGTGGTTTTTTGTGCAGCAACTGAGCAATTATCGCAACCAATTTCTCTGGCAGTTCCACTTCCGGCCCCACCAGCTCCTCCATCGGTCGGGGCGACCGGTTCAGTAATAGATCCGTATCCAGCTCGCCGTCGGAAAAGAAAGGCTGCTCACCGGTTATCATCCGATAGAGCAATGCACCCAGAGCGAATAGATCGGAACGCTCGTCAAGCGACTCCCCCAGGTATTGCTCAGGAGACAAAGCCGACAGACTTCCAGCTGCCCAAGTGTCCGGCGTTACCTCACCCGCGTTCCTGGAAATACCAAAATCCGTTAGCTTGGCACGGCCTGATGCGGTGATTAGAACATTTCCCGCTTTCACATCGCCATGCACGATGCGCTCCTGCCGCGCAAGTGCCAATGCGCCTGCAATATCGGCACCGATTGTCAATACGCTGGCCAGACTGGGGCGAACCGCTGTAAGAAATTCCTCCAGACTGCAACCAGGAACATATTCCATAATCAGAGCGAGGTGCGTATCGGACTCGATCACGTCATGGATTTGCACCACCTTGGGACTCTGAATTTTCGCTACGAGTCGCGCCTCACGTAACAACTCCTTACGCCTAGGACGATCTGGAGGGAGCGTGTAAATTTTGATCGCCACCCGGCGATATAGTCGTTTGTCGTACCCGAGGTAAACGCTGCCCTGCCCTCCCCGGTTGATCAGGCGAAGGATGCGATAGGGACCAAAGAAATTATCCACTGCGTCGATCAAACCCCAACAGGTAGTTTGCGTAGCCGGCTGCGCAGGTTACTAACAGACACGCGCAACAGCACTGCAGCAGCGTTGGTGTCACCGCCATGAGCGTCCAATATGGAGCGCAATTCGTGTTCGGGAATGTCACCGGCAAGTCGATAATCGGCTGATATCTCGATACGGCGATATACCGAAGCTCGAGAAACACCTAACTGCGCCGCAACGCGTTTCACCTGGCAGCCATTGGCAGACATCGCCTGGTCGAATGCAGCGTCATCGATGTCCTGCATTCTGCGACGGGTCGAATGGCTGGGGGCGGGGCTTACGGGCCTGGAGTCGGCGGCGAACGCTGCTCGTAGAGGTTCGGTGAGCACAGGCGACTTCTCACTGGCAAGGATGATTTGTTGTGCAAAGTTGGCCAGTTCCCTAACGTTGCCGGGCCAGCTGTAGGACGCAAAGCTCAAAAATAGTACAGCCCAGGCAGCAACCAGGGGGGCAGGACTTTGTTCGTCGGGGAGCAGTTGTGTACGGCCGGTCTCCTCAGCGCTTTTATGCAGGTAGTACAACAAGAGTTCACCGATATCTTCCGGGTGCTTCCGCAGCGGCGGCAACAATATTTCGATTGCGCCCAGGCGGTAGCGCAATGCCGCTTTGAAATCGCAACCCTCGCCCTCCAGAACGGCATCCGTTGCTGCGATCACGCGCACATCGACTCGCCGAATGGGGCCACCCACGGACTGTATTTCTCGCTGCTGCAAGGCGCGCAGTAACTGCGGCTGCACGTCGACTGAGGTATCTCCGATTTCGTCAAGAAACAAACTACCCCCTTGCGCCTGATCAAAATAACCCGGTGTCGCCTTGTCGGCACCGGTGAAGGCACCGCGAGCACTTCCAAACAGTGCCGCAGCAGCGAGCGCACTGGGTATGGCTGCCATATTGACACTGACGATAGGCTTGCTCGCCCGCTGGCTGCAACCATGTATGGCAGTTGCAACCAGTTCCTTGCCCGTGCCTGTTTCCCCTCGAACAAGCACATCAAGGTCACTCTGGGCAGCGCTGGAAATTTGATCTCGAACCCGGCCCATCGCAGCACTTTTACCGCGTAAGCGTTCATCATCATCGTGTTTTTGCAATGCTGAACTCTTGATCGGCGCCAGCCGCAGCATCAACACAATACTGTGACCCAGCATGATGGGAACACCTGCTTGTAATTGCTCTGCATTGAGCTCAACTCTGTCATAGAGTTCACTAGACCCAACGCGACAACGACTCGATGAGTCAAACCGGCGGATCGTCAATTTCTTCCCGTTATAGGTTAGCTGCAACGCCCTGCGGCTGATGTGGCCATCCTCCAGCGCAATAGAGCGGTCGTCGCCAGGCGCTTGGAACGCTGGACCGCGCCGCCCCAAAACCCAGGGCGCGTTACCGACCAGTTTCGGCACCTCTACCCTTTGCCCTATGCGTGTGGTGTCCGGATGAAACAAAATAGTCAGCACGAGCTCCTGCGCCGCATAGCGGCCTGGCCCAGAAGCGGGTATTGAATCTAGCGTTATGTCCGTGTCTGTTGGTATCTGCATGGCGTTACCACAACACTGTGCTGCTCAGAATTGTCAGCTCTTAAGTTAAAAGCTTAGCAGTTAACGCGAAGATTTCCGGTTTCACACTAAAAAATGAACGCATCGCGCAGTCATTCAGCTTGCAGGCTGCAACCGGCCTCGATATTGTTTCCAGTCAAAGGCTGGGCCAGGATCCGTCTTTCGACCCGGCGCGATTTCATTGTGACCGACGATTTTGTCTGGCTCCAGGGCCGGGTAATGGCCGATCAAAAGCTGAGTAACCCCTGCCAAAGCCACATATTGCTCATCGGTATAAGGATCCTCATCGTAACCCTCCAGCTCAATGCCGATGCTGAAATCATTGCAATTGTCTCGTCCCTCGTAGCAGGACACACCCGCATGCCAGGCGCGCTCGCCGAAGTTGACGAACTGCAGCAGTTCGCCTGTACGCCGAATCAAAAGATGGGCTGACACCCTGACCCCACGGATTTCTTCGAAGTAGGGGTGCTCGTCCCAATCAAGCTGATTGGTAAAAAAACGTTCGATGCAATCACCGCCATAGCTGCGCGGTGGCAAGGAGATACTGTGAATAACCAGCAGTTCCGGGTGACAGCTCACAGGCCGCGGTTCGCAATTGGGCGAAGGCACTTTACGTGCTTGCCGCACCCAACCCTCATCCAAGGTGAATTCCATACCCGCTTTTTCTCCTCACTGCCAAGGACCACTTATCCGCAGATAGTCTACCGCGAATTCGTCTCTGGCTGGAGTCCTGCAAACCCAGCGCGTGCGGGATTAACAGCCGCCCGGGGTAGCTGCTACAATCGCGTCTCTTTTTTGCCAAACAAGCCGCGCCCCATGAGACATTCTCTACCCAACCTCGCAGCCCCCGATTCCAAAGAAGTGGAACGCAACGTGCGCGCAGCCCTGGCTGAAGACGTCGGTAGCGGCGACATCACTGCTGCGCTGATTTCTGCCAGTGCCCACGCAGAGGGACAGGTGATTACGCGTGAGGATGGCGTGCTGTGCGGACGTCCCTGGGTGGATGCCGTATTTGAACAGCTAGACCGGGCCGTTAGCCTCGACTGGCGCTGCGAAGAGGGGCAGACGGTGAGCGCCGGCGACATCCTGTTTACCCTTCATGGTCCCGCTCGCAGTCTTCTGACAGGTGAGCGCTGCGCCCTGAACTTTTTGCAACTGCTGTCCGGCACCGCATCAATCTGTCGTCGCTATGTCGAGCAGGTGTCAGGCACTGACGTCAGTCTGCTGGACACTCGTAAGACCATCCCGGGATTGCGCATTGCACAAAAATACGCAGTGCGCTGTGGCGGCTGCCATAACCACCGCATAGGTCTTTATGACGCTTTCCTGATTAAGGAAAATCATATCAACGCCTGCGGTGGCATCGCCGAGGCTGTAATTGCTGCACGGGCTTCTGCCCCTGGGAAACCTGTGGAAGTGGAGGTAGAAAACCTCGCAGAACTGGAACAGGCGCTTGCCGCCAATAGCGACCGCGTCATGCTGGATAATTTTTCCCTGGCGCAAATGACAACCGCTGTCGATGTGGTCCGTGGCCGAGCAGAATTAGAAGCGTCCGGTAACGTCACCGAAAGCACCCTGCTTGCAATAGCACAAACGGGTGTCGATTACATTTCCATCGGCGCACTGACCAAGGATTGCAAGGCGCTGGATCTGTCCATGCGCCTACTATAAAGGCGTAGCACTAAGCCAAGGACCGCTTACTAACGATAACCCCATTGTTATCCGCGTAAACGTAATCACCCGGCGCGATGTGAACGCCGCCGAAGTGAAGATCAATATCACGCTGTCCGACGCCGAGCTTAATCGATTTTACCGGGTAACTGCCCAGGGCCAAAACACCCAGAGCGATCCGTCCCACTTCATCCACATCGCGAATGACACCGTTGATAATCACACCAGCCCAGCCATTTTTCACCGCAGCATCCGCCACCCTATCGCCCAATAGGGCGCGGCGAAGGGACCCACCGCCATCGACGACGATTACGCGACCCTCCCCTGGCTCACCCACCAGTTGCTTCAGTAGTGAGTTGTCCTCATGGCATTTGAGGGTAACCACCTGACCACCAAATTGCTTGATCTGCCCAAAATTGACGAACTGTAATTCAATGGCGAAGGCCTCAGGGGCTTCATCACTGAGGTCCGGCGTAGAGATTGTGTTCATTAACGCTCCTACTGCTGATGCTGATCACTGCAGCGCAGTATACGTTATCGACTGCGTCTGCCCGACCAATTTGCGTCATGCGGTGTCCATTACACCACCATCTACCGGCATGCAGATGTTCAGCTGCCAGCGTTGCCGGCCCCGGTGACGTGCTTTTTTTAAAACTGCGATAGTCATACTGACGCACGGGGTTCTGGATGGGTTTTGCCTTGCGGTATTCGCATTCGAGTCGGTTCCAGGGTCACCGTTTCACGCACACCCGCGCTATCGAACAAATCCATGGCGGTCCACATTACCGTTTGGCATTTGCGACAATCCGGTTATAATTCTCAGGGTCAATGTCTATTATATTTTTCATTCACCATATGAATACGGAGCAAGCCCGTGAAAGTCAACAGGATTGATCTCAATCTACTGGTCTACCTCGACGCCCTGCTGCGCGAGCGCAATGTCACCAAGGCTGCCAATCAACTGAATCTGTCACAGCCTGCGATGAGTAACGGGCTAAAACGATTGCGCGAGCTGTTCAATGACCCGTTGCTGGTGCGCACCAGCGAAGGCATGACACCCACTGAGCGCGCTCTGGAGCTGGAACCTGTAGTGCGTGAGGTATTGGGGAAGATCGATCACGCGGTGCAGCCGCGCGGCGACTTCGAGCCGATGGAAGCGCAACGTGTGTTCCGCATCATGGCCAGCGACTACGCAGAGTCGACCTTACTGCCCAGTGTGCTCGGAAAATTACGCACCCAGGCTCCAGGTCTGACGCTAGACATCATGACGCCCTCCGATGTGAGCTTCCTGGATGTCGAGCGCGGCAAAGTCGACATGGTGATTAATCGGTTCGATGCCATGCCCCAATCTTTTCACCAGATTCACCTGTGGAACGACAGCTTTACCTGCGTACTGAGCCCTGAGAATCCGGTTCTGAAAGAATTCACTCTGGAAAACTACCTCAAAGCCAATCACGTCTGGGTAAGCAAAACCGGAATGGGCGTGGGTGTCGGGGTCGATCCCAGCGATGTTCAGCGCCTGGGCTGGGTGGATGTCGCGCTCAACAAATTGGGCAAGAAACGGCAAATCAGAGTCTTCACACGGCATTATCAGGCGGCGATGACGCTGGCCGAGCAAAATGACTTGATTGTTACCCTACCCACACGGGCCGCGCAGCTGAAGTTGAATAATCCCCGGGTGGTATTGCGTGAGCCGCCGCTGGACATAGCGCCGCTGCAGCTCAAAATGGCCTGGAGTCCGCTGCTGCAACACAACCCTGGCAACAAATGGCTGCGTAAATTGATTGCAGACACGGCAAGAGAGCTCGACGGGCTGGAGGCAACACCGTAATAGCATTCACATTTGTAATGACGGTGATAGCAGTGATTGATTAGCTAAATTCCGGCCTGCATTCTAGAATCATTTGGCTTGGATCACGCACTCGGCCGTGATCACTGTTAACAAAGAGGTTTCTCCATGTCTGATCGTGTCCAGCAGGGCGGATTGCAGGTTGCCCCGATTCTCCACCAGCTTGTGGAAAGGGAGATCGCCCCCGGTACCGGCGTAACGCCGGACCAGTTCTGGGGTGGATTGGAATCCATCGTCAATACTCTGGGCCCGCGCAACCGTGAGTTGTTACAACGCCGTGAAGTACTGCAAGCTAAAATCGATACCTGGCATGAGACCAACCCCGGTGCCGACTACGACCGTTTGGCCTACAAGACTTTCCTTGAGGAGATTGGTTACCTTCTCCCCGAGGGACCGGACTTCACTATCAGCACCGAGGGAGTCGACGAAGAAGTCGCCACCCTGGCGGGACCGCAGTTGGTCGTACCGGTCATGAATGCACGCTATGCACTGAACGCCGCCAATGCACGCTGGGGCAGTCTATACGATGCACTGTATGGCACCGACGTTATACCCGAGCAGGACGGTGCCGAACGTGGCGGCGCCTACAACCCTGCGCGCGGCGATCAGGTCATCGCCTATGCACGGGACTTTCTTGATCGCCACTGCCCTCTCGCCGACGGCAGTCACGGCGACGCTGTAGCCTATACTCTGGTCGAGGGCAGTCTGCAGGTGGCGCTGCGCAACGGAGAGACGATCACCTTAAAGGAGCCAGCGCAACTGCGTGGATATCTGGGCGAAGCCGCTTCTCCTGACAGTATTTTATTGCGCCACAACGGCCTGCACATTGAAATTCAGATCGATCCGGCCAGCCCCATTGGTGCCACCGATGCAGCCGGTGTAAAAGATGTTGTACTGGAAGCGGCACTGACTACCATCCAGGACTGTGAGGACTCCGTGGCCGCAGTGGACGCCGAAGACAAAACGGTGGCTTACCGTAACTGGCTTGGCCTGATGCGCGGCGACCTGGAAGACAAATTTGAGAAAGGTGGCAAGACCCTGACCCGTCGCCTGAACGCGGATCGGTTATTCACCACACCCGATGGCGGCAGTCTGGTATTGGCCGGACGCAGCCTGTTGTTCGTGCGCAATGTGGGCCACCTGATGACTAACCCGGCGATTCTCGATGCCCATGGCGATGAAATTCCCGAAGGCATCATGGACGGTATGTTCACCGCAATGATCGCCCTGCACGACTTGAATAAGGACGCTGGCACTGAACGCAACTCACGTCAGGGTAGCGTGTATATCGTGAAACCCAAAATGCACGGACCGGAGGAAGTTGCCTTTACCTGCGCGTTGTTCGACCGCATTGAAGACGCCCTGGGTATGGCACGCAATACCCTCAAAATGGGCATTATGGATGAAGAACGCCGCACCACCGTCAACCTCAAAGAGTGTATCCGCGCGGCCGGCAAGCGCCTGGTGTTTATCAACACCGGCTTTCTGGATCGTACCGGCGATGAAATTCACACCAGCATGCACGCGGCCGCCATGACGCCCAAAGGTGCAATGAAGCAGGAGCCCTGGATTACCGCCTATGAGGACTGGAACGTGGATGTCGGGTTGCGTTGCGGCCTGCTTGGCAAAGCCCAGATCGGCAAGGGCATGTGGGCCATGCCAGACCTGATGGCCGACATGATGAAAAACAAGATTGCTCACCCCCAGGCAGGTGCCAGCACTGCGTGGGTCCCCTCACCCACCGCAGCAACCCTGCACGCCATTCACTACCATGAAGTAAATGTGGCCGAACGACAGGCCGCACTGGCAGGAAAAAACAGAGCGTCTCTGGATGACCTCCTGCACATTCCGCTCAAGGGAGCTGCCGGTCTTACGGATAAGCAGATTCAGCGCGAATTGGACAACAACGCCCAGGGTATCCTGGGTTACGTGGTGCGCTGGATCGACCAGGGCGTGGGCTGCTCCAAGGTGCCGGACATTCATCACGTTGGTCTCATGGAAGACCGCGCTACCCTGCGTATCTCCAGCCAACATATCGCCAACTGGTTGCGCCATGGTGTGTGCAGTAAAGCACAAGTCCAGGAGACCCTGGAACGCATGGCGGGCGTGGTAGATAAACAGAATGCCGGCGACGCCAACTATCACAACATGGCGCCGGATTTCGGCAACAACATCGCCTTTCAGGCCGCCTGCGATCTGGTTTTTCTGGGACAGGAGCAGCCTAGCGGATATACCGAGCCGGTGCTGCATGCACGGCGCCGGGAAGCGAAGGCACTTTGCGCTAAGTAAAATTAGCCAGCGCGACGATCGCCCGCGTTCGACGTGTCTTTGAACTGCAGGTTGGTCAATTGCTCAGAGAGCAAGCCGATCAAAAACATAATAGCGCCGGTTAGCACTAACAACGTCGTTCCATTGGTAAATCGATAGCCGGTACTCATCACCGTCAATACATAATTAACCACCCCGAGCCCGGAGGTAAATACCGCCGCGGGAAAATACACCTTAAGAGGCGAGTACAGCGTTCCAACCTTAAAAATAATCAGAAGAAACCTCACACCATCTTTGACTAGCTTGACATGGCTTTTCCCCAAACGTTTGGAAACTTCGATCGGCACAAACCCCACAGAATAACCCGCTCGGAAAAATGCCATGGTGGACGTAGTGGGATAACTGAAACCATTGGGCAACATGTAAAGGAAACTCAAGAACTTCCTGCGGTGAACGCAGCGGAAACCGGACGTTAAATCGTCTATTTTGCGTCCAACCATCCAGCTGGCAAAGCCATTATAAATTGCATTAGCGCTCCAACGCGCAACGCTGGCCTGAGACTTTCTGCCACTGCGGGCTCCCACAACCAGGTCGTACCCTTCCTCCACCTTGGCTAACAATTTGCCAACATCGGCTGCGCTGTGCTGACCGTCACCATCCATAAATACGATGAAATCACCTTTCGCGGCGCGCGCGCCTGACTTAACGGCGGCACCATTCCCCTTGGCATAGGGGTGCGAGATCACTTTCGCACCGGCCGCCTCAGCAACCTCCTTCGTAGTGTCGCTAGAGCCATCATTCACAACAATAATTTCAGCTTCGGGGTACAGCTGAACGAGCTCAGGCAACAGAATTGCGAGTCCAAGCGCCTCGTCTTTGGCCGGGATTACAATGCTCACCTTCAATCGGAGTCCTCCTGATACAACGCCATCGTCTGCTGTTCGCCCACCGTCAGCTCACCCTGCTGATCCATCGCCTGCAAAACAGTCATAACCTCACCGGCCGCCACAACCTTGCCCAGCGCCGTTGCAAAATGCAGTTTCATCAATAGTCCACGTTTGTCCCGGGGCTGCAACGCAAGGAAACGCTCCGTATAACTGTAAGCATTATCATACCTTTGCAGCGCGTTTTCCAGCACGGCTAAATTCGAAAATAGTTGGGCCGCGCCTAGCCGCTGATAGTTGTCAACGAGATAGATCTCAGCCAGACGATCGGCAAAGCGAATGCGATCGAACTGCGGGCAGCGGTTGTCCTGTAAAAGCCGAACCATTGCCAGAAGCGTTGTGACAGAACTCAGTGGCCTGTCGGGATCTTGTTTGCCTACATTATCGATAAGAACAGGCGGCGCGGATTGGTTGGCGATACAGATCAAGGCGAGGTTACGAACCTCGTAGTCACCGCTGCGCTCTCTGATACCGGCCCCGTTTGCACTGGCCAAAAAAGCTGCTTCGGAGTAACGGTGCGCCGCCTCGATCTCGCCGTGACGGGCCAATTCCACGGCCATATCGATATTGGCGCGCGGCGAGGCAGGATGCGCATTGAGGTGGGTGAGCAAAAGCAGCGAGCGATTCGACCAAATCTGTACCTGTGAACTGGTTTGGGCAGACAGGACCACAGCGGTAAGGCCCAGACACACGAGCAGCGGTGT
>JAPKAY010000079.1 GCA_028825045.1 Halioglobus sp.
GGTTATACGTAATTCCTGGAGTTTGCGCATCCGCTGGTGATGCGCCGATAAGCGCGAAAAGCGGCAGCAGCGGGGCAAGGTTTTTGACAATGGACCGAGGCAACATGATTTTCTCCATAAAACTGCAATTACACAGGTGGCTAGTTCCAAACTTCTTTACAGCAGGATCCATGCCAGAACACCAAAAAAACAATACAATTAGCGACTTAAATACAAGGGGACTAATGATATGACTGGGTGTGTAGAGAATACTGACACTATAGTGCTGTACTTGAGAGAAGATATTTTTTCTGATTATTTAAAAGATCTTCTCCATCCCCGGTTTATCTGTGGCCTATTTGAGTGCCGGATGTTCTCTTGGTCATTCGCTGCACGCACTGGCCCTGAGAGCTCGGCAGTGGGGTCGCTATTCATCCACCGATTCTACTAACTTCAGGCGGTTCATTTGATAGTGCCTTTGCGTGTAAGCCGATATAGCCACTTGCCACTTTCAAGCTACTAACTACAATTAGGTATAGCAACCAACAAAATCAGGAAGGCATTATATGAAAAAGCAATACAGACTCCGCGCACTCATACTTACGCTGTTGCTCGCTATTTTTGGCTACAGCCCGGCCTGGGCCGCAGACTCAGTTCAAACGCAGATGAGCCTGTCCGGTGACTTAGACGTGGATGTACTCAAGGCCAGCGTCCTCGATGATGTATTTACAGTTGTGCTGGCCTACCGCAATAATGGCGAAACAGATGCGAAAATTAAGTACAAGGTCGATGAAGTCTACTTTATCGACGATATCGAAAAGAAGAAATACCATGTGCTAAAGGATAGTAAAAATGAATGGATCGGTGCGCCTATCTCTCGCGGCCAGGTGGGTATCGGCTGGCCAGGAGGGGTTAGCGCTATGGAAATCACTGCGGGCGGCAAGAAGCTGGTATGGTTTAAATTCCCCGCGCCCCCCGCGGCGGCCAAGAGCCTCACCCTGGTGATACCGGATGTGCTGCCGTTTGAGGAATTGGCCGTTTCGCGATGAGGGCCTTGGTCAAATGCAGCCTCGCGGTGGCGTCGATGTGTTTCGTTACCAGCGCGGTTGCCTGGGAGGTCGACCGGCCCGACGACCCCGCTGCTCACGAAGCGTCCAGGGAATCACTGTCGACCCTGGGCCCTGACCAGAGCACGCAATCGCTCATTGAGGACATTCGAGCGATAGACGGGCTGAATGCGGCCGGCGGCGGGCAGGGCCTGGCCCTCGTAGCCACGGTCGAGGAGCTGAATCAGGCCATTAGGGACCTGGGTGCTACAGTCGACGATATGGAGATCAGTGTGGCCCTGTCCAGCGATGTACTATTTGATTTTGATAAAGCCGACATCAAACCAGCAGCCGAGACTGAGCTCAAACAACTGGGTCTGATTATACGAGAAAAACGCACAGGGGATGTCACCATCACTGGCCACACTGACGCAAAAGGCAGTGGTAGCTATAATATGGAACTGTCTAAGCGGCGCGCCGCTTCAGTCAAAAACTGGCTCGTTAAATATGCGCAAATTGATGCTGAGGTGATCAATACCAAAGGGCTGGGTGAGACCCAACCCATCGCTCCCAATATTAAGGTTGACGGCAGCGACGACACTGACGGCCGGACTAAGAACCGGCGGGTAGATATCGTGATTCAGGCCAAAGAGACATTTAAATAGCGCCCTTGCGTTAGACATTATGCAGGCGCTCTATGGCCCGACAGCGCAAATGTTTCGGACACGGAATATAGCGAGGATAAACAGGGTATGCCCGGCATGCCAGTTATACTTGTCCAACACCCGCATGGCTTTATAGCCGCAACCTAGTCGACGAAAAAGTACAGGTTCAATAGCACTGCATCAGGGTGGTGGGTGCGCGCCAAATATGGAATACTGTGTCTGCTCAAAAATGAGCTGTTATCTGGTTTCTCATATTTCTTACACTAAACTCATTACTGACTCGCAGTCGCAAGTTTGCAACAGGTTACTGACCTGGCTGTCACTTTTAGTTATTCCTTTATTGGCCTTTTCCCTGTACCGGTTTTCTCAGGTCGGTTGGCAACTAGTCGGTGCAGTACATATTTTTGTCGTCATCGCGCTAGT
Source organism: Halioglobus sp. (assembly GCA_028825045.1). Classification (GTDB taxonomy): domain Bacteria; phylum Pseudomonadota; class Gammaproteobacteria; order Pseudomonadales; family Halieaceae; genus Marimicrobium. The sequence goes on from JAPKAY010000079.1 coordinate 2,114, forward strand.
ATCGGCGTCGTTATTGCGAGATAGACTTTCACTCTCGATACGTTCTTTCATCTGTATAGGCACCATCGGTCTGATCGGGCTAAGTGGTATTTTTACTTTCGGTGTCACGGCATCCGCTGGCGCTTATATCCCCTTCGCTTCAGTATTCGCCGCACTTATACATAATCAGCGAACCGGAATCTTCGTTTTAGTGGTCTTAACCGTGATGACTGGTGCGGTCGAAGGACTGTACTTGTCGGGGCTCTTCAACATTGGGTCGGAGGCTTGGCTAAATCCGATAGAGTGGGTTTTACGCTTGGGAAGCTGGTTTATGCTTGCGCTCGCGGCCATTTTCGCCATTGGAACGATTGCAACTAATGCTGCAGCCACACTGGAGCAGTTGTCCGAGCAAACGCTCGTCGCGGAAAGCTCACAAAGACAATATCGGGAGCTTTTCGAGAGTGTTGTTGACATCGTCTATCGAACAGACATTGAGGGGAAATTCCTCCAGCTATCACCGTCGGTCTTTAATGTGCTGGGCTTTAAGCCCGAAGAATTACTTGGACGGAAAATTACGGATTTTTACGTTAACCCCGAGGAAAGAGACAGACTCTTAGAATTGGTGCGGGCAGGCGATGGCAAAGTTACTAATTTTGTAGCAAGCCTTTATAACAAAGCTGGCATACCGCAGATAGTGTCGACCAACCTGCAAGTTTGGAGAGGCGATTCCGGTCAAATGTTAGGCGTTGATGGCGTTGCACGAAATATCACAGAACAGCGAGCTGTAGAAGAAGCGCTGCAACGTTCGCAAAAAGTTGACGCACTTGGGCAACTCACCGGTGGGATTGCGCACGACTTTAATAATCTCCTTGCCATTGTCATGGGTAACGCTGAACTATTGCTTATGCGATTTAAAGGAAAAAATGCGGAAGGGGATGCCATTAGACAAATTCTACAGGCGACTGAGCATGGAGCAGCGCTGACCCGACGCCTACTGGCTTACTCTCGCCCCGACACTTTAGCCCCTGCCCCGACCGATATAGACGCCACTATTACCGGCCTAGAAAGAATGCTTCGTAGTGCCATAGGTGCCAATATCGCCCTCACTTTTGATCTTAAAAGCGACAACGCAGTTACTCTGGTTGATGAAAACCAACTGGAAGCATCTTTACTAAATCTGGTGATTAACGCGCGAGATGCGATGCCCGATGGCGGGACAATTTCCATCTCTACGGCAATGAATTTGTCAAGCGCTCAAACAAAGACGGCCGTTGGTGGAAAGAATGAGTCGAAATTTATTGGTATCAGGGTTGCCGATAACGGCTCAGGCATGACGCCAGAGATTGCCAAGAAAGCGAAAGAACCTTTCTATACGTCTAAGCCACCTGGTGCGGGAAACGGACTCGGACTTAGCATGGTTGATCGATTTGTAACAGATTCCCAAGGCGATATAACAATCGAGACGGCGTTAGGCGCAGGCACGACAGTTTCGCTGTTTGTGCCTCAAATTAACGCTGAGCCAGCGAAAAATCGCATTGACGAAATAGGGGTGAATGAAATCCAAACAGAGGCAGCAAAAATCTTAGTCGTCGAGGATTCGCCAGGGTTGCGTGTACTAGTTAGCAGAATGCTTCTGTCTTCGGGGTACGAAGTCCTAATCGCCGAAGATGGCGAGTCAGCAATGAGCATCGCATCTAACGAGCCTGAGATTGATTTGGTGATTAGCGATATTATGCTACCGGGGACGATGAGCGGCTGGGACGTGTGTCGCGACCTGGGCAAACAAAGAAATGATATGAGATTTTTGCTGATGACCGGTTATTCCGTCAAAGAGCAAGATGGCATTGAAGTGCCCATTTTGTATAAGCCCTTCCGAAAAGAAGAGCTTTTATCCAAGGTTAGACGCATTCTGTCCTAACGTCCTCCAGCGATAGTAGGTGTCCGTAAAGCAAACCAGCACGTGGCACGTGGCAGGTGTCAACGTCGCGGAGGGTGCTTTGGGTGGTGGCGTCAGGTGTTGGGCAGTGGTGGCCGGACAAGTGTGTTGCTTGTCGTAAGGGCGAGCGTGAGCCACTCCCCAAAAAAGTCGGCCGCCATCGGTTTTGCGATAACATAACCCTGCACGGCCTGGCACCCTAGGTCTTCAAGTAATGCCTTTGTCGCCTGGTCTTCAACCCCCTCTGCTACGACTCGCATTTGGAATTGCTCACCGAGCATGATGCAAGCCTTGACGATAGCCAGGGCTTCCATATCCACAACCATTTTACTTACAAAACTTTGATCAATCTTCAGTTCAGAAAACGGCATTCGAAAAAGCTGCAACAGCGATGAGTAGCCGGTGCCGAAGTCGTCAATGGACAAACGGACACCCTTGAGCCGCAAACGTGTAAGGACATCCAGCGATGTAGTGAGCTCTCCCATCAATTCGCTTTCTGTCACCTCAAGTGTGATTTTCGTAGTATCAAGCTCATTTTCTGTCAATAGACGTGAGATACTTTCTGGGAGAGTCAGACTAGTAATGTCGCTAGCCGAGACGTTGATTGATAAATTTATATGTAGGTCGTCTTTCTGCCACTGGCGCTGTTGCATGATAGCCTGATTGAAAACGATACTCGTTAAATCTGCCATCCAGCCTTGTCTTTGGATCAGCGGGATAAAGCGGTCTGGATAAATGAGTCCTTGTATAGGATGTTGCCACCGCACCAGGCACTCCGCAGAATACTTTGCCGCGCCGCTTAATGCGAACTCCTCCTTGGGCTGGTAGTGCAAAACAAACTGATTAAGGTCTAAGGCCTCCCGAATTTCCTCAGCGCTAAAATCGCGGACAGCCGGTTTAATATCCCCCTTGAATTTCGTTGTAGCAGCCGCCGTCTGTGTTTCGAGCAAGCTGCGAAGGCTCCCGATTGACAGAGGTTTTTCAAGAGTACCCCGGACGGTTAGCGCGTGTGCTACAGCCAGATTTTCAGCACCACTGAGCACGCTGGAGTCTTGCCCGCTGATCAAGATCAATTCGGGAGGATTCTCCATCGCAGCTAGATGACGAATGACCTCTATGCCATCCACTTTGGGCATCTGCAAGTCGAGTATCAGGATATTGTTGCCGTCGAAGCCCTGAATCTCTTTGATGAAATCATCTGCTTGGAAAAAACAATGAGCCACGAGACCACTCAGTTCTACGACGTCACGAAGCATTTGCAAAATGTCGGGTTCATCATCAACTATATACACCTGTGGTGCAGAAAATGGCTGCGCTACAAGGTCACTGCTCATGTTATATCTTGACGCTCTGGGGGGATAAGCATGATGGGATCTCCTTACCTACCGTCTCTAGCTTTCGTCCGGGACAGCTTGTCATTAATGTCATGAAGTATAGGACACTTAAAGTATAGGATGGGTTGAGTATAGGACAAATACTTGGCGTGTTGTAGATAGATTTCCTCATGAATGCCATTTGCGAGGCCTAACAATTTGGCAAATAGTCGGTTTATCTCCCGGTAATGTACTGGCACAATCGGGCGCGCTTGTACCTTGGCGCCCCCACGTCTCCCGCCGCGTGCAGGGAGAATCCAATTGCCCAAGTGTAATGGCGTGTGGCTTGACGGCGGGGAACTCGAAAGGCTGACTGATCACATTGGCGCTGAGGCCATGATCGCGATGACCCATACCATTGTTAGGGGAGTGCATTGAGTGCGCCAGTCCATGCGTTAACGTGCAGGAGCTTCGTGGTGATCTTGGGCAAACTCTTCTTCGGGTGACAGGATTAACCGATGACGCCCTATGATGGTGAAATAAAGAATGCCCACCGTAAACCAGGCTGCCACCCACAACACGCCTTGCCGATAGACCGGGTCGGTGAGCTGGTAATACAAGGTTACGCTGGCAATGAGGATGGTTAAACTGGCGCCGACCACGCCGAACGGGCTGCGATACGGTCGTGCTAACTGCGGTAAGTTACGACGCAGTAAAATAAATGACAAGGCCTGCATGATGTAGGAGAACATGGCGCCAAACACAGCCATATTCAATAGCGTACCACCAATTACAGCAGCTCCCTGGTCGGCGCCCATACTAAACCACAGAATAAACATTACGGTAAGCGCCAGTGCCGCTCCGGCTATCATGGCGCGGTGCGGCGTTTTGCGGCTGCCGTGCGTTACCGACAGGCTGGAAGGGAAATAGCCAGCGCGGCTGAGCGAATATATTTGCCGACCCTTGGCAAAGATTATGGTGTGGAAGCTGGCTACCAAGCCCAATACCGCTACCGTGGCCAGCAGTTTGGCCGTGCCCTCGCCATAAATAGCTTTGAACCCATCGAGCAGTGGTTCGCCCGAGCTTGCCAATTGATACGAACCGATGCCGGCAACCGACGGGTTAAGCCACAAAATCATGAATGCCGATAGCAGCAGGGTAAAGAAACCGGCCAGAATTCCGCGCGGCATATCACGTTTGGGATCAACTGACTCCTCAGCCGCCAGAGGCAACTGTTCAATGGCGAGGAAAAGCCACACGGCGAATGGCAAGCAGGCTAAAATACCGCCGAACCCGAACGGTAAAAACGGCCCGTTGCCCTCCGTCAATAGAGCGCCATCGGCATCAACATTCAACGCCCACTTTGCAAAGTCGATCGAAGGTAGGGCGCTGACCCAGAACACCAATAGGCAGGTCAGTGCCAGCAAAGTAACGACGAGCGTTAGCTTGAACGATAACTCAACCCCGACAATATTGAGGCCGATAAACACGACATAAAAACCGACCCACCACAGTGGGAGAGTAGCCGTACCGGTACCAAAAATACCGGACATATAGCTGCTGATGAAGTAGACGATTACCGCGGGAGTCAGTACGTATTCTACGTTTTCAGATAAGCCAGTCAGGAAGCCGCCCCAGCGCCCCATCGCGGTTCGTGCGAAAGAATAGGCACCGCCAGTGTGCGGCAGGGCCGGTGACATTTCCGCCAGCGAAAAGCATAAGCCCAAGTACATAATGGCAATAATAACGGTGGCTACAAACATGCTGCCCCAACCGTTCGCCAGGCCCAGGTTCCAGCCGGAGAAATGTCCGGAAATAACCGCCCCTACGCCCAGTGCCCACAGGGACCAAACACCGGCATAACGTTTTAGGCCGCGGTTATCAAAATAGCTCTGATCGACCTTTGCATAGTTAGTGTCAGTAGGTTTGTGCAATGCCATCTCCTATTATTGGTATTTTCACAGTCTCAGCCGAAGTATAGGACAAATGAATGGGGTTTAGTGAGAAGGACTCATCAAGACTAGCATTTGCGAAGCCTGACAGTTTTGAAAATGGATGATTTATCTCCCAGATATCCAGCTCGCGTAGGTGAAGAAGCAATTCATACTTGTCCCTTCCTGAAGGACAGCACGCAACGATCAAAGCCAAAAGATGTTCAGTTGTTACCGCGCCCCTACATTCTTACCGATTGAACTGTTCTTTGAGCGTGGCTAACCTGTCGATTGAGAAGTAGAATGCACCCGTGTATGTTGCCAGCGCAAAAGCAGTATGCTCGATGAACCTTCGACCATCGGTATAACGCTTGTTGGAATTGTAGTAACGAGCAGGGCAAAGACATTGAATCACTTAAACTAGGCAGTGGGCCGAAATAGGAATAAATTGGCAGCGTTTTTCCGAGGTAAGTAATGTTTATAGTAAAACCTATTGCGGTTGCCCTGGGTGCAGAACTTCATGGTGTCGACCTGTGCACAGATGTGTCCAGTGCCGTGTATCAAGAAATCCGCCGCTTGTTAGTTAAGCATCAGGTAATATTTTTCCGCGATCAAAATATCAGCCCGGCTCAACACAAAGCCCTGGCGGAGTCCTTTGGCCCACTGCAGGTACATCCTGCGTATAACACAATTGAAGGCTTTCCAGAGATTACTATTTTGGAAAGTACCGCAGAGAAGCCGAGTAAGATTGAGGCATGGCACAGTGATATGACGTTTCGTCAACACCCACCACTAGGCTCCGTATTGCGTTCAAAAATTTGTCCCCCCGTGGGCGGAGACACATTGTGGGCCAGCATGACGGCGGCCTATGAGGGCTTATCAAAACCAATGCAAGACTTCCTGGCCAACCTGACTGCAGAACATGATTTCAGCTTCGGTTTCAAGGAAAGTTTGGCGGAATCCGGCGGCAGGCAGCGCCTCGCCAAAGCTGTTGCTGACAATCCTCCGGTAAAACATCCTGTTATTCAGATCCATCCGGAAAGTGGTAAAAAAGTCATCTTTGTTAATTCACTATTCACCACGCGAATAGTGGAGCTTGGGGAAAATGAGAGCCAGGACGTGTTAAATGTACTGCTAGAGCATGTCACGATGCCTGATTATACGTGCCGTTTCCAATGGCGACCCGATTCAATCGCAATCTGGGACAATCGCAGCACCCAGCACAAACCAATTAACGATTATTTTCCCGCGCATCGACGCCTGGAGCGCATCGCGATTGATGGCGACAGGCCTTACTAAAAAGCTTAATGTGTCTTGTTTTTGCGCTAGGCATCCTAAAATAATCGCCGGTTCCACGCGTCGCGACATGGTCACCGAACGCTCAAGATAGATACAGTCAGCCACAGACGGTATAGTACAAGAGCAGTTAATGGTCTGTCTGTGACCCATGGAAGCGACGCTATTCAGTTCAGCAGCATATAAGAAGAAATCATGGAGCATAATATACAAGCCCCCCGAGTCGCTGCTATAGGCAGGGCCTTGTCTGCCGCACTACTGCTGCCGTTAAGCCTTTCGGTTTCTGCTGCAGGAATTGATGCCGGTATCAATGCGGCAATGGCGCCTATCACGGATGCGGTTGCCGGGTTTATCTTCTATGAGGTGAGGGTTTTTGGCAGCCAGCTACCGTTGATCATTCTCTGGTTAATATCGGCGGCCGTATTTTTTACTTTCTACTTTGGTTTTATAAACCTGCGCGGCTTCAAGCATGCGTTTGAATTGTTGCGCGGCGACTATGCTAAACCGAGCGATCGCGGTGAGGTTTCTCATTTTCAGGCGCTGGCTACCGCTGTTTCCGG
>JAPKAY010000033.1 GCA_028825045.1 Halioglobus sp.
ATTTTTCCCAGTATTTTTCTGAGAAAAACACAGCGCAGTAAGGGAGGTTCATATACTCGTCCAGAAAAACGAAGCCCCCCTCCACCACAGAGGGCCACAGGTTTATAAGGCAGTCGTGCAGACTGGAATAGAAATCGACATCTAGAAACATCATGGCGATGCTCCCCTCATGATCGGGCAATGTGTTTTCAAACCAGCCCTTGTGAAATGAGCAGACATCATAAGCACCGAGTCTTTTTACGTTGCCCTGCACCTCATCGAGCGTTCCGCCGAAAATGCCGGGGATAAAGCCTTTTTTGAATGTTTTTTCAGCGATGACGTCGCCGTCAACGGGAGGTGGAAGCCCTTCAAATGAGTCGTAGACTTTGAGCTTACGTCCCGTAATTTTACATATCAGAGACAGATTGACGGTAGCGCCACCTTTCCAACAACCGCATTCAACAACGTCGCCCTGTACATCGGGCCGTATTTCCAGCAGCTTCATTGCCATCACTAAATGGGCTCTCCAGGACGTGCCGGATTGAACTTTTGAATAATTGCGCCAGAACCTAAACCCGAGACGTACTCGCTTGCCGTACGTCATGCCGTAGACGGACTTAACCTTAAATGAGTAGGAGATAAGCAAGATGGCAAAAGGGCTCGTCAGAAGCTCCCAGGAACTTCTAACCAGTCGTATCAGTTTTTTTTGAAGCTTTCCGTTCGTCATAGTGCAAGAGGTCATTTCACTTAATCGCTAAAGACAAAGAGTATCTTATAAAGATCTTCCGGGCGATTAGTTTTTCATAGGCGCCATAGCGCTGTTTGGCAAGCAGATATCCTTAGGAAAATCGTTCTTTTAAGGTATCGATCTTGAACTGGGCTTAACCGATCACCGTGTATGGCCGTTTGAAAAAAGAACGCGGCGTGAGTTCCAGCCTCTCGTTCGAACGCCGGTCGTGAACCCTCGCTTTTCCATCGCGATGAAGGGCCTTGTGACGCGCTTCATAGTCACGATTTCTGAATGCCCTCGAGCAGCCCCCGAATACTCTTCCGAATAATGAGTCAAGAGTACTTGGTCATCCCAAAAATAGTCTCAGAGAATGTGATTGTGCGCTCTCAGATCGTGTATGTCTTTCGCGCCACGGGTCGCTTTAATCGAATTCCTTTTCTTCGGCTTCTGTCAAGCAACTGGGGCACATACCGTGTGTCACATCTGTTATTTTTTGTTCGGATAGATAGAACTCAAAACTAGACCATGTGCCGTTAGTCGTTTCAATTTTTTTACACCAAGCACAAATTGGTAGCAGCGATCTAAGTTGGTCTGTTTCCAGTCGCGCTGCATTCAGGTAGGTTTCGTTTTTGAGTTGCTCGATCGCAAGTTTGAGAGCTCTGGACCGCTCACGTCGATGCGCGTATGCCGTAAAAAAAGACAGCAGGAAGCAGATCAAAGCCGAAAGCACCAATACGGCGCTGATGTCAAAAATTTTAGCCTGCGAAGACCCATAAACTGTTAACGATTGAGGGTAGCTCCACTCTAACCACATAGAAATAACGATCGTGATGGTTAGATAACTCACGACGACCTTTAAAAGCCACCCTCTTAGCATAGATGCAGTGATCATAAACAAAGGGCTGAACCATAGCGCCAGACTACCCTGAGTCCCTTGATTGCTCAGCCAATTCAGACATATCAGCGTCGCCGCTAAAACGATGAGAAGGGCACCAGAGAGCTCTGGTCGCTGCATTCTTCGTCCCACAACATGGAACAGCACCCCAAACATGATCAGGGAAACGCTGGAGGCAGTCGCGGCCAAGGTATCTACTGTTAGGTACATACTTTGATAAATATTAATGGCTAGATTAACAAGACCGGCAAAGACCACCATCCAGCAGAAGAAAAAATTGATTTGTGATTCCAGCCTCTCACTATGCCTTGCGCCAATAGCGAAAACCAGCCAGGCCGGAGGCTTGTTAACCGTTAACTCGTCCGCCATTACCTGTCCTTTGCTATGCACTGAGGTTCAAATCCGCTTAGGCGACCTTTGATGTTTAGTCATGAATATTTCGATACTCTCGCACGGTGGTTTCTGCTTGGCCAGGCGCATCGTCGGGAACAGTAATGAAGCGACCTCGAGCCTCCAAAACCAGCGCGCCGCTCTCTGTAATACCGACATTGGTGTAGCCAAAGTATCCGTTAGGTGACCGAAAAAACGTCTGCTCCACGCTAGTTCCTCCATTACCGCTGATGACCTGCAACAGGGTCCCGTCCGACGCTGGGCAATCCAGCGAACGCTGCTGCCAGTAGTGGGCGTGAGCCGCGAAATAGCCACGCACCTTGGTCGCGCTGTCGTCACCTCTCGGGTTACATAACATTTTGGTGAACTCATCAACCTGTGACCGGGCTATCGTTTCACCGACACCTTCCTCGCCGATGATGGGCTTATGACCAAAGACGAATACGTGGTCGACAGTCGGGTCGTCTTGCGCCTTGATCAACTGGTTCTGCAACCAATAAAGTGGCACAAAACCGATGCCCGCCGGGGTATCATCACCGGTATAGGTGTCGGTATTGAGCTGAATAAAAAACGCATTACCGAACTGAAAACTGAAAGTTAGCATGCTCTCGTCACGAGCTACCCCATCCAGATTCGGCGACGCCTGAGTAGGTCCGTTGCTGGCTGGGATAAAATCCATCATGGCCTGGGTAAATACGTCCCCGGTCGGAGGGTTCTGAGTTTCCACATCGTTCACTTTCTGCAGCATTTCGTGGTTGCCGGCGAGAGTAACAAGTTGCACATCACTGCCACTTAACGGCGTCGTCTGAAAAACAGCTTTCCACCCTTCCAGCTGACTGGAAAGAGTCGCAGTACCGGGTACGTGGTTGACCACCAAGTCACCAACGACGATAAGATGTGAGGGTATCGGCGACTGCAATCCCGGATCAGCTATCTCAGCAAAATCCTGTATCATATTGGCCACGTTAGCTGTGCTGGGCAGATTTTGTGACCCCCCCCCGTCCGCAACGCGGCTGCATCCCATGTACGCAAATGCCTGCGTGACCGGATCGCTTGCGCTTACCATTGACGGATCAGTAATGGTGACCGGGCTGGCAAGATTGACCGAAGTGGAGAAGCTTTCAAGTAACTCGTCAGTGACCGTGACGTACTCCAATCGCACTGTTACCACCTCAGTTGGAATACGTTGATAGACCATTTCTTGACGCAGGGGCGACGTGTCTCCGGTGTACAGCTGCTCACCGAACTGATCGAATCCCGCCAGCCGCGCTAGTAAGTCAGGGCCCGGCTGTGCATTCGTATTAAGAACAATGACTGTGCCCCCCTGCCGTTGTTCCGGCTCGTTACTCGAGTCGTTGGCGTCGCTGCACCCAAACAGACCTGAGAACATAAGCACCAAGCCGAGTCTCCACCCAATTCTTTCTGGCATAGTGGTCTTTTCCAAATTATCTTCCTAGTATCATTAAACGGACACACCGGGGAAAGTTCAAGTTTGTGCCTCAAAAACACCGAGTCTAGCCCAATTTTCAGCTATTTTCCCGTCTGAACTCAAACCGATAGCTTAGCCTTTAACTAGCTTCGATCGTCACTGCACCTGATAAAACTGGCTGTCCTTTATAACCTATACATCATCAGGAGATATGGTACCGATGGGGCCTTTTTCCAAGAGACGCTTTTCTACCCGTCGCTTCTCCAGTCTGGTCTGCTAATTGCGGGTTGTGTATTTTTTTTCCGCGTCATCGGACTGCTTTTAACTACCGCACGATGATCCAGGATACTTTTCCATCGATGATGTCGTCGCAAAAATCAGCGGCAAGTAGCATTATCTCTGGCGGAATATTAACGGAAATGTGTTCACTGATTGAAGTAGGCTTGTGGCCTGAGCTAGAAACTCAATCTTCGTCGGTTTGCAGAAGTTAGCTTGTCAGAATCAACGCAACCTATTGAACCCAATGCACGCTAACGCGTCTTACCCTACCAACGATTTTTCACACAATGCATCAAAGCCAAGAGCAGGCGCTACACGCATTGCCTTTGTGCCTGGCTCGGCCGCGCCAAATAATATTAGTGTATTGGGCAACAGTTCGATGTCCAGCGCCACAGGACAGATAGTCAGTCGCGCGATCGATAGGATGCCCGGGCTTTAGTGTCCCCCGATGGCTCAGTCCCGCCCAGGGGCAAGTTGAGACTACAGGCCCAACGCCTCACTGCGAGCCTCTGACTTCTCCCACATCCGCAGGTAGCCTTCAGCCGATTTGAACAGGGCCTTCAGTTCATCGTCCGTAACACCGTCTCGGCGCACATCTTCAATAACTTCCGGCACCAGACCAATGTGAACCATCCCCTCGGTGTTAAAGTCCAGCAAGCGGTTTCCGACCATCGGCTGCTCCAGGATGACATCGCCCGCATACGAGGTAAATGGATAGGTGATACCCTCATCCACTTGGTTGGAACACCCACTATTCTCTCCAAACCGCGGTCCCGGTGCACCGGCGAAGCCATTGAGGTCAAAGCCGAAGCCTTCCGCCGGGTAGGCTCCCTTATCCCGCATCAACTGAATACGGTTCTGAAAACCATCGTCCATGGTCGCCGAGGTATCTGCCGAGCGACAACGCCCCAGGTTGGATTTGGACAGTCCGCCTAACTGGTAAAGCAAACCGTTATTGTTGCGCCCGTGCGTTCCCATCGCCGGATAGTCATACTCAACCAATATCTCATAGGCGCGCTTGTAGCTCTTTCTGGGCATGTGATCGACTTCGATGATCATGCCGCGCTTCATCATTTCCAGCATCAGGAACTCACCCAGATCGGTCAGGCCGTGGTTCTGGCAGTATTGCCCCTCCAGTGACCCGCCCGCGAGCAAGCTAACATAGGGCAAAAATGAACCCAACACATCGTCGGCGAAGCTGCTCATATCGATTGGCGGCGGTGAGTCGTAGACTTCCCGTGGCTGATTGAGTGCGGCAAAAGGGACGCCGCCATTGTCAAACCCGCCGGGAAACGTAAGCAACTCCGCGGGACACTCTATGTAGTTGCTGTAGTGCCCGGTGTGACCAAAGTTGCCGATATCGATAATACCGCGGTGGCCATCACCGGCGGAAAAGCCATTGTCGTATTTATGCACCGGAAAGAGCGCACGGACGCCCTTGTCATAGTATTCGTCCAGTTGGGCCACAACATCTGCTTCGGTACACCGGGTGAAGTCACCGTAGGGAACCAGAAAGCAGTCGAACAACACTGAGGTCTCAATGCCAAGGACCACGGCCATATTGCCTGCCTTGATTTCCTGGCGCGCTTCTTCGGGGCTATACACAATGCGGAACCAGCCTTCACCCGGGCCACCAGCCTGGGCATCAATGTAGCGCTCCAGCGCAAGGGTGGCATCAAGAATGATATCGACGTTGACCATGTCATTGCAATCGTGACGTTCCGGCTGTGCGCCGACGCCGACTACCAGCTCGCACAAAAACTGGTTGGTGGTGGCATATTGTATCAATAGCCGTAACCCCGACAAGTAAGCGCGCTCAATCCATTTGTAGTACTGCACCTGGTGGGTGGCACTGAATGGAGCATTGGGCCAATCGGTGAAGACCGGGTAGCCCTCGGTGTCATGATTTTTCTCTGACAGTTCGCCGGTGGCCAGCGCCGGCAAGAGTGCTGTAATGTCACCGCCGCCAAAGCCCGCGCCCATTAAATCCTTACGCCCTTCCACGCCGTGCACCAGATCGCAGTCTTCCAGGGCATGCTCCACCCCAAGCGGGTCGAAAGGTGCGCCGTGGAAGGTTCCACCACCGCCAAAGGCGAGGTTGGTGAACAGGTGCGAGTGGCTATCGACAAAGCCAAAGACCGAGCCGTCTTCAAACTCGGTGAAAACGACATCGCCGGAGGCATCCAGGGACAACTCTGGGAACTCGGCACAACCTTCTTGCGCCACAAAATCCAGCGCGGCAGCGCCGGACTCATCACCCAGGGTGCCGTCTTCGGCGATGTAGTTGCCTGACTTGATGTGCTGCAGCTTGAAACGGCCATTTGGGGTGGCACGCAACCGCCATTCGCCCTCGGACTGCATGTTGGCTTCAATGACTACTTCGCCGTCGACTACGTTGGTGTCGGAGACCAACGAGGATTGGCGCAATAAACTCTGACCGTCGGAAGTGAGGTAGTGCTCCTGCTCGTCAAATAGCAGGTATTTTCCCAAATCAGTAGGACGCAGCAGGAAGCGACTGGCCACCGAGACCAGCGGAGCAACCGGGCTAAAAGAACCATCAATAAACCGCTCGGCTACACCGGGGCCCTCAATCGAGGCAAAGAAATTTTGGCCACCATCCGGCGAAATGGCAACGCAACTATTAGCCACCGCGAAGACGGAAGCTTCGGACGCACACTGTGGCTGATCACACATCGCGACACATTGCCGCGCGTCCAGCACTGTGATCAAACCATCGCCATCGATATCCCTTACATCACCAGGCCCTGACCTGGAAGTCCCTTTAGCAAAACTAATCGCACCGATATCATCCAAATCAACATCACGATCGCCATCCGCGTCACACAAAACGGGTACAGGACCGCCACATTGAGAATAGGCAAGACTGCTGATAGTAAGCAGCATGAGTGTGGCTAAAATTGAAGTCAGATAACGCATGGTAATTCCAGAGGTTTGATGCATTGGATGCCGAGTACAGCCGATCTACTCAGTCACTTTCGCCTTGCAAGAGCATCACTGTATAAGATGCCATCTCGTCAAAGTTAGCCAACCGAACGCTGCAGCCCCCAGTAGGAACATTGTGCCGGGTGCCGGGTGCCGGGGTAGTTTCGCTGGCGCCTTCGACACTGACTGAACCGCCGAGAATTGGAGTCAGGCCAGCTCCCATTGCCCTCGACAACATTGCACTTGGCCAAAGGGTATTCAGATCGATCGCCGAAAGCAAGCTGTCCTCTGCGATGGTGACTGCACCCCCGGCCTCACCGGTGCTGATATCAATAGCTTCGCTCCGCCTCGTTTCACCCCAAAACCCGCCCAGGCTATAACCAGCACCAATTTGATGGGGTTTCCAGACAACGTAAGGTTTACCGCCCTGACCTTTTAGCTCTGGAACAGCTATACATTATGTCCTGGGGTTCTCGATGAAAAACTGCAGAATCGCATCACCAATGGAAAACCATACGGACGGCTCCTCCGGGAGTATCAGACTGTCGGGGTTATCAGGATACACATGGCCATTAGTGTGGCGTAAATGTTCAAAGACGATATCATTTGCGTTGGTGTAGCGAGTCCAAAAATAGCTCGCATCCTCGTTGCCATCAACCACTTCAAAGCGCACGGTGTCGCTGGCGACGTCAATCTTCCCCGCACCGTCCACTACAATATCGCCCGTTTCGGAAAAAATATAGCCATCGGCATCAACCGTAACCATGTCGTAATCATACATAGCGGCCACCAGCGTGTAGGGAACTGAGAGCTGAACAACAGGGTTGTAATAGCGAACTAATATATCCTGAGTGCCACTGATTAACAGGGTGGGCACCATCCTGTCTGGGCCGGTGGTGTTGCGAAAGCAATCGATCTCGATAGAAGAAACCGGCGCCGCGCTGGCAATAACATCCGAATGGTCGCAGATAAATTGCCACGTCATCAGTCCGCCCTGAGAGAAACCGGTAAAGTGTACTCGGTCTCTATCCACATCGAAGGCTTCCATTGCCTGCTGCATGAATTCATACACGATAGCGTTATGAATACCCGGTTTCCAGCTACTGGGCTGACTGAGCTCTCCTGGTTGAACCACTATGTAACCGCCGTTTTCCAAAGCAACCCTGGCCAGGTTGGACCGGGCTTCTTGTTCCTCAGGATTACTTAACCATCCGTGCAAATCGAAAATGAGACCACAGGCCTGATCGATACACTCTTGTGTCAACAGAACATTGAATTTCACACCATCACACTGAAACTCGTGGCGGTCAAAAGCAGAGACCTCGCTGACACATCGAGTGGTGTGAACATCGCGAGTAGCTGGCGGGGATGAGCTATCGCTGCAACCCGTTAGAATCAGACCACAAAGGACTGCTAAAATATGAGACCGCAACACTCGCTTCTGTCGCAGTTTAAGAACATTTTTGAAGTAATTTGGCACCCAGCTTCCATGTCGCAATAGTATGTTAAACATTAGTGTATCTGATTAGTGATTTTCGTGCTGCCGCCTTGCCATTCATGACGGGGCACTACAGAATGCCTCTCCGTGGCTAAACTCTTTAGTCAAGCTTTTCAGTAGGGGCAAGAGACTGACATGAAACCACAAGACTTTAAGGACATCGACTACTTAAAAGATAACGCAGGCATTGTGACACTCACGCTTAATACCCCTGCGCGTAAAAATGCACTGAGTGCGGTAACGTTCCTTGAACTCTTTTACGCAGTCGAACAGTTCCAAAACGACGACTCTGCACATGCCATGATACTAACGGGTGCGAAAGATCCAAATGGAGGCGACCCCGCTAAGGAGGCGTTTAGTAGTGGCGGTTATTTCAATCCGGATGCCTTTGAGGGCTTGGCGCCGGAAGTCCTGGCTGATATTGACATGTCCGACGTTGCTCAAAAGCGCACTACGCTCAAGTTCTTCGCCTGCGACAAACCGATTATTGCCGCCATCAATGGCCTTGCTATCGGCGGCGCGTTTACGCTGTGTCTCGCAGCTGCTGACCTAATCTACATGTCAGAATATGCCTGGATACAACTCCCGTTTGCAAAACTCGGGATTTCCGCAGAGCTTTCCTCCTCATACCTCCTGCCGCATTTATTGGGCTTGCAAAAAACCAAGGGGATATTGTTTTTCCCAGAACGTATCAGCGCGATTGCTGCTGTGGAGTTAGGAATTGCCACCAAGGTTTTACCCCATGATGAACTCCTGAGCTACGCAAAAGAACAAGCCCTAAAGCTAATCCCCCCGCTGGGTGCCGCGATGTCGATCCGTGAAATGAAGCGCATCATGCACCAGCCCCTAACGGCATCCTTGAATGAGGCGCTTGACCTTGAAAATGAGGCACTGGCAAAACTGATGGGCACTGAAGACTTCGCCGAAGGAATGATGGCTCGCGTTGAACGAAGACCGCCAGTTTTCAAGGGTAAATAACACGATGGCAATTGCCCTAATGGCCCAGTCTATCGGGCCACAAACACAGCGTAACCGACGACAGTCGCCCCGTTTCGCAGGGGAAAAGAGATTTTTTGCAGCATCGAAATGCTCGCTCGATTACCACATCTAGTAAACGCTTACTCCTTTACCGAGTCTTCATGAGATAGAGCAATCGTTCACTTTCTGGTATCGGGGCCGTTTTCTCAATCGTATAATATTGCAAGAATGCGTCTTCGAAACCCTGCCGGGTATAGTTTTCAAAGATGTCCTCCCGAGTGGTGAGCAGCCTCACAACCTGCGAATCAGCCTTGGGAACAAACTCGATGACTAGCCATCTGGTCATACCGGAAAACAACTTCGCGATATTGGATAACGGTACGTTATTACTGATCGCCAGATGATGGATCAGCGCCAGAACCAGCAAGGCATCACCATGACTGCGCTCGATAAAGGAAGACCGCTCCGCATTACCCCAACCAATTGCCGGGGAAGGTGAACTTAAATCCTGTATCAGCGGTAATATATTGGTAGGGCCATTTTCGTTGACGTTGCGATAATTTAGCTCCACAGCCACCGGATCTATATCCTGAGAGACGACCAGCTCACAATGCTTGGCGGCAATGCGACTGAATTCCCCGGTATTTGCTCCAAAATCCTGAATGATTGCAAGACTGTCAGGAATGTCTTTCAAAAAACTATCTACTAACGCTCGTTTTTCATCACCCGCACGACCCGAATAATTAGTGTTTGCGTAGTAATCGCCCCACTCTGTTTCCGGCATTTTCCACTTCAGCTTCTGTACTGCACTCGCCAGAGCCTCCATCATCGCGCGCAGGCCTTGCTCCGATAGACTGACGCTTTTAAAACCCTTTGCAGTTTTCTTTACAGCGGCGTCAGAGTGCTGCTGCTGCATTTTGGCGTGCAGGTGTATGTGGGTTGCCAGAGAGTAGTTCAGGCGAGTCTTTACTGGTAACAGCTTGCTGGCCAACGGCAGTGGAACGCCATCTATGTGGCTAATCATAAGCTTCGAAAGCTCGACATCAGTAAATGCCATTAGGGCCAGCGGAGCTAGAAAATGCTGACAGAACTGTTTGTAGGCAACCCAGGGACTACCCGGCACATATTTTTCAAACGAAAGCGTGTCGATGAACACTGGCTTGGAGTCGATGAACTGGACATTGTAGGCAGATGCATCCTTCAGAATAAAACCGTGTTTGATTGCTTCGTGCTGTACTCGCAGGGTAAGCATTGCTGCATCTTTTAGCTGACTAAAGCTCCACTCATAAGGATAAGAAATAAATGGGATCTGTTGGGGTTTCAGAATCTTGTAGCAATCGGTCGTGCCAGTGACACTTCCGTCGACGGTTTCTTCGTGCGAGACCAACAAACCGCGGCTGACTAATTTTTCGTACAGACCTGATTCCATAAAAGCGTCATATGTCTCTGCGAATCTTTTATTGACTTGCCGATAAACACATTCAGAAAACGCAAAAACAAACCCGCTTGGGTCGCGAAAAGATGACGACAAAGGTTCCATGATTACCCTGACTACGGAATTATTATTGGGAAGGACTGCGGTATTCGGAAACGCTGCGCCTATTCAGACTCTTGGGTATCATCGTCGTCATCAAGCAGGCTTGTTGGCGCCTCTTTACCAAACCAAGCGCGAATTCGGTACCAGTAATTTTTGATAGTAAAACCGGCAACCGCAATACCTGCAATAACTCCCTGCAGAATCATGCTACCGGTGCCCGGATCGAGATAAGCCGCCGCCTGGTGCGAGTACGTAAGAACAAGGAATGAAATTATCAGTATTGGTTTCATAATTGGTATCCAGATTTCACACACGTCACAGGGGTATCCTAGTACGGATCAGCTGAACACCCTTATTGCTCAGCGCCATAGCCAAAAAATTTAAGGGTAGAGCATTTTCACCAAACTGGCTAATTGCTGCCCTTTGCAGCCAGTCATCGGAACAGATAGCTTGTCGGTAATAATGCTAGCTCATGCGGATTGGTCCTGTACCGAGTGCAGCACAGACCCTACACCCCCACTAGAGACATACCTTAACACATCGAACTAGGGGGGGTTCCCACTCTTGTTTCGCTGCCAGATTCCTGTGTGCTGAGGAATTTCATATTTATATCAGTGGTCCGTTGATGCTTCGCTACAGCTTTTTCAAGATTTTTCCTCAGCGCCTCTCTACCGGATTCATCCTCGGTCTTTGGGTAATGACCTCCACTGCCATTGCGCAATATGAGGACGTGTTGGTTCCAGACGACGGCGAGATGGCTGTGAGTGAGCAGTCAGAGTTGTTACTGGAGGGTCCACGGGCAATAAGCGTGAGTGCCAGCAGTAAGGAGTTGCCCACAGATCCAGATAATGCTCCAGAAACCACAATATTACCCTCCGAGCAAATCCAGACCATTCCAGATGCCCCCGACCTAAATCAATGGCTCCAGGTGGATGCGCCCGCCCAAGCCACAAATTCCACCGGGGAATTGCCTTCGGCAAGCACCGATCGCCAACAATTGGATAACGATATTGAACAGCTGGACAGTGCTGTCCAAGAATTCCCGCAACCACTTCATGTTCTGGGCTCCCACATTAGTCCCGGAGAATCTCGTAGATTGTTATGGATCGCCAGCGAAACCTCCTACGGCAGCAAATTGGAGACTCCCGTCTATATCATTCACGGTGAAGAACCCGGGCCTACCTTGTGCTTAACCGCCGCTATCCACGGTGATGAATTAAATGGCGTCGAGATTGTCCGCCAACTGGTCAGTGACCTTTCCGCGGACGACCTTTACGGCACTGTTATAGGTGTCCCGATAGTCAATTTGCTGGGGTTCACACGGGGCTCTCGTTATTTGCCCGACCGGCGAGACCTGAATCGCTTCTTTCCAGGAAACCCCTATGGCAGCTCCGCTTCCCGCATTGCCTTCTCATTCTTCCAAGATATCGTACGGCACTGTGATCTATTGATCGACGTCCATACCGGCTCACTGAATCGCACGAACTTGGCACAGGTCCGCGCAAATCTGCAAATTCCAGAGGTGTTGGAGCTCACCACCAAGTTTGGCTCCACCGCAGTACTGCACAGCCGAAAGCTAAGCGGGAATTTACGCAGCGCCGCAACCAAGCAGGGCATACCGGCGGTAGCTCTAGAGTTAGGCGAGCCAGGCAGCTTGCAGAAAGAGCATATTGAGGAAGGCGTCGAGATCATTGAAACCGTTATGATCGGACTCGACATGATCAGGCGTCTGTGGACTATCGGCGAATCGCAGCCAGTATTCTATCGCTCACGCTGGGTGAGAGTTAATTATGGCGGGCTTCTAGTGTCTAAAGTAGAGGTGGGTGACCGCATCAGAGAAGGAGACGACCTAGGTACCATTGTGAATCCACTCACGAATGAATCCTTCAAAATAGTGTCTCCGTACAGCGGCCGCATCCTCGGAATGGCGCTGAATCAGTTTATGCTGCCTGGCTACGCGGCCTATAATGTGGGCATTGTTGCCGATGAGGAGACCGCCGTTGTCGACGCTCCCACATCTGAATGCGTCTTTACACCCAATGACCCGAAGCAAGTTTCCGAAGAATTTGGATGCACGTCTGACGAAAACGAAGAGTTTGAGCGATTTGATCTCGAGAAAATCGACGAGGAAGCCGAAGGCGATGCCTGATTTAATGCCAACTCCCAAGCCGAGAACTCTTCCGCCAATTACCTCCCGAGTGCAAGCAAAGGCCAGCGCCGCAGCTCGATACACGTTAAACCGCCAGATTGGTCATTTTTTGACCATTTTGATGGTATCGGGTGCCAGTTTGGCGTTCAATCTCACCCGGAATAACTCAGTTTAATTTCGGACTCAATTCTAGCTTGGCTGGCAAGTAAATAGTTCACATTTTTCAAGCCCAAATTGTTACCTTGCTGCATTCTCCGCCCCGCGTATGATTACCCACATCCCCGTATGCAATAAAAGGGGAGCCCATAAGCTATTCAGACCCCGTAAGGAGAACCACAATGTTCAAGAAAACCGCACTCATAGCCGGCATTGGCCTGGCATTTTCTGTAACTGCCCAAGCTGATTATCAGTGGGAAGTGGGTGGCTTCTATACCTTTGGAGAATACAAAGCAGCAATCAGAAACACCCAATTCAACAACCGCTCTAAAGATATCGATGAGAATCTTGGCGGCGTGTTCGGCACCTGGTACATGGAAGAAGTTGACACCAGCAAAGGTCCTCTGCGTGAAGCGGCGTTCCTGGATCATGCCTCCGACATTACTCTGGCATACACTGACGGAAAAGTAGACACCGGTAAGCTAGGCGATAACTTAGATAACTCTGACGCTCAGACCTACAGCATCAGCAGCCGTTATATTGCCGAAGGCCCAGGCTGGAAGCTTTCCGGCTGGTTGGTTGACCTAGGCTATGAGCGTGACGATATCAATGATTCAAGGTCAAATATTTACAACGTTGGCATCGGTAAATACATCGCCGACGACATCACGCTTGTTTTTGATTACACAAACATCGATATCGGCAGAGGTGGTGATGCCGATAACTACGAACTTGATCTCGACATGTTCTTTGCTATGGACAATGGCGGCATCAAGGCAAATCTGAGCGCTGGTAAAACTGTTAGAAGTGGCGAGGACGATGTCGATACTTACATTATTGGCGGTACCTGGTACCTCAACAACAACCTCGGCTTTGGCGCAGAGTATATCAACACCTCACTCGATGGTTCTGATACGGTCAACGGCTTCTCTATAGACGCTGACTGGTTTATCACTGAGTCGTTTGGCATGAATCTGGCTTTCAGTCAGGTGGATTATGATGACTTCAACATCCAAAATGGACCCAACGCCGGCGGTAAACTGCAGCTGGAAAAGGACGAAGTATCACTTAGTGCTAACTTCCGCTTCTAAACAGAACCTGAAAGGGTAGCGACAAAGGCGGACACCTCGGTGTCCGCCTTTTTTTTTGCCGTTTATGCGGCGATTACTCTAGGCTGGCAACACAGACACTGTGTCTACCTCTGGGCCGCCATTACTGCAAGCCCCTCAAACACCAGATCCGGCACCCACTGTCCCGCTCGTCCCACCAACTGCATCAATTCTTCGCCCGCACCCCCGCAAAACACGAGATCCAGCGACTCGCTACCTGCCACATCCAGAGCCAAACGAACCGCACCGGCCTGAGCCAGGGCGATACCATGTCTCACTGCCTGGGCCGTGGACGTGCCCGGTGAGAGCGCGTAACCGCCAGTTTCGTGAAACCTGACCCGGCCTGTTTCCGATAGCAGGACACGCTCCATAAGAGAGGACCCGGGGATAATATAGCCCCCCTCATGCTGGCCAGTAGCACTTACAATATCAATAGTGAGTGCGGAACCCGCGTCGATAACACACACACGGCCCTCATTCCGCCCCCTGGCGCCAAGCATGGCCAGCCAACGGTCGACGCCCATAAGCCCAGGGTCCTCATAGCTGTTTCTGAGTGCTCCGGTGCGGGCCTCGGTTCGCGCAAACCAGGGGTCTATTCCCCATTGCGCTTCCAGTAGTGCTGCTAGCTCGGCCTCTGTTTCCGGGGCCGCAACACTGGATATCCACAGGTGATCCAGAGTCTCGGTACAGTTAAGAAGTACCGCCTGCGGCGATTCCTCCCCTAGCCGGTAAGTATCTCTGGCAACAATGTCATTGCCATTCATCAATCGCCATTTCACGCTGCTATTACCAATATCCAGTTGCAAGCAGGCGCTCACGTCGCTGCCCTCAGGGATATTTCTCCGCCGTAAACGGATTGAACACCGGCTGTGGTTTCAAGCTGCAGCGCGCCGCGTGTGTCCACGCCTCTGGCGACGCCAACCAATTGTGCCGCACCCGTATTCAGAACCACAGGCGCGCCAGCGAAGGCATCCAGAGACTGCCAATCGTCGCGCCAAAAAGCGAATCCCTTCTGTTCAAAGCTTGCAGCCAGAGGCACCAATTCGTTTAGCAGGGCGCCCAGCAGCTTGTTTCGTCCGGGGTGACGCCCTTCCATCATTCTATTAATATCGGTCCAGGTCTGATCAATGGCGCTGGCCGCTGACTCCGCCATGGCAACGTTCAAGCCCACGCCGATAACGACTCGGCACATACCGTCCGCATCACCACTCATCTCCAGCAAGATGCCGCCGAGCTTGGCACCATCGTACAAGACATCATTAGGCCATTTGAGCTGCACTTGGGGAACGTCACAGACACGAAGGGCCCGCGCAACCGCCACTCCTACAGCCAGGCTCAGACCCTCCAGTGCGGCTGCACCCCCGCTGAACTCCCATAGCAGGGACACATAGAGATTGCTGCCATAAGGGCTTACCCAATCCCGCCCCCGACGCCCGCGGCCTGCAGTCTGCTGCTCGGCAGTGCACACCAGGCCAGAAGCACAGCCCTGCTCAGCACGGCGCATTACCTCCGAATTAGTAGAATCTATGCTGTCTAGAATCTCCAGACTGCCTAGTAACGTCCCAGCCCTTGCATCCAGAGCCGCCAGAACCTTATCAGCGTTCAGCAGGTCGAGGCCTCCCACAATCCGATAGCCCTTTCCTCTCACGGACTCTATGGCCAGTCCCTGCTCGGTGATAAGTCGATTCACCTGCTTCCACACCGCCGTGCGGCTCAGCCCCATTGCATTGGCCAAAGCCTGCCCCGAGTGAAATTCGCCGTTTGCCAACAAAGGCAGCAACATCGATTTCGCCATGAATTGTGGGACTCCAAAGGTCGGTAAAGGCGCGATGATACCAAATTCTACTCCCTTGATACGGTCGCTTTACGCCCTTTTTGCTGCGCTGAACTTGTCATTCCCGGTAAATACGCACCGTATGCATAGGGTCAGAAATCAATCACGGGAAAGGGGACTCACACCCCCCATAAACGATACCATTAGCGCTGCGTTACACGAATTTATGTCTAGTGAGGACTGATTGTCGATGAATCTACCCCCAAAAGTGCAACTCGTGGAGGTCGGCCCGCGCGACGGCTTGCAGAGCGAGGCGCAAACAATTCCACTATCGGCCAAGCTGCAACTCATCGATGAACTCGCCGACGCCGGGCACAACTATATTGAAGCCGGCAGCTTTGTGAATCCGCAGTGGGTGCCGCAGATGGCCGATAGTGAGCAGGTATTCGCAGGGATTGAGCGCCGCACAGGTGTGCGCTATTGCGCACTGACACCCAACCTTCAGGGTTTCGAACGGGCGCTGGTGGCCGGTGTTGACGAGGTGGCAATATTTGCAGTCGCATCAGAGACCTTTTCACACAAGAATATTAACTGCGGTATCGAAGAGAGCTTGCAACGTTTTCGAGAACTAATGCACGCAGCGCGGGAACAGGATATACCGGTACGCGGCTATGTCTCCTGCGTCCTGGGCTGCCCCTACGAAGGAGAGGTTTCCCCACAGGCGGTAGCGGAAGTAGCCAGCAAATTACTGGACATGGGCTGTTACGAAATTTCCCTGGGCGACACCATCGGCATTGGCAACGCCGGCAGCATGCAGCGTTTGCTGGATACGTTACTGGCACGCTTTCAACCGGAGACGCTTGCTGTGCACTGCCATGACACCTATGGTCAGGCGTTAAGCAATATCCTGGTCGCGCTGCAATATAACATTCACACTATCGACGCATCGGTCGCCGGACTGGGAGGTTGCCCCTACGCCCCGGGTGCCTCCGGAAATGTCGCCACCGAGGACGTGGTCTACATGCTTAATGGGCTGGGCATAGAAACGGGCCTGGACCTCGACAAGTTAATCGCTGCCGGCAACCGGATATCTGATACCCTTGGTAGGACAAATGCGTCTCGCGTAGCGCGAGCTCGCCTTGCCAGCCGATGAGCAACAACACGGATGTCCAACAGATTTTTTTCTTTTCTTCGCAAGTTGGCAGCAACCCTGATATGCCTGTCAGGTGCGAGTCAAATTGCAGCACTTTGGCAAAGGGACCTCACTGGTGCAGCTTTAATGGACGCGTTGCTGGGAACCGTTTACCTGATCATTGGTATCGGTCTGTTCGGGCAATCCCGATTTTCCCTTTTCATGGCGATTGTGATTCCACTGTGGGCAGGCGGCATGCTTATATACACCCAACCCCAAATGGACCCTCTCTATGCGCTGCGTATCACAATCGACGCTATAGTCATTTTGTTCAGCGCTATAGTGCTATGGCAAGTGCGCAATAACCCAAGTGTCTAATCCGGAATTGGATACAAAATAACACCGACTTGTCTGCGGACACCTCAAGAGCTCACCCTCAAGAACATAAAATATGGCATTGAAACCCACTATCTATAAGGCCCAGGTTGAATTAGCGGATAGCGATCGCAACTGCTTTGAATCGCTGTCGCTAACGCTGGCTAAGCATCCTTCGGAAACCCTGGAACGGATGGCTGTGCGACTGCTGGCCTATTGCTTGAACTATGAGCGTGGTCTGGAATTTACCCGCGGCCTGTCCACTGCCGATGAACCCGATCTATGGGTACACAGCGACGGCGGCGAACTCCAGAGTTGGATAGACGTAGGACAACCAGAAGAACCCAGGTTGCGTAAAGCGTGCGGAAAGGCGCGCCAGGTGATTGTCTATGCCTTTGCCAAAAGCGCATCTACCTGGTGGAGATTGAATTCAGATGCCATTAGCGCCCTGCCCCGATTGCAGGTGTGGCAATTAGACTGGGAGGAACTGGCCGCGATTACTGACATGCTGGAGCGCAAGGTGCAGCTAAATATCAGCATCGTTGGCGGAGTCATGTACCTCGACAATGGCAGTGCGTCTGTCAGCGCCGAACCTACGTTGCTCTTTCGTACCCAGGCTAGGGACTAAACCGCAGGCACAGAACCTGTTGCATGCTTCTTACGCGACAAAAACCAAAGGAACGACAGATTGACGGCACCGTAGGAAGTCGCGAACAGTAGATTACCAACGTCGTCACCCGATGGCCCTGCAACCACCAGTATCGATACCACTGCTGCCAAACGCAAAAATTCCCAATTTACGTTTTTCTCGGCGGGTCTTCCTTCAAGCCAAAACGCAGTCGTTACAGCGGTAGTCAACAATACTCCCCAGCCTGCGAAGCCATGCCAGTAAGCAAGCTCATTAGTTTGCATAAGATTTAACAACAGCGCCACAAATACCAATTGAAAAAACCCGTAGATTGCCACCAGAGGTGGCACCTTGGGATCGTACCGCTCGAATTGGGACAAATCCGTTTTTTCACGAGGAAACCTCATAGCGACATCAGCCGGACGCCAACCAGTACGGGAAAACCATACCTTTATTTTGTCTCGCCAATGGGCCGTGTGCCAACTGTCCTGGAACATCTCTACGTAAACATGAGTGAGCGCTTTTATCGGGTTCCAGCTCTTGAGCGCCCCACGTATTCCGAACACCGCCGGCTCTTTTTCCAGTTCCTCCTGAAAGGTACCAAACAGCCGGTCCCAGAGAATAAATAGCCCGCCGTAATTGCGATCCATGTAGCAGTCGTTTTGGGCGTGATGAACCCGATGGTTAGAGGGCGTAACAAATATCCACTCATACCAACCCAGCTTGGGCACATGTTCAGTATGCACCCAAAACTGGTAAACGAGGTTGATAGCCCCCACCGTTACTACGACTTCTGCAGGGATTCCAAGAAAGTACATGGGAATGAAGAATACCCAACCCAACAGGAAGCCAGTGCTGGTCTGGCGCAACGCGGTAGTGAGATTGTAGTCTTCGCTCTGATGATGGGCCACGTGGGCAGCCCACAAAATAGTGCGTTCATGACCCATACGGTGCAGCCAGTAATAGAAAAAGTCATAGATCACCATTGCCAGCACCCAGGTATACCACTGGCTAGCATCCATCAATGGAAGGGAGAAGTAGACAGTGATCAGGTGGTAGACATAGGCACCTATTCCGAGCGTCACAAAACGCCGCCCTTGACTCAGCACTCCCAGAGACAAGCTACTAATGCTGTCATTCAGGCGGTAGGTATTCCGCTGCTTGATCCAGCCATAGAGCAGTTCCAGCACAATAGCTAAAACAAAAAATGGGATCGCGTAAACAATGATATTCATGGCACTAGCGCGCTCCTTGGCGCGAAACACCCCCAAGGAAGGCCTTGGAGCCTTCAATGGAGTCGTTAAGTAAATCGATCACATCCGCTATCTCACGCTCCAGAGCAAGAAGTGCTGGCTTAAGTTCAGCCAGAGCACTGGGTTTGAGCTGGTGCTTAAAATGGGTAACGTTTGTTTTCAAGGCGGCTAAAGCAGGATCCAGCTTCGCCTCTGACCGGCGCAGGCTCTGGATCAATGTGTCGTAGCCCAGCCGTGTTTTGGCAAGGCCTGCCTGGCTCTCTGCCTTAAGGCTCGCGTCGGTGTATACCTCAACCTCCTCCCCCCAAAACCGGAAAAGCTCGCTGGCGGCCTGATCCACCTCACTAACCGCCATGCTTACCCCCACCACCACTTCAACAGAGCTGGTGTAAGCATGGAACAAATCTGCATAGCGCGGCTGCAGCTCTCCCTCTTTATAGTTGGCCAGGGCCAATAGTACTTGTTGGTCCGCCTGGAATCGCTCCACCGCTGCCTGCTGGGCTGTAATGGCCTGTTCAACTCGGTCGACCAATGGCTGCATATTGGGATAACCAGCCTGACCCTCAGTACTTGTCTGGCCGAGCGCTGTGAACGCTACAAACGATAATATTACCGGCAACCAAAATCTGCGCATAAATTCCCCCTTGTAAGCCAGGTCAGGCGAATAGTTTTCCGGACGTATTGTAAAGGGCCACGAAGAATATAACAGTACCATCGCTCCACCATTCACAACATTATAAAGGGCCGGATCTGATTAGTCTCACCGCACTCATAGATCTCTATTCCCTCAATGAGTGTCCTGCGATTGACACTCAAAGGGGATGACCACAGTCTACTGGTACCCGTGGTGGCCCCGGTTAGGCGAATGTTCGACCGGGATGCCAACCTGCTCTGGAGGACCCTCGGCATATGAACTATCAATATTTCGACAGCCCCATCGGCGCGCTGCGCCTCATCTCTAATGGTGAGCACTTGATCAAAGTCGAATTTGAAGGGCAGTACACCGAGGATGGCGGCACTGAAATCGACGACCCGGTCCTGGCGGCCTGTGCCAGCCAGCTGAGCGATTATTTTGGCGGCGCTCGACACCACTTCGCGCTCCCATTGGCGGCGCAGGGCACACCCTTTCAGCAGTCAGTCTGGGATGTCCTGACAGGGATTCCTTACGGCGAGGTGCGCAGTTACCGGGATGTTGCCCACCGTATCGGCAAGCCCGCTGCTGCGCGCGCAGTGGGAGCTGCCATTGGCCGGAACCCCCTGCCTATTGTCGTACCCTGTCATCGAGTCATTGGTAGCGATGGGAGTCTCACGGGTTTTGCTGGCGGGTTGGCAGCGAAAACGGTTTTGTTGACGCTGGAAGGCGCTCTGGCTGGAACCTCACCCAACCACGCCACCCGTTAACCGTCCCAATCGAGAAAAACCGCTTGGAACTGATTTGCGCTTCAGGATTAATGCAATTTCTTTTGATCCAGCGATATGCCATACAGCCTGTTTGATGACTCTATCACCGGGCAGGTCACGCGTTGAGATCGGGGATCATGTCGTCTTTAAGGCGGGTGATAGCGTCTTTGAGGCGCAGTTTTTCTTTCTTCAGGCGCTGCAACAGAATTTGGTTCTGATAGGGAAAGTCGTAGATTTCAGAAATCTTGCCATCCAACGCACGGTGTTTGGCTTGCAAGTCCATCAACCGCATAGCAGGAGTCATCAATTCATTAGCAGCCTCGTTTTCTGATTGCGTATTGTTTTCAGGGGGCTCAGTCATGATGCTTTCACTGCAGTAACCACTAGTTTATTCAACTGGAGTGCAACTCTATACCCTCATGGAATGTTGACACAAGCCTTCAACACCGACATTACTCAACCCAGCTTCGCATCCAAAAGCGCTTGCCAGAGCGGGTGACTCCCATCGGCGATGCCGTAAAACGCCGGGCTGTACAGGGAGTCCTGGCAATTATAGCGCACCGGCCTACCGTCCAAGCCAAGCAAACAACCGCCAGCGCCCTCCAGCACAGCCTGACCCGCTGCAGTATCCCATTCACAACAGGGTGAAAACCTCGGGTACAGGTCACCCTGGCCCTGTGCCAAGCGGCTAAATTTTAACGCGCCACCTACCTCAACCATCGACATAGCACCCCAGTGCTCGCCGAGCCAATCCAGGCAGCGATGCAGGCGAACACCGCTATATTGGCGACTCGCCATCACACTCAGTGGGTGACCGTCGCGCATAGCGCGCGTTTTAAGTGGGCTTACCGCCCAATCGCCCGCCCCGTCACTGCGATAACATTGCGACCGCAGGCCGGGGATACCCACATAGGCAGCTCGCTCCAACGGGTGGTACAACACTCCCAAAACCGGCCGATGGTGCTCGATAAGCGCAATGTTAATGGTAAAGTCACCGGTTCTAGACAAAAATTCCCGGGTGCCATCCAGTGGATCTACCAACCAGTAGCGCTGCCAGTGACGTCTTTGGGCAAAATCAACCGGGACAGACTCTTCGGACAATACGGGGATATCAGAATCCAGTGACGCCAGCCCGGCGCAGAGAATTTCGTGTGAAGCCAGGTCAGCCTGGGTCAGTGGAGACTTGTCCTCTTTAGCCACGAAGTCTCCTGCCTCAGGCGCATAGTAGTGCTCGCTGATTGCCGCCCCCGCCTCCTGACATAAACTTAGCAGTGGAAGTACCCAATGTTGTAATGCTTGCCCTGATTCATCGTCAGCCATCCCCCAATATACCACTCCTGCTAAACCCGACCGCCGCTGGCCTCCCGCCGACATCAAAAAGAGGCATAATCACCCCCAGGTTAAATGCCTCACCACGCAGGTATATTTGGGAACGCTTCATGATTGACTGGGACTGTATTGACACCGTATTGCTGGACATGGACGGCACACTGCTGGACCTGCACTTTGACAACTATTTCTGGACTGAGTACGTGCCCCGGATTTACGCCGAGCGACATCAGCTGTCAGACGAGGAGTCCAGTGCCCACCTGCACGGCGAATTCAGCGCCGAGCAGGGCACGTTGCAATGGTACTGCCTGGACCATTGGTCACAGCGACTGGATTTAGACATCGCCGCGCTGAAGCGAGAGTTACAGCACATGATCAGCGCCCGACCTTTTGCTGTCGAATTCCTGACCTGGCTCCACCATAGCCATCGAGATGTGGTCATGGTTACCAACGCCCACCGCAAGACACTGGACATCAAGATGGACAAGGTTGACATCAGCGGCTGGTTTGATCGTATCGTAATCTCCCATGATTTATGCGCACCCAAAGAAGAGCAGGATTTTTGGCATCGGCTGCAAACCCTGCACCCTTTTGATCCCGCACGCACCCTACTGATCGATGATACAGAACAAGTACTGGCCAGCGCACAACAATACGGCATTGCGCACCTTCTCACTCTGCTGCAGCCGGACAGCCAGCGTGAGAAACGCATTAATACGCGGTTTCCAGGCATTCATCATTTCGATGAAATTATGTCGGGAAGTTCCTCCTTATGAATGACCGCAAGGGCCAATCCCAAAAAGTACGCCTGGACAAGTGGTTGTGGGCGGCTCGCTTTTTCAAAACTCGAAGCCTCGCCAAAGCCGCCATTGAAGGAGGAAAGGTGCACCTTAATGGTCAGCGTGTAAAAGTCTCCAGGGAGATTGACGTGGGAGAAACCCTGCAGATACGACAGGGCTGGGACGAAAAGATCGTCCTCATAAAAGTCCTCAGCGATCAGCGCAGAGGCGCACCTGAAGCACAGCTGCTCTACGAAGAAACCCCGGAAAGCCTGGCCAAGCGCGAGGAAAATGCGCTCGCACGCAAGGCGGCCGGGGGCATGCTAGACCGCCCAGCCCAGCGACCGACAAAAAAACAAAGGCGACAGATTCACCGCTTCAAGGATATTGCCGAATAACCCACTACTTGCCGTGTCTTACCTCACGGCAATAATGTTACGCCGCGCATCTCTGACGTGAATCTGAAGTAGCTCGGTTATCTGCGTCTGGCTGCCCGAGTCCACGTGCATGTGGAGGACAATATGCAGGCTGCGGTGAGGATAAACACCACCCACTGAACACCACTTTTAGGCCCAAATGCGCTAGAATTGTTCTCATGCTGTCGGAAATTCCTATTTCACCTCCTGATACACCGCTCCTGAACAGAATAAATCAGGGCGATTCTCCACATGCGCTAAATACCGCGCAACTACTGGAGCTTAGTGAAGAGCTAAGATCCTTCCTGCTCTATAGCGTGGGCCAGACAGGGGGTCACTTCGGCGCAGGGCTGGGTGTTGTCGAACTAACCGTTGCCCTGCACCACGTCTACAACACACCCCACGACCGAATAGTATGGGATGTGGGCCACCAGACCTATCCACACAAAATCCTGACCGGTCGCATGCGGGAAATGCACAGTGTGCGCAAGGCCGGCGGTCTGGCAGGTTTCCCCAAGCGCGCTGAAAGCGACTACGACACTTTTGGCGTAGGGCACTCCTCGACCAGCATCTCCGCGGCTATGGGTATGGCACTAGCGGCCCGGCACCAGGGTATTAATCGAAAGGTTATTGCAGTCATTGGTGATGGCGCCATCACCGGCGGTATGGCGATAGAGGCGCTGGCACATGCCGGTCATGTGCGGCCCAACATGCTGGTAATCCTGAACGACAATCAGATGTCCATCGGCCACAACACCGGCGGACTCGCCACCTATTTCGCCAAAATCTGGGCCAGCAAGTTTTATATCACCATGCGCGAGGGCTCAAAGAAAGTCCTGGAGAAAATCCGTCCGGCCTGGGAGCTCGCCAAGCGCACGGAGGAGCACATGAAGGGCATGGTCGCACCGGGCACATTGTTTGAAGAGTTAGGGTTTCACTATATCGGACCTCTCGATGGCCATGACCTGCCGGGGTTAATTAATACGCTGGAAAATATGAAGGACCTGGAAGGACCGCAGTTTCTGCATATTCGCACCATGAAGGGAAAGGGGTTTTTACCTGCCGAGCAAGATCCGGTGGGCTATCACGCCATTAACAAAATTGAAGCCAAACCAAAGGGGCCCCAGCCATCTGCGGACCCATCCAAGCCCAGTGGCCCTAAGTACCAGGACGTGTTCGGACGATGGCTGTGCGATATGGCAGAGCGGGATAACCGTCTGGTGGGGATCACACCCGCCATGTGCGAAGGCTCCGGCATGGTGGAATTCTCCGAGCAGTTTCCGGGGCGTTACTTTGACGTCGCTATCGCCGAACAGCACGCATTAACGCTGGCCGCGGGTATGGCCTGCGATGGTCTCAAACCCGTGGTGGCCATTTATTCAACATTTCTGCAACGCGGATACGATCAGCTGATTCACGATATCGCACTGCAAGACCTCGATGTCACGTTTGGCATAGATCGCGCCGGGCTGGTAGGACAAGATGGACCCACGCATCACGGCGCCTTTGACCTGAGCTATCTGCGCTGCATACCCAACATGGTGATCGGCGCGCCCTCCGACGAGAATGAATGTCGCCAGATGCTTTACACCGCGTTTCAGCATACGGGACCGGCGGCGATTCGCTATCCGAGAGGCACAGGGCCAGGAACTTTAATTGCCGAAGGGATGACGCAGTTGGAGATTGGCAAGTCGGTTGAGGTACTTAGAGGAGAGCGCGTGGCTATTCTCAACTTTGGTACATTATTGCCGCAAGCGATTTCGGCCGCTAAACAGTTGAATGCCACGGTGGTAGATATGCGCTGGGTCAAGCCGATGGATACCAAAACTATCGAGGCGCTGGCTGGTGAACACGACTTGCTGGTGACACTGGAAGACAACGCTATTAGCGGGGGAGCCGGTTCCGGCGTCAATGAATATCTGGTCGAACAGCATCTGGTGGTTGGCATACTTAACCTGGGCATTCCGGACGCGTTTATCGAACACGGAGCACCGGAAGAGCAGCATGCATGGATTGGGCTCAATAGCTCGGGTATAGAAAGCGCAATTAATGCTAAACTGGGCACTATCCCTGCATACCCGCCTGCCAAAGAGCAACTCGGTCTTTAGAACCCAGACTAAGGGCTTAGGACAATCTGCTTGATAAAAAAACAGGGCCGCGCATGGAAGAGCCACAGATTGCAACCGCACCGGATCAGTACGTTCAAGATATCTAACGATAAAGAGATTGCCTAGAAACTGGAGGCGGTCATCGGCTTTTACAACTCTCGGCCAGATTAATGAGTCGACACCCAAGGGTAGGGCGATTCATATTATCTGTAACAACTACGCCACACCTAAGCACTCGAAAATAAAAAGCTAGGTGAAATATCACAAACGCTTCCATGTGCACTTCACGCCGACCGGCGCACCGCGCTTAAGCACCGTGCAACTCCTCTACGTTGAATTATCAGCTCAGCAAGGAAGCGTCCACCGCGTTTTCAGTACACGGCAAGATATCACCCCAGTTAAATGAAAACTCTATATAATTTCTATTTTACAATCGTTCTTTAAGCGCACCTTCAATGCAGGTAACCATCTTATGGCCAAGACCAAAAAACTGGATATAGAAGCAACGGTTGCCCAACTCGAGACAACGATCCACACCCTGGAGGACGATCAGTCATCCCTTGAGGATTCATTGAATGCTTTCGAGAATGGCATCAAACTTATTCGCCAGGCACAGCAGACCTTGATTGAGGCAGAGCAAAAGGTGAACTTGCTGCTGGAGGACGATGGAGAGCCCAAGGCAATAGCGTTTGCTGACGAAAACACCAAATGAGTAGGACCCTTTCTGACTTTCTACTGGCCAGCAAAGAACAGGTAGATCGTCAACTGGCTGATTTTTCTGGGGGCCATGCGATGACTTCTCCGTGCTTGGCCGAGTCCCTCGCTGCCATAACTCGGGCCAGTCAATATGCGCTGATCAATAGCGGCAAGCGCATTCGCCCGGTAATGGTTTATGCCGCCGCCCGGGCTGTAGGCCACGAGGGTGCCGGCACAGACCTGGATCACATCGCCTGTGCATTGGAAATCGTTCACAGCTATTCCCTCGTCCACGACGACCTTCCCGCCATGGATGACGACGACTTGCGCCGTGGCAAGCCCAGCCTGCACAAGGCCTACGACGAGGCCACGGCTATCCTTGTAGGCGATGGCCTCCAGGCTAGAGCATTCGAATTACTGGCAGATGCGCCAGGACTTGGCGCCGAGCAGCGAATTGCGATGGTTAAAGTATTGGCGAAGGCCGCCGGTCCTGCCGGCATGGTCGGTGGCCAGTTCATCGATATCCAGGCCACCGGTTCTGACATGACGCTGGAGCAGCTCCAGGCCATGCATTCCCTGAAAACCGGGGCGCTGATCCGCGCCTCACTCGCACTGGGCGGCATCGCCGCAGGCGCCAGCGAGCAGCAACTGGCGGCGCTGGACGAATACGGCACCCATATCGGGCTCGCGTTTCAGGTAGTCGACGATATCTTGGATGTTGAGAGCGACACTGAAACACTCGGCAAAACCCAGGGCAAAGATGCCGAGGCCAACAAACCTACGTATGTGAAACTGCTGGGGCTGGATGGAGCAAAAGCGGAAGCACAGACACTATTGAACGCGGCACTGGATGCGGTGGATAGTTTTGACTCATCGGCTGATCATTTGCGCGATCTTGCTCGGTACATCGTCGAACGCAGCCATTAGACTGACCGCTGATCAGGAATCGTAAGGGTCGGTGTGCTCTCCACCCTCAATCATATGCCCCAGCTTGCCGACCTTGGTCTGCAGGTACTTCTCATTGTGTGGATTGCTGTCCGTGTGCAGTGAAACCCGCTGAACCACGGTCACGCCATGCTCTTCAAGGGCTGCAACCTTACGCGGATTATTGGTCATCAGGCGCACAGAGTTGACTCCGAGGTGCTCAAACATGGACTGCAGCATACTGTAGTCGCGTATATCGGCACCAAAGCCCAGCTGCTCGTTAGCCTCTACCGTGTCGGCCCCGGCATCCTGCAACTTGTAGGCCTTGATCTTATTCAGCAATCCAATACCCCGCCCTTCCTGGCGCAGATAGAACAACGCTCCCCTGCCCTCTCCAGAGATCGCTTCGAGAGCCGCGTGCAGCTGGCTGCCACAATCACAGCGCAGGCTGAACAAGGCATCCCCGGTCAGGCACTCTGAATGCACTCTTGTTAACACGGATTGCCCATCTCCCACTTCGCCCATGGTGAGAACGACGTGCTCTTTGTTGGATTGAGTGTCCTCAAAGCCATGAATATTGAATTCACCCCATTGGGTAGGCAGGCGCGAGGTTTCTACGAAACGTACTGACACAGGGGCCATCCGTTAAAAAAGGTCGGACAGTCTACCAGTATTCGGTGGGCAGGGGCGAGGAATGACTATGGGGTTCCAGTAAGCGAGAGAATACCGTTATGCTCCTGCATCTTTACGTGCTGTAGATAACTCATGCCCAACAAAACGGTGGTCGGATAATCTCCCGCCACTACGGTGGCTTGCACATTTTCAATCTCAATTCCGCCAACACTCACCGATTGCAGGATTATCGAGTGAGCGCTGGTTATGCCACTGGCTGTTTCCACCCTCGAAGGCTCACCGGCATTAAAGTCAATTCCCAGTAAGTTAGCCTGCGCAGCACTGAGGGCCACCACATTGGCGCCAGTATCAACCAACACCTGCACACGGCGACCGTTTATCATGGCGTTCGTCAAATATTGTCTATTGGCATCGCGCGCAATGGTATGCCGCCGCTCCTGCAGCACCTGAAAGTTGCTGGTAATGCGTTTAGAGAGGCCGACCTCCTCCTTGCGCCCATCGAACTCCAAGGTCGCCGATGCTGGATCGGCAGCTACCACCGTGACGCCAGCAAAGGACTGTCCCACTCGGAGCATCTTGCGCTGACCATTAATCATCAACACCGCGGCGTTTTCAAACAGGGCCTCAACTTCAATAGAACGGGAATCGGCTCTGAGCGCAGTCACGGTTATCAGAAGGCAAATCGCCGCCATAAGGGCGGTCGCCTTTGTCACCATGTCTTATCTCCGGGCACTACACCCACCACAGTGCAATGTGTAAAGTCAGGCAGGCCATCACCCCGGCCAGCACATCATCAATCATGATACCGAAGCCGCCGCCAACTTTCCGGTCCAGCACGCTCACCGGCCAGGGCTTGACGATATCGAACACTCTAAACGCCAGGAAGCCGGCGACAATCCACAACCAGTCTGCGGGCACGGCCCACATGGTTATCCAGAAGCCAACAAATTCATCCCAAACAATTCCTGGGTGGTCGTGAACCTTAAGTTGCCGGCTGGCCACGCCACAAATCCAAACGCCCAGCAGCGCGGTGAGCACGATAAACCCTGTGTATTGGAGCAGGCTCCAACTGGAAATCAGCAGATACAAGGGAACAGCCACCAGAGTACCGGCTGTGCCAGGTGCCCAGGGAGAAAGCCCACTGCCAAAGCCAAAAGCCAGGAATTGGACCGGGTTACGCAGTAGGTCGGGGGCGGGATCTATGTCCGGCGGGTGCTGTGGCGTTGGGTCCATCTACTGTACCGGCTTGATTGGTGGCGCTTTGCAGCGAGCCCACGCTGCCTGAGAAGCGGAGCGACTAGTCACTAAAATGCTGATATCCCGTCGGTATGTCAATCTCCATACCACAGTCTACCCCTGCTCCAGCCTCCACGTGGCCTATGCATGTGCACCCTGGGGGCGCTGTCACATCGGCCGGCAAAAAGAAGCACAACTCGTAATCGTCCCCTCCGGTTAGGGCCCAACGCAGAATCGTCTCCTTGCAATCGTGGGAGCGCAATGCCTCGGAGAGGGGCAGTGAGTCAGTGTCGATGCATATCCGAACACCGCTGGCTGCGGCCACATGCCCTGCATCTGCGAGCAGGCCATCGGAAATATCGATAGCAGCAGAAGCCAGGCCCAGCAGGCCACAGCCCAGTTCAAGACGGGCCAGCGGACGATTAAATCGATTCAAGAGGAATTCAGCATGGTCCGGCTCGGGCTGCCATTGTTCTTGCAAAAAGGCCAAAGCGCCGGCTGCATCGCCCAGAGTGCCCGACACGTAGACTCTGTCGCCGACACTAGCCCCACCGCGCAGCAGCGCCTGGTTCATGGGCAGCGCGCCCATCACCTGCACACAGACTGCCAGCGGACCGTGCGTGGTATCACCCCCGACCAAAGGCAATTGGTACTGTGTTACCGCAGTGGCAAGCCCCTGGCTGAAGGCATTCAGCCAGAGCTCGTCGGCTTCCGGAAGCGTCAGTGCGATCGTCATTCCCAGCGGTCTGGCACCCATCGCCGCGAGGTCACTCGCCGCCGCAGACACTGCGCGAAATCCAATATCTTCGGGGAAACTGTCAGGGAAAAAATGCACACCGGCAACCATTGTGTCAACGGAGGTAGCGAGCCGCTCACCCTCCTGCAGCCGCAGGATGGCGCAGTCATCTCCCACTGAGAGATCCACAGCATCACCGCTGCCCAGGCTGGAAAAATAACGGTAAATCACGGAAAACTCAGAAAGTGGCATCACGATGCTGCGGCGATCTCGACCTTACGTATCTGCCTGGCGGCTTTATCCAACACGCCATTAACATATTTGTGACTGTCGGTAGCACCAAACTTTTTCGCCAGTGCCACCTCCTCGTTGATAACTACCTTGTAGGGAACATCGATGCGCCGGGTTAACTCATACATGCCCATGCGCAACAGCGTCCGCTCGATGGGGTCAAGGTCATCCAGTTTCCGATCCAGCAGCGGTGTCAGTGCTTCATCCAGTTCATCGACACAGGCAGGGATCTCATGCAGGAGTGCCTGAAAGTAGGCCAAATCAACATGACTGAAGTCGTAATCCGCGCGAAACTCTGCCTCAATATCGCTCACGTTCGCTCCGGCCATATGCCACTGATAGAGGGCCTGCATACCGTAGTGTCGAGCCTTGCGACGCTCAGCCGGCAGCGTATTGTGTTTCGGTTTATTCATTTAACCGAGCTTACCCAGCAGGCTGACCATTTCCAACGCGGACATCGCGGCTTCCTCTCCCTTGTTGCCCGCCTTGGAGCCTGACCGCTCCACCGCCTGCTCGATAGTATCGACCGTTAGCACACCAAACGACACCGGCAGGCTGTATTCCATGCTCACCATCGCAATACCCTTGGTGCACTCGCCTGCCACGTACTCAAAATGGGGGGTTCCTCCGCGAATCACTGCACCCAAGGCAATAATGGCATCCACATTTCCCTTAGCCGCGACTGCCTTGCACACCAGTGGGATCTCGAACGCACCCGGCGCGCGCACAATTGTAATTTGTTTGTCACTGACGCCATGACGCCGCAAGGTATCCAGAGCACCTTCTAACAAGTGCTCCACGACAAAACTATTCCACCTGCCTACGACAATGCTGTAGTTGCCTTTGCCGCCAGTGAACGTACCTTCGATTGTCTTAATGTCAGTCATAGTGATGTCCTTCTATTGTCCGGGGTCTACATAATCCAGTACTTCCAGATCAAAACCGGAAATTGCATTGTACTTTATGGGTGCACCCATGAGGTGAATTTTTCCCACCCCCAGGTCCTTGAGAATCTGTGACCCCAGTCCCACTGTGGTGTAACTGTCCGGCGTCATTGCGGCAGTCGCGCTCTGCTCACCGAGCGCCCTGTCTATACTCGCCAGCAACTGCTCGGGGCCCTCGGTACGAGCCAGCAGCACAATCACGCCACGACCATGGGCCGCCACGGCCTGCAAACACTTGCCCAGGCTCCATGTAGGTCGACCCGATATTTTACTGGTGATCAGATCCCGCATTACCGACTGCACATGCACCCGCACCAGCGTGGGCTCGTGTTCGAGGATTTCGCCCCGGGACAGGGCCAAGTGCACCGCACCTGCTGTCTGATCGCGGTACACCGTCAGCTGGAATTTGCCGTGTTCGGTATCAATGGCGCCCTCGCGAATTCGACGAATGGTACGTTCATTCACCATGCGAAAATGGATAAGGTCGGCGATGGAGCCAATCTTCAGGTCGTGCCTGGTGGCAAAGGTGCGTAACGCCGGGCCATCGGCAACAGCACCGTCTGGCGTCAGGATGTCGGCAATCACTGCAGCGGGGAATAGCCCCGCCAGTCGGGCGTAGTCTGAAGCCGCCTCCGTGTGGCCGGCGCGGGTAAGCACTCCACCGGGCATTACCGCCAGTGGGAAGATATGGCCGGGCTGTACTATATCCGCAGGTCGCGCATGAGGTGCCACGGCCGCCTGCACGGTGAGCGCTCGATCCACTGCCGATATGCCAGTATCGATGCCCACAGCCGCCTCAATTGATAGCGTAAAATTGGATTTCTCGCCCTGCGCACCATCCACCATCGGCGGCAGATCCAGTTGCTGACAGCGTTCCTCAGTCAGCGTCAGACAGATAAGTCCTCTAACCTGCCGCGCCATAAACGTCACGTGCTTGGCTTCGCAGTGCTCCGCCGCGACCATCACCACGCCTTCATTATGGCTGTCCGCATCGTCATCCAGCAGCACCACCATACGACCCTGACGAATGTCGCTGATCAATTCTTCTACCGTGTTCAATTCCATGCTCACTGGCTCCCCGGACCCTGGCCCGGCTCATCCAGAAAACCGTGTTCGGCAAGCTTGTCCAAAGTCAGACCCGCTGAGGCTACATCGGCCGCTGCATCGCCCTGAATCAGTCGCTCCAGATACCGAGCGATAACATCCACTTCAAGGTTAACCCGGCTTCCTGGCGCATACTCGCCAAAGATAGTCTCTGCCATCGTCTGGGGAATAATATTCAGGTCGAATTCGGCACCGTTTACTGCATTGACCGTTAGACTGATACCGTCCACACAGATGCTACCTTTGTGCGCGATATACTTTGCCAATTGATCAGGGGCGCGCAGCACTACCCGAATGGAACGCCCGTCTTCACTCAGGCTCACAACCTTGCCTACGCCATCCACATGCCCACTCACAATGTGCCCACCCAAGCGACTCTGTGGTGTGAGTGCTTTTTCCAGATTGACGGCAGAGCCAAACTTCAAATCGCCCAGGGTGGTGAAGTTCAGAGATTCCACCGAGACATCTGCCCAGTAGCCGTCACCAGGCAGATCAATTACCGTCAGGCAAACGCCATTTGTGCAGATGCTGTCACCCACAGCGAGGTCATCCAACAGCAGCTTGCCGGTGTGAACGCGCAAACGTAAGTCGCCTCCACTGCGCTGCATGTCGGCCACGGAACCTACGGCCTGGATAATCCCTGTAAACATGATGCTACCTCTTTGACTCCACCGCGTACCTCAACCCGTGTGCGAACTCAGGCGGGAGTGGCGGTGAAACGCCAGTCCGTGCCCACTTTGCGCACGTCCTCCCACTTCAACTGAATTTTGTCTGCCATGTGATCCAGCGGCAAATCCAGCAGGGGGCGCGCACGATCACCCAGTAAGGCAGGCGCCATGTAGACGATTAATTCATCCAATAAGCCAGACTGCAGTAACGCGCCGGCCAGGCGGGGCCCAGATTCTACCAGAATTTCATTGCACTGCTGCGCGGCGAGGTAAGTCATCAATGCATGGAGGTCGAGTCCCCCTTCGCCACCAGGCAATGCCAACAGATCTATGCTGCCGCCGGCGTTATCCTCTGGCACCACGACCGATTCTGCGTGGCAAATCAATGTAGGCGCACTGGAATCCCTTACCCTCGCCTCCCGGGGTGTCTGCAATTGCGAGTCCAACACCACTCGCAGTGGCTGCCGACTCGCCGCAAGGTTCGCCTCCTGGGGTGGCAAGCCCAGCTCCTGCGCGCGCACAGTCAACGCGCAATCGTCCGCCAGCACGGTACCCACGCCGGTAACAATGGCACAACTCATCGCCCGCAGACGTTGCACATCCTGTCGCGCCGCAGAGCCAGTGATCCATTGGCTCTCGCCGGAGGCCATGGCCGTACGTCCATCCATCGACATGGCCAGCTTTGCCCGCACACGCCCTCTGCCACGCGTCATGCGTGCAATAAAGCCGGGAATAACTTGTCGCGCTTCGCCCTCAAGCAGCCCACATTCGACCGCGACCCCCGCACTCCGCAATTTTTCCAGTCCCTGTCCTGCCACCTGTGGATTGGGGTCAGGCATAGCCGTCACGACTCTGCTCACACCTGCGCTCACGAGCGCATCGGCACAGGGGCCGGTCTTCCCCTTGTGACTACAAGGCTCGAGGGTCACGTAGGCAGTGGCGCCGCGGGCATCTCCGGCGGCTTGAAGCGCCTCAACCTCGGCATGGTTACCACCCGCTGGCGCGGTAAATCCCTCGCCGATGATATGACCGTCGCGCACCAATACACATCCCACATGCGGGTTTGGCATGGCGGAGTATTGGGCGCGTTGCGCTAATTGCAGAGCGCGAGCCATCATGCGGGTATCGAAGTGTGTTTCCATCAGGGAAGACCGCTTTAGTCGTCTGCCGTATCGGCTTCCAGCCGTTCGATTTCACTGCGAAACTCAGCAATATCCTGGAAGCTACGGTATACGGACGCGAAGCGCACGTAGGCAACCTGGTCCAGCTTCTTCAGTGTTGTCATCACCAGTTCACCCACTACCAATGACTGCACTTCTCGCTCGCCGGTCGCGCGCAGGGCGTGTTTAATATGCATGATTTCTGCTTCGATATCCTCGACCGAAACGGGACGTTTTTCGAGGGCGCGCAGAAGACCCGCCCGAAGCTTGTCTTCATTGAAGGGTTCGCGGTTGCCGTTCTGTTTGATCACCCGGGGCATGACCAGTTCTGCTATCTCGTATGTGGTATAGCGCTCAGCACAGCTTAGACACTCCCGACGACGGCGCACCTGATCGCCCTCGGCAACCAGCCTGGAGTCGATCACCTTGGTGTCTTCTGCGGCGCAAAACGGGCAGTGCATGGGCTGTTCTCGTTAATCTAAGTCGCTGAAGATTAACATATTTTCGATGTTCGAGGCTTTACTCATTTGGGGTACGGCTGCGTTGATTTACTACCACAACGCCCGGCGGACGGGGTTTCCGACAGCGCGCTGTGACCTTTTTCAAGAGCCTCCTACGACCTTGGCCCGGTATTGAAGGAGCGAGCACCCACAATCTAGCCGTAGACTGGAAACCGCTTGCAAATGGCCAGAACCTTGCCCTTCACCTCAGCAATCACCTTCTCCGACGTGCCATTTTCCAGCGACTCCAGCACATCGCACATCCAGCCGGTCAGCTCGATCGTCTCCGACTCGCCAAACCCGCGCGTAGTGATAGCAGGCGTGCCCACGCGCAACCCTGATGTGACGAACGGTGAACGGGGGTCGTTCGGCACCGCGTTTTTGTTGACCGTGATATTGGCATCACCCAGCGCCGCATCCGCATCCTTGCCGGTATATTCCTTGCCAATCAGATCCACCAACATCAAGTGGTTCTCGGTTCCGCCTGAGACAATTTTGATACCGCGCTCAATAAAGGTTGCAGCCATCGCCTTGGCGTTCCTCACCACCTGCTTCTGGTACTCGACAAACTCAGGGCTCTGAGCCTCCTTGAAACTCACCGCCTTGGCTGCAATGACATGCATCAATGGGCCGCCCTGGCTGCCGGGAAATACTGCAGAGTTGAACTTCTTCTCCAGCGCCGCGTTGGCTTTGGCCAGAATGATGCCGCCACGAGGTCCACGCAGTGTTTTGTGGGTAGTGGAGGTCACTACATCGGCATAAGGAACCGGGTTGGGGTAGACGCCGGCGGCAACCAGGCCCGCTACGTGGGCCATATCCACCATTAAATAAGCGCCCACTTTATCGGCAAT
Source organism: Halioglobus sp. (assembly GCA_028825045.1). Lineage (GTDB taxonomy): Bacteria > Pseudomonadota > Gammaproteobacteria > Pseudomonadales > Halieaceae > Marimicrobium. The sequence continues at coordinate 35,011 of JAPKAY010000033.1, forward strand.
TTCACGGAAACGCGCCCAGTCGACGATCTGTGAATAGGCCGAAAAGCCCGCCATGATCATCTTCGGCTTATATTCCAGTGCGAGCGCTTCCACCTGCGCATAGTCGATCTCACCTGTATCGGCGCTCAAGCCATACTGCACTGCGTTATAAAGTTGGCCTGAGAAGTTGGGCTTGGCACCGTGGGTCAGGTGTCCACCGTCCGCAAGGCTCATACCCAATACAGTATCGCCAGCATTACACAGGGCCAGATAAACGGCAGAATTTGCCTGGGAGCCTGAGTGAGGCTGAACATTGGCATAGTCGGCGCCAAACAGGGCTTTCGCGCGCGCGATAGCCAGCTCCTCGGCCTTATCCACAAATTCACAGCCACCGTAATAACGCTTACCGGGATAACCTTCAGCGTATTTGTTGGTGAGGACAGTACCCTGCGCCTGTATGACCCGCGGACTGGTATAATTCTCGGACGCGATAAGCTCGATATGCTCTTCCTGACGACACTCTTCTTCGGCGATAGCGGAACAGATCTCATCGTCAAATCCCGCAATTGTCATGCGCTTGTCAAACATACTGGTCTCCGCTTTGGTGGTTGGCGCGTCCATAGACGCTCCTCTTGAAGGCGCGCATTCTACCTTAAACCTAACGACCATATAAGTGCGCAAGTAATGGCGCAGTTTGAAAATTTAAGGTGTCGCCAAGCTGGAGTCTCTATTTTCAACCTGAGCCAGTACCAGAGCGCACTAGCGGACCCATTACGATTGTGTTTCTGATAATATTCCCGGTCTGTAAATGTCGTTTGAGTACGTTCAATGGCCCAATACGTATACACCATGAATCGAGTCGGCAAGATCGTGCCGCCCAAGAAAACCATCCTGCAAGATATCTCCCTGTCTTTCTTTCCGGGCGCCAAGATCGGCGTGTTAGGCCTGAACGGATCGGGGAAATCTACCTTGTTACGTATTATGGCCGGATTGGACGGCGACATTCTCGGTGAGGCGCGTCCACAGCCGGGAATCAATATTGGTTACCTGCCTCAGGAGCCCCAGCTCAATCCGGATAAAGATGTACGGGGCAATGTTGAGGAAGGCACGCAGGAAGCCATCGACGCTTTGGCAGGGCTGGAGAAGGTGTATGCCGATTACGCAGAACCAGAGGCCGACTTTGATGCTTTGGCGAAGGAGCAGGCCCGGCTGGAGGACATCATCCAGGCGACGGATGCCCACAACCTGGACCACAAACTGGAAGTCGCCGCCGACGCCCTGCGCCTGCCACCCTGGGATGCCAACGTTACCACTTTGTCAGGCGGCGAACGTCGCCGGGTTGCTCTGTGCCGCCTGCTGCTTTCCAGCCCGGACATGCTGTTATTAGACGAGCCGACCAACCACCTCGATGCTGAGAGCGTGGGCTGGCTAGAACGCTTCCTGCACGACTTCACCGGCACGGTGGTGGCGATCACCCACGATCGCTACTTCCTCGACAATGCGGCGGGCTGGATTCTGGAGCTTGACCGGGGTCGCGGCATCCCTTACGAGGGTAATTACTCAGACTGGTTGGACGCTAAAGAGCAGCGTCTGGGGCAGGAACAGCGCCAGGAGGCGTCTCACCAGAAGGCCATCAAATCGGAATTGGAGTGGGTGCGCAGCAACGTCAAAGGGCGTCAGGCCAAAAGCAAGGCCCGCCTTCAGCGCTTCGAGGAGTTACAGTCCCAGGAATTCCAGAACCGAAACGAAACCAATGAGATTTACATCCCTCCCGGACCCCGGTTGGGCGATGCGGTGATTGACGTAAAAGACCTGTCCAAGAGTTTCGGCGAGCGTCTCCTGTTCGACAATGTCAGCTTCACCGTGCCCAAAGGCAGTATCGTGGGCATCATTGGTGCCAACGGCATGGGGAAATCGACCCTGTTCAACATCCTGATGGATATTGAGAAGCCCGATGCCGGCCAGGTCACTGTCGGCGAGACTGTCAAACTCGGCTACGTAGACCAGTCCCGGGACGACCTGGACGGCAGCAAAACCGTATGGGAGGAGCTTTCGGATGGTCTGGATATCATCCGTATTGGCACTTACGAGGTCGCCTCGCGCTCTTATGTGGGACGCTTCAACTTCAAGGGCTCGGACCAGCAGAAGTTCGTCAAGGATCTTTCCGGTGGTGAACGCAACCGGTTGCATCTGGCCAAGCTGTTAAAACAGGGTGCCAATGTGCTGCTGTTGGACGAACCGACCAACGATCTCGACGTGGAAACGCTACGCGCGCTGGAGGAAGCACTGCTCGCATTCCCCGGCGCGGCTATGGTGATTTCCCACGACCGCTGGTTTCTGGACCGCATCACCACCCATATTCTGGCATACGAAGATGGTGGCGACGTGGTCTTCCACGAAGGCAACTTCACCGACTACGAGGAGGATCGAAAGGTGCGCCTGGGCGCCGCGGCAGATCAACCACAGCGCCTGAAGTATCGCAAATTGAAGACTTGAATCTTAAGAGGCAATAGCTACCCTGTTCCTCACTGATTGCGATACTGTGGCTCATCTCGCATTCCCACCTCGGCAGCGTTATAGTTGCCTACGAAGACGTGTTACAAGAGCTTTGTCATGGCCGAAAACTATTCCGAGAAACGTCGCTTCACCCGCGTGGAGCTGGCACTTCCGGTCGAAGTGCATCAAGGTGGCAGCATCTGGAATCAGCACCTCATCGATATATCGCTTACCGGGGTCACCACCGATCAACCCGAACAGTGGGACGCACAGTACAACGAACCTTTTACCCTAATTATCAATTTGGAAGAGAACAGCACGCTGGAACTGCACGCCTACTTACAGCATGTTGAGGCGGAAAGGTTAGGGTTTGCCGTACAGCACGTTGATCGGGAAAACATCACACCCTTGCTTGAAGTACTCCAGGCTCATATGGACATTGCTACACTGGAAGAGGAACTCTTACAGTTAAGCGAATAGTTCAGGAATTAATTAAAATACTTATTCCAGCGCATCCAGCGCCTCAGACAACTTTGAGACCGCCGTCACCTGCATCCCCTTGATCTCTCCCTTGGGCGCATTTCCCTTAGGCACAATGGCACGCTTGAATCCGTGTTTAGCCGCCTCCAAAAGGCGTTCCTGACCGTTGGGTACGGGGCGAATCTCACCCGACAAACCCACCTCGCCAAACATCACCAACTCCCTTGGCAGGATTTTATCCCGGTAACTCGACACGATGGCGAGCAACAGGGCCAGGTCAGCACTGGTTTCCAGCACTTTTACGCCTCCCACTACATTCGCAAAGACATCCTGATCCCCCACCTGCAGACCACCGTGGCGATGTAACACCGCCAGCAGCATGGCCAGCCGATTTTGTTCCAGCCCCACCGCCACGCGTCGCGGGTTGCCCAGCTGGCTGTCGTCCACCAGCGCCTGAATTTCTACCAGCAGCGGACGCGTACCCTCCCATACCACCATTACCGCGCTGCCGGACGCTGGCTCGCTGGCGCGGTCCAGAAAAATAGCGGAGGGGTTTTTGACCTCGCGCATGCCCTGCTCGGTCATGGCGAAGATTCCGAGTTCGTTAACTGCGCCAAAGCGATTCTTCTGCCCGCGCAGCGTGCGGAAGCGGGCGTCATCGCTACCCTCCAGCAAAATAGAGCAGTCGATCATATGTTCCAGCACCTTGGGGCCCGCCAGGGAGCCATCCTTAGTGACATGACCTACCAGGAGCAGAACCATTCCGGTCTGTTTAGCGTACCGGATCAGATAGGCGGCGCATTCGCGCACCTGCGAAACACTGCCCGGTGCAGAGGTGATTTCTTCGGTGTGCACAACTTGGATGGAATCGACGACCAGCACCTTTGGCTTGAGCGCTTCGGCGGCCGCGACAATCGCCTCCACATTGGTTTCTGACATCAATTGTAATTTATCGGTGGGTAGCTGCAGGCGCTTGGCGCGCATGGCAACCTGCTGCAGGGATTCCTCCCCGGTGACATACAACGCCTCCATGGTGCGCGCGAGGTGACACATCGTTTGCAATAACAATGTACTTTTGCCCGCACCCGGATTGCCTCCTAACAGAATCCCCGATCCCGGCACCAGTCCTCCGCCCAACACACGATCAAACTCTTCTGCACCAGAAGAAAAGCGCGGCGAATCCTCCAGATCGATGTCCTGGAGAACCCTGGCGCTGTCCAGCGTACCCGCGAAGCCAGCCCGCTTGCCTCCAACCTGCGGGCTTGCGCCTGCCCCAGCGCGACCGGAACCCTTTTGCGGGCCGAGTTTGATTTCAGTCAGCGTATTCCAGGCCTCACAATCACTGCATTGACCCTGCCACTTCACATAATCCGAGCCGCAGTCATTGCACACGAAGGCGGTTTTTTGTTTTGCCATTAGTTTTCCACACGCAAAAAAGCGCTTGTTTCTTCATCCCATAGATACAATGCCACATAGATCGACGCACTGACGTAAGCCGTCAGAATTGCGCCATTCTACCTGGACCCTACGTTTTTCAACGCCAAAGCACTCGAAGTCTGTGACTGAAGGAAAAGAACACGTGCGTCTTCTTCGCCGCCCATCCGCAAATATTCAAACTAAAGCAATATCGCACGATCACCCAGCGCGCACCCATTCAACGAATGCGGTATCCTACCAAACTTGCGACCCGTTTCCGGTAACACGATGTCAAATTCCTCCCTCATTCCAGAGCGCCCGCTGGTGTTCTCTCCGGTGCTGGCCCAGACCATCGGCCTGGAGGAGGCGATTTTGTTGCAGCACCTGCAACAACTGTTCGAACACCACAGTCCACAAATTCGCGATGGCTTCGCCTGGCTGAGTGTCGAGCGGACCTTTCTGCTCAATACACTGCCTTTCTGGACCGCTGAGGATCTTCACCGCATCAGTCGCAGCCTAGCAGACAAGGGCGTCGTATTAATTGAATCGCCGCCGCTGCACACAGCCCAGCAATTGGTATTTGCGGTAAACGAGCCCGTGAATCAGGCTCCGGCCACGCCAGAACCGGTTAAACCTGTGGTCATTCCCACGAGACGCAGCGCAGTCCTGTTGCCCGTGCATTGGTCCCCGAGCGAAGACCTGCTGCAATTAATGAGCATGAATCACAACATACCGCGTCAGTTCGCACTAGACCAACTGGAAGATTTCATCTTTTACTGGCGAGAACGCGGGGAAACCAGCAGCGCCTGGGAAAACAAATTCCGTCAGCAAGTCATTACCGCTTGGCGACGGCAACAACAAAATCAGGCTGAATCCTTCCGCCCCCCACAGACAACTACCCTGGACAACAGCTGGCGACCCAGCCCGGATGCTCTGGAAATCATGGAGCGCGGTGAAATTGACCCCGAGTTCATCGAACAGGCTATTCCAGAGTTTGTGCTCTATTGGCGCGAGCGGGGCACACGGCCCAAGGAAC